>PAQL01000043.1 GCA_002709295.1 Phycisphaerae bacterium | reverse complement strand
TGGCTCGAGGCGATCTCAACCTCGACGGCTGCATCGATTCCGGTGACCTCGGTCTGCTCATCGCCCTCTGGGGATTGACCGATCCCCCGGTCGGGGACCTCAACGGCGACGGGTTCATCGCCGCGGCCGACCTGGGTCTGCTGATCGGCAACTGGGCGCCCTGCGCTCCCTGATCTCGCCCGCCATCCCCCACCCATCCCCGCCCCCGCGGATTCCCCTGGGAGTTCGCGGGGGCGGTCATTACACTGCGGCCCGACGAAATCGAGCTTCCGGGGCCCCATCGCACGCACGAAGGAGTCCTGTGCCCATGCCCCAGATGCAAGTCCCCACTGCCGTCACCCGAACCCTGACCCTCGCCGCTGCGACGGCCGCGCTCACCCTGCCCACGCTCGTCGCCCACGCCGAGGACGCCGTCCAGTGGCGGGTTGAGGACGGAGGCAACGGGCACTGGTATGCCGCTCGTCAATACACCCCAGAGGAGGACCCGGAGGGGAATGACCGGTGGTACCTCGCCAAAGACATCTGTGAATCACTGGGTGGTCACCTAACGACCCTCACGAGTTCCAGCGAGAGTGATTTCGTCTGGTCCACCGTGGTCCCCACGATTCCATCACAGTCCGGACCTGGTGCCGGTCCGATGCTGGGAGGTTGGAAGATCGACGGCACGTGGGGTTGGGTCACGGGCGAAACATGGTCTTACACCCTCTGGTGCGGGTCAGAACCAACTGGTGACGGGCCATTGCTTCAAATCTGGACGTTCGGGAATCCATGCTGGAATGATTTTCCCGGTAACGCTTCGCGATCCTATCTCATCGAATGGTCCGCCGACTGCAACGGCGACGGCATCGTCGACTACGGCCAGATCCTCGACGGCTCCTTTCGGGACGACGACGGAAACGGCGTGCCGGATTGCTGCGACGAGGGTTCCCCCTGTGTGTCCCAGGGCCAGTCCGACATCGATCTCGTGGATCCGAAGATCGCACTTGGTGGCAGCTTCGGAATCGCCATCACGGTCGACGGGCGAGTGATCACCTGGGGATCGGACCATGTCGCGGACGTTCCCGAGATCATCGACCCCGTCGCGGTCGCGGCGGGATTCGGCGGCCATGCCCTCGCCCTCCAGGCCGACGGGACCATGGTGGCCTGGGGTGCGAACAGCTACGGACAGACGAACGTTCCCGGCGGTCTCGACGGCGTCGTGGCCATCGAAGCCCTGTCGCGCGGGACGCTGGCGCTCCGCGCCGATGGATCCGTGACGGGCTGGGGGGACGACTACTGGTGCGGTGCGGGCACCACGAGCCTCGACTTCCCCTCGGGCGTCGAGATCTCGGAGATCAACGGGGGGAACGCCCACTGGCTGTACCGCCGCGCCTCCGATGGTCACGTGATCGGCCGAGGCTGCAACTTCAACGGTCAGTGGAACGTGCCCGGTTTCGCCCAACCACCGGTCCAGTTCGATGCGAGCGAGAGCTGGTCGTGCGTGCTCTCGCCCAAGGGGACGCTCCACGCCTTCGGCTTCAGCGGCTTCGGTCGCCTCGACACCCCCGGCGGGAACGACTTCACCGCGATGGCGTGCGGCAGCTACTTCGGCGTCGGGCTTCGATCGAGCGGCGTCATCAGCCACTGGGGAAGCAACAGCCAGGGACAGGCGAGCACCCCCACCGGTGCCCCGGGCGAATTCATCCACCTGGTCGCAGCGGGCGATTTCGCCGGCGCCGTTCGACCCGACGGCACGATCACGCTCTGGGGCGCCAACGGCGTCGGCCAGGCGGAGTTCCCCGCCGGCGAGCGGATCCGCATGGGCGACGTCGACTGCAATGGCGACGGCATCGCGGACTGGCGCGAGATCATCGTCGATCCCACGCTGGATCTCGACGACGACGGCACCCTCGACTGCTGCCAGTGCCCGGGCGACTTCGACGGAGACGGACTCGTCGATGCCAAGGACCTCGGGCTGATGGTGTCGGTGTGGGGCACCGACGGTGGCGAGGTGCCCGCGGCCGACCTCGACGGCGACGGCGACGTCCGGGCCGGCGACCTCGGTCTCCTGCTCTCCCTCTGGGGCGCGTGCGACGAACCCGACTGCCCCTGAAAAGGCATGTACGTCATAGGCCGATCCACGCCCCCGCGGATTCCTCTGGGAGTTCGCGGGGGTGGTCTGTAGACTCGTGGATCGACGAAATCGAGCTTCCGGGGACATCGATGGCACACCCATGGAGTTCCGAATCATGCCCCGGATGCACACCGCCGCCTTTCTGCCGACCATCACCACCAGCCTCGGTCTGACCGCCCTGCTCGGGGGGCCTTCGATGGCCGGCGACAAGAACCGGTTCGACGTCGGCTGGAGCGACATCGACGTCTTCTTCATCGACGTCTTCGCCGGCGAGGTCCCCGACAACGTCCAGGACGTCAAGACCGGTGATCCCGGTCGATACTTCAGCAACCTCGGGTGGTCCAACGTCGATGTCGACGTGTGCTGGAACGCCGGGTCGAGCTTCACCGGATGGGCTTCCGAGGTGGCGTTCAACATCCGTATGAGCGAAGCCGGCACCACCCAGTGGTACATCGCCGGGTCGCCCTTCTCCGGTGACAACACCGGAGCGGACGCCGAGGGCACGTGCTCGAATCGTCAGGCCCTCACCGAGGTCGAAACGCCACTGAATCCCTTCACCTACGCGGTGGATGCGAGCGGCATCGTCGGGACCGGCATGTCAGCGACCTGGAACGACGAAACCGGTCTTCGTCACTCCGAAGTGAACACAGCCGACTTCTACTTCGTGCTTGGTGCGGAGATTCCCGCGGGATGCGACGGTGCCACCGGTTCGTGTGGCGAATCCCATCCGGAACCGGGATGCGACGACATCACGTGTTGCGCTGTGGTCTGTGAATTCGATCCGTTCTGCTGCAAAAGCGTCTGGGACAGTTCCTGCGTCGATACGGCAGTCAGTGCCTGCGGCATCTTCCAGTACAGCTGCGACGTGCCGGCCTACACCAACGACTGTGCCACGGATCCGATCGTGGTCGACAACGGCGGTTCCTACGCCTTCTCGACCCTGGGCGCCAACCACGACGGTCCGACCATCGGTTGTGCCAGCGAAGGGGCCGCCGATGTGTGGTACCTGATCGAGAACACCGAGGGTTCCGACATGAACCTGACTGCATCCACCTGCGATGCGGCCGACTACGACACCGCCCTGACGCTCTACGACATGGGAACGGTCGGAACGCCGCTCCTGGGCTCCGATCTTGAAGGTGCCGAGGTCGCCTGCAACGACGATGGCGAAGGGTGCACCGAATTCACTTCGACCCTCGTTCACACGATGGAAGCCGGCAAGCAGTACCTCCTCAGCGTCTCTGGCTACGGGGGCATCACGGGCACGGGCACCGTGACCACTTCCTGGGAGGAACCCGAGCCGAAGATCCCGCCCCAGTCCTGCGATGATCCCGGACCCGACACTGTCAGCCAGACGATCAAGGGAGCGATCCTCCAGGACAATGGCGTCGCCTGTGCCGCCGGCGGCATCACCGTTGAAAACGGGTTCGGGAGGGTCTACACCGCTGAAGAACTTGGTGATGCATTCACACTGGACTGCATCACATTCGGTGTCTACAACACGGGCTCCTACGTGGAGGGTGACGTGAATGTCTACCGGATGGCGGAAGGCATCCCGAGCGGCCAGATCATCTTCGATCAACTCGAACTTCTGGCCACCATCCCCTACGGATGCTACGGACCCACGGCAGGCACCATGGACACCGTCGTCCTGGACGGCGGTCTGGACATCGATCTCGGATCCGGAGCCGCGATTCTCGTGGAACTGTTCATGAACGCCAGCAGTGACGGATTCGCGGCATTCGCCGGTGGAACCTCGGTTGATGTCCTGAGCGGAACCACCTGGATCCGATCCGATCCCTGTGGCCTGAACGACTTCTATCGCTTCGCCGACATCGGATTCGACGTCGAATGGTTCGTGGATCTCAGTGGCACCATCGGAGGAGAACAAGGGTGTCCCGGCGACTTCGATGACAATGGCGTGGTCCGATCGCCCGACCTTGGTCGGCTTCTCGCCGCATGGGGCGACTGCGAGGGATGCCCCGAGGACCTCGACGGCGACGGACAGGTGAGCGCCGCCGATCTCGGCATCCTCGTCGCCAACTGGGGCCCCTGCCCCTGAGCAACCCGTCCATCATCCATCGCCGATCCCCGCCCCCGCGGATTCCTCTGGGAGTTCGCGGGGTGGGTCTGTAAGATCGTGGATCGACGACATCGAGTTCCGGGGACATCGATGGCACACCCATGGAGTTACGAATCATGCCCCGGATGCACACCGCCGCCGTCCCGCTCACTCTGACCTTCGCGGCCGCGGCGGCTGCGATCGCCCTGCCCGCATCGGTCACCCATGCTCAGGATGCGGTCCAGTGGCGAGTGAAGAACGGGGGCAATGGCCACTGGTACCAGTTCGTCTTCCTCCCTCGAGAGTGCATCGAGGATTCCGAACGCCGGGCCAACGAGCTCGGGGCCTCGCTCGCCACCATCCACTCCGACGGGGAGAACGCCTTCGTCGATGCCCTGATTCCCCCCTACAACGGGTACTACTCCGTCGGTCGCCTCGGGGCCTTCCAGGACGACGATGCCCCATCTCCGGATTCGGGCTGGAACTGGATCACCGGTGAACCCTGGAGCTACACGGCCTGGTCCCCATACAACAACCAGCCGAACGACGGGGTCGACGAGAATCATGTGGTGATCTATGCCAGTGCGCATACGGGTGCATTCGCAGGATGGCACGACAACACGGACAGCTGCGGCGATGTGGTGGAGAATCTCGGCTGGATCATCGAGTGGTCCGCCGACTGCAACGGCGACGGCATCGTCGACCTCGGGCAGATCCTCGATGGCACGCTCGCCGACGACGACGACAACGGCGTTCCGGACTGCTGCCTCTGCCCGGGTGACTTCAACCACGACGGGCTGGTCGACGCCGAGGACCTCGGTCTCCTGCTGGCGGCCTGGGGGACCGACGGAGGCGAGCGTCCCGAGATCGACCTCGACGGCAGCGGCGACGTCCGGGCGGGAGACCTCGGTCTCCTCCTCTCGCTCTGGGGCGCCTGCGGCGAACCCGACTGTCCCTGAGCTCCGTCGGCGGTACCCTCGCGTCATGGACGTCATCGATCTCTCGGACAAACTCGCTCTCTTCACGGATCACTGGTCGCCGCGGATCGTCGCGGCCCTCAACGGCCAGGAGGTGAAGCTCGCGAAGTTCATCGGGGCCTTCGACTGGCACCGCCACCCCGACGAGGACGAGATGTTCCTCGTGCTGAAGGGCTCGTTCACCATGGAGTTCCGGGACCGGTCGGTCGAGGTCCACGAGGGCCAGATGCTGGTCGTGCCCCGGGGCGTCGAGCACCGACCGATGGCCGAGGAGGAGTGCTCGGTGATGCTGGTCGAGCCCGCCGGCCTGGTGAACACCGGCGACGCGGAAGAGAGCGAGAAGACCACCACCGGGACCTGGATCTAGGCACCGCACGGCTCCGCGGTCGAACCAGCCTGATTTCGCCGGATATTCGCTGCGCGAACCCGCGATCTCCTGCGCACTCCTGAAGGGGCCGACGACCGGAGGTCGTCGACGCTCGACACCAGTCAGAACCGATTGCCGCCTCCCCTCCGGGGGGAGGATCGATCCCCGTGCCCAGGCCACGGAACGCCACCGCCGACGGAAGGACCCGCCGCATGTCGATCGAAGACCGCACCTCCTCCACCCGACTCTGGATCGGACTCCTCGCCTTCACCGTCGCGAACCTCGGGGTCTGGGTCGGTTCCAGCCTCGTGCATCGGGCCGACCCCGGGCTGGTGCAGGTCGATCGAAGCACCACCGCCATCGACTTCGAACGGACCGGACGGCTCGGCATGGTCTTCGACCGATCGATCTTCGACGACGATCAGGTCGGACACAGCTTCGACCGGTCGCCATTCCGGATCGATCCCCCCATCGCCGGCACCTGGGACGTCGAGGACCGGGACGTCGTCGCCTTCCGACCCGACGCCCCCCCTCCCGCCGGTCGGATCTACCGGGTGGGGCTCGCCTCCACCCATCCCCTCTTCCACCGATTCGAGTTCGATCGGAGCACCCTGCCCGACCTCCGCTACCGACCCCTTCGACTCGAGGACGTCCGGCTCGCGGAGGTGACGTCGACACCGGAGGGCCTGGCGACCAGCGCCACCCTGGAGATCAGCTTCGACCAGGGTGTCCGACCGGACGATGTCGCGGCAGCGACGAGGATCACCGTCGATGGTCGTGAGGCCGCACCCGTCTGGAGGACGGCCGAGACTCCCGAGACCATCCGGTGCACGGTGCCGGTCGAACCCGGGGTCGGGGTGGATATCGAGATCGACGAAGACCTGACCGCCCGGGACGGCCTGCTCGGACTCGATGAACGGGTTCGGAGATCGTTCGACATCGCCGGAACCCTCACCGACCTGGGGACCAGCACCTGGCGGGATCGACGGATCAGCATCCGGTTCGACCGCACCCTCGAGACGTCCCAGCGGATGCCGAAGGTGACGATCACCCCGGATCCGGGCCCGCTCTCGGTCCGGATCCAGGAGCAGTGGCTGATGATCAACGCCCGGTTCGAACACCGAAGGAGCTACGAGGTCCGGGTCGATCCCCCGCTGCTGGCCGAGGATCGATCGGTGCTCGCGGAACCCCTGGTGCACCGCGTCACGATCGCACCGCCGGAACCGACCCTGCACGTGGCGAGCACCAGCGGTCAGATGATGCCCGGCGGTTCGCTGGAGATCCCGATCCGCCACTTCGGGAACTCGAGCATGCATCTCGGGATCCACCGACTGGTCGACGAGCACCTTCCGATGGTGCTGGCCGAGGTGGTCGGCAGACGCACCCTCCCCCGCGTCGGCGAGACCGTCTTCGAGGGATCCGTGCCGCTGGAATCGGATCCCGACCGGATCACGACCTCGCTGCTGGATGTGGGCAGCCGCATCGACCGTCGACCCGGCCTCTATCGGATCGCGGTGCGGTCCGAAGACGACTACTGGAATCGACATCAGTCCCTGCTGCTGGTCAGCGATCTCGCGATCGAGATCCAGCGCACCGACGAGGAGATCCTCGCCTGGGTGACGTCGATCTCCGACGGGGTCCCGGTGGAGGGCGCCACCGTCACCGCATGGGCTCCGAACATCACCCCGATCGGATCGAGCAGCACGGATCGCGACGGTCTCACCCGACTTGCCCTCGGAGAGGACCCCTGCCGGGTGGTGAGTGCGAAGCTCGGCGACCAGGTGGTCTTCGTCCGAACCGCGGACACCGGTCGGCTCGACGACCGCAGTCTGGCCGGTGCGGAGTGGTCCGGACCGCTCGAAGTCTCCTTCCACGCCGATCGTGGCGTCCACCGACCCGGTGAGACGGTGCATGTCTCGGGAATTCTCCGCACCGATCGTGGCGAGATTCCGATGGGCACGCCACTCTCCCTGCGGTGGATCCGACCCGATGAACGTGTGGCGAACATCCTCGAGGTCGTGACCGAGGACGATCAGGGGACGTTCTCCCTCGACCTCGAGACCGATGCCTCGGATCCCACCGGTCACTGGATGCTGGAGTGTCGGATTCCCGGAGCCGACCGGCGCATCGGCCGGATCGAATGTCCGATCATGCCCTTCCTCCCGGTGAGACTCGAGGTCGCCGCCGAGCTGATCACCGATGCTCCGGAGGTCGGCCTTTCGGTGTCGGCGAAGCACCTTCATGGCGCCCCCGCCGTCGGCCTCGTCGCGAAGACGCGAACCCGTTTCCACCCCACCCGGTACACCTCGGACGAGCATCCGGACTTCGTCTTCGAACGACCACCGACGTCGGAGACGGTGACTCGGACGGCGAAGACGGTGCTCGACGAGGCGGGGGTTGCGACGTTCCCCATCGAGGCCCCCGACTCGGCCGGCACCTGGAGGGTGGTCGCCACCGGATCGGTCTCCGAAACCGGGGGCCGGACCACCAGCGCCACGCGCCGCGGCATCCTGGACACCATGCACCGGCATCGCGGTCTTCACCTTCCCGAAGGCCGGGTGCATGAACCCGGCTCGCCGGTCGAGATCGACGTGGTCGACATCGTCGACGGCGAGGTCGACCGCGGGGCGGAGGTGTCCTTGAACATCGAACGGATCACCCGGACCTGGTATCGGATCGATGAACATGGCCGTTGGGAGTGGCGGACCCGGGAGCAGGCCGATCCGGTCGGCATCGAGGGCATCGAATCGATCGGAGTCCGATCCGACGGCAGCAGGGGATACCGCATCCCCGCCCTGCCCGAAGGCGAGTACCGGATCACCACCACCAGCGACACGGACGCGATCACGGCCACCACGAGCATCGATCTGCACGTGAGCCACTGGCGATCGCGAGGCCGGACGGCCATGAAACGCCCCGACCGAGTCGAGATCATCCCCGACCAGACGACGGTGCGGCCCGGCGAGGAGGTCTCGGTGCTGCTTCGAGCCCCCTTCGAAGGCACGGCCCTGGTCACGGTGGAGACCGACCGCATCCACGAGACCAGGGTCGTCGAGATCGACGGCGACGGGGTGCGGCTCGATCTGCCGGTGCCCTCGACCGCGCGCAGCACCTGCTTCGTCACCACGACCCTCATCCGCCCGGTCGACCCGGGACGGGAGACCTGGCAGGCGGTGCTCGCCCGCGGATCGGTCCGCCTTCCGATCGACCGGACCCCTCACGAACTCGAGCCCGACCTCCTCGTCTCCGACGGTGCCCGGCCCGGAGACACCGTCCGGGTCTCGCTCTCGGTTCCCGGGGCTCGGCCGGGAGCCATGGCCCGTCTCTGGGCGGTCGAGGAGGGTGCCCTGCTGGCCACCGGCTTCAAGGCACCGGATCCGGTTCGGGACTTCCTCCGCGAGCGTCGTCAGGTCGTCTCCGCGGCCTCCACGCTCTCCGATCTTCTGGAGGACGTCGCCCGGCCGATGCACCTCGATCGCATCGGCGGCGATACCGCCCGTTCCAGACGGGAACCGGTGCCGGTGCGTCTGCCCGAGACGAAGGTCATCTGGCGAGGCTTCGAGACCCTGGACGAACACGGACGCCTCGACATCGACCTGGTGATGCCGGAGATCGACGGCGCGATGCGGGTGATGGCGGTGGTCGTCGACGAGGATCGCTACGGGTCGGTCGAACGGAAGATCTCGGTGACCGCGCCGATCGCCGTGGCGGTGGCACTCCCCCGAAGTGCGGCACCTGGCGATCTGATGAGGCCGTCCCTGACGATCCGGAACAACACCCGGATGGCGAGGACGATCGATCTGGTGGTGGAAACCGGGGACGGCCTGAGAGTGGAGGAGCTTCCCGCCTCGATCGAACTGCAGGGCGGCGCCGAGACGGTGATCGATCTCGGCATCGAGGCCGAGGAGATCGGCGCCCATCCGATCGTGATCCGAGCACTCGATCGCGATCGTGATCCGGGCATCGGTGGTCGCATCGAATGGTCGATCGCGGTCCGACCCCCCACCTCGAGGAGTTCCGAGACCCGGCGATTCCTGGTTCGAGGCGGGGACACGGTCGGGATCGAATCCGAAGCGACGGTCGATCTGTTCGAGGAGCGCCTCACGGTCGGCATCGCGGCGACTCCGGACATCGATCTGGCTCCGATCGTCGATGATCTCGTCCGCTATCCCTACGGATGCTGTGAACAGATCGGAAGCACGGTCCAGGGGCTTCTGGCCGCCCTCGATTCCCCCGCCATCGCCGGCGATCGACGAGCCGAGGCGGTGCGAGGACTCGCCGCCGAAGGCCTGTCCATGCTCTGGCGGCGTCAGCTCCGCAACGGTCTGCTGCCGTACTGGTCCGGAGGCCATGGCGACCGGTGGCTGACCCTCCGGACCGCGCTCCTCGCCGACCGGGCCGAGGCTCTCGAGGTGCCCATGCCCGGCGAATTCCTCGAGAGCCTTCGAGATGCGGTCGAGACGATGAACCGCGAGCAGAATCTGTCCCCCACCGAGTCGGCGATGGCCTGTCGGGTCATGGCGGCCGCCGGACGCCCCGACCCGGCGATCATGCAGCGACTCCGACTCGATCTGAAGGCCCTGGGCCTGGACGACCGTGCGCACCTGGCCCGCGCTCATGCCGTGGTGGGGGCGATCGACGATGCCCGGGAGATCATCGCGACCTTCGCCCCACCGCCACCGGGTTCGCCTCGACAACAGGGATCCTTCACGTCCGATGGCACGCAGCTGGCGATCGCCCTGGCCACCGCCATCGAGCACCATCCCACGTCCGAGACGATTCCTGCTCTCCACGCCGCACTCATGGACCTGCGATCGGATCACGGCTGGCGCACGACCTACGAGAATGCCGCGGCGGTCGAAGCGATGGCGGCCTTCGGTCGTCATTACCTGTCCACGGAGGATGGCCCGGGCCATGCTTCCGGCGTGGTCGAGATCGCGGGCGAACGCATCGTCCACGCGGGCCCGGAAGGCATCACTCGATGCCTCGTACCGGGGGATTCACCCTCGAACCGGGACTCGATCACCGCGACCGGAGACCTCCCGATCCACGTGGTGATCACACGATCGGGTCATCCACGCACCGACACCGAACCGGCGGAACACCACGGCCTTCGAGTCGAACGCACCTGGCTCGACGCGGGAGGAGATCCGATCCGACCGGGAACCCCGGTCGAGGCCGGTGACGTCGTGGTGGTCGAACTCCAGTGGCGTTCCGAACTCGACCGCAGCATTCCCAACATCGCGATCGTGGAGGTCCTGCCCGGAGGCATGGAATTCGAGCTTCCCACCCTGATCACCGCCGACGCCACCGATTCGGCGATGAACAAGGTCGACCATGCGGAGTTCCGCGACGACCGGCTCCTGGTGTTCGGCACCGCCACCCCGGAACCCAGGATCCTCCGATTCGCGATGCGGGCGGTCGTCCCCGGCACCTGGACCGTTCCCGGCACGCGGGCCGAGGCGATGTACCAGGACGCCGTGCATTCCAGAAGCCCCTCGGGCACCGTGGAGATCGAACTGCCATGAGTGAATCCGGAACCAACCGTCGTTCGGGCCCCGGTCGATGGCGACGATGGGTCGGACACGTGTTCATGGCCTCCGCCTGGACGGTGTCGATCCTGATCACCGGGCTCACCATCGCCTGGATCGCCTTTCCGCTTCCCGAAGACATCCTTCATCCGGGACCCGGCGGAGGCATGGTGCTCGACGACCGGGGTTCCACCCTCGTCTCGGTGGTGGCCGCCGACGACCAGCGCCGGCTTCCGGTGGGGATCGACCAGGTCGGCAGGATCATTCCCGAAGCGGTGGTCGCGGTCGAGGATCACGCCTTCCACGACCACATCGGCATCGACCCCGGCGCCGTGGTGGGCGCAACCCTGGACAATCTCGCCGCGGGGCGGGTGGTCCGGGGAGCCAGCACCATCACCATGCAGGTCGCAGGCCTGAAGCTCGGACATCCGAGGACCTTCAGCGGCAAGGCGGCCGAAGGGTTCCGTTCCCTCCAGATCGAGTTCGCCCACTCCAAGGAGCAGATCCTCGAGGCCTGGTTGAACCTCGCACCGTTCGGAGGGAACATCGTGGGCATCGAGGCGGCGAGCCGGTCCTGGCTCGGCAAGTCCGCACGGGACTGCTCGGTCGCGGAAGCCGCCCTGCTGGTGGGCATCCCCAACGCACCCGAACGTTTCCGACCCGATCGGCATCCCGGTGCCGCCATGGAACGACGGCGCGTGGTGCTGAACCGGATGCACGAACACGGACTGATCGATGCGGAGACCCGTGATCGAGCGGCGATGGAACCGGTCGTGGTGCGTCGGCTTCCCGACGGGGTCAATCGCCGGCATGTCGGATGGATGGCGATCGATGCCGAAGGCCGCGGCCGGGTCATCGAGACCACGGTGAACCGGGAACTCCAGACCATCGCCGAGTCGATCGTCGATCGTCATTCGGAGCGGATGCCCGTCGACGCGGACATCTCGCTGGTGCTGGTCGACCACGGGACCTCGGAGATCCTCGCTCTGGTGGGATCGAGCGACCCCGGCGATCCCCATGACGGCGCGATCAACGGGGCGACCGCTCTTCGGTCGCCCGGTTCCGCCCTGAAACCGTTTCTCTACGCCGAAGCGTTCCAGCGACGGCGTCTCGCACCGGATTCCATCGTCGACGATTCGGCCATCGATCTCGATGGTTGGCGACCACGCAACATCGACCGCAGGACGCTCGGACCGATGCCCGCCGCGGAGGCTCTTCGCAGCTCTCGAAACCTCCCCGCGATCCGGCTGGCCGGGGATCTCGGGGCGGCTTCGGTGACCGCGACACTGAGGCGATGCGGCATCGATCTTCCCATCGGATCCGCCGAACGGGCGGGACTCTCGATCGCGGTGGGTGGCGTCGAGGTCCGACCGATCGAACTCGCGGAGGCGTACGCGACCCTTGCCCGGGGAGGCGTCCACCGGGACCTCGTCCTGATTCGCGGCACAGACGTGGGATCACCGGGCACACGTGTCTTCGATGAGACCACCTGTGCCGCCATCGAATGGTGTCTGGCGGGGCCGGAGACGGACGTCTCGAAAGCCCTTCCCTTCATCGCGGCCAAGACCGGGACCAGCAGCGGACTTCGTGACGCCCTCGCCGCAGGTTGGAATCGTCGATTCACCGCGGTGGTCTGGGTCGGTCGATTCGACGGCGCATCGGATCCGGCGTTTCTCGGCGCCGACGCCGCCCTCCCGATCCTCGAGGACCTGCTCGGGCATCCGACGCTCGCGACTCCACGATCATCGCGACCCTGGTCCGCATGGAAGGTCGATCCCGCCGTCGCCATGGGTCGGGCCGGACCACCGCGGACCCCGGCGATCATCCATCCCGAGGACGGTGCCGTCCTGCCGGCCGCTGCGGAGATCTGCATGCTCACGACGAAGGTGCGGGGCGGTGACGATTGTCGCCTGCTCCTCGACGGAAGACCGGTCGAACGAGGCGAGATCGAGATCGAGCCGGGGGTGCACGAACTCCGGGTCGTCGAACCCGGTCGACCCCCACACGCCGTCAGATTCACCGTCGTCCGGAACCATCGGTCCCGGATGGAGTCGTCGGTCGATCAGTGAGGATCGACGGGCGAAGTCGCAGCGGGATCGTCCGGATCGGACGATCTCTCCATCGCCGCCGCTCCACCTCCGAATCCGGGCTGCAGCACGTCGGCGTCACCGGCGGCCGGGTTCGGGCCCAGAATCGCGAACGTCCAGGCCACCGGGACCCAGAGCGCCAGCGACAATGCCAGCGGGGTCACGAATGCGTGCGTTGATGGAGGAAGAACGCGATACGGCAGGGTGGCTATCGCGACCAGTCGAGACCGAGGCGCGTCTTCCATGATCATCTCGGGCTCGAAACCGGCATCATCCATCGACTCGTTCTCTCCATGATCATGCCGATCATCGCTCGGCGCCTCGACGTCCTGATCCGCGGGGATGGGCTCCGGTACCGACACGCTCGTCGCCTCACCCTGATCCGAAGCCTCTCCATCGGGTGATGCCTCATCGGGCTCGTCCACTCGAACCATTCCGGCCGGGGCGGTCTCTTCGACTCCACCGTCCATGGTCTCCATCCGAACCGCTTCGACGGTGTCGTCCTCCTCCGGCATGGTGCTCATCCCCACCGGATCCGGATCCGAGGCCGGGATCACCCGGGTCGAGCTGATGCCGACCTCGTTGCCATCGGTCGTGTCCGCTGTCATGTCATCCGCCTTGTCGGCGACGGATCCGTATTCCTCGGCCAGCCGATCGGCGAGCAGTCGCTCGAGCCGCATCGCGGCCTCGTCCACGATCTCGTTCCCCGAGGATTCATCGCCGTCCACGCCCGTCGTCGTCGGCTCGTCCTTCCGGAAGCCCAGACTGGGATTGGCGAGGGGCACGGCGGTGTCCGGGGAATCCGGCCCTCTGGCGAAGAGATCCACCGCCGGTCCGTCGGGTCCGTGGTCCGGCACCTGTTCGTCCGGGGCGAGCGGAGCCGGCGGCACCACGGCCGTCAGGTCGAAGGCCTCCGTGTCCGAAGAAGGCGAGGTCCCTGCGGCTTCCGGTTCGGCGGGCGATGTCCGGTCCTCGAGGGTGTCGAGGAGTTCCCGAGCGTCCGCGAGGACAGACTGGACCAGATCGTTCGTCTCAGAATCCAGATGGTCGTCCGTCGTGGAACCCAAGGGGCGAGGGTCATGATCCTGGTTGGAGGGTGGGTTGGAGGCTGCGTTGGACATGGTTTCCTCTGTATCGGTCATCAGGCCGACGGACCTGCGGTGTTGGGGTGGTGATTCCGGACTTGAACGAGGCGAACACCCCCCCTTTCGAGCCTCTGGAGAGCGGTTATCGCCCTGGCCGCCGCGGAGAGCGCTCCACCATCCGTCCCCAGCCACACAACTCACCGGATCCCGTGAGCTTCTCGGGGAGTTCACCTCATTCACGGCATCCCGGAACCGATCTCATCAGGCCATGCTGAATGACACCATGATCGGGAAGAGGGACAAGGACGCTGCCGGTTCGGGCACCGATGAACGCCGCGGGTCGGATCGCACCGACGTGCAGGCCGAGGTGGTCGTGGCCTGGCACTTCCAGCCGAATCAGACCGTGCGCTATCGCAGTCTCGACCTGAGCGGGACGGGGATGCGGATCCACTCCACGACCCCCCTTCTCGAGGGCATGACCGGCGTGCTGGTCTCCGTCCTCCCCGAGGGTCGCCGGCTCGATCGAGCCTGCATGGTCGTCTGGTCGCGTCATGCCGCCACGGGACAGGGCCACGAAGCCGGACTTCGTTTCTTCTGAATCCCACCAGCTGCGGACCGGGATGATCAGTCCACCGGCAGATCCACGACGAACGAACCGTCTCGGGCGGTGACGAGTCGTCGTCGTCCTTCACAGGCTTCACCGAATCGATCGTGTCGCCAGCGGCGCGGCCCGGTCGACTGGATCACCACCTCGGGATCCAGGTTCCGGATCATCTCCGCGGTGATCGGCCGCCAGCTCCCGTGATGCGGCAGCTCCAGCACCGAAACTCCGAGACCGCGCTCCCGATTCATCACTCTGGCGATGCCCTCATCCTGGATGTCACCGGTGAGGAGAAGGTCGATCTTCCGATCGTCATGGCGTCCGGACACATCCACCGCAAGCACCAGGGATGCGTCGTTCGTGGTTCGATTCAGCTCTCCGGACATCGGGTGAAGCACTCGACATTCGATCCGGCCGATTGCGAAGCGATCTCCACGCGAGACCGTGTCGATCGGAATCCGACGGGCGTGAACCTTGCTCAGAAGATCGGACAGTCGCTGGCGTCGACCGGATCTCGCCTCGGCGACGACCGATTCGGTCGTGATCAGTCTGCCGACCGGCATGACGTCGATGATCTCCGACACCGCATCGAAATGATCCGCATTGGCATGCGATATCACGATCGCTTCGAGTTCCCTGATGCCGATTCTCCGAAGAGCCGGGATGGTGATCCGGGATCCGGACTCCGTGACCGAACTGCTTCCCGCGTCATAGAGCATCGCCTTGCGATCCGTGCGAACCACGATCGTTGAACCGTTGCCGACATCGATCATTCGCACCCCGGGATCCGCCATGGTGTTTCGGGTCCCGAAACAGAAGGCACCCGTGACCAGGACGATGAGCAGGCAGGACCATCTGGCCAGGGGTCGCGGGCATGAAGGGACGATGCTCAAGACCGCGGCCATCGGAACCGAAAGCAGCAAACCGGCCGAGGACGTGGTGAACGATGCCGGAGATGAGATCGAACTCACGCCAGTTAGGAATCGACAGAAGCTCGACAAGGGAATGTCGATCATCTGCAACGCATCGTCACCGAGAAAACCCGGCGCGAGGGACTCGATGACCCCCAGGACCGATCCGATCCCGAGAACAGGGCCCAGCATCGACCCCGCGATCATGGTTGCGGGCACGGAGACCAGGCTTGCCGCTCCGAAATTGGCAAGGAGGATCGGCATGGTCGATGTCCAGGCCACGATGCCGGCACTCGCCGCCATGCCGATGCGATCACGGAAGATCGAGAGACGACTTGAACCGGTGCGGTTCAAGGTCCCGAACCAACGTTGCCGTGAAGCCGAGAGGGAGCAGACGATCGCCATGGTCGCGATGGCGGTGAGCTGGAACCCCACGGATCGTGGCCAGAGAGGTTCCCACCAGCACATCAGAGCGAGGGCCAGAAACATCAACGGTCGGCCACGAACTCGTCGGCCCGCAATCTGAAGGACTCCGAACCCCACGGCCATGAGCACCGCTCGCTGAACGCCCGGTCCGGGGACCACGACCATCCCGAAGATGAAGACGGCGATGATCGGAAGGAATCCGATCAGACGGCTCGTTCGCCCGACGAGCGAGAATGAACATGTCCCCACGATCATCCCGATCACCCCCAGATGCAATCCACTGATCGCCAGCAGATGTGCCAGACCCGACCGCATCGCCGCCATGCGGAAATCAGTGGTGAGATCTCGACGGTCGCCGGTGAGGAGTGCCGTCAGCACCCCGGAAGCCAGGGCAGGGTCCCTCGCGGTCATCCGGCGTTCCAGACGTCCGATCGAGGATCTCCAGGCGCTTCGAATCTCCGAGATCACATGGTCGGCATCAGCGTCCGGTGCCTGCATCACTTCGATGAGACCCGGGTGCGGCACCACGAGGGTCGCCGGCACTCGACCTGAACCGCGGTATCGACTGGTGATACCGGGATTCGTCTCCGGACCGTGGGGATGGAGTCTTCCTCGGAGCCTCAGTTCGCCGCCCACGATCTCCTGACCGCCCGGTCGATCGAATCGAACCGACATCCGAGCGTCGATCCAGGTTGGAACATCTCCGCCGGTCACTGCAAGAACCCCGCGAGATGGCGTCCATGAGTCACCATCTCCGGCGATAGTGGATGGGGTGGTCTCCTCGATCCGGATGAGAACCCCGGAGACCTCGATGATCGGATTCAGATCCGGCGCGACGTCGAGAACCATCGAAAGGCGTCGCTCCTCGACATCGGCTGCTCCGGCTCGTGCCGCAAAGAGGAAAACCATGCCCGTGGCGATCAGAATCGCTTCCGCTCTTCCGGGACGGTGTCCGGATCGGAGGATGCGGCATGCAGCCATCACGATCGGTACCGAAGCGATCACGATCGAAGCCATCGCGAACAACGCGGAATGATGCACCCCGTCGCCATCCCCGAATCCGAGTTCCGCAAGCCAGGAGGCGCACCAGCCCCCGAAGAGAGCCGCGGAACCGATCAGGATCCCGAATCGTCCTCGAAGACGCTGCCACCGATATGGTTCATCATTCACGCATCACCATCGGACATCGCTGTCCAGGGCCACCGCGGGGATCAGCGGTTCATGATCGGTGATGCATCCATGATTCCCGGTCCGGGGGCGGAATTTCACGCCCCGCGAAGTCCGGTCGACCGGCTCAATCGGCGCGATTCGACGCCTCGACCAGCGCCGCCAGCGTGGCTGCGGTGGCTCCGGAATCGATCGCCTGGGCGGCCATGCCGACTCCGGACTCGAAGTCATCGGCTCGCCCCGCCGCGACCAGAGCGGCGGCGGCGTTCAAGAGCGTCATGTCCCGGGGAGAACCCTGCTCGGATCCATCGAGGATCGAGCGGACCAGCGTCGCCGCGTGATCGAGATCCCGCACCTGGAGTTCCTCGAAGGTCGCGGCGCGGAGGCCCAGCTCTCGAGGATCCACCTGGTATTCCTCGACCGATCCGTCCCGGACATCCGCGACGTGGGTCGGGGCCGCGATCGAGAACTCGTCGAGTCCGTCGGCGGCGTGGAACACGAGGGCACGGACCGCACCAAGCCGGGCATGGGCGTCGGCCACGGGCCGCACGAACCGGTCGGCGTAGACGCCCATGATCTGGCGACCGGCACCGGCGGGATTGGTGAGCGGGCCGAGCAGGTTGAAGATGGTGGGGAATCCCAGCGCCTTGCGCACCGGCATCGCGTGCCTGGCCGCGGGATGGTGATGGATCGCGAAGCAGAAGGCGACCCCGGTCTCCTCGAGGCAGCGGAGCTGGACCTCGCGACCGGCATCGACGTCGACGCCGAGGGCTTCCAGAACCTCCGCCGAACCTCGTCCGGTCCGAGAGCGGTTGCCGTGCTTGGCGACCTTCACTCCGGCCGAAGCCGCGACGATCGCGGCCGCGGTCGAGACGTTGAAGACCTTCGGCGCCCCACCGGTCCCGGCGGTGTCCAGGAGTTCCTCGGCCGGCACATCGGTCTCGAGCCGGTCGACCTTGTCCCGCATCACCCCTGCAGCCCCCACCAGCTCATCGACGGTCGGCACCCGGGTCGCGAGCAGAGCGAGCAACGCCCCCATCTCCGCGTGGTGGGCGGAACCGGTCATGATCGCCTCGAACGCCGAACGAGCGGCATCCTCGGGAAGCGTGCCGCCCTCCAGCAGGTGCTTGAGATAGGGCGTCAGATCCCCGGGATGTCCGGGGCGAGCGAACTCGGATGGATGATGGTCGGTCATGACCGGATCCTAACGGGGCGAAAGGTCTTCCGGTGCCGGGACGACGCGATCATTCATTCGACCGCCTGAGAAGTCGGCGATACTCCCCTGCCCTGGCGTCGTGGCCACCGTCGGGATCGATCTCGTGACGTTTCTGATGGAGGTTCGCAAGGCTTTCGACCGCCATCAAGGTCATGCTGTTCCCCATGCCGTACGTGCGACGACTTGCATTCATGACTTCGGTGAGATGGATCTCCGCCTCGTCGAACTCCTCCATGTCGATCAGGAGATTCCCCAGGGCCAGGATCGACGCAAGGGTGTTCCGGTGTTCGTCCCCGAGCGCTCGGCGCCTGCCGAGCACGGCCTTCATGTAGTACCCCCGGGCGTCTTCAAGCCTTCCGAGATTCACCGACTGTCCCGCCATGGCGTTCATGGTCGAGAGCGTCATTGGGTGGTTTTCGCCAAGCGTCTTCTGATGGGTTTCAAGCGCATCTTCGAAGTACGGAGTCGCCTCTTCATATCGACCGAGGCTCTGGAGAATGTTTCCCATGTTCTTCATCGAAAGGACCGTCATCGGGTGCTCGGCACCAAGAGCCCTTCGCCGGGCGGAGAGCGCGTCGGAGAAATAGGGCAGTGCCTCCCGGTATCGACCCTGCTTTCTCAGCAAGGCACCCATGTTGTTGATCGATTCGAGCGTCGAAGGGTGCTCATCACCAAGGGTCCGACGTCGGGTGTCGAGGGCTTCGAAGAAGTACGGCTCCGCCTCGTCCACCCTTCCGTTCTCCCACAGGAGGACTCCCATCATGTTGATGGTGTCCAGAGTGTCGAAGTGGTCGGAACCGAGGATCCGGCGTCTTCCATCGAGTGCCGTCTGGAATCTTGATCGTGCACCTTCGAAATCACCCTGCTTTCGAAGAACGAAGCCCATGAAGTGGATCGATTCGAGGGTGTCGGGGTGCTCTTCTCCGAGAATCCGACGTCTCGCCTCGAGCGTCTCCATGAAGTACGGCTTCGCCTGGTCGTACTTTCCCTGGTACAGACAGAGGATGCCCATTCTGGTGGCGGAATCGAGCGTCGCAGGATCCTCCCTCCCCAGTTCGGACGTCCGAAGCATCATTGCCCGAGTCAGAGGTCCGTTCGCCTCTTCGATCAGACCGAGTTCCATGTAGTTGGCAGCCAGCATCTGCAGGAGCTGGGCCTGGACCAGGGGCTGATCATCGAGGTCGGCGTCGATGGATCTCAAGGTCGGGTTGAAGATGTGCTTGTCGAGGATGCCGAGCGACATCCCGGTGAAATCCGCATCGGAGACGATGTCGGGGTCGACCTTCAGATCGAGAATCAATGCGTTTCGCAATGAATCTCCCACCCCTTCGACATCGATGGAGGAGAGCTGGTTGGCCTGGAAATCCACGATGGTCTGCAGTTCTACGGCCTTCTCCTCGGTCAGGATCCTCTGTTGTTCGGCCAGACGAGCCTGCTGTTCGGCGATCAGAGTCTGTTTTCGTGCGATGATCGCCTGCTCGTTCGCTTCGATCGCGAACACCGTCGACGCGATCACCCCACCGACCAGAGCCATGACCACCACCGTCGCTGCGATCACCGGAGCCTTGTGTCGCTTCAGGAACTTCTTCAGGCGGTATGCGGTGGTCTCGGGACCGGCTTCGAGAGCCTCGCCGTCGAGGTAACGACGAACGTCGAGACCCAGAGCCTCGGCGGAGGCGTACCGCTCCTCAGGGTCCTTTCGAAGCGCCTTGAGTGGTATCCACTCCAGCTCCCGCTTGAGCGAGGCGGACAAGGCGTCGACCGTGGTGCCACGTGCTCTTGCGATGCGCAGAGTGTCGTGATCCGCCTGCTTCGACACCGATGTGAATCTCTGAAACGGCCGCGGCGGATCCTCCTCGCAGATGATCCGCTGGATCTCCGAGTACCCCCGGGCCCGGAGCTCGTCCGGCTCGAAGGGCAGCCGTCCGCAGATCAG
>PAQL01000042.1 GCA_002709295.1 Phycisphaerae bacterium | reverse complement strand
CGGCGGAACGGGGCACGTTCCTGCTGCCGATCAGCCGCACCGACTCGATGGTGGCTCCTTCGGGGATCCAGGAGAGATCGAAGGTCACGTAGGCGTTGTTCCGCGATCCCATGCAGTAGCCACCCATGGTGGTACAGCCCTTCATGGAGAGCTGGATCGCGTTGACGGAGCTCAACGAGTGGCTCGAACAGCAGTTGGGGATGCTGCCGGAACTCACCTGCACGGCACCTTCGAACCGGGGCACGTCGATCACCTCATCGGCGACGGCCACCACAGGGAGAAGCCCGATCGAGAGGGAAAGCAGGACACCAATGCCAGATCCGATGGGAAGCATGATTGAGCTCCTGACTAGGAATGAATTCCGGAACGAGGCGTCCGGAACAGGCCATCCTGAGACAGGATAGCATATGCACTCAGTGCATGCAACGGTCGTTTATGTCCGTTTCAGGCCTGATACCTGGATTTCAGGAGGTCAACCACCGATCCTCGACCAGCATCCCGGGGGGCACCGCAACCTCGTCACCCGATTCGATCATGCTCGCCACGGGGTGGGCGCAGTAGTCGATGCTGAAGGCTCCCGCCGGTCGATGGTTCCCGCTGAGACCCAGTCCCCCGAAGGGCAGCGTGCCGCTGGCCCCCGCGGTGCCGCAGTTCCGGTTCACGCACCCGGCCCGGCACTCGGCCAGGAACCGGTTCCAGATCGCGTCGTCACGCGTGAAGATCGAGGCCGCGAGACCGTATCGCGTCGCGTTGGCCTGATCGATCGCATCGTCGAGATCCGAGGCGATCGCGATCTGCACGAGGGGACCGAAGCACTCGCGATCATCCTCGGCCCGGAAGCGATCCACCAGCACGACGCCCGGGGTGACGAAATGCCCCTCGCCGTCGATGCGGGTCGACTGCACCAGCACCCGGCCGCCTCGTTCGTGAAGGTCGTCCTGGAAGGCGAGCACGGAATCGACCGCGTCGGCGCTGATGAGGGGCCCCATGAACACCGGACCGGTGGAATCCCCCGGTCCCACCACGATGGTGCTGGCCACCTTGCAGAAGACCTCGATGAACGCGTCCGCGATGTCCGCATGCAGCACGATGCGTCGCGTGCAGGTGCAGCGTTGTCCGGTGGTCGCAAAGGCGGCTCGAGCACACTCGACGACCGCCTGTCGAAGATCGGCGTCGGGCATGATCACCGATGGATTCGACCCCCCGAGCTCGAGGGCCACGATCCGTCCCGGGGAGTCGAGATTGGCCTCGAGGATCCGGCGGCCGACCGGCCAGCTCCCGGTGAAGAGGATCCCGTCCACGCCGGGATCGGCGACCAGCCGGGAGGCGGGGTCCGCCCCACCCTGGACGAGATTGAAGACGCCGGGAGGCAGCTCCGCGGCCTCGGCGATCTCGGCGAGCAGCTGTCCGACCGCGGGGGTGCGATCGCTCGGCTTGAAGACGATGGTGTTCCCGGCCAGCAGGGCCGGCACGATGTGCCCGTTGGGAAGGTGGGCGGGGAAGTTGAAGGGACCCAGCACCGCCATCACGCCATGGGGCCGGAAACTGCATCGTCCGATCCTGGTCTCCCCAGCCGCGACGTCGTAACCCGCGACCCGGCCGCTGGAATGCGGCCCGAGGGTGATGTCGACCTTCGTCGCGACGAGCCCCGCCTCGGCACGGGCCTCGCTGGCGATCTTTCCGGTCTCCCGAACGATCAGTCCGGCCAGTCGTTCGACGCGATCGGCGGCCGCCCGCTTCCATCGCTCCAGCGACTCCACCCTCGCCTCGTGCCCGATCGATCGCCAGCCGGGAAAGGCGCGTCGAGCCGCCTCCACCGCATCCGCGACGTGGGCCTCCACGCCGTCGGCCGACCAGACCACCTGATCGGGACGAGCCGGATCGGCAGATCGGATCCCCGAGCCCTCCGGCAGCGGCATCCATCGACCATCGATGAAGTCGGCCGGGCCTCGATCGTTCGAGGCCGGTGTTGCAGCGGTGCCCTCGGTCACGGTCACGCTCCCTTTCCGCCCTTGGAGCTCCTCTTCCGACCGGACTGCTTCCTGGACGCCTTGTCCTTCACGCCGCCCTTCTTCGGGCCCTTGTCCTTCCCGTCGCTCGGAACCCTGATCGGGGTGAGACCGACCTTGTCTCCCACCTCGATGCCGAGCGCCTGGATCGTCCTGCGAGCGAGCTGGATGCCGCCTTCGACCTCGGCGTACGGCGCCTGAACCGCCCGGAAGGCGCCCGGCCCGTCGGGCAGCGAACCACCCTCCACGCTGAGGATGCCGGTGCGGCTGGAGGGGACCCGCCCGGTTCCGACGACCCTCACCCTTGACGTGGCCTTGACCAGGGGAATGCGGTCCAGCCGGGCCTCGAGGTAGGGACCGCCGTCGAAGGGATCGATGTGGCCGTGGTACTCGAACCCCTGCCGCTCCAGCATCGCCCGGGCGGGACGAGCCTCGTCCCCCACCCGACCGATCAGGTTGCGGGCCTCCGGAGGCAGCAGCGATGCGTAGATCGGTTCCTTCGGGAAGAGGGAGGTGATGAACTCCTTCGAGTGCTGGCAGAAGACGTCCGCCTCGAGGTAGGAGAGATTGATGAAGCGTCCGCCGAGGTAGTCCCAGAGGATGTTGCGACTGTCGGGGGTGAGCGATCCCATCACCTCCGCGATCACCCGCTTGTCGAAACTCCTCCGGTGCAGACCGAGATAGTGGAAACGGATGCTGGAGAGGAAGCCGCCGAGGCGTTCACGATGTCCCCGGTAGCCCGGAGCGAGAATCAGACCGGCGAGTTCACTGGGGCCGGTCTCGTCGGTGCCGAGGGTGAGCACCTTGTGGGCCTGTCCCTGCTGGAGATCCTCGCTCCAGAACGACTTCTTCGAGACCTCCAGGTAGACGTGCGGCCTCCCCGGCGAGGAGATGCAGCCGATGATCATGCTGGTCCCGATGATGTTGCCGGTCTCCACGTCCTCCAGCACGAACATGTGAAGCCGTTCCTTCGGATCCTCCAGGCGACCACTGAAGCTCCGGCGACTGCGCTGGACCTTGGTCGCGATCGAGTCGCGATCCGCGGGAAGGTTGAAGGAGTGGACGAGTCGGGCCAGCTTCAGTACGGCAGGCACGTCCTCTATCCGGATCTGCCTGATGATGAACATCGTGACTCCGGGGTTTCGAGAGGGAATCGAGGGGCGGGTTCGCGATCAGTCGCCGGCGTCCCCGGTGAGGGCCATCGCCCGTTCGAGAATCTCGAACACCGGCCCGAAATGCCCGGGCTCCATGACTCCGACGGGAGGAAGGAAACGGATGTGGTACGGACCATGCCCGCAGAGGAAGGCGATCACCCCCTCGTCGAACAGATGCTTGAGACAGGTCATGATGCGTTCACGGTCGCCCCCGAAGGGCGTGATCCGGCACATGCCGCCGGTGCCTCCGAACCACTCCTCGTCGTGGCGTCCGGATGGCAGCGGCACGGGAGGGAACCACTCCGGGTGGGCCTCGACCAGACGCCCCGCATGCTCCCGGAAGGCCTCCTGCAGGCGTGCGATGCGACCGTCGGGCCCGTAGTGGCCGCCGTCACGAAGCCGGGACAGGGCGGCATGCCCGACATGGAAGGCGCTGGCGGAACCGATGAAGGTCCCAGACAGGAGGCCCGGCTTCGGAGCGAACTCCTCCGTGAAGAGGATCGCGCACGCCTGGCTCATCTTCCCGATGGCGACCACGTCGACGTAGCTGCCGAGATCCAGCACGTCGTACATGAACATCTCGGTGTTGCGTCCGAAGGTCTGCACCTCGTCGTCCCACACCGGGATCCCCGCCTCGCGACAGCGTTCCATCAGGGGGACGAAGAACTCCCGGGGGGCGGTCCGGAAGCCGCCCTCGCCCTGGACCAGTTCGAAGATGAAGCAGGAATGCTGTCCCGGATACCTCGCGACGAGCTGGTCAAGGTGCCGCACCGCCCTGTCGATCGACTCCGCCTCCCCGAGGGTCGGATCGTGGAACGGCATGTAGTCGACCTGGACGTTGAGCGGGATGCCGACCCGGCCTCCGGCGGAGTCGCCGATCTGGGCCATGGTGGTGGTGCGACCCATGAAGCAGTCCTCGAAGGCGATCACCCTCGGAGCTCCTGCGGCATGCTGCTGGCAGACCTTGAGCGCGTTCTCGTTCGCCATCGCCCCCGAGTTGGTCAGGAAGACGTGCCGCAGGTTCGAACCCCGGGAGGCCTGCTGGACGAGCAGCTCGCCGAACCTGATGCTGCCGGAATTGAACTGGAGGTTGCCCTCCATCACCACGTCTTCCAGCGCGGACTCGAGGGCGGCCCTCACCATCCCCGGATCGGAGTGACCGAACATGTGCACGCCGATGCCGTTGATCAGATCCCACTTGACCGAACCGTCGACCAGCTCCACCAGCGGACCGCGACCCAGTCCGCTTCCCACGTATGGGTAGAGCGGGGGGCGACCACGCGAGTCCTTGAATCGCTCGAGCCAGCCCGCGAGGCTCTCGACCCCGCCCGGCCGGGGCGGACGCGCCCCATCGATCCCCGCCTGCGCCGACTCCAGACCGGCCACGATCGCATCGATCGCGGACCTCGTCTCCGGAGCGTTCCGGAAGGTGGCGGCGAGGGTGGGATCGGGATCGGAACTGGGCACGAGGGGTCTCCTGGATCGACGGGCGTCGGCGGGTGGTCGGACCTCATGGTATCGGTCGACCGGACCCCTTCCGTTCCCCGAAACCGTCACGATCGAGGCGATGGAGCAGAATCGCCAGCAGGGCCGTCCGTTCCCCGATGCTGTCGAGTTCCAGGTACTCGTCGGGCCGGTGCATCCCGCCCCCACGGACCCCCAGGGTGTCGATGGTGGGCACCCCCGCCGCCTGGAGCAGATTGCCGTCGCAGGCCCCGCCGGTGGAGGCGTAGGGCATCGGATGCCCGAGGGCCTCGCTGACGCGTCGGGCGCAGTCGGCCAGGGCGAGGACCTCCGGCGTGCTCGGCTTGGCCGGTCTGATGAACGACGTCCGGACGCGGATCCTCGCCGGCTCGTCGATCTCCTCGGCGAGGCGACGGTCGAGCTCCTCGACGACGCGATGAATGTCCGCCTCCAGACCCGACTGACTCGCCGGATCGGCGTAGCGGGCGTTCCCCCAGCATCGGGCGTGATGCGGCACCGCGTTGGTCACGCCCCCGCCGTGAACCGGTCCGATGTTGACGATCCGACCGTTCGCCGGATCGGCGAGGGCGGACACCTCGACGATGGCCCTCGAGAGGGCGACCACCGCCGAACGGCCCTCATGGAAGGCTCGCCCCACGTGGGCGGCCCGTCCGAACGCCTCGATCATGAACGTGCCGGAACCCATCCGCTCGACGACCAGCGATCCATCGGCGAGGGCGGGCTCGAAGACCAGGCCGACATCATGACCTCGGGCCGAATCGATCAGCGCGTGCTCCCCGAAGTAGGTCCCGGTCTCCTCGTCGCTGACCAGTCCCATCGTCCAGTCGATCCGCCGACCGAGGGCGGCGAGCGCCTCCAGGGCTCCGAGGGCGACGACCAGTCCGCCCTTCATGTCCATGGCGCCGGGCCCGCTCGCGATCCCGTCCTTCACCACCTCCAGCGACTGGAACGATCCGGCGGGATCGTGCACGGTGTCCAGATGACCGCAGAGGTAGGGACGGACCGCCTCGGCACCGTCCTCGACCCGGTGGGTCGCCAGGAGCATCGGAGGAATCGTCTCACTGGAGACCGCGTTCCCGGAGGCATCGGGATCGGGCGCATCCTCGGGGTCCCGGCGGATGGCGAGCCAGTCGGGTCGAGGACGACCGGGCACCAGCGTCACCTCCGCGCCGAGTCCGCCCAGACGCGTGGCGAACCAGTCACGAATCCGGTCGAGACCCTCCACGTGGTTGTGTCCGGTGGGCATCGCGACCAGCTCGGCCAGGTCACGTCGCAACCCGGGCTCCCGAGTCTCGATCTCGGCGAGGATTCGTCGTTCGAACGGGTCGATCTCGTGATGATCATCGCTCATCGATCGTCATCATCTCCGGAATCGCGATCCGGTTCCAGCCCCGTCGCCGGGTCGAGCACGCCCCGACGGACCTCCTCCGCGGGCCCCCTCTGTCGCACCGGATCGTCCGGAGAACCGTTCCAGCCGATCTCCAGACCACCCCCGGGCAGTTCGACCGTCTGCCACTCCGGTGCCTCCCCGGACGATCGTGCAGCCACCGCCCCGGCGCAGGCTCCGGTCCCGCAGGCCCGGGTCGGACCACTTCCCCGCTCCCAGGTCGACAGACGGATCCGTCCCGGAGCATCGATGGTCATGAGGTGCACGTTGATCCTCTCGGGGAACCAGGGATGACTCTCGAGCATCGGACCGACGCGGCGGACACCCTCGTCGAGCATCGACCGGGATCCGCCCTCCGGCAGTCGGATCAGGAGATGCGGGTTCCCCATCGAGACCAGAGAGAGACGGGCATCCGCAGGCAGACCGAGCGACGATGAATCGATCTCGAGATCGCTCAGCGTTCGATCGATGATCGTGGCGGCGGAATCACGGCCCGGAACCACCGCGGGAATCGAACCGAGTTCCAGTCGGGGTGATCCCATGTCCGCTTCGATCATCACCGGAGCGTCGTCGACCGGGCGACTCACCAGAAGGCGCACCACGCCGCCCGGGGTCTCCACCCGGACTTCATGCTCACCCGCCCCCCGATCCTCGGTCAACAGCATTCCGAGACACCGGAGTCCGTTCCCGCAGACTCCGCCATCGGATCCGTCGGCGTTCACGACGGTCATGACCGCGTGGTTCGCCGGATCCCGGGGCGGCCCGTGCATGATGATCCCGTCCGCACCGATCCCGTGTCGACGATCGCAGGCCCGAGGCGCCGCGGCGAAGGGATCGAACGATGAAGCCGGACGGGCATCGATGAACAGATAGTCGTTCTCGAGGCCGTGCATCTTGACGAAAGGGATGTTCACGGCCCCGCCTCCCCCATCAGCTGGAACACCCACCATCCACCGACCAGCACGACCGACAGGATCGAGGCGAGGTTGATCCTCCGCACGGTTCGATCGATCGGAATCTCCCCGACCCCGATGTCGATCAACGACCGGAGATGACGGACCCGCGATTCGATCGAACCATGACGCCAGCTGAAGCGTCCGGCGGGGACGCCGTTGGAGGCACTCACCTCCATGAGGGCGGATCCCATCGCCTCGACGCCCTCGGCGGTCACGACGGGAAGCGGCCGCTCCCCGGAATCGGTCGAGAGGGTGCATGCCGCGAAGGCATCGGCCTGACGTTCGAATCGACGGGAGACCCAGCCGAATCCGACGAGTGTGCCTCCCAGCACGAGGACGGTCGCGGCGAGGTCCATCACTCCGAGATCACGCCGGACGGCCTCCGAGGCGCCGCCGAGTTCGATCCTCCAGTGACGGATCTCCATCACCAGGGGATCGACCAGGAAGGCGAGGCCGCACGCAAGGGCGATCACCGAGACCACCATCCACGGCATGTGATGCCGACGGGCATGGGCCAGTTCATGAGCCATCACCGCCATGACCTGCTCCCGCCGCAGGGTCTCGAGCAGGCCGTCGGTGAGCATGACCCATCTCAGAGGCGCGAGGACGCCGGTGACCCCGGCGTTGATGACCGCCCCGCCGGTCGGCCAGAGAAGCAGATCTCGAACCCTCACCCCCGCCTCCCGACACATTCCCTGCAGGGTCGATCGAACCTCGCCGGCGGGAAGCGGTCGGGCTCCGACGATGCGGACCACCAGCCAGGGCGCGAGGATCAGCACCGGCACGATCGCAAGACCCGAGACCGCGGCGGGCAGCCAGACCGGATCGCCGCCTCGACCCTCGAGCAGTCCGCGGACGATCTCTCCCACGAGAGCCAGCAGCGCAAGGGGGACCAGCAGCACCAGCATCTGCGTCCGTATCTGCATGGACAGCCACGCGACTCGTCCCGGAGGCGCCTGGACCGCGATCCCCTCGTCGAGCTGACGGAGGATCATCGACTCCCGCGCATGTCGCTCGAAGGGATGGAACACCCACCAGGTCGCCACGATCACCATCAGAGCCGGCGCGATGGCCAGCATCTCGTCGAGCAGCGGCGGGTCGCCGATCGCCCCCCTGATCACATCGTGCCATCCGAATCCCAGAACCGCGATCACGACCAGCAGCACCGCCATCCACAGGAACACCCGCTGGATCCTTGCCGCCCGCTGCAGCGTGGATCGGGGATCCGGGCCGTGAAGACCTCGACGAAGCGCCATGGAGAGCATCGCCGCCGCCACGATGAGGGCGAGGGTCCCCGCGATGGTGAAGGGGACCGCGACGCTCTCTCCGCCGGTCTGCAGACCGGATGGAAGCAGCACCACCGCCACCAGGATGAGCAGCAGGACCTGCACCGGATCAGTCCGGTCTCCGGAACACCCCGAGATCGACCACGACGCCTCCGTGCCGGTACCAGTCGGCATTCAGGGTGCGGCTGTCGATGAAGGTGAACACGAGGCAGTTGGCCCGGGTTCCGTCCGCGTACTGGAAGTCACCGAGGTGAGGGCCCGCGTAATCCCGGTTCTCGTACTTCTGCGCGTGGTGATGGAAGTGAAAGAGCCCGGAGTAGCCCGCATCGAACATCTCCTGCGGCGCCTCGAATCGGATGTCGCCCTTGCGGATCCTCGGGGGGAACTCCAGCACCTCGAACCGGCCCCGATCGTCGATCCCGATGATGCCGCCGAACTCGGTGCCCTTGTCCATGAGATCGCGTTCGGCGTGATCGAAGAGATGCGAGAGCATCGGCTGGATCTTCAGGGCCTCGACCGCCACCATGATCGCAAGCAGGTCGCCCCAGTCGAGCCGGTCGAGCACCTCCCTCAGACGTTCGGTGTGACTGCCGCGATACCCGGTGAAGTCGGCGGTGTAGAGGCGACGCCCGGGAGCATCGACCATCGTGGCCAGTCGGGATGCCAGTTCCGGGGCATCGAGCTCCAGCAGCCCGGGATCCAGGCGTGATGCACCGACCAGGATTCCGAGGTCCCGCATCTCGAGAATCCCCTTGCGGCGATCGGTCGGCAGGGATTCGACGATCGCGACGATCTCGTCGAGATACTCGCGATTCTCAGGCTTGCAGAGCGCCCTTGCCCAGAGGATCTCCTCGCGATTGGACGGCACGACACCGGTGCGCGAGGTGATCGTGCGCAGGTCGCGGAAGAGGCCGTCCTTCTCATCGACCTGTGCCGTGCCCAGCAGTTCGACGACCATGTCCCGACGGCCCTCGGCGATCAGAAGCTCCCAGCACCTGGCCCTCAGGTTCGCCGCGACGATCGGATCCGCATCGAGCATCACCTGCACCAGGACCCTGGGCAGCTGCTCCTCCCCGTACATCGCGATCAGCGCCTTTCGTTCGGGACGATCCTCGGGCTCCCCGTCGAATCCCGGGCTCGGTCGAGCCCAGGCCCGGATCAGGGTCGGGGTCATCTCGATCCACGTCTCCTCGACGATCAACTCGCACACTCTCGCCCGCCACATCGGGCTGTCGAGTCTCGGCAGGTCGACCTCGAGCTGACGCCCGAGCGACTCCCGGTTCATCCGGACGAGCGCGTCCCATGCCACCTCCCTGCTCTCCACGGTGTACCCGGGGGAGACGATCATCCGGCGAAGCAGGCGTTCGGTCTCCTTGTCCCCGAGCTGCCCCTGGGCGATGCCGACGGCGGCCCGGTGACGGGCCGGCACCTCCCCGGGATCGGCGAGGATCCGGGAGGGATCGGTGACCGTGGGCCCTCCGCATCCGGCGAGCATGAGGACGATGCCGAGGCCGAGGAGGCCGCATGGGACCGACGACTTCCGAGTCGTGAGATTCAAATCAAGCGTGATCACGCCGGCCTCCCTGCCGTCGCATCCTCGAGTCGGGCACCCACGGTCACCACGATCCCGAGAACTCTGGAACTGGACTCCTTCCCCCGGACCCCGTTCAATCTATATGATCACGGTCTGGAAACGGTCGTACCGTATTCAACCGCTCGAGGAGCCAGCCCCATGTCCCCCCCCGCCTCCAGTGAATCGCCACAGGGCTCTGGTGATTCCCACTCCGAATCCGAAGCCTCCGGAACCCTGCGAGAGCAGGTTCTCTCCGTCCTCGAGCTCATCCGTCCCGCCGTTCAGCAGGATGGCGGGGACATCGAACTGGTCGAAGTCGATAGCGATGGAAAGGTCAGTATTCGCTTTCTAGGGGCCTGTATCGGGTGTCCTTCGAGCGAAATCACCCTTCGGGAGGGGATCGCGCGGAATCTGCGCGAGCGAGTCCCCGGGGTGTCCGAGGTCATCGCCGTCGACTGAATCCTGCCGCCTCGATCTGGAAATCACTTCACCTGGATCCCGGGGTTGGATACAATCATGTCGGCCGAATGATCTCGGCCGATCGTCACTCCATGGTGACGTCGAGGTCCCCCGACCGGTCTTCCGGCGGACGGAAGCGGATTCCGAACGACCTCATGATCCGGACGCCGATGCGCGAGGATCGAGACGACGATCTCAGGCAGGAGGTCCTGGCGATGCTGGTCATCACCCGACGTGAAGGCGAAGAAGTCGTGATCGGAGATCCCTCGTCCCCGCTCGGGGTCGTGCGTGTCGCCGTCATCAAGGGGGATCGAGTGAGGCTCGCCTTCGAGTTCCCGCGTGAAGTCGACGTGCACCGTCGCGAGATCGCCGATCAGATCATGGCCGATGAGGAGACCCCGTCGGTCGCCGGTCAGATCCGTCCCGCGTCCGAAGCCTGAGTCCGGCACCGCCCCACCCGACACTCCATGACCGCCCTCGACCCGACGCTGAACGCGCCGTCGGTCCCGCGTGGCTTCATGCACCCCTTGCAAGAAAACGCCCGCGTCGTCTTTCGACGACGCGGGCGACGAAGCGAAGCAGCCACTGAGCCCCCGCTCATTGGCCGAATGTCCTCGATCCGGTCGAACCGGGTCGAGGACGACGAAGGGTCATGACCCTCCGATGCCGACGGCATCCCTGCCGATCGACCTCCTACTCACCTGGCCGTCCCTGGCCGGGCTGATGCGAACAGGATGCCCCCCTGGTCGCGCCCCATCGAACTCCGACTGCGAAGAGCCGACTTCGACGAAGAAAATGCGGGGTGCGACGCTCGTCCTTGAGCGTCGCAACCCTCTATTCGTCCAGCATCGACTCGACCGCGTGCCGATGTTGGAACCGATGGCCGATCCGTGGCCATCGTTGATCCGTGTCCTGTCGACTGGTGAACGGCTCACGAGCCACCTCGATCCGATGCCCGAAGCGCCCGGTGAGCCTGCCGTGCCCGCTCGAGAATCTGCGGATCCGTCCACTTGCCGCTCTGCAGTCGCTCCCAGGTGCCGGGGTCCACCACCTCGAGGTGATCCTTGACCCCGAGCACGATCACGCTCCCGGAGAGATCGAACCTGTTCAACAGCGTCTCGGGGAGTCTGCCCCTCCCCGCCGCATCCACCGGACATCGCTGCGACTGGGCGAACAGCATCTGCTCGTAGTCCATGGACTCCTGCTGAGGCAGCAGGGATCCCTCGAGATTCGCGGCGTAGCGTTCGAAGGTCTTCTCGGGCCAGAGCCAGAGCTGATCGTTCGGACCGGGAGCGGCCCAGAACACCGAGCCGTGAACCTCCTCGGACAGCACGTCGCGAATCGCCGCTGGGATCGCCAGCCGCTGCTTCGCGTCGATCGTGTGCTGGTGCTGTCCGAAGAAGAACACGCATGCGGGCTCCGGGAAGTGTCATCCTGCCGGGCGGACAATACCCCACAACGCCCCACTCTTCAACACTTTCCCCCACTTTGGTGGCATTTTGGCCCCCTGTCACCCCCCACAACCCCCTCCCCGAGCTTTAAAAGTGCCATCAAGGCTTTAACTGGCAAAGGCTTATGGATTTCTGCGAATTGGAGCGCATCTTTCCACCAAGAGTCCACCGACCTCGTCCACCCGGATGGATCCGACCGACGACCTCGGCTTTCCAGGCAGCACCAAGATGCGGATGATCGACCAGAACGGCATGCATGAGCACCCTCATCAAGAGGTGGCCTGCCGAATGCCTGTCGGCCGATATCTGCTCACCGCGGCGCACGGCGGCGCCCGACGCGGCCTGCTGGTCGAACGGGTCCAGCACTGCGCCGATGAACCACCGACCATTCTGGTCTCCGTCCGCAAGGGTCACGCCCTGAGTCCCCTCATCCGGGATGCGGCGACGTTCGGCCTGTGCGAGGTCGCGACCAACGATCGCATCCTGACCCGCCTCTTCAATCGGCCGACGGATCTGCAGGACGAGGATCCGTTCCTCGGGCATCAGCTGGTGACGACCACCAGCGGCAACGCACCCATCCCCGCGTGCAGCGCCTCGTGGATGATGTGCGAGCTCCTTCGACATCTGGACATCGAGGCGGACTTCGAGATCTACATCGGCCGCATCCTCGAATCGGGGATTCTTCCGGCCGGCATGGAGCAGGAGGCCGCGTCGAAGCGGTCCGCCAAGACCGATCGGCCCGGCACCGACAACGTCCCCTCGGATGCCGGCGGCAAGGACACCAGGCGGAACCGACGAGCGTCCGTCTGAACGGACCCGCTCGAGATCGCCCGGACCCCCTACCATCCGGGCATGTCATCCAGCACGCCGATCACCCCCGCCAACAGAATCGGGCTCGACTACCGCGCCGAGGCCGCTCGGCTCGGTCCTCCCGTGGTGCCGATCATCGATGCCCACACCCACATCAACGGCACCGATGCGGTCGATGTCTTCGCCGAGGCGATGGCCATCCACGGCGTCGAATCCGTCTGGTCGATGACCTCGCTGGAGATCGTGGCCGAGGTTCGAGACCGACTCGACGGACACCTCGAGCCGATCGCGGTCCCGGACTTCCGGGCCGCGGATCGTCGTCACGCTCATGGGGACGGCTACCTGGATCGGATCCGGGCCTATCGGGATGCCGGGGCGCGGCTGGCGAAGTTCTGGTCCGCTCCGAGAATCGTCGATGTGGGCCGGGAGGCGGGTGATCCGGAGATGTTCCGCCTCGACGGGCCGGTCCGACGGGCCGGCATGGAGCTGGCGGTCGAACTGGGGATGGGCATCATGGTCCACATCGCCGATCCCGACACCTGGTTCCGCACCCGGTACGCGGACGCCTCCATCTACGGAACCAAGGCCGAACAGTACGAGCCGCTCGAAGCGGTGCTTCGCGACTACCAGGTCCCCTTCATGGTGGCTCACATGGGAGGGTGGCCGGAGGATCTGGACTTCCTCGACGGGCTGCTGGAGCGGCACCCCCTGCTCAGTCTCGACGCCAGTGCGACCAAGTGGATCGTCCGGGAGATCTCGCGACACGACCCGCAGCGAGTCCTTGCCTTTCTCGGGAAGTGGCGAGGGCGGATCCTCTTCGGTTCCGACATCGTCACCCTCGACGAACATCTGGAGTCGGGAAGACCCGAGGACGACAACGAGATGAATCGGAAGGCGGGCAGTCGGGAGGAGGCCTTCGATCTCTACGCCAGCCGGTACTGGGCGCTGCGAACCCTCTGGGAGACCGACCACGACGGGGAGAGTCCGATCGCGGATCCCGACCTCGCGATGATCGAACCCGACCGTCACGACGAGATGTCGGCACCGCGTCTTCGCGGGATGTCGCTTCCCCGGGAGCTGCTCGCGTCGTTCTATCGCGAGGCGGCCCTGGACTTCGCTTCGAAGCTGCCGCTTCCCTGATCGGATGCCGGTTGCGTCCCACCCCGGACCCGCCGCAGATGACGCGACGCGGCGGCGTGGCTCATCTCCACCCTGAGTTCGGGATCCTCCGCAAGCCTGATCATCGCACGGACCACCGCGTTGCGATCCCCGGCCGGGACCACCCGGGCATCGACGCCGTCCTGCACGAGTCCTCGCAGCGTTCGGTCGTCGGGAGCGATGGCCGGCACCCCCGCGGCAAGCCAGCTCCTCAGGGTGAGAGAGGAGGAGACCTCCCACGGACGACCGGGGGCGGTCACCAGCACCACGTCGAGTTCGGAGGCCAGCGACCCCGGACGATCGATGCGGTCGTCGATCCGGAGCCGCGGACGACTGCCAGGCAACGCCTCCACCGCGGAGGCCATCCACCGCGCGGCCTCCCTCACGCCCCCTGCCCGGGAGGAGATCACGATCTCCCCGGCACAGCCTGCCGCGGCAAGCGAGATCATGGCCTGGCAGGCGAACCGTGCGTCGGCGAGCTCGGGAGGGCCGGCCGACAATCCGACCACCAGATCCATGTCGCCTCGATCGACGACCGACGGGGCCGGACGGGGAATCACGGGGGCGAAGCTTCGAGGATCGATCGCCGGACCGAGTCGCCAGCCTCGGCGCGACAATGCCGGTCCCGCTGCCTGCCCCACCGCTCGAACCTCGACCGCGCTGCGCGGCGTGGCCCCGAGGATGCGAGAGGCCAGGGGAGGCGAGACCGGCGGCCCCGATGCAGCGACGACCACCGGATCGATGGAGTCCGCCGGCAGACCCGCGTACAGCGCCGCGGCGAGAGCGTGCTCGGACCAGGTCCCCACGACGGTCTCATGGTCATCGATGATCCCGGAGAGCACTCGACGGACGCGTCTTCCGACCGACCATGCCGACATGCCCGATTCTCCGGGCGACGCCGCCACGCGACCGAGGACCTCGAAACCCATCGCGGAGAGGGAGTCTGCGGTGCGACGGTCGCCGATCACGACCACCCGACGATGCACCCCGGTCGCGATCAACGCGTCCAGAAGCGCATCATCGACTCCGGGGGCTCCCGGATCGAGCAGCTCCATTCTTCCACTCATGTCGCGTGACTCCGGCCGGACGAGCCGGTCTTCAGGCGGATCGGCATGCTGCACGTCAACGAATGCCGAGGTTCTCGCCGAGATTGACTCGTTCGTGCTCGTAGAAGAGCTGGGCCACGTTTCTTCCGAGACGGACCGCCAGATCGTCCTCGATGATCCGCATCTTGGCGAACGCATCGAATCGAGCGGGGTCCACTTCGCGAAGCTGACCGACGGTCTCGCGACCCTTGGAATCATCGAGCGGGAAGACCCGGGTTCCCGCGGCGAGGTCGAGCACCTTCACCGAGCAGACCGCGGTGGGCCGGGGCGTCACTCCATCCAGGGTCAGCGAGAAGCCCTCGAGCTTCACGTAGATCACCTGCTCGACGCCCGCCTCGCGTCCGATCCGTTCGATGCTGGCCCGACGTCCGTTGGTCTCGATGGCACGGACCAGACCGATCATGTCGCGGGCGTCCACGAACATCGACGCGGGCATGACCTTGTTGTCGATCAGGAGCTGGGTGATCTCGACGCCGAGGACGCCTCGGAGCGACGTACGGGGAAACTTGTTCTCCGAGTCGTCGATGAAGACCGCGGTGCTGGCCTGCCGGAGGTCGTATTCCGCGGGGATCGTGCCGGGACCCTCGATCACGTAGGCCACCGGGACCACGATGTTGCAGCCCGCGATTCCCGCGGCGAGGACCAGCAGGAATCCCGCGCAGGCCGAGACGAACCTGGAACCCCGGGTCGCGGGGACGGTGTCGGTGTGTGGATCAGTCATCGGGATACTTGTCCTCGATGTGGTCGTAGAAGAGCCAGCCCGCCTCCTGCACGAAGGTGGCCAGCAGACCGGTCTCGATCGAGCTCGCGGTGGCGCTCTCCCGGCCGAGTTCGGGGATGTTCGGGAAGGTGGCGGTGACGTCGTAGCTCTCGGCGAAGGAGTCGGAGTCGAAGCCGTCGATCTCCACGATGCCGACATTGGCGCTGGCCGCACCGTCCCACTGCCAGCGATTGCCCGGAGGGTTGAGTCGGAACTCGAACAGGTCGATCCAGACCACCCGATCCACGCCGAGCTCGTCGCACATGTCACCGTAGGGAAGCGACTGCCAGCCCGGCGTCTGGTACTGCCAGTCGAGCACGTAGGTCGGATCGAGCACGCCGATCCCCTCCACGTTCTGAGCCAGACGCCGGCTGAGGTTCACGCAGATGTTGGCGACCGCGGTCGGATACTCGTACATGACCATCATGTCGGTGTCGACGAGGACCGCCACCGTGGATTCCCGAAGGCCGTCGTATTCGGCGAGGACCTCGACCTTCTTCTCGCGTTCGATGTTCTGCCCGATGACTCCGGCGACCCCGAAGATCTGGCATCCGGAGAGAAGCGGGATGCCGCCGATCAGGACGACCGCGGCGGCCGAGGTCCGGATGATGTCGATTGAAGGGTTCAACGTCATGGTGAGCGGCTCCCGCCGGTTCAAAGAATGCCTCGATGATCGATGATCTTCCAGATCCAGGCGAGGAATCCAAGGGCCACGAGGATCCAGGCGACCCGGGTCGTGAGCATGCCCCCGAGAAACGGTGCCAGCATCGAACCGGTCACCGCCGTGTAGGTTCCGACCACCACCGTCACCGCCGCTCCGACCGCGAGCAGCATGCCCATCGGCTGGGCGAGGAAGGAACCGAGCAGGTCCCCGTGAGCCGCGTGACTGAACGCGGTGGTCATTCCGCAGCTCGGACACGGCATGTCGGCCGCGGTGATCCACCCGCACTCGGGCATGCCGAGCTGCTGATGGGTGCCGAGACCCTCGCTGGAGGGGTTCAGCAGCCAGGCCACGATCAGGACGGCCAGGCATCCCGCGGCGAGGACCGCAGAAAGGATCCTGGTCGACGAGGGCGCAACGGCAGCATTCACCGGCGAACGCCCGGCGGCCGCCCAATCGGCCGGCGGGGTTGGGTGTTCGGAGTTCGATTCCGATGCTGGGGCCGTCCCTGCCATCGCTCATAGGCTATCGAGGCCGACCTCACGAGGCAAAAAATGTGGATTTCAAGCGGCGAATCTGCAATGGAAACGCCGCTGATAGCCTCTTGCGACCATGCCTCACCAGCCCCTTCACCGAAACGACACCTGGATCGACGGCCACCTCGATCTCGCCTGGCTCGGGGTCGCGGGCCGGGACTTCGACCGACCCCCACCTCCGTCCGGAACGGTCTCATGGCCGACCCTCCGCGAATCACGCATCGGGATCGCCTTCGGCACCATCTTCACCCAGCTGGACGGGCCGCAGGACGATCCCGCCTCCTATCCGAAGGGGGATCGAGACGCCGCGGCACGAGTGGGCCGCACCCAGATGGCGTGGTACGAGTCGATGGAGGGGAGCGGACGCCTCCGCATCGCACGCACCCTCTCGGATCTCGACCCGTGTTCGGACGTCCCCGCGGTGGTCCTCCTCATGGAATGCGCCGATCCGATCGTCGAGCCAGATGATCTGGAATGGTGGGTCGATCGCGGCCTCCGACTGGTCGGGCTCTCCTGGGCCCTCGGCTCGAGGCACGCGGGGGGCAACGCCGTTTCCGGAGGACTCACCGCCGAGGGCCGTGACCTCGTCGAAGCTCTCGAGGCCCGTGGTGTCGGACACGACCTCTCGCACCTGTCCCGGAAGGCCTTCGACGATCTCATGACGGCGACCACCGGACCGGTCTGCGCCACCCACTCCAATGCGGCCTCCATCATCGGAGACGATCCACGGCACCTGACCGACGAGCAGTACTCGGCCATCGCGGATCGTGACGGCATCGTCGGGCTCAACCTCTTCGGTCGATTCCTGGCCCGTGATCGCGAGGCGACCCTCGAGGACTGCCTCGATCACGTCGAACACGCCGCCGGCATCATCGGTCGCCATCGGGTCGCCCTGGGGTCCGATGCCGACGGCGGATTCGGCGTCGAAGCCCTCCCCGTCGAACTCCGGCGTCTCGAGAACCTTCCGAGACTCGCCCATGGCCTCGAGGCCCGAGGCTGGTCGAGCGAGGAGATCGCCGGCTTCCGATCCGGGAACTGGCGTCGGTGGCTCGAGGAGCTGCCCGCCCTCAGGCAAGGTCGCTGAGCCACCCTCATCAGCATTCCTAATCCGGAGCCGCCATCCGAACCCTGAAGACGCATCGTCAAGGTCGCCCGGATCGGGACTCCTCCGGTCGACATCCATCTGCAGACCTGCGGCAAAGCGATCGAGCCGGATGCGGCCGGCGACCGGACCATCCGCTTCCGGGTGCGGCTTCTGTTCCTGAAACCCCGACCCCCGGTCAGCCGGAGGTCCTGTTGGACTCGTCATTGAGCGGCACCAGGACCGCGCCCGGACCGACCTTCGTCAGAAGATGAAGGTGGAGTCCGGTTCGATGAAGATCGGCCACTCGAGGGGGATGCTCGGTGATGACATGAAGGCAGGGGTCGCCGACCGACTCGGCATCGAGCCCGCTCGCCGCCGCGAACTGACGCTGCTGACCGCCGATCCAGGCCGCCGCCACGTGCAGGCCGGTGACATCACCATCCATCGCCAGCAGGTGCAGCCTTCCATCCGCGTCACAGGCGTACTCGACACCACCGGCGTTGGGAAGATGCCAGTCGACGGCCCGGAGACCGAGCAGATCCGAAAGGCCTTCGCCCTCGACATCGGGATCCGACGTGACGGACGAGGCCTCCATCACCGGGATCGACTCCTCGACCTCCCCGGGAGCCTCCTCGAGTCCGGACATCACGATCTCACGCTCGTCCACGGCCGGCTCCTCGAGGACCGGAGCCGGAGCCAGACGAATCGGCTGCCGGATCTCCTCCAGAGCATCGTCGGTCGCGATCCGCAGTCGAGGCCCGTCGGAGGCCGGCGGAACGACCGAGCTCCATGGATCCTCGTCCTCCTCGCTGCGGACCGATGCGGCGACCGAGATCGCCTCCAGAATCGCTTCCACGACCTCCTCGGCGGGCACCCGCGAGGCTTCGTCGAACACCTGGCGAATCGACCCCTCGACCACGTCGATGCGTCGCACCGTGGCCCGCACCGGAAGCTCCCGGTCCAGATGCCGGGCCGTCACCGGCGCCAGACGCTCCGAGAGGTTCTCCGCCTTGTCGTCGTCCATGCCGACCAGCACCAGTCCGAGTTCAAGCGAATCGGGATCCGCGACCCTCGCGGCGGCACTCTTGGCAAGGCGGTAGGCCTCGATGACCGCGGGCTTGTCCGCCGCGGTGAGAATCACCACCTCCTCGGCCCCCGCCCGCACCGAAGCCGCGGCATCCCGGTCATCCACGCAGACGATCCAACGGCGGATGCGGCCGGCGGCGAGCTGGGAGACGTGCTCCAGCAGATCGACCGGCCGACGGTTCTCCGCAAGGTCCGTGGTCTTCGCATCGGGACGGAGGATCTCCAGCAGACACCGTCCTCCCTCGAGCCGGACCAACCCGGTGGGGCCGTGGGCGGCGGCGATCTTCTCGGCGTACTGGGTCACCCAGAGACCGGCCATCACCGGCAGATGACCACACAACGCGACCGTCACCCCGATGTCATTCACCGCGATGTCCGTGGTCCGGTCCTCCTCGCGGGCGATCGACTCCGGCATCGTCACCGGAGCCACCGGCGATGTCCCCGGGGCGCCGCCCAGATAGAGCGACGTCAGTTCGTCGAAAGGGTCATGGGCGGTCTCCATGGCTTCACTCTCCGAAACCGGGCGGACGGGATTCTCGGCGGATGCCGAGACGATCAAGGGGCGGTCAGAGGGGGCGACGGGTGGGGTCGCCTCCGGGCGATTCAGGAACCAGAGCGGACTCCCGTTCCAGTGCGATCACGCTGGCCGGCTGGCCGTCGGGCCCTTCGGCGACGACCGGGTTGACCGGATCAAGCATCACCTTGCCATCGACGAGCAGGCGATATCGGAGGGGACCGTTGGCCGGAAGGTCGATCCCCACGAAATCGTCGGCCAGACCGGGGATCCCCGCCAACGGGACACCGTCGGGCTGCCAGTGGTTCAGATCCCCGACGATCCGGATGGTTCGCCCGAGGGCCGCGGGAACCGAGATACGCACCCTGCGGTCGAAAGGTCGAGGCATCGCGGGCGGCATGGGCTGCCCTCCGGCGACCGGTCCGGGACCGGTGCGAGGACGCATCCGCTGAACGAGCTCCGCGGCTCGCGCGGAGACCTCGACCGATCTGACCCCCCCGGCCACCGGTGATGCCGCCGGCTCGGACCGCGGGGCTCCGGTCGGCGCGACTTCTTCCTGCAAAGGCTCGACCTCGGGCTCGACGGTCGCCGCCTCTCCGTTCTCGATCCAGGCCGCGAGCCGTCGATAGTCCTCGGCGGCGTCGGACTCCGGGGCATGCTCGACGACCGCACGGCCGAAGGCGGTGGCTTCCCGGATGGCGATGTGATCCCGAATCGGCTCCGGGGAGACCCCACGGCCGAAGCGATCCTTGAGTCCGGCCAGCAGCTCGCGATCCAGAGCCCGCTCGGGATGCAGCAGATTCGGCAGGACCCTGACCTTCATCGGCTGCCCGATCCGAGCGGCCATCGCCCGAAGGGTGGCCCACTGCCTCTGGGCGCCTCGAGCCGCGAGAAAACCGGTCTCCACCGGAACCAGGACCTCGTCGGCGGCTCGCAGGGCGTTGAAGGTCAGAAGACCGATGGTCGGCGGACAGTCGACGATGCAGTAGTCGAGGGACTCCGAGAAGACCTCGAGCCCCCGTCGCAGTCGACGATCACGATCCCCCGCCTCCATGAGCCCGCCCCCGGGCGCCTCGGCCCGGGCCAGACTGACGGTGCTGGGAAGGAGCCGGAGACCGTGAACCACCTCCCAGGTCCGAGCGGCGATCTTCGGCGGCGTCATCCGTTCGACCGGAGGGTCGAGCAGCAGATCGATGGTGCTGTACTCGATCTCCTCCTCGGGAACGCCGAGGGCCGCGGCGCAGTGGGACTGGGGATCCAGATCGACGAGCATGACCCGTCGACCCATGGAAGCGAGCATCGCCGCGAGATTGACCGAGGTGGTGGTCTTTCCGCAGCCGCCCTTCTGGTTCACGATCGAGATGATCCGCATGTCGTGGCGTGTCGGCTTGGAGGAGGAGGAAGGTGATGGAGGGACACGATGAATCGTCGGATCGATCCGCGCAGCCATGACGCCCGGCCGGAAGGATCCGTCACGTCAGCATCGGCGGTTCCGACGCTTCCTCTCCACGTTTCGCTGTTCCGGGGCCCTGCGGCTTGGCGATGTCCGGGCCGACGCCCGAGCCCCCCGGAATCGATCAGTCCGTGACCGCGCTCCAGCCCGCCATCACGACCCCCTCCTCGGGATCCGGGACGATCCGACAGTCTCCGGGCGAGACGGGCAGAACAAGGGTCAATCGCCCCCCCGAGTTCTTCTTGTCCAGCTGCATCGCTCCTCGCAAGTCGGCCACGAGCCCCCCTCCACCCCCCGGAATGGAGACCGGCAGACCGCATCCCTGGAGAATCCGGCTCACCCGGGCCGCCAGCCCCGGTGAAGCCAGCCCCGCCGCCTCCGAGGCGCTGGCCGCGGCAACCAGGCCGATCGAGACCGCCTCTCCGTGCAACAGACCGAGCTCGGACCGGCTTTCGATCGCGTGGGCGTAGGTGTGCCCGAGATTCAGCAGCGCCCGCTCCCCGCCCTCCCTGAAATCGCGACGCACCACCTCGGCCTTGACCGATGCGGAGCGGGCCACGAATCGAGGCATGACCTCCGGATCGCGGCCCAGCACCCCGGGAAGATCGGCATCCAGCGCGGCCAGGGTCTCTTCTCCCTCGATCAACCCGTGCTTGACGCACTCGGCGAGGCCGGCGCGGAACTCACGCTCCCCCAGGGTCTCCAGGGTGTCGGTGTCACAGACCACCAGACGGGCCGGCCAGAAGGCACCGACCAGGTTCTTCCCCAGGCCGCCACCGGGCAGAGGTCGGTTGATGCCGGTCTTGCCACCGAGGCCCGCATCCACCATGGACAACAGCGTGGTCGGCACCAGGGCCAGCCGGACCCCTCGCATCCAGCTGGACGCCAGGTATCCCGCGAGGTCGCACACGATGCCGCCACCGATGCCGACCACCAGCCCCTTTCGATCGACACCGGCGTCGGCCAGCCGGTCCCATCCCTGCACGATCGTCTCGATCGACTTGTTGGACTCACTGGCCTCCACCAGCCCCAGTGACACCCCGCCGTCCCCTCGAAGCGCCGCTTCGAGCACCGCGGCGTGTCGGGTCGCGACCACGTCGCCGGGACCTCGATCGACCACCAGGTGCACCCGGTCCCCCGAGGCCCGCCCGGCCTCCTCGCGGACAAGGTCTCCAGCCTGAGACAGCAGACCTCGACCGACGATCATCGTGGATCGCTGATCGGTACCGGGCAGGTCGAGTTCCAGACGCTGGTGATCACTCATGGCGAAGACTTCTTCGTCTGATCCTCACCCGACTCGCCATCATGAAGGGCGGCCAGCCTCGACAGAGCCTCCGCAGGGTCATCGGGCAGGTCCTCCTCCCCGGGTCCGGTCACCGGGCCGGGTCGGTCGACCGTCACCCGGGCGGGACTTGAGCGCCTGATCCGGACCGCCAGGACCATCCAGACGATCAGCAGCACCAGAATCGGCCCCACGACCCATCTCGGACCGGAGAATCCCGATGCGGCGGGCCCGGTCGCGAGGAATCGTGCCGCATTCAGGGGCCAGGTTCTCTTCTTCCCGTCGCGACCGACCGCCTCGAGGAGGCCCGCGGTCGCCACGCTCATCACCACCCGCTCACCGACCGCAGGGGGTGGTGACGGCGGCGATTCCACCGCGCAGGCCACGATCGTTCCGTCATCGGCGCGGATGAACCACTCCCCGACCCTCCCGCCGCCCTCGGCGAGCGGGCGGACCAGGACCGACTCCTGTTCGAGCACTCCCTCGAGGGTGACGTGGGGCGGACGCGGCGCTCGTTCCGCCTCCTCCTCGATGATCCGGAGATTCCTCCACCCCGACTCCAGCTCCGGCGCGGTCACTCGATCCACGACCGGAAGATCCTCGATCGCGTGGGTGGATGCGGATGGCGGCATCGAGGCCGTCGCGGATCCGCCCATGGCCGTGAGGATGCATGCCGTCAGCAGGACGGGGATGAAGCATCTCCATCCCCCGCCCGGAGTCATGCTCACGAGGCCGACTCCGCCGACGCCGCGGCGGCCTGCTGCAGCCCCTTGTCCGCCTCGGCATGGTGGTCGACGAAGCGAACCGCCCCCTCCTCACCGAAGTAGAAGCGGAGCAGTCGCCGACTCATCTTCAGGAGATCCACGAGCACGAGGCCGTCGACGACGTCGCTGAAGTCCGGATCGACGTTGAAGCCGAGGAACACCCCCCCGAGCTTCAGATACTGACGGACGAGGACCGGGACCGCCCGTTCGTTCCGCTCGATCTCCCGGACCAGCTCGTCGACGTCCTCGAGGTTCCGGATCGAACCGATCGTGGACGGATCCCAGTCGCGAGGCTTGACGTTCCGCACCGGCTTTCGAGGTCGCACCAGCCGGGAGAGACCGGAGACCGACTGGCTGGCCTTGAGGAACGACAGCAGCAGACGAGTCGAGGTCGCGTGATAGTCGGCGCTGATCGAGACCGGCCCGAAGAGCTTCCGGTACCGGGGATGCAGACTCGCAAAGCGGCCGATGCCCTTCCAGAGAAGCATCAACGGCTCGGATCGACGCTGGTATTCGGGTCGGATGAAGGACCGCCCCATCTCCAGCGACGGACCGAGCTCCTCGATGAGCTGGGTGTCGAAGTGGAAGAGCGTCCGGGTGTAGAGACCGTCCACGCCCTGCCGCTCCAGAATCCGATCCGTCGGTCCGAGTCGATACGCCCCCACGATCTCGCCGGTCGCGTCGTTCCAGTGGATCAGGTGGAGATACCAGTCGTCGAAGCGGTCGAGGTCGCACGCCTTTCCGGTGCCCTCTCCGGCGGCTCGGAAGCTGATCTCCCGAAGTCGTCCGATCTCCCGCAGACCCCGGGGGATCTGATCCGCTTCGGCGAAGATCACCCGCTGGTCGCCACGACGCAGAAGCACCTGTTCGGGCGGCAGCGAGAGGATCTCCGCGGCGAGCTTGTCGGGGGGATCCACCGGCACCGTGGGCACCGGCTCCATGCTGACGGGCTGACGTCGGGAACTGGCGGGGTCTCCACGAAGGATGCGCCGCAGCCGCGAGCTTCGGATGGGTTCCTCACGCTCGAGTCGGGATCGAAGGACGAAGGTCCGCATCCGCAGGAAGCTGGTGAGGTCCGCGGGATCGGAGAAGCGATCGAGCTGCTGGACCGGCAGCGGAGAACCGATGGCCACCCGGACCCGTCGACCCCGGACCTTCAGAAGCTCGCGTCCCAGCAGCAGCGTGCGCAGGTACGGAGAGAGAAGACCCGCCGCATGGAAGCGCGGGGAGTTGGACCCCTCGAAGAACACCGGAAGCACCGTGGCCCCGGTCTGCTTGATCATCTTGGCGATGATCGGATTCCAGGGGCCGTCGGTCGGGGTGAACCGGTTCCAGGCGATCGAGGAGACCTCACCCGCGGGAAAGACCCCGAGGATGTGGCCGTCGCGGATCCAGTCCATCGCCCGGCGGATCGATCGGGCGTTCCGGCTCGGCGCCCCCTTGCCCCCGAAGGGATCGACATTGAAGAAGCGATCCTTGATCGCGGGAACGTTGGCGAGGATGCCGTTGGCGAGAAACCGCACGTCCGGCCGGACCCTGGAGATGAGGTCGTCGAGGATCATCGCATCCAGCCCGCCGAAGGGATGGTTCGCCACCACCACCAGCGGCCCCTCCTTCGGGATGCGCTCGATCTCCTCGTCGGAGACCAGGTAGCCGCAGCCGAACCCCATCAGGAACCGTCTTCCCGGTGGCAGCTCGGGATCGGTCTTGAGAACCTCGTCGACGTAGAGGCGATTCAGACCGTTCATCCCGATCACCCACTCCAACGTCGGTCGCACCGCCGCGAAGCAGGCTCGCTCGAACCGGTTCCGCCCGGGGTTCGAGAAATGGACTTCGTGGGGGGATCGTGGGGACCGCACGCGGTGGCTCCGGTACCCGGTCGATGACCGGGGATTCGAGGATCGAGTCGGGAGTCCGCCTCCGATCCGTCACTGGACAGTATGACGATCGCGGACAATCTCGTGTGGCCCGGAGGTTCCGGCGCGTCGGCTCAGGGCGCGTCCGCGAGTCGGCGACGACGGATCTCCAGGGCCAGGGGCATCAGGGCCTCCAGCTGACGGATCCGGGTGTCGCTGCTGGGATGGGTCGAGAGGAACTCCGGTGGCTCACCGCCGGCGGCGCCCATCCGCTCCCAGAGCGAGATCGCCTCCCGGGGGTCGTAGCCCGCTTCCGCCGCGATGAAGAGCCCGAGTTCGTCGGCCTCCGTCTCCTGACCGCGGCTGAAGGCGGGCTCGCCCAGCAGACCGTACGCGTTGGCCGCGGCGGCCACGATGGAATGATCCTCGACATCAAGGGCGGCCGCCGCCCCGATCGCGAGGATGCCGACCAACCCTTGCCTGGTCATGTTCTCACCGCCGTGGCGGGCGATCGCATGCGCGGCCTCGTGCCCCATGACCGCGGCCAGTCCGTCGGCATCGAGGGTGTAGGGCAGGATCCCGGTGTAGACCGCCATCTTGCCACCGGGCAACGCCCAGGCGTTGACGATCTCGTCGTCGTCGATGAGCACGACCTCCCAGTCGAACCGTCCCGCGATGTCCGGATGCAGTCGTTCGGCCGCCGCCGCGATCCGTTCGGTCACCTCGATCACCATCTCATGCCGGGGACCACTCGTGATCACGTCCACCACCTCGAGCATCTCGTCGAACGCCCGATCGCCGAGCGCGATCTCCTCCTCCACCGAGTAGGCGTTGAACTGGCTGCGACCGGTCCCCGAGACGCTCTGACATCCCATCGGGACCGAAGCGACCAGGACCGCGGCGACCATGGCGACCCCGGACGAGGGGATCCGTGGCACGGAGCCACCGGAGCGGTTCGATCGACACCGAGGCATGGGCAGGCTCCCGGGTGATGGAAAGGACTCGGGCCGATCGATCGGGTTTCGATCGATCGGCCCGAGTTGTGGCAGTGACCCCAAGGGGATTCGAACCCCTGTTCCCAGGATGAAAACCTGGTGTCCTGGACCTGACTAGACGATGGGGCCGTCGCGGGCATGGTAGCGGGCTTCGGTCACAGGGCAACCGAAGGACCCCGATCCGCCGGACGGGTCCGAGAAACGACCCCGGTTCGACGGCCCGTCCGGGATCATCGACACGATCCGCCCGTTCGATTCGACATCCCCGGAAATCGGGCGGTCGGCCGCCACCAGTCCCTCCATCGACGGATTTCATGAACCGTGACGTCTTCGAGGGCATTCCGGGTTCTTCAGCGGTCTGGCCGCGCCGACCGTGATCATGGCGGCCCTGCCCCTCGCCTGGATGATCGAGCCCGATTCGATGAAGGCCGACGCCCCCCGCCTGCGGGAGGTCAGGACGATCACCACCCCCGAATCCACGCTCGGAACGCTCTCGGGGCCGGACGGGAGGACCATCGAGATCCTCCCCGGTGACTCCGGTCCGCGATTCCGACTCCTCGATGAGTCCGGTCGCGAGAACATCACGGTCGAGGATCCCTCGATCCCGGAGACCGAACACCGGATCCCCGATCCCGGCCGACTGCATGCCGACGTCCCGATCCGGTCGATCGAGGACTGACCCGGAACCCGCCCAGGATGTAGGCTCAACGCATGGACGAGGCAGCACCTCATCCGTCGGCCGTCGATGTCGCGGATCGGGAACCGATCTTCGTCGTTCCACTCGAACACGAACGCAAGGCGCTCGTGGCCGGAGGCGTTCCGGCCGATCGAATCTCGACCTGCGGCCCGGGTCGAGAGGGCGTCTGTCGCTGGGCCGACCGTCACCCCGGCCTCTCCCGACCCGTGATCCTCGCCGGGCTGGCCGGAGGACTGACCGAGGAGCTCGAGACCGGTGAGGTGGTCGTCGTCGACGGCGTCATCGACAACCACGGTCGAACCGTCGTCCCCCCCCTCGCTTCGGCGATGACCGCTCCCGGAAGACGCGGCCGGGTGGCCACCGCGGGCCGACTGGTGGCCAGCCAGGAGGCCAAGCTCGCCCTCGGCCGTTCGACCGGCGCCGCGATCGTCGATCAGGAATCCGAACACTTCGCGGAGATCGCCCGTTCCAAGGGCTGGGTGTGGGGCGTCATGCGGGTCGTCGCCGACACCGCGACCGAGGCCGTTCCCACCGCCCTGGAACGATTCGTCGATCATGAGGGACGGACCCGGCTCCGAAACGTGGCGGGCGAGATCTTCCAGCGACCATCCCTGCTGCCCGTGCTTCGGCGCATCAATCAGCGGTCACGATCCGCGTTGTCCAACCTCGCCCGGTCGATCAGAGAACTCTCGATCGACCCTGCTGAACTGACCGAACCACCTCGCCATGCGGGCCGCACCGACCGGGTCGGCCCGAAGCAGGTGCTGGTCTTCGGCGGCTCCTTCGACCCTCCGCATCGGGGCCACATCGATCTGGCGTTCGAGGCGGCCCGCCGGCTCGACTGCGACCAGGTCGTCTTCGTCCCAGCCCGGGTCAACCCGCTGAAGCAGGACACGCCCCCGTGTCCGGGTGACGATCGATTCGCGATGCTCAAGGCCGCGCTGCTCGCCCGGAAAGCGGCGGGAACCGAACCTCGGATCCGGACGAGGATCTCCCGGCTCGAGATCGATCGGGACGGGCCGAGCTTCATGATCGACACGCTTCGGGAGCTTCACCGGACCCTCGCGATCGAACCGGAGGACCCCGAGGACGGTCCTCCCATTCGACCCAGACTCCGTCTGCTCATCGGCAGCGACCAGGCCCTGGAGTTCGATCGCTGGAAGGACTGGCGAGCCATCCTCGAGCTCGCGCCTCCCGCGGTCATGCCTCGCCCCCCCGAGACCCGCACCACGCTCGCCGCCGCCTACCGGGAGCGTTTTCCCTCGAACCTCGCCAGCCGATGGGCGACGTGGACCCTGGACCTTCCCACCACCGGGGTCAGCAGCACCGAGGTCAGGGAAAGGATGCTCGGGAATGAAAATGTCGAGGAACTGCTGCCCGACGGCGTGCTTCAGGTGATCCGCGAACGCGGGCTTTATCGCCCCACCCCGCCCCACGACTCCGCTCCCGGCAGGTTCTGAACGGTCATGTGACGCAACCGGCTCACGGGATGAGGAAATCCGGCCGAGGGCCTCGTGATCTTATTCACGAAAGTGATCTCCGAGCCCTTCCCAAGAGCCGGGGATCAGGCTATTTTGCGATTCTCGATCGACTGGCCGGGCCCCGGCCCTGCCACCAATTCCAGATCTGAACCGTCGTCTTCCACCCATCCTTTCGCGATTCGACAAGACGTTCCGCCGACCCGCCAGAGACGACCCCCACACAACCCCGACCCTTGCATGCCCGGTCACATCGCCGGATGCGTGTGATCCTCCCCCCCCTCTTCGGCCGACCGCCTGGAGCCTGCAGTGAACCCGCAGATGCCCGAAGTCTCCCTTCGATTCCGCTTCGCCCCGGTTCTGGCCGTGGTGACCCTCATCGCCCTCTGGCCGTTCGGAGTCCCCTTCGGCGTGGTCGGCATGGTGTTCGGCCTCGGACTCCTGGGTCTCTGTGCCGCGATCGGTCTGCCTCGCTCGGTCGATCTGATGTTCGGTCTGGTCCTCGCCCTCACGCTCTTCGCCGCTCAGTTCCTGGGCGCGGTGTTCCTCGGCATGCAGGCCGGTGGCGGCACCACCGCCATGGTCTTCACCACGGTGACGATCTGGTTCGTCCAGCTCGCGGTGGTGGTGCTCGACATCCACCAGTCGGTCCGGACCGTGATGATCTCACCCCCGGGCACGGCCGCAAATGGTCGGGTGTCCGCCGAAATCGACCGCCCGGAGCTGAACGAAGAGATGGAAATCGGCAGCTGACCCCGCCCGGGACCCCGCCTCCCATCCCTGATAGCGATCAAGGGCCCCATTCCCTGAATGACGGGTCTTTTTTTGCGTATCTGGTGTTCCGCTTGGTGTTTCCCGGATAGCGTCGAGGACGAAGCCCCATCCCTCGGACGGTGTTTCCCCCGTCCGACACCGACGAGTCGGTGAAAGGCCCGGTCCGGACCGTCCTCACGGGCAGCCGGGGATGGGAAGGCCACAGGGAGGCACGACGGTTGCCGAAACTGCTCGACGCCGAGCTCCATTCCTGGCCCATCGACGAACGGGATCGTCGACGGATCTCCGAACGTCGGCTCTCGATGTTCGGGCGGACCGACTGGTCGGGCTACCCCCCCGGGATCCCCAGGATGGGGAGGACCGGCTGGACCATCCTCCTGCTCGGCGTCATCCCGGTGGCGTGCATCCTCTCGGTGCTCGGCCTTATCCTTGCCGGCAGTCCCAATGCCGCCTTCGCCTTCGGCATGACCTTCCTCGCCGAAGCCGGCATCCTCTCGGTGGTCTACCGTGACCGTCGCCGAAGTCTGACCCGGGCCGCGGCGGTGGAGACCGGGCATCCGGTCTGCCTCTTCTGCGGCTACTACAACCTCGACCACGAGCTGGAGCAGGCGTGCTCGGAATGCGGCGCTCCGATGGCCGAGCTCCCGGAGGAGAACTTTCCGCCGCCGGAGGAGGACGAGACGGTCGTCGACATGCGTCGACGACGCAAAGACATCCAGAGCATCCGCTACGAGAAGTCCTGATCCCCGACCCGATCATCCGGGAGTGTCACATGATCGTTCCAGTCATCCTGCTCACGCTGGTCGCCTCGGCGCCCCCGACCGACGAGTCTCCAGACGCCCGACCTCCGGTCATCGTGCGCACTCTTCACATGAATCCGGAGAAGCCGAGAGAGATCATCGGGTGGTGGGTCGGTCCGGAAGGAATGATCGAGGTCTCTTCGGACGGTCGCTACCGACGCTGGCCGACCGTGGACCGCTTCGCGGTTCCGCAGGAGCACGGCCGCTGGCACCGGGAGAATCACGCGGTGTTCTGGCTCGAGCCCTACACGATTCCGAAGGTGCCTCGACGCCGAGCCGCGCTGTGGCTTCGCGACGATGCGTTGATGACGGATCTCTCGGGCGACGACCGCCCCTTCGCATGGCGCAAGACCCCCCCTTCGATCCCCGCTGACGACCTGATCGGCATCTGGGAGGGTGAGGGCGGGATCCTCGAGTTCACCCCGGATCGTCGCTATCGATGGTCGGCTCCCGAGGCGGACCTCCCCGCGATGCTTGCCGGTCAGCGGGGCATCTGGAGTCTCGGTCCCGAAGGGCGACTCGCCATCACCCCGATGCTCGCCACCCGGGAACCGGTGATCACCGTCGCCACCCGGGACGGAAAGGGACGGATCGTCGGCCTGCGATCTCCGGCAGGCATCCTGACTCGAAGACCGCCACCGGCACCTGCTGAATCGGTCGATGGGGATGCGACGAAGATGAAATCCCAGAGGTCGGAGAAGAAGGCCGAGGCCTCCACCACCTCCTGAACGAGCCCCTCGGACCCCAGAGAACAGGAACGGCGTTCGACCCATGCCCGAACTTCCCGAAGTCGAACGCGGACGGGTGATCGCCGAGGCGGTCGCCCTCGGCCGCACGGTGCGACGCACCCGCTGCGCGAACGATCGAATCGTCTTCGACGATCAGACCCCGGCCACGATCTCGAGGAGACTCCGAGGGCGGACCGTCACCGCGGCCTGCCGGCACGGCAAGCAGCTCTGGCTGGAATTCGATTCGGGACCGGCCCTGCTTCTGCACTTCGGGATGACGGGCGCCCTCCACGGCTACACGGACGAGGCCGATCGGCCGCGATTCTGGAAGATAGAGCTCGAGTTCGAGGACGGACGAAGACTGGCGATGCCGGATCCCCGTCGGTTCGGCCGCATCCGGATGAGGGACGACCCGCGAGGCGAACCACCGGTCTCGAAGCTCGGATTCGATCCGCTCCTCGAGCTTCCGACTCCGGCCCGCTTCCGCGAACTCATCGGCCGGGGAAGGGTGACCATCAAGGGCCGCCTGCTCGACCAGTCCTTCGCCGCCGGCGTGGGCAACTGGATCGCGGACGAGATCCTCTACCAGGCCCGGGTCGCCCCCCATCGCCGGGTGGCCGATCTCGAGGACCGGGAACTCGAGACGATCCGTCGTCGACTCGGCTCCATCGTCTCGAAGGCGGTGGAGGTCGACTCGGTCTCCGCGAAGTTCCCGAGGACCTGGCTTTTCCATCATCGATGGGGTCGGCCCGAGGACGCCCGGACCCGGCGGGGGGAGCAGATCGAGATCACGACGGTGGCCGGACGCACCACGGCGTGGGTACCGTTGGTCCAGCGATGAACCACCTCTGGCCAGTCTTCCACGATCCGGCGTACCAGCCATCCCTCCCGGAGCGGCTGTCCTTCCACTGGCAGGCCAATCTGAGGATGCTCCGAAGCCCTCGGGACATGGTCCTCTTCACCCTGATCTCCTTCGCTCCCCTGGCCCTGCTCTTCGGCTTCATGACGCTGTTTCCCGGGCTCTACACCGCCACCTCCACCGGTGGCGCGACCCCGACCATCGACATGGCCCCCCTGATGTTCACCACGGTGGTGACCTTCATGATCTTCCTGGTCCTTCAACACCTCGCCTTCGTGCTGGCCATGAACCTCACCTACACCCACCACGTGCGAGCGGAGCTGCGTGCCCGGGGCGTCCCGGTCTGCCCCCGGTGCGCCAACCTCCTGCCCCCTCACACTCCCGAAGCGGCGTGTCCGGAGTGCGGGGGTGCCGGGTCGTCCGCTACGATGCGTGACTCGGACCGGACGGCGTCGATCGACGACCCCGCGGCCCACGACTCGGAGGATCCCTCGCGGTGAAGGTCCGCAACTTCTCGATCATCGCCCACATCGATCACGGCAAGAGCACCCTTGCCGACCGGCTCCTTCACGCCACCAAGGCGGTGGACGATCGAACCGGCAAGGATCAGATGCTCGACTCCATGGATCTGGAGCGGGAACGCGGCATCACGATCAAGTCCTCGGCGGTGACCGTGCAGCACGAGTACGAGGGCGAGACCTACCAGCTGAACTTCATCGACACTCCCGGCCACGTCGACTTCACCTACGAGGTCAGCCGGGCCCTCACCGCCTGCGAGGGGGCGGTTCTGGTCGTCGACTCGACCCAGGGCGTCCAGGCCCAGACCGTCGCCAACGCCTACCTCGCGGTCGAGAACGACCTCGAGCTGATTCCGGTGGTGAACAAGATCGACCTCCCCGCCGCGGACCCGGACGGCATCGCCATGGAGATCGAGCAGGTCCTGGGACTCCCCGCCGAGGACGCGATCTACGTCAGCGCCAAGTCCGGCAAGGGCATCCCCGAACTGCTCGACTCGATCTGCGCGTCCCTCCCCGACCCCCCGCCACCGACCACCGACAAGCTCCGGGCCCTGATCTTCGACTCCAACTACGACGACTACCGGGGCGTGGTGGTGTTCGTCAGGGTCTTCGACGGCTCGATCAAGGTCGGCGACAAGATCCGCATGATGGGCACCGGCCGCACCTTCACGGTCACCGAACTCGGTCGTTACACCCCGTTCCCCGAGAAGCTCGCGAAGATCGAGCAGGGAGAGGTCGGGTACGTGGTCGCCTCGATCAAGTCGCTCGGCGACGTGCGGGTCGGTGACACCGTGACCCTCGAGCACGACCCCGCCGAAGACGCCCTTCCCGGCTACGAGGAGCCGAAGCAGATGGTGTTCTGCGACTTCTACCCCGCCTCCGGCGGGGAGGGCGGCAAGCGAAGCGACTTCGAGAGTCTTCGCGAGGCGGTCGAGAAGCTCCACATCAACGACGCCAGCTTCACCTTCGAGGTCCAGCATTCCGAGGCCCTCGGCTTCGGATTCCGCTGCGGCTTCCTGGGCCTGCTCCACATGGACATCGTCCAGGAGCGGCTCGAGCGGGAGGGCGGCGTGGACATCGTGCAGACCGCACCGACGGTGTCCTATCTGGTGGATCTCAACGACGACACCACGGTCGAGATCCACAACCCCGCCGATCTGCCGGACATGTCCCGAGTGAATGCGATCCGCGAACCGATCGTGAAGATCGAGATCATCTGCCCCGAGGAGAACATCGGCGACCTGATGAAGCTGGCCGAGGGCCGCCGCGGCGTCTTCAAGGGCCAGCGCTTCATCTCGGACACCCGTCAGATCCTCGACTACGAACTGCCCCTCGCCGAGATCATCTACGACTTCTACGACAAGCTGAAGTCGATCACCCGCGGCTACGGGACGATGGACTACGAGATCATCGGATACGAGGCCGACAACCTCGCCAAGGTCGAGATCCTCATCAACGGATCCCCGGTCGAGGCATTGAGCCTGATCTGCCATCGCTCCAACTGCGAACACCGGAGCCGGCTGATCCTCCAGAAGCTGCGCAAGCAGATCGACCGCCACCAGTTCGAGATCCCGCTGCAGGCGGCGATCGGCGGCAAGATCATCGCCCGGGAGACCATCAAGGCGCTTCGAAAGAACGTCACCGCCAAGTGCTACGGCGGCGACGTGACCCGAAAGCGAAAGCTCCTGGAGAAGCAGAAGGAAGGCAAGAAGCGGATGAAGAACGTGGGCAGCGTCAACATCCCGCAGGAAGCCTTCATGGCCGTCCTCGAGCAGGAGGACTGAGTCCCCGATCGCCTTCGGCCGCCCATTCCCGGATCACCATCGAACAAGGCACCGCACCGCTCCCGGATCCACAACCATGAATCGAGTCGAACGCATCGTCGTCCACGTCCTCCTCGGAGTGCTCCTGATCGCGGTCTTCGCCGACCGCCCCTTCCCCGGCACCACCGCGGACGCGGAGCCGTCGCGGGCCGAGGAGGTCCTCGGGCCCGCCGACGGTCTGGTGCTTCTGCGCAACGGCGACGAGATCGAGGTCTCGGCTCCCGGCAACGGACTCGCATGGGGGAAGCAGCCCACTGCACGATCGTGGTCCCTCGGCGCCGTGGACGTCCCGCGACTGATGGGAACCCTCATGGATTCCGAACGGTTCGCCGACGACCGCAAGGCCCTGCAGGAGGAGGCCGAGGCCCAGAACCGCGACTTCGAGGAGCGGTTCGAGGCCTTCCGCGACGAATACGGCGAGCTCACGCCCGAGGATCCCGAGTTCCCGACCGCCCAGGGCACCTGGCAGGCGATGATGCAGGAGTACCAGGACTGGCAGAAGGGCACGATGGCGATCCAGCAGAAGCTCGGAGCCGAGCAGGTCGAGACCGCGTACCGCGAACTGGTCGAGGCCGTCGACATCGTCGCCGAACGCGAGGGAGTGGAGATCGTGATCCGGTTCGTCCCCGTCTCGGATCCTTTCGAGACCGACGACCTCGACCTCGCCAGCGACCAGGTCCGACGCCGTCTGCTTCTTCGCTATCCCGACGCGATCGACCTGACTTCGCGGGTCGAGACCGAACTCGGACTCTAGATCCGCTCCCCGAGCACCATCACCCGGTCTCGTTCTCGAGTCCCTGCATCGCGTTCGCGAGATGCCCCGCCAGAAGACCGCCGACCCGGTCGATGGTCGGTGCCGGCTCCCCGAGCTCGCGGGCGATGCTGGTGACCGGTCTTCCCTGAAGTCCGCACGGCACGATCAGGTCGAAGTGCCCGAGATCGGGATCGACGTTGAGCGCCAGTCCGTGCATGGTCACCCATCTCGAGACCCGGACCCCGATCGCGGCGATCTTCCGTCCCCCCTGTCCGTCCGGGTCGTCGGTCCGGCGACCGACCCAGACTCCGGTGGCACCGGGATCACGATCGGCGGCGACTCCGAGATCGGCCATGGTGTCGATGATCGCCTGCTCGAGCATCCGGATCCACTCGTGGATCCGGATGCCGAGTCGTTCCAGATCGATGATGGGATAGACGACCAGCTGACCGGGACCGTGATAGGTCACGTCACCCCCGCGATCGGTCTCGTGTCGTTCCACGCCGTGTCGAGCGAGGGTCGATTCGTCGGCCAGGACATGGGCCGCGGCCCCGGGCCGTCGGGTGACCGTGATGACGGGCGGATCATGCTCGAGCAGAAGGAGATGACCCACCGAGTCCTCCCCTCCCCGGTCCGCGATGACCTCCCCCTGCAGCCGCTTCTGGATCACGAGAGCGTCCGCGTACCCGATCCGCCCGAGGTCTCGGATCCGAAGCCATTCCGGCCCGCCAAGGCCGGGTCTCTCGACCCCGGGAAGGCCGTTTTCGGGGGGGATGGGCGGCACAGGATCGGACATCGGAGTACGGTACGCGGAATCGGACGAGAGGACGTCCAAGGCCCCCAGGACCCCACGATCCAGCATCATGCCCCGCATTCACCCCACGGCCATCCTCGACTCGCAGGTCGAACTCGCCGAAGACGTCGAAATCGGTCCCTACTGCCTGCTTGAAGGCAGGATCCGGATCGGCGCAGGAACCAGACTTCGAGGCCACTGCTTCATGCAGGGGCCGATGGAGATCGGCGAAGGGAACGACTTCTGGCCCTTCTCCTGCATCGGAGTGGCGCCCCAGACCCTCCACTTCGATCCCGACATGGAGGGACCCGGGACGGTGATCGGAGACCGCAACGTCTTCCGCGAACACTCATCGGTCCATCGATCGATCCACGAGACCGATCCCACCCGCATCGGCGATCGGAACCTGTTCATGGATTCCGCCCATGCCGGCCACGACGTGGTGATGGGCGACGGCATCGTGCTGGCCAACGGTTCCGCCCTGGGTGGACACGTGATCGTCGAGAACGACGTGATCATCGGAGGGAACGCCGCCGTCCACCAGTTCGTCCGGATCGGGCGAGGTGCCATGCTCAGCGGCCTCGCCGGCTCCGCCCTCGACGTCATGCCGTGGTTCATGGTGACACGCCTCAACGTGGCCGGAAGCTTCAACGTCATCGGCCTCAAGCGACACGGCTTCTCCCGCGAGGAGATCCACACCGTCCGCTGGGTCTACCGGCAGTTCTGCCGCGAGGGCCTCACCGTCGGCGAGGCGACCGAGCGGCTCGAGGAACGCCGTGGCGACCGGATCGTCGACGACTACCTCCGCTTCATCGAGGAATCCACACGACCGATCTGCACCATGAAGGGGCGGATCGAGGGCGACGAGGACGACGAGGACGACTCCTCGAAGGATCGATGAGTCGCACCACCCCGTCCCTCCGCATCCTCGGCAGCGGATCCTCCGGCAATCTCGCGATCCTCGACCTTCCCGACCCGGCCGGCGGTGACGAACCCCCGCGGCACCTGCTGATCGATCTCGGGCTGGGCCCCCGGACCACCCGCACCAGACTGACCCGACACGGCGGCGAGCTCGTCCCGGAGAAGGTGATCGGCGTCCTCGCCACCCACGCCGACCAGGATCATCTGCGTCCCAGCTGGGCTCACACCATCACCTGCCACCGCTGGCCGGTCTTCGCCAGCCCGAGTCATCACCCCGGGCTCGCCCGACTCGGCGTGCCGGCCGCCCGTCTTCATGCGGTGCCGGACCTGGGTCGATCGGTCGAGATCGTCCCCGGCGTCGCGGTCTCCGCGGCGATCGCCCCGCACGACGACCATGGCACCAGCGCGTACCGCATCCGGATCACCTCGCCCGACGGCACCAGCGTCTCGCTGGGATGGGCGACGGACCTCGGTCGGTTCACGCCCCCGGTCGAACGCCTGCTCGAGGACTGCGACGCCCTCGCCATGGAGTCCAACTACGACCCCGGGCTCCAGTCGAGATCGACCAGGCCTCCCTTCCTCAAGCGTCGGATCACCGGAGGACACGGCCACCTCTCCAACGAGGAGGCGCTGGAGGCCGTGCTTCGCCTGGCTCTTCGGCGGGAACCGTCGCTGATCGCCCTCATCCATCTGTCCAGGGACTGCAATCACCCGGACATGGTGCAGCGTCTCTGGGAGGATCGGGCTCCTGATCTGGCCGCCAGGGTGCATCTCGCCGATGCGACCGTGCCGTCGCCCGCCCTGCCCCTGAAGCCGGGGAACGATCCCTCGCAGAAGGCCCCCACCGACCCGTTCACCGAATCCCTGTTCGCCTGAGGCGGGACGACGCCGACCCGGGATCCGGGCTCAGCCCCGGGGGTCACCCTCGGAGATCACGGGCAGCGGATCCACTCCGGCCAGTGCCGCGTCGTTGACCTTCGCCCAGGCTCCGGCCTCCACGGTGAACCGTCCGATCGGCTCCCCGTCCAGGCAGATCGGGACCAGCAGCGGCATTCCCACCGGAAGGGTGTCCAGTCCCTCCACCACGTCTCGAACCAGCCGCCCCTGCTCGTCCACCTGTCGGTAGACCTGGACCGGTGGTCCGCTCCGAACCTCGAGCGTCCCTTGCCCCGACTCGATCTCGTCCCGCAGACCGGCCGGCAGCTCGCACTCGGTCCACCAGGCCACCGGCGAGCCTGGCAGGGCCAGGGTCCCGGGCTGCATGAGGGCAAGGGTGCCCATCGACCGGTCGAGATCCGGTTCGATCTCCGGCATCCGCCAGGGGACCGCGGTGGCGTTGACCACCCATTGAAGTCCTGCGTAGACCGCCAGTTGCACCGCCTGCCTGGCATCGGACGCCACCTCGAGCAACGCGGGCGGCATCTCCAGACCCCGCCAGAGCTCATCCAGCCGACCACACGACTCGGTCACCGCCAGATCCGCCCGGTCCCGGGCGATCGAGCGATCGACGTCGGCCACGCTCTCCAGATCCCCGAGGGCGAAGGTGACCGACTGGAGGGTCACGATGTCCGGAATCGAGGCTCTCCACCGCCGGGCATCGGCGTCATCGGGAGCGGCCATGACCAGCCCCTCCCCCGCCTTGACCAGCGCGGTCCAGCGGGCCAGAAGGGTCGCCCAGGTCACCACTGCGGTGGGCAGATCCGACCCGTCACCGGGCGGGACTCGACTCGGTCTGGAATCCGACACGGGACGAGCATACGCCGGACCGACGGGGAACGGTCTCCTCCGGTACCGTCCCGGCTCCATGAGTGATCGCATCCTGCATGAGTGCGGACTCGCCGTCGTCCGGCTGCTCCAGCCGCTCGACTGGTATCGAGAACACCGGGGAGACCTCCTCTGGGGTCTCCGCAGGCTCTTCCTGCTCATGGAGAAGCAGCACAATCGAGGCCAGGACGGCGCCGGCATCGGCACGGTGCGCTTCAACATGCCGCCCGGGGAGCTGTTCATCGACCGCACCCGCAGCGCCCAGCGCAATCCGATCGAGCGGCTCTTCGACGAGGTGATCCGACCGCTCGACGGACTGTCCGCCGAGGAGATCGACGCCCTCGACGGCGAATCGCTCAAGGCACGGCTCCCGCTGCTGGGCGAACTGATGCTGGGACACCTGCGATACGGCACTCATGGTGGACGCTCCACCGAAGTATGCCATCCGTACCTCCGCAAGAACATCGTCGCGAGCCGGAACCTCGCGGTCGCGGGCAACTTCAACCTCACCAACTCCCGCGACATCTTCGAGGAGCTCCTGAGCTACGGACTCGATCCCGTCGGCGATTCCGACACCCAGGTGGTCCTCGAGAAGATCGGCTTCTACCTCGACCGCGAACACGAGACCCTCTCCGCCACCATGGGCGACGGGTCGTTCAGGAATCTCGAGGGCCGTGAACTGGCGGACGAGATCTCGAAGGAGATCGATCTCATCCGCGTGCTTCGCAACGCCACCGACCGCTTCGACGGCGGCTTCGTCTTCTCCGGCCTCGTGGGCAACGGCGATCTCTTCGTCTGTCGCGATCCCGCCGGGATCCGCCCCGGCTTCATCTATCGGGACGAGGCGGTGGTCGCGGTCGCGAGCGAACGAGCGGCCCTGGTGACGGCGTTCAACGTGCCGCCCGAGGAGATCGAGGAACTCCCCCCCGCCCACGCCCTCGAGGTGAAGCAGGACGGGCGAGTCCGCATCGAGCCCTACACCGAACCGATCTCCGAGCGTCAGTGCACCTTCGAACGCATCTACTTCAGTCGAGGCAACGACCGGGACATCTATCTCGAGCGGAAGCGTCTGGGAGCCAATGTCGCGACCCGGGTCATGGAGAAGATCGACTGGGACATCGGTCGCACGGTCTTCGGTTTCGTGCCCAACACCGCCGAGACCGCCTTCATGGGACTGCGCGAGGAGATCGACGCGATCCTCCGACGACGCAACGGCGAGGAGCTCTGGACCCGCATCGAGGACGGCACGGTCACCCGGGACGATGTGGATCGTCTCATCCGCACCCGCGCCCGGACCGAGAAGGTCGCCCACAAGGACCAGCGACTTCGAACCTTCATCACGCACGACGGAGCCCGCAACGATCTGGTCTCCCACATCTACGACGTGACCCGCGGCACGGTCACGCCCCGGGACTCCCTGGTGATGCTCGACGACTCGATCGTCCGAGGCACCACCCTGCGGGAGTCGATCATCACGATGCTCGCCCGCCTGGAGCCCCGACGGATCATCGTGGTCTCCAGCGCTCCACCGATCATGTACCCCGACTGCTACGGAATCGACATGAGCCAGCTCGGTCGCTTCATCGCCTTCGAGGCCGCGGTCGCCCTCCTGCACGACCGGGGGGAGGAGGGACTGCTCCAGGAGGTCGAGGACGCCTGTCGGGAACAGGCGGAGCTCCCGACCGAGCGGATGGTGAATCACGTCGCCCGGATCTACGAGCGATTCACCCTCGAGGAGATCGAGGATCGAATCGCCACCCTCATCCGCAGCGATCGTCTGGAATGGGACGGGGAGATCTCGGTCGTCTACCAGTCGATCGAAGGACTCCGGGAAGCGATGCCCTCACACACCGGTGACTGGTACTTCACCGGGCGGTACCCGACCCCCGGCGGGTACCGGGTGCTCAACACCGCCTATCTGAACTGGCGACGGCAGGACGAGCGTCGAGCCTATTGAGGCCTCGATCCGATTCAAGCCGGTCGGCCTCAAGAGGCTCCGGTTCCGGACCGATGCCCCGGATGAAGGCTCGGGAGCGGGATCCGTCGGATCCCCGCCCGAGCTCCTCGGGAGCACGCCATGGGAACCCCCCACCCCGAAGAACCCCTCGATTTCACCCCCGACATGGGGCATGCCTCCACAGTCGAGCGACGCCCTTCCGAGCTCGTCAGCGAGGCGATCAGACGTGATCTTCTGACCCTTGCCTGCTTACCGGGCCTGGAAGCGGTCGGATCCACCTACCGCCGGGAGCTCTTGAACGGGCTCGATCCCGCCTGAGAGCTCGGGAAGACGGGTGGCGTACCCTTGACGGTCGAGCCGAGGGCTGGTCTACTACTCGATTCCCACCGGAAACCCTCATCCAGGGGTGACGGTGATTCGTCGGTGGACGCCGCGACGGCGTCCCACCAGCCAGCTCCGATCCCTTTCCAGGAAGGGGATCTCCACCTCGTCGGACGCTTCAATGGCCCGTTACCTCGGCCCCAAGGTCAAGCTCTCCCGTCGCGTCGGTGTCCCGATCGCGGACATTCCGAAGCACACCTCCAAGCGGCAGCTCAACCCGCCGGGACAGCACGGTTTCCGTGGTCGTCGTCCCAAGGACTACGGCATCCGCAAGGATGAGAAGCAGAAGCTTCGCTATCACTACAACGTGATGGAGAAGCAGTTCCGTCGCTACGTCGACGAGGCGACCCGACGCCCGGGCAACACCGGAGAACTCCTCCTTCAGCTGCTCGAGTGCCGACTGGACAACGTCCTCCGCCGCGCGGGCCTGACCCGCACGGTCTGGGCGGCCCGCCAGATGGTCACTCACGGTCACGTGATGGTCAACGGCAGGAAGGTCGACCGACCGAGCTTCGCCGTCAAGGTCGGCGACGAGATCACCATCCGTGAGAAGGTCCACAACCTCGCTCGCGAGAACATGGAATCTCTCGCCGGTCACGTGGTGCCCGGCTGGCTCGCGGTGAACCCCGCCGAGCTCACGACCAAGGTCGTCGCTCAGCCCACCTCCGACCAGATCCCCTTCGACGTGAACACCAACCTGATCGTCGAGTTCTACCGCTGATTCCGTGATGCGTCGCCCCTCGGGCGACGTGGCACGGCCCCACGCCACGGGTCGTCCCGTCCACCCCACCCGAGGCACCAGCCTTCAACGGGGTTCGACGAGACGGCCCGTGTCTCGCAAAGGCCCCACTGCACCCGGACGTCGAGCACACTCATGTTCAAGTTCCTCCGCAAGTACGACAAGTGGATCCTCGCGATCGGCGGCTCCCTGCTGCTGATCACCTTCCTGGTCCCCCAGGCGATCCAGGGACTGTCCGAGTACAGCGCCCAGACCGGCGCCTCCTGGGCGACGGTGGGCAAGTCGGGCCAGAAGATCACCCAGGGCGAGGCTGACATGCTCCGCCGCCAGGCCAGGCTCATCGACAGCATGGGGCCCAACGCCTTCCTGAACCAGCTCGGCGCCGGCGGCGATCCGGCCCACTGGTACCTCCTCCTCCGCGAGGCCGAGGAGGCCGGACTCGTGGGCGGACCGGCGAGTGGATACGAACTCGCCGCCCAGATGGCCAGCAACGGAGGCGAGGGCGTGTCGCCCGAACAGGTGGTGAGCCTGCTGGGCTCCCGCGCCGGCCTCAACTACGACCAGGCCCTCGAGACCCTCGCCGACATCCAGGGCGTCTCCCGTCTGATCGCCCTGGTCTCGACCGCCGGTCGATTCAGCGACACCCGCCTTCGCGGCACCGCGGCCCGCAAGTCGCTCGGTGTCTCCGCCGACGTCGTGCTCCTCGACGCCCGGACCGACACCACGATCGAGGTCCCCGAACAGGACGAGGCAGCGATCCGCAGCCAGCTCGAAGCCCACGCCGAGGATCTCTCCGGCGAGGGTGATCGAGGCTTCGGATACCGCGTCCCCGATCGACTCCGGATCGAGTGGTTCACGATCCCCCGGGCGGAGGTCGAGGCCTCCCTCGAGAACGATCCCGCCCTCGGACCGATCGAACTCCGCAAGGCCTACCAGCGGAACCCCGAGAAGTTCGGCGGCGGTGCGATCAGCACCAGCGTGAACCCCCCCACCTTCAGCGAGAACGAGGAGGCGGTCCGCTCGACCCTGCTGAAGGAGCTGGTCGACGAACGGATGCGGGCGATCGCCAAGTTCTCCGACGACCGGCTGCAGTTCCCCCGCCGGAGCCTGAAGAGAAGCGGCCTTCACTACATCCTGCCCGAGGACTGGGCGGATCAGCGGACCTCGCTCACCGATCTCGCCTCGCAGATCGCCTCCGATTTCGCGATCCCCGCCCCGACCGTGGACTCCACCGGCGACGAGTGGGTCGTCTCCGAGGACCTCGCGGATGCCGATCGCTTCGGCCCCCTCGCCGACGCCGGCACCGAGCTGTTCGGCAGGAACCGAAGCACGGTCAGCCAGCTCGCCCCGAACCTCAGGGAGTTCGGTGGAACCGACACCATTCCGATCCAGAACGGTGTGGCCTTCCCCGCCCTGACCACCACGGACGGCGACCTGGTCGTCGCCCGGGTCACCGACGCCGATCCCTCCCACGCTCCGGAGGATCTCGAGATGGTGCGGGACGAGGTCGTGTCCGACCTTCAGGCCGTGGTCCGCTACGAGACCCTGCTGGATCGACTCTCCTCGATCGAGGCGACCGCGCGAACCGAAGGGGTGCGTGCCGTCGCCAACGAGTACGACGTTCCGGTCGAGTTCGCCGCGGACATCCGCGAGGCGAATCTCGAGTTCCTGATCCAGTACGGCCTCGAGATCTCCTCGCAGATCCCCGGCCTTGGCAGCGATCCCGATGCGATCTCGGGCGTCATCGACCGGGCCATCGAAATCGATCCGACCTCTCCGCTCCTCGACCAGCCCGCGGAAGGCCGGATCTTCGCGATTCCGCTCCCCGAGCGACTCGCGGTGCTGCTGGTTTCGGTCGAACGGATCAGCCCGCTCACGATCGAGGACTGGAGACGGCTCTCCGGCAACCTCGCTCCCCTGCAGGCGGCGTTCTCCCGGGACCTCGGTGAGTTCGATCCCGCGGAGGTCTTCGGGATCGACGCCCTCACCGAACGTCACGACTTCATGCTCACCCGCGCCTCCCAGGACGACGAGGAGGACGGGGCCGAGGAGGAGTCCGACGCTCCGGATGCCGACACCACGACCAGTTGAGATCGATCCCTCCCCACCCCCAGCCGCGGAGACGTCCTTGAGCACCGAAGAGGCCCTGCCCAACATCGACTTCGAACACTTCTCGAAGCTGGACCTGCGAGTCGCCACCGTGACGGCCTGCGAGGCCCATCCCAACGCGGACAAGCTTCTCAAGGTGACCCTCGACGACGGAACCCCCGAGGGCCGTCAGGTCTGTGCGGGCGTGAAGGCGTGGTATGAACCGGAGAGCCTGGTCGGCAGGCAGGTCGTCATCGTGGCGAACCTGGAACCCCGCAAGCTTCGCGGCGAGATCAGCCAGGGCATGATCCTCGCGGCCAGCGATCTCAAGGCCGAGCCGCCCGCGGACGCCGAGGGCAGGCCCGGTCCCGATGAGCGCGACGTGGTGGTGGTGACGATCGAGAAGCCGGTCGCCGCCGGCTCCCGGGTCAGCTGAGCGGATTCCCCCCCCCGACATCTCCATCCGATCGAACCCCTCGAACCACCGCCCCCGGATTCCGATCCGGGGGCGGTCTTCACCCCATCGGTGATGAACTAGCGTCACACGCGGCCTCCCGCCACCTACCTGGAGGGGAGGCACCACCCGTGCCGACCGATTCGAAGCACCTTCCTGGGGGGACCGACGCATCCACCCTGCAATCGGTTCCACCGCACCCCCGGGCTGAAGGCTCGGGGGTGTCTTTTTCGGGAGTTGTCACTACCCGGGATCGTCGTCCGAAAGAACGCCGGACTATTCGAGTCCGATCGCCGCGGCGTCGCGATCCGAGAGCATCGTCCCATCGGATCGAGCTCGAACCGTTCCATCACGCTTGCGACTTCGCTCGCAGCGGGGCTCCTCGCGGAGATCCTCGACCTCGACCTCGCCGAGCTCCCGCACCATGCGAGCCCGGCTCACTCCGCAGGCATCGGCGAGATCGTCGGCGAATCGCTCGAAGGTTCCTTCGGGATCCGGCACCACGATCCCCGCATCCAGCGGGTTGTCCAGACCGTCGGCCTTGGCCGCCTCGAGCTGCTTCAAGGCGGCTTCTCGCAGATTCAGAACCGCGATCCATTCGTGGTCGCACTCGTAGGAGAGGTCCAGCGGACCCTGCATGTGGATCGTCGCGTCCTCACCGTGCATCGACCGGTACGCCTCGTCCGCGGTGTGCGGCAGGATCGGTGCGAGCAGGCGACATAGGAGTTCGGCGAGCCTGTGCATGACCACCCGGGTTCGACGACGACGCGTGGAATCCTTCGCATCGCAGTAGAGGCGGTCCTTGGTCGCGACCAGGTAGATCGAGCTGAGGGCGTCGTTGCAGAAGTCGTAGATGAGCTGGTTGGCGTCACGGAAGCGGTATTCACGGTAGGCCAGACGCACCGCCTGCTCCACCCGCACCGCCTCGGCGAGGATCCAGCCGTCGATCGAGCCGGGATCGACCTCCGAGAGCGGAATGTCGTCCTTCGCGGGATCGAAGTCGGCCAGGTTGCCGAGCAGGAACCGCAGGGTGTTGCGGATCTTGCGATACCCCTCGCCCGCGACCTTGAAGAAGTCCAGATCGACCTTGATGTCGTTCTCGAAGGGCAGGGACGAGACCCACCACCGACAGACGTCGGCCCCGAAGTCCTTGAGGAGATCGTCGACGACCAGCGCGTTGCCGCTGGACTTGGACATCTTCCGGCCGTCCTTGTCGACCATGAACCCGTGCGTCAGCAGGGTGCGGTAGGGCGGGGCCCCGGTGGCTCCGAGGGCGGGCAGCAGCGAGAGCTGGAACCATCCGCGGTGCTGGTCGCTTCCCTCGAGATAGAGATCCGCGGGGATCCCCTGACCTCGGGCCCGCATGACCGCCGCCCAGCTGGAGCCCGACTCGAACCAGACGTCGAAGATGTCGTACATCTTCTCGAGTCCGGAGACCTCGATGCCCTCCGGCGCATCCGGATCGTCGGCGGCGTTCCACCCCGCGAGGAGTTCAGCGGGCGAGTCGGTGAACCAGGCGTCCGAACCCCGGGTCTCGAAGACCGAGGCGACCGAACGGACCGAGGCCGGGGTCATCAACACGCGTCCCTCGGCGTCCCGGAAGGCGGGGATCGGCAGGCCCCAGGCCCGCTGACGGGAGAGGCACCAGTCGGGACGGGACTCGAGCATCCCCCGCATCCGGTTCCGCCCCCACTCGGGGATGAAACCGACGTCCTCGCGGGTCGCGTCCATCGCGAGGTCGCGGAGGCTTCGCTGATCGCGCTTCGTCGGTCGGTCCACCGCGACGAACCACTGCTCGGTGCTGCGGAAGATGACCGGGGTCTTCGATCGCCAGTCGTGGGGATAGCTGTGGTTGAACATCTCGTGGTAGGCGAGGTGTCCGCTCTCCCGAAGCTTCGCGGTGACCAGTTCGTTGCCTTCCCAGATCGACCTCCCCACCAGCCACTCTGGCACGGTGTCGTCGTAGGTGCCGTCTCCCCGGACCGGGCAGTAGACGTCGAGTCCCTCCCGCTGGCCGGTGCGATAGTCCTCCTGGCCGTGACCGGGGGCGGTGTGGACGAGGCCCGTGCCGTCCTCGAGGGTGACGTAGTCGGCTTCGAGTATCCGTCCGGTCCGTTCGATGAACGGATGCCGGTACTCCAGGCCGAGCAGCTCGCTGCCGGTGCACTCGGCGAGCACCTCCACCTCCTCGATCCCGCACTGCTCGACCACCTTCTCGAGAAGCTCCCGGGCGATCACCGTCTCCTGTCCGTCGAGTCGGGCGAGGGCGTAGCGGTAGCGGGGCCCGACCGCGATCGCGAGGTTCGCAGGCAGGGTCCACGGAGTGGTGGTCCAGATCATGAAGCTCGGCGTCGCATCGAGCTCGAGATCGAAGGCGCGTCCGACCGCCTCGCGGTCGGCGGCCTCGAAGTCCACGAAGACCTGCGGATCCTCGCGGTCCTCGTACTCGAGTTCGGCCTCGGCCAGCGCGGTCCGGTTCTCGATCGACCAGTGCACCGGCTTGAGATCGCGATACACGATGCCCTGCTCGACCATGTCGGCGAAGACCTCGAGGGTCCGCGCCTCGAAGACCGGATCCATGGTGAGGTAGGGATGGTCGTAGTCGGCGAGGGTGAGAAGCCGCTTCATCTGCCCCGACTGGAGCTTGATGAACTTCTCCGCGTAGCTCGCGCACTCCCGGCGGATGGCGATGCGTCGGGTGTCGTCATCGAGCGAGGCGAGCTTCTCCGCCTTGCCCTTCTCGTGGAGTTCGGTCATCACCCGATGCTCGATCGGAAGACCGTGACAGTCCCAACCCGGGGTGTAGGCACACTTCATGCCCTCGAGGATCCGCGAGCGGACCACCATGTCCTTCAACACCTTGTTGAGCAGGTGCCCGACGTGGATGGCGCCGTTGGCATACGGCGGGCCGTCGTGAAAACGGAAGATCGGCGCCTCCGCCCGGGCCTCCTCGATCGCCTGGTACAGACCTTCCTTCTCCCAGCGGGACACGCTGGAGGCCTCGTTCTGAGCGAGGTTCGCCCGCATCGGAAACGAGGTGGAGGGAAGATTGAGGGTGTCCTTGAAGGACCGGGGCTTGGAGGCTGGCTCAGACATGGGGGCAGGCTTCCGGGATCACGGAGAATCGCACCAGGATACCCCACCACGACCCGATGCCTCAGTCCTCGGGGACCTCGTCCCCGGGCTTGATCACCTCGTCGAGATACTGCTGGAACTCGCCATGCTTGTAGCTGACGAAGCAGAACACGTGATGGAGGGTGAACCACTCCAGATCGCTCGGATCCTTGTCCAGATCCTGACGGAGGCGGTTGAGTTCGGCGAGGAGCTTTTCTGACTTCATGGGCGGAGCCTATCCCCGGTCCCCCCTCACGGGGTGGAGATGCCCGCGTGGAGAGCGGATTCTCGACCGGGATCGCGGATTTCAACCCTGTCCGTGCCACCGCCACCGGATCCCGGACCGGAGGCCCCCGGCCCGGGTCGAGGCTGGCATGCAGGGATCAGCCCCGGAGGTGGGGCCAGGGAGGTGGGGCAAAAGATGAACCGCCGGTCATCTCTGCCGGCGGTTCACATCAATCTCGCGGGTGCTGGGCGACTCTCCTCCTTGGCCGCACAGCCCTTGGACGAGTTGTTCCACGCACCATATCAATTCACCAGGAATCGTAAACCCCGGTCCTCTCGATTCACGGAAGCTTGCCCAAACTAAGCGATTGTTTGATACCGGGGCCGGGTTTGTGGCAACCCGTCGCCATAGTCCTATAATCATGTTTCCGCGGTCCGGTGGTCGTCGTCTCAAGAGCCCTCAGGGAGTGGCCCCTGCATCGGTCCCGGATCGTGGTCGTGACCGTGGTGGTCGTGACCGTGGTGGTCGTGACCGTGGTGGTCGTGACCGTGATGATCGTGACCCTGATGGCCGTGGTCATGACCATGCCCGGCGTGGCCGTGGTCATGCCCTGCGGCCTCGAAGATCCCGCTCCCCCAGGCGATCGCCAGTCCCAGCACCAGCATCGCGGTCAGCGCGACGCGGTCGTGGCGGTGGAACTGAAGCTCCGGAAGCACGTCGCTGGCCGCGATGCAGATGAACGTCCCGGCACTGAAGGCGAGGGCGAGCGAGGTGAAGGCGATCGAATCACCCGCGAGGTCGGCACCCGCGAAGTAGAGGCCCACCCCGATGGGGATCACGAGGGCGAAGGCGATGTTCACGAGGTGCACCACGAGGCCCGCCCGGCCGGAGTGACGCATGAGCGCGATGATCGTGAAGGAGTCGAAGGGTTTGTGCAGCACGATGCCGAGAAAGACCGCGAAGCCGGGAATCCCCAGCCAGGTCGCGGCATGAACCTCGCCACCGGCCTCGAGCCGGTCCAGACTCGCGACCCCCGCCCCCACCGCCGCGCCCAGGGCGAGACCGGCAAGCAGCGTATGGACGGTCAGCCCGATGAAAGCCCCGACCCAGTGCAGTCGGTGCCTCGAGCCCGTCGTCCCGTGGCCGCCTTCATCGCCGGGAGCGTGATCCTCACCACCGACCGGGCCATGTTCCTCCGGGGTCTCGTGGTGATGGAAGCAGAAGAAGCGTTCCAGCAGGAACATCACGAGGAACCCCCCCACCGCGGCGAGCATCACCACGTGGATCGAGGGCGGATCGGATCCCGGCGGGGCATGAAGCGGCATCTCGACCGCATGGCCGAGCATGTGCAGCAGACCGACTCCGAGCATCACCCCGGAGACCAGGGAGAGTGCGAGCTGCATCCGTCGGTGGTTGAGAGTGATCAGGGACGGGACCAGCCCCCCCGCCACCGAGACGACGAGGATCACCAGGCTGTAGACGACGAGGGTGGGCAGCGCATCCATGAGAGGTTCCGCCGACGGTGGGTTCGCACGCCCGAGACGGAGCCTCGGATTCCGGGATCACGGGGTCGCTCGACCCGGGAATTGTACGCTGCTGTTGGCATCCGATGGTCTCGTGGCTATCCTTCGGGACGAGTCCCCCATGCCCCAGCAACGCACCACCAGGCAGACCGAGGCGATCCGAGCCGCGATCGAGAATGCGGGCCGCCCGCTCTCGATCGAGGAGATCCACGAGAAAGCCGCCGTGACCGTTCCGAGTCTGGGCGTGCGGACGGTCTACCGCGTGGTCCGACGGCTTCAGGAGGACAACGAGATCACCACGGTCCCGATCCCGGGCGGGGCGGACCGTTACGAGCTCACCAGCGTCGCCGCCACCCACCACCACCACTTCCACTGCACGGTGTGCGACCGCATCTACGACGTCGCGGGCTGTGCCGGCGGCCTCAAGAAGCTCCTCCCCGAGGGATTCAAGCTCGAGCACCACGAATTGACGCTCTCCGGCCGCTGCTCGACCTGCGCCTGAGGGCGAACCGCGAAATCGGCCTCCAGGCCACGCGATCGGCTCTGGCCGACCGCCCGGGAGGTCGGTACACTTCGCGGTCCCGCGGTGGTTGGCGGGAACCAGTCCAGACCCACTATTGGGGCCGTAGCTCAATTGGGAGAGCGCCTCGGTCGCATCGAGGAGGTTGTCGGTTCGACCCCGATCGGCTCCATGTCCCACCGCCCCCGATCCTCAGGATCGGGGGCGGTGCTCGTTCCGGGGTCGCCGATCGCCTCCGAGGGCTTGTTCCGCCATGAACCGACGGCCTCGGCCCCGGAAGCAGGCAAGTGCCGTGATTTCCCGCCTTGTCCTGCGCTGGAGCAGCTGGTTTTCGCATGATGGGGGTGACGCCGGTTGAATCCTCATCCGGCGCCAGGACCCCGGAACGAAGAGCCAGGCCGAAGGTCGTGTCCGGCCATTCAGATCCCGTCAAGAGCCCGTGCCGATCCATCACGCAGGGGCCCCATCAACGACGACAGGACGACACCGAGCACGGCGACGACCACGCTCGGCAATCCACCGGTGAGAGAGACGAGTCACCCGGCCGATCGAAGGTCGGGTGGCTTTTTCTTCATGCAGACCCCTGCGGGCGATCCACCAGGCCACTTCCACATGGCCCGGGGGCCATCTCCGGCTAGGATCGGGGCATGAGCCGATCCACCCACCGACGTCCGTTCCTGCTCGATCCCAGCCGCGTGGCCGCCCCCGTTCTGGGGTTGGCCATCGCCGTGGTCCTCGTCGCTGCCGCGGCGCCGAGTCGTCCGGTCGTCCAGGAAGCGGATCCGGTCCCGAACCGCCCCACCGCCGGCGGTGACCAGCCCATGGTGATGGTCTTCTCCCGCACCAGGGGCTTCCGCCACGGTTCGATCCCCTCCGGGATCAAGGCGATGCGCGGCATCGGCAAGGAACACGGCTTCAACGTCCAGGCGACCGAGGATCCGACCTGGTTCCAGCCGGAGAAGCTCGCGACGTTCGACGGCGTCGTGTTCCTCAACACCACCGGTGACGTGCTCGACGACGAACAGCAGAAGGCGTTCGAGGCGTTCATCCGAGCGGGCGGCGGCTACGTGGGGATCCACAGCGCGGCCGACACCGAGTACGACTGGCCCTGGTACGGCCGGCTGGTCGGGGCGTACTTCAAGACGCACCCCCGCATCCAGCCCGCGACCATCAACGTCGAGAACCGGACCTTCCCGGCGACGAGGTTCCTGCCCGAGAAGTGGAAGCGCACCGACGAGTGGTACGTCTACCGCGAGAATCCACGTCCCAACGTCAAGGTGCTCCTCAGCCTGGACGAGTCGACCTTCGAGGGTGGCGGCATGAACGGCGACCATCCGATCGCCTGGTACCAGGACTACGACGGAGGCCGCGCCTTCTACACCGGCGGCGGACACACCAACGAGTCCTTCGAGGAACCGATGTTCCGACGCCATCTGGGCGAGGCCGTCATGTGGTCGACCGGGCGACGACCGCTTCCCGGCGAGCCGAAGACCGTGAAGACCGGACCGGACGCCGGAACCGAAGCCGGAACCGAAGCCGGAACCGAAGCACGATGACCGGCCCGGTCCCCGCCCGCATCACGCTCGCCCCGCTGCTGGGGTGCCTGCTGCTGGCCGGGTGCTGCGCCGAAGAACCCCCGGCGTCCCCGGACACCACGACCACCACCACGACCACCACCACGACCGCGACCGAGACCGCGGTCGGCTCGACGACTCGCACCACGGAGACGCACCCCGAGCATGGGGAACGCCACTCCATGTGGGTGACCGCGACGGCGTACTGCTCGCGACCCGAGGAGACCGACGGCGACCCGTTCATCGCGGCCTGGGGAGATCGACTCGAGCCCGGGGAGAAGTGCATTGCGGTGAGTCGGGATCTCCTCGACCTCGGCCTCGTCCACCGGACTCCGGTCTGGATCGAGGTCGACGGCGAGGAACGAGGCCCCTACCTCGTGCTGGACAAGATGGCGAAGCGATGGAAGGACCGCATCGACCTCTACTACGGCCTCGATCGAAAGGCCGCTCTGGAGTGGGGTCGGCGCCGGGTCAGGATCCTCTGGAAGACCGACCCCACCGGCGACGGTTGAACGCCTCTCCCGGGGTCCGCACCCCCCTTCGACACCTTGTCCACGAAGACCCGGACTCGGACTCCAGGACGGTTCCGGACCGCTCGACCCGTAGACTTGTCGCTGTGAAGACGGCGCCTGAAACCTCCTCCGACGATCTCCCCGAGGCCTACCGCGGTCCCTCGTGGGAGACGCCCGCGATGCGCCAGTTCACGCGTTTCAAGAGGGACCATCCGGACTGCCTCCTGTTCTTCCGGATGGGCGACTTCTACGAGCTCTTCGGTCCCGACGCCGAGGAGGCCCACCGGGTGCTCGGCATCACGCTGACCGAACGCACCAAGGGCATGCCGATGGCGGGGGTGCCCCACCACTCGGCCGAGACCTACCTGCGGCGACTCGTCGATGGCGGCCACCGGGTCGCGGTCTGCGACCAGGTCCAGGACCCGAAGGATGCCAAGGGCGTGGTCGATCGCGCGGTCACCCGCGTGCTGACCCCCGGCACCCTGGTCGACGAATCCCTGCTCGAGGAGGGCCGCGAGAACCTGGTCGCCGCGGTCGCGCCGTTCGCCGACGACCGGATCGCGATCGCGGTCGCGGAACTCTCCACCGGGTCCTTCACCGTCGCCGAGTGCGACCATGCCGGCGTGATCGATCTCCTCGCCCGCTACGCCCCCGACGAGGTCGTGGTGCCCGACCCGATCGATCTCGACGAGTCGATCGCCCTGCCCGAATCCCTCGCCGACTCGATCGGGGCCGCGGAGACCCGACGTCCCGGCTGGCTCTTCACCGCGGAGGAGGGCGACCGGACCCTGCGGGATCACTACCGCGTCGCCAATCTCGAGGCCTTCGGTCTGGTCGCCGACGAACCCGCGACCGCCGCAGCCGGCGTGCTGCTCCGCTATCTCCTGGAGACCCAGGCCGCGGATCGACATGACGACGAGGCGGTCCGTCCCCTCGCCCACCTTCGACCACCGCGCCGGCGCGAGGACGATCGACGCATGCAGCTCGATCTCGCGACGCTTTCCAGTCTGGAGATCGAACGCACCAGTCGCCGCGGGGAACTCGAAGGTTCGCTGCTCTCGGTCTTCCCCCACTGCCGGACCGCGATGGGGCGACGCTCCCTTCGACGACGGCTCTCATGGCCGCTGCTGCAGGTCGAGGAGATCGAGGCCAGGCTTCGGGCCGTCGGGGGACTGGTCGAGGACCGGGATGCCGCGGACGCGGTTCGAGACGCCCTCTCCGGCATGAACGACGTCGCCAGGATCGCCGGTCGGGTCGCGGTCGGCCGGGCCACCCCCAGAGACGTGGTCGCCCTCGGTCGCAGCGTGCGGGCGGCGGCGCCGGTGGTCGAACTCCTCGCCGACCGCCCCGCCTTCCAGGCGGTGCACGACCGACTCGAATCCACGGTGCTCGCCCTCGAACCCCTGGCCTCCGACATCGACCGCACCTGCGTCGACGACCCGCCGGCCCACCTCCGCGACGGCGGACTGGTGAGGGACGGCGTCGATGAACGACTCGACGAGGCCCGGGAGCTCGAGCGCGACGCGACCAGCTGGCTCGCCGAGTATCAGGCCCGCATCGTCGAGGAGACCGGGATCGGTTCGCTGAAGGTCGGCTTCAACAAGGTCTTCGGCTACTACATCGAGGTCTCCAAGGCCAACGATGCGAGGATTCCCGCGGGCTTCGTCCGCAAGCAGACGCTCAAGAACGCCGAGCGGTACATCACCGACGATCTCAAGACCTTCGAGGACAAGGTCCTCACCGCGGGCGCCCGGGCGCTGGAGCGGGAGAAGGCGGTCTTCGAGGAGCTCTGCCGGACGATCGCCGGCGAGCTTGCCGCGATCGCCGCCTTCGGCGACGCGATCGCGGAGATCGACGGGACGCAGTGCCTGGCCGAGACCGCCCATCGCCTGGGCTGGGTCCGACCCGAGATCGAGGACTCGGGGGTGCTCGAACTCGTGGAGGCCCGCCATCCCGTGCTCGACGCGACGATGCGCGACCGCTTCGTGCCCAACGACACCCAGCTGGCCACCGAACAGTCGCCCTCGACCCTGGCCCTGATCACCGGCCCCAACATGGCCGGCAAGAGCACCTACATCCGACAGACCGCGCTGGTCGTCCTGCTCGCCCAGGCCGGCTCCTTCGTCCCCGCCACCCGGGCCCGGATCGGGGTGGTCGACCGGATCCTCACCCGCATCGGGGCCGCCGACGAACTGCATGCCGGCCGTTCGACCTTCATGGTCGAGATGACCGAGACCGCGAACATCCTCCACCACGCGACCGATCGAAGCCTCGTGGTGCTCGACGAGATCGGACGCGGCACCAGCACGCTGGACGGACTCTCCCTGGCCTGGGCGATCGCCGAGGCTCTCGCCGCCCGCGGCAGTCGCACCCTGTTCGCGACGCACTACCACGAGCTCACCACCATCGCGGACCGCATGCCCGAGGTGACCAATCTCCACGTCACGGTTCGTGAATGGCAGGATCGCATCGTGTTCCTGCACCGGATCCAGCCCGGCCGCACCGACCGTTCCTACGGGATCCACGTCGCGGAGATCGCCGGGCTCGCTCCCGCGGTCGTGGCGCGGGCGAAGGAGCTTCTGAACTCGCTCGAGGTCCACGAAGGGGATGCCGCCGCCCGCGCCGGCGCGGTGCCGAGCGCACCGACACCGACTCCGGAGTCGCAGATGTCCCTCTTCACCGAGTTCCTCCCCCATCCCGCGATCGATCGTCTTCGCGACATGCGGCTCGACGAGATGACCCCGCTGGAGGCGTTCGACGCCCTTCGGCAACTCCTCGATTCGGTCGGAACGGATTCCAAGCGGTCCGATCCGGATGACTGAGTCACCGGGCTCCCGGACCTCGGCCCGGGTCGCCGTCTGGCTCGCGGTCCTCGGCCTGCCCCTGTCCCTCTTCAACGGCGTCGGCGGCCTCCTCGGCCTCGCCGCGGTCGCGATCGCCAGTCCCATGCTGAAGCGTCGCACCGACGATCGGCGGGCCTTCGCCACCGTGCTGCTGGGGTTCTGCTCGATGCTGCTGGGCAGCTGCATCGCCTCGTCGATGCTCGTCGGCCCCGGTCGCGCCGCCGACCGCGTGGATCCGACGGGCACCGTGCAGGACGGCACCCATGTCGCGATGGACGGCAGCGTCATCCGTCTGGGAGGCGTGGACGACCGACCGGTGCTGGTCGACGTCTGGGCCACCTGGTGTCCTCCGTGCATCGAGTCGATCCCGACCCTCGAAGCGATCCACCGCGACCTCGCCGACGAGGTCCGGGTGATCTCGATCGCGACCGAACCCGCCGGCGTGGTCGGACCGTGGCTCGAGGCTCGTCGAGCCCGGGTCGCCGAAGGCGTTCTGAAGCCGATCGCCGTCCCCACCTATCCGATCATCACCTCGGACCGACCCCTCCCGGAACTCGCCACCGCGGCGCGGGCGTATCCCACGATGTGGCTGCTGGCTCCCGACGGCACGGTCCTGCACGAGATGGTGGGCGGTCAGGACCTCCCCACGATCCTCACCATGATCCGAATGGCCGGAGTACCGTGACCCGACCGGATCGAGCGGTGAACCCTCGTCCCGCGATTCGAACTCCCTCCACCAGGAAGACGCTGCATGACCCGTGCCCTCGACGCCGAGAGTCTCGCCGGATTTCATGACCGGGGCCTGTCCTGGGAGGACTACCTGGCGACCGATCGTCGACTGGCCGAGGACTGGCGACGCATTCACGAACGCATCACGCTCGACGACTCGCAGAGAAGACTGGTCGAGGGTTTCACCCGGACCATGCCGGTGCTGGTCTCCAGCGGCATCTGGTGCGGGGACTGCGTGCAGCAGGGCCCGCTTCTGCAACGCATCGCCTCCGCCTCGGATCGGATCGATCTGCGCTGGCTCGATCGCGACGAGCACCCCGCGTTCTCGAGGCCTCTCCGGATCAACGGCGGTGATCGCGTCCCCATGGTCGTGTTCATGAGCGAGGACTTCGAACCGGTCGCGGTGGCGGGCGATCGAACCCTCACCCGCTACCGGGCGATCGCGGCCCGCAACCTCGGGCCATCCTGCCCGCTGCCCGGGGCCCCGGTCCCCCAGGACGAACTCGCCGGCACCCTTCAGGACTGGCTCGACGAGTTCGAACGCGTCCAGCTGCTTCTCCGGGTCAGTCCGCGTCTTCGCGAACTCAACGGGGACTGACCTCGCCGTCGCCCCCCCGCCAGACCACGACGTCGCCGTCGTAACCGTCCTCCGGAGGGATCCCCGCCCCGAGGAATCCCGTGAGCGATCCGAACCCGGCTTCGTTCCGACGCGGGCCCCAGCCGGCGAGGTCCTTCGAGGTGGTGGTGATCGCCGTTCCGCCGTCCTCATCCCGATCCGGACCGATCGACCAGAACGATGGCCGGCCCTCGATGATGCCGTAGGCGAGTCGTCGACCGTCCACCGGATCGATCGGAAGCCGGGCGAGCTCCGCCTCCTCCAGGGACGTCGGCCATCCCCCGAGTCGTCGTCTGGCCGCCTCCACCCCCACCACCGCGGTGGCGAGATCCCGATCGGCACGGCCGACGTGACCCATGAGGATCGCGTTGTCGATCGCAGGAACCAGCAGGGTCAGCGGGAAGTACCGCATCGAGGACAGGGAGCTGGAGCCCAGGTCGTCGAGGTTCCGGCCGTCGATCGACGAGATGCTCTCGCGATCGATCTCCCACGCCGGCGCCCCGGCCGCCACCTCGTAGGCGTCGAAGATCTCGTTCCAGAGCCTGAGAGCCTCGGCACGGGAGAGCATGACCCGACTGAACATCGGGGTGGCGAGGAACTGCAGCACCGAGGGGCCACCGGTGCCGCCTCCGGTCCCGATGCCGTTCACGCCCTGCATGCCCCGCATGGTGAGTCGGCCGTCTCCATCTCCATCATCGGTGTAGATCCTCTGGGCGAGGTCCTCGAAGAGAAGACGCTCGCCCTCGAGATCGATGACGAAGCGGCTCTCGTCGAGTCCCTCCAGCATCGCGACGGCCGACCTCAGATCCGCATCGGTGAAGGACCCGGGCATGGTGGCGATCCCGTCGAGGATCGACTGGAAGACCAGCTGGTCGATCGCCGCTCCCACCAGCTGGTTGAGGATGATCGAGGGCTCGCGAACCATGCGACCCAGCTCGAACATCGCCTCGAAGTCCTCGATCGCCCGAGCGGCATCTCCTTCGATCAACGCCTTCCGGGCGTCGGCGTCGAGGAGACGGGCGGCGGCCCTGACCGAACCGAGGTGAGGCAGCGAGGCGTTGATCAGGCTGCCCTCGAAGGGGTCGACCGGGACGGCGCCCGGGCCATCGGCACTCGCGGGAACCGAGGGGCCGAGGTCGAGGAACGCACGATCAAGGGGATCTTCGGGCCCGCCGGGCATGATCTCGAAACCGAGATTCCTCCGCGTCGCGGCGGCCAGCAGCGTGCGACGAGCCTCCTCGTGGCCGGCGAAGAAGGCCTCGATCTCCTCGGGCGAGAGTCGTGATCCGGAATCACGATCATTCCCCGGGCCGTCGTACCAATGCGGAAGCCCTTCGCGGGCATGGGTCACCAGCTCGGCGTGGATACCCCGCCGCGTCTCCGCCGCCGGCACGCCGATCTCCAGGTGCGGTTCCGGGTCGACCAGACCACGCGACATGGTCAGACCCTCTCGAATCAGCGGCCAGGCCCTTTCCGACACCGGAGTCGCGGCGATCGGCGCATTCATCGCCGCGAGGTGGTCGACGGCGATGTTCGGAGACTGTCTCCAGTCGTTGAACGCCACCACGAGGTAGATCGAGATCAGCAGCACCAACGCGGCCGCCGAGACCTTCACCCCGAGGCCGGCCTGTCGACTACACCATGAACGCTTGCGCATCATGGAGCGACGAATCAACGCCGCGGCCGCGGCCGGGTCGCCGAAGTCCTCCTCCAGTCGTTCCGGACTCTCCCCACGATCGATGCCGTCTCGAAAGTGTTCCGCGAGATCGCGGGCGACCTCGGCCTTCTCGTCACGATGAAGTCCGGTGCTCCGGACCGTCTCCCGTACCAGGGTCGCCAGTGCCGGGGGAATCCCCGACCGGGCGATGATCGCCTCTCGATCCAGGGAACCCGTCACCCGACCGCGCAGCGTGTCGGTCAGCGGGGTGTGTCGAAGTCGGCGCCACAGTCCGTCGTGGGCGATCTCGTGATCGTGTTCGTGCTCTTGCATGATCGTCGGTCCCCGAAAGTCGATGAGTCGTCCAGATGATCCCGATGCCGCTCAGGCGACGGCGGGAAACGCGACGGGGGCGGGCTGAAGAAGACCCCGCACCACGACCCCGAGCTCGCGCATGGCGCCGGTGACCGCCTGCCACTGGGCACGCTCCGCCTCCAGGCGACGTCGGCCCGAACCGGTCAGGGTGTAGTACTTCCGCTCCCGTCCATGATCCGAGCGGCGACGTTCGCTGTCCACCAGCCCCTTGGCCTCGAGGTTGTAGAGCAACGGGTAGAGCGTCGACTGTCCCATGTCGAGCACCCCTTCCGTGCGGGCGGCGAGGGCCTCCACCAGTTCGTAGCCGTACATCTCCCCGTTGGAGAGCAGGCTCAGGACCGCCACCGGGCCCGCCCCTCGCATGAGTTCACGTTCGATTCGCACGGCCGATCTCCTGAGGGTTCAAGTGCAGGCGAAACATACCATGCCTGGCAAGGTATGGCTGACAGAACCTACGGAGCCCCGGGATCAGGGGTTCCAGAACCCCGGTGAAGTTCTCCCGGTCCAGTCCCTACACTCGATTCGTGACCCGTCTGCTCCTGCCCATCCTGATGAGCCTGCTGGTCGGCTCCGCGACCGCCGACCCTCCGACCCCGGAGCCGCCGAAGCCCGCTCAGCCGATCGTCGAGGCGGAGGTTCGGGAGCAGGAGACCATCCGGGATCTTCTGGGCAGCCTGGCCTGGCCACGGCGGGTGATCGCCCTGCTCCGGCTTCAGCGTTTCGACTGCCCGGAATCCGCCGGCATGCTGATCGCCGCCCTCCGTGACAAGCATCCGGCGGTCCGATCCTTCGCCGTCCTGGTCCTCGCCCACCGGGGCATCCGGCAGGATCCCGACTGGTTCGTGGAGGAGGAGGAACCCACCATCATCCGAACCGCGCTGCGGTGCGGATACGCCGTGGATCCGGCCCGTCTCTCGCGAGGCGTGGCGGCCCTTTCACGAAGCTCCAGACTCCAGGACAAGCTGCTGGCCGCCGAGCTCGCCCTGCTCTCCGACGACGAGGAACTGCAGGAGCTCGCGAGCGAACTCGTGAAACTCGTGGTGCTGCGGATGAACGACCAGGAATGCGGAAGCATGAGTCCCAGACTCGCCCGCATCACCGAGGGAGAGGATCTGCGCCGCGCCTACAAGTGGCGGAACTGGTGGAAGCGTCATCGTCGGACGCCCATGGACTCCGCGCGGTTCCTCCCCCCCCGCGACATGCCCGCCGAGGGCGAGGTCGATCGGTCCCTCCCGACCCCGTCCCACCCAGACGATCTCAGCACGATGGCGGGTCTTCCCCTCGAGGAGTTCATCTCCCTCGCGGACCATCTGGAGGCACTCGCGCTCCAGCCCCTCGACCTGGCGATCGTGATCGACTGCACCGCCAGCATGAGCGGGGAGATCGCGGAGGCCCAGGGCGGAGTCGACGATCTCATGCGATTCGTGGGCGACGTCTCGGGCGGCGTCCGGGTCGGCATCGCCGGATACCGGGACCGGCGCGAGAAGTTCGAGAAGGTCGGCTGGGACTTCACCTCGTCGATCGACACCGCACGCTCGAACCTCTGGAGACTGAGTGCCGAGGGCGGCGGCGACCGCCCCGAACTGGTCAACGAGGGACTCGAACTCGCGTACGGACGATTCAACTGGAACCCGGCTCACCGGGGCGTGTTGATCCTCGTGGGCGACGCCCCCCCGCACGCCGGTCGTGGTGGCAGCTGCATCGAGATGGCCGGGGAGGCCCGACTGCGAGGAGTCACCACCCACGTGATCGGATGCGATCCGACCATCGAGGACGACGACGATCCCTCGCAGGCTGAACCCGAGGAACTCGAGGTGGAGGGCGAGGACGGTCCCGACGGGATCAAGGGCGTGCGAAGAAGACGCTGGAGCCGCGATCGAGGCGCCATCGAGTTCTTCCCGGAGATCGCGGCCGCAGGCGGCGGCCGGGTCGTGAACCTGGCCCGCGACGAGCGACTCGTGCCCGAGATCGCGGGCCTCATCGTCGGCACCGACTTCGAGGCCCCGATGATCGAGTTCTTCAGGGTCTACATGGCCCTCTGCCGCTGATCGTCAATCGACCGAGCGGACCAGATCCCACGCCCGCTCCAGAACCTCCCGGAGGTTCTCGCCCGTCGCCCCGCTGGCCACCACCAGCTCGTCGACGCCGAGGCCGATCGCATGGGCGGTCCGGCGGACGACCGCCTCCCGCTCCTCGGGATCGACCAGATCGATCTTGTTGAGCACCACCACCTCGGGCTTGCTCGCCAGCTCCGGACTGAAGGCGTGGAGCTCGCGGCGGATCACCTCGTGGTTCCGGACCGGATCGCTCTCGTCCATCGGCATCAGATCGATGAGATGCACGATCACCCGCGTCCGCTCGATGTGCTTCAGGAAGTCGTGTCCCAGACCCGCGCCATCCGCCGCCCCCTCGATGAGACCGGGGATGTCGGCGACGACCAGTCGACGATCCCCGGGAAGTTCGGCGATCCCCGGCTGGGGGACGAGGGTCGTGAATGGATAGTCGGCCACCTTGGGCCGGGCCTTGCTGATCGAGGAGAGCAGGGTCGACTTGCCGGCGTTGGGCAGGCCCACCAGGCCGACATCGGCGATCAGCTTGAGTTCGAGCAGCAGGGTCCGTTCGACCACCGGCTCGCCGGGAGTGGCCTCCCGGGGCGTCTGGTTCGTCGCAGTCTTGAAATGCTCGTTCCCGTACCCCCCGCGTCCACCCCTGGCGACCACGACCTCCTGACCGGGTTCGTCGAGGTCGGCCACGATCTCGTCGGTCTCCTCGTCCCGGACCTGGGTCCCGACGGGGATCTTCACCCGACGATCCTCTCCATCCCGTCCATGACGGCTGGAGCCCGAACCCTGCTGGCCGTGGGGGGCGAAGTAGTGCGGTGCGTATCGAAAGGGAAGCAGGGTGTCCAGGTGCGGATCGGCGACGAGGATGACGCTGCCTCCCCTGCCTCCGTCCCCGCCGTCGGGCCCGCCCTTGGGGATGTACTTCTCCCGACGCAGGCTGACGCAACCGTCGCCACCCTTTCCGCTGCGGACGTAGATCTTGGCCTCATCCAGAAGATGCATCGGGGGACTCTCGGCGAGGGACCTCGGTGGATGCGAAGACGCCCCGGGCGTCGACCCGAGGCGTCATGGTGTCCTGCGAGAAGCGGCGCCCGGGAGAAGCCGGGAACCGGATCAGTTCTTCCTGGCCGCGACCGCCTTGTCGATGACCTCGTAGCGAGGAATCGAGGGGTCGGAGGGAACCACATCGACCATGCGTCCTCGGAACCGGACGGTGCCTTCGACGCGGGCCATGAGGGTGTCGTCCTTGCATCGCTGCACGAGGTAGCCCGGCTTGAAGCGGGTTCCACACTGACGGACGATGATCGAACCGGCCTTGGCGACCTGACCGCCGTACAGCTTGATGCCACGGTACTGAGCGTTGGAGTCGCGACCGTTCTTGGACGATCCCTGGCCCTTCTTGTGTGCCACGACTGGCTCCGTTCGAATCGACGTCCGTGGATGGACGGCTGGGAATGGTCGACGATCGATCGCCGATGAGAATCGAGGATTATACGAGAAGAACGCCGGGATTCAACCGATCAGGAGGGCCAAAACCCGGACCTGATCAGCGATAGATCCAGCATCCGGCGGGCTTGCCCTTGATCTGGAACTCGAACTCACATTCCGGGCCCCTCCGGTTGGCCTTCGGATGCAGGCCGAGAGGCGTCGAACCGCGGGTCACCGGATCGCCGGGCACCACGTACTCCCGACGAAGCGTCCGATACAACCGGACCGACTCGCCGGTCTCGGGATGCGTCACGAGCTTCTGATCACTGG
>PAQL01000041.1 GCA_002709295.1 Phycisphaerae bacterium | reverse complement strand
GGCCGCCGAAGTACGGGGTGTTCCAGCCGTTGGTGAAGCCGCCGAAGTACGGGGTGTTCCAGCCGTTGGTGAAGCCGCCGAAGTACGGGGTGTTCCAGCCGTTGGTGTGGCCGCCGAAGTACGGGGTGTTCCAGTTGGCGTACTCGGTGGGGCAGGGGGTGCCGAAGCTGCCGTTGTCACCGCAGTACTGGTTCATGAAGGGGCCGTATCCGAAGGTGTTGTAGCCGTTCTGCATCAGGGGTCTCCCAGGCGTGAAGCCCCTCGGCTGGAACCGACCACCGAATCCCTCGGTGAAGTCATGTCGGTGCCGCATCTCAGGGCCGGTTGATGAACTCATGCCTGCACGATGCAGGCACCGGTCCATCGACCTCCGGGGAGGCCGACCTGGCTGGAAGGAAACGGAATTGGAAACTTTTCGGCCTAGGCCCGGGACCCGCCCGGACACCACCGTCCCGCGATCATGACTCGATCCGGCCCCGGACCGGCCACTTCGAGGCCCAGATCCCGTTCATCCCCGGTGTCGAGGAGGATCAGATCCGCCCTCTTGCCGACCTCCAGGGAGCCGATCTCGTCCTGCAGGCCAAGCACGCAGGCGGCATTCCAGGTCGCGGCGGTGATCGCTTCGGCGGGTCGAAGGCCGCATTTTCGGCAGGCAAGGGCGATCGCGAAGGGGACGGATGGGGAGGGGGCCGAGCCGGGATTGAAGTTGCTCGCAAGGGCCACGGCGGCACCGAGGTCCACGAGTTCCCGTCCGTCGGCATACCGATCGTCGAGGGTGAAGCCACTGACCGGCAGCAGGACGGCGATGGTGGCACTGGCGGCGACCGCCCTGAGATCCTCCGGGGTGGAGGCCTCGAGATGATCGACGCTTCGAGCCCCCATCTCGACCGCGAGTCGCGTCATCCCCAGGCTGTTGAACTGATCGGTGTGGACCCGGATGGGACAGCCCAGCTCCGCCGCCCGCTCGAAGAGTCTCCGGCAGTCCGCGAGGGTCCACGCCCCCTCCTCGCAGTAGGCATCGCAGGCGATCCCGGGGAAGGAGGACGCGGCTTCGGGAAGGGCCTCGTCGATGATCCGTTCCACCGCCAGCGCGGGATCCGGGGCATCGGCATCGAGAGCGTGGGCCCCGAGAAAGGTCGGCACGACGATCTGCGGCGTCCGCTCCGCCGCGGTGGTGATCGCCCGGAGCATCTTGAGTTCCGACCCGGGGTCGAGGCCGTATCCCGACTTGACCTCCACGGTGCCGCTTCCCAGCCTGGCCATCCGCTCGAGCCTGCCCAGCAGGGAATCGACCAGCAGCTCCTCCGGTGCCTCCCGGATCGACCGGACCGTCGACATGATCCCGCCTCCCGCGGCGAGGATCTCCAGGTAGTCGGCCCCGGCGAGTCGGGCCTCGAACTCGTCGGATCGATCTCCGGCGAAGCAGGCGTGGGTGTGGCAGTCGACGAGCGCGGGCATCACCACCCGGCCCTCGGCATGGACGATCTCGACGGATTCCGGAAGCGGGGGAGCATCACCCTCGCCGAGATCCGCGATGATCCCGTCCCGGACCAGGATCCAGCCCCGATCGATGACGGAGAGCTCCGACAGCCGGGATCCACGTCTGGGTTCGCGGTCCCCGGCGGCGAGAGTCACCAGGCGGGCTCCGGTGAAAGCGACGGTTCCCGGCGATGGGTCGTGATCGTCCATGAGGGCACGGTAGCCCTTCGGAAGCATCTCGTGGCCTCCGCTACACTCCTGCCCCCGGCGGCGACGCGCCTGCCGGCCACCATCATCGAGATCGAGACCGAGTTCCATGTCCAACCTGCCCGACAAGCATGCCACCAGCCTCGTGGAGATCACCCGCAGGGACGGGATTCTCCTCATCAAGCCGGTCGGTCCCAGCATCGGGCAGCGTGAGGCTCCGCTCATCCAGAAGGAGGTCGAGCCCTACATCAAGGAGCTGGGCTCCTCGCTGGAGCATCTCGTCCTCGACATGAGCTCCACGACCTTCATGTCCTCCATGGGGCTGGGCATGTGCCTGGCGTTCCGCAACAACGCCAACGCGGTCAAGGCCGATTCGATCCTCTTCGGGCTCAGCAAGGAGCTGCACGGCCTGATGTCGATGATGAAGATCGAGAAGTTCTACAAGATCGCCAAGGACCAGTCCCAGCTGAACAAGATGCTGGGCATCGGCTGACCGGGCGGTCGTCAGTCGTCCGATTTCAACGTGTAGACCACGACCTGGGCGCGACCGAGATCCTCTCCGGCGAGGTTCCTGCCGTCGCCCCGGCCGACGCAGCTGATCACGAGGACACTGGTCTCGGGGCGAAGTCTACGGAGTTCTCGAATCGTGCCACCCTCGAAATCCCCGTGGAATCGACCGAGCAGGTGGATCACCCGATCGACCTCCGGGCGGTCCAGCGCGGATGCGACCGAAGCCCCCATCGTCGCGTCCCACACCATCTGACTGGAGAACGTCCTGCGGATCTCCTCCACCTCGACCTCGTCCTCCCGATATTCAAGCATGAGGTCGCGGAAACGCTCCCAGTAGGGGCCTTGATCGAGGGTCTCGGGAAGATCGAAGAGCAGCAGTTCCTCCTCGGGAAGCGCCCGCAGGACGTCGTATCCCTCGAGTCGCGCCCGACGCACGTAGCTGCGCGGAGCATTGGCCGCGACCACGGGGACGCCCGAGGATTTCGCGATGTCGAGAACCGGCTGATAGAAGTCGTCCCATCCCCGCCAGGATGAGGCCCCGGTCCGTTCCACCATTTCGGCGGTCTCGATCTCGTCCCGCAGCCAGGCATCGAGATCCGACTGCTCGTCTCGTTCGAGCATCTCGAGGCTCACGGCGCTTCGGGCGTCCAGCGCCAGGAGATCCGCGATCAGCGCGGCCTGAAGGGCGTGTGCGTTCGCATCGTCGTGTTCCTCGCCGATCATCACCACATCCACCGCGAGGGATCGTGCGACCAGTTCCTCCCAGGCGATGGGGTTCCCGGCCTCGCCGTCGTACATGGGCAGCTCGTCGGGTGCGGGGGTGGCCCTGCAGCCGGCGATCGACGCCATGAGCAGGAGCAGCAGCGGAACGGCACGAGGAAGGGGTGGTCCTGGCATCCATCCAGTGTCCCCGATCCGGGTGGTCCATGCTGCGGGTTTCCGGACTGCGGAGTCGGTGGTCGCAGGGGTTGAGCGGATCGTGCGGGCGGACGGCCCGCGGCCGGGCGCTGCAAGGGCGTTCGTCGCGGCCCGAGACCGCGGCGCGGGCAGACTTGTATCGTCCATGCCTGCCCCGAACGTCTTCAGATCGGTCTTCGGTCGCGTGGTCGTCGTTCTCCTGTCGACGATCACGGTGATGTCGTCGGCCCATGCCGAAGAGGAGTGGATCCCTCTTCACCTCGAATCCTTCGTCTCATCGATCGGACCCGGGGACGTCGAAGGTCCGCCCCTGTCGGTCTCCTGGTGCCGGATCGAGGGCAGTGCGGTCAACAGCGGATTCTGTCCCACGGGTCGGGCCTGGAGGCTCGATCCCGGAGACCGTCTCGTCGCCCGCATGTCTCCCGAGCCCGACTGCGGCCGGGTGCGGGTCTGGATCTACGCTGCGAGTCTGGATGCATCCGGGGCGTGGATGCGGCTGGGACCGGGCGGAGGGTGCGATCCCGGGGATGGCCACACGGTGGGGATCCCCGCGGTGGGCGGGACCTGTCTGGATCTCATGGTCGAACACGCGGTGCCTGCGGATGGAACCCTCGAATGGATGATCGTGAACCCCGGTCCGGCGGTCCTGCTGGTCGACGAGCTCTTCGTGGAGGGCGAGGCCTGTGGCGACGCGGAGGCCCACGGCTGCTGCGAGACCGGTGGGCCCGGATGCGACGATCCCGGAGTGAGGGACTGCGTCTGTGACGTGGATCCGTTCTGTTGCGAGGTCGCGTGGGATGCGTTCTGCATCGACTCGGTGGGGGCGATGGGATGCGGAGACTGCGGGTCGGACTGTCGATCGGGACTGTCGACGGATTTCGGAGCGGTCTACCTCCCGGGCGGGGCCTGCGCCGCGTTCCCCGAACTCTTCGAGGGTTGCGAGGGTTCGGGCCCCTACCTCTCCATCTCCGGAGGCTGCGCCGACACCGACGATGCCGCCCTGCGGTTCGGGGGCGGTTTCCCATGGTCGACGATCGAGACTGCATGCCTCGACTTCACCGATGCCTCGAGCGCTCGACTTCGATGCGTGGTGTCCGCGGGGGCGGGAGTGCCCGGACCGGTCTTCGAGGCCCGGATCGGAGAGGACCCGCCCTTCGAACTCGGAAGGGTGCCGGTCTCGAGCTCCGCAGCGTGCCGGGACGTCGAGATCGATCTCTCGGTGCTCGTCGGTCTGGACGACGTCCGCATCCGGATCCGCTCGGGTTCGAGCATCGCGGATGCGACCCGACTGGACGATCTGATCATCGAACTCGATCCGGTCCACGGTCCCTGCGAGACGGGTGGGGTGCTGATCGACGATCCGGGGATCAGGGAGTGCGTCTGCGGGGTGGACGACTACTGCTGCACCCAGACCTGGGACGAGCTCTGCGTCACGATCGCCACCCTGCTGTGCGGGGCGGATTGTGAATCGATTCCCACCTGCGGGACGGATGGATCGTGTGCCTCGGTCCACGAGGGCCCGGGGTGCGAGGACGCCGGATGCTGCACCGCGGTGTGCGGCAGCGATCCCTACTGCTGCCTCGTGGCCTGGGACCAGGCATGCGTGGCGAGCGCCGGTGTCGTCTGCGGCGGGCCGGATCCCGATCTCGACGGCGATGGATCGGTGGGCGGCAGCGACCTCGGACTGCTGCTGGCGGGTTGGGGTTCGATCGATCCCTTGCTCGATCTCGACGGTGATGGAGTGGTGGGGGGAGGGGACCTCGGGCTCCTGCTGGCGGCATGGGGCGGAGCGGATCCCTGATCGATTCCGGTGCATCGGAGGAGGGGCCGCTACACTTCGTCCTCCATGTCCAGACGCAAAGAAAAGAAGCGGAACGAGAGGAAGGCCAGGGCCGTGAAGCAGGGGTGGCGCACCGCGGGGGAGAGCGACCGCCACGAGCTCTACGAGCTTTCGGTCCAGGCCGTCGAACCGGAGATCGACTTCGTCGATCGGGTGTGGGGTCGCATCCGCGGCCGGACCGCACGGTCCCTTCGCGAGGACTTCTGCGGGACCTTCGCCGCGGCCTGCGAATGGATCAACCGGCGCGATGACAACGTCGCGGTGGGCGTCGATCTCGATGAGGAGGTCCTGGACTGGGGCCGGAAGCGCAATCTGACCGAACTGAAGCCGGACGCCCGCGACCGTCTGAAGATCGTCCGAAGGGATGTCCGGGACAGCGGAGTCGAAGGCATCGAGACCGTGGTCGCGATGAACTTCAGCTACTTCATCTTCAAGACCCGCGAGGGACTGAGGGACTACTTCAAGTCGGTCCACCGGGATCTCTCGGATGACGGGATCTTCATCTGCGACGCCTACGGCGGCAGCGATTCCTACACCGAGATGGAGGAGGAACGGGACCTCGACGGCTTCACCTACGTCTGGGACCAGGACTTCTACGATCCGGTCACCAACGACGTGGTGAACCACATCCATTTCCGATTCCCCGACGGCTCGGAGATGACCAGGGCCTTCACCTACGAATGGCGACTGTGGTCGATCCCCGAGATCCGGGAGATCCTCCAGGAGGCCGGCTTCAGGAACGTGACGATCTGGTGGGAGGGCACCGACGACGAGACCGACGAGGGGGACGGTGAGTTCGAACCCACCGAGCGGGGCGAGGCCTGTCCCGGATGGATCGCTTATTTCACGGCCGAGAAGTGAGCCCGGCCCCGGCAATGCGGCCCACGACGGTCACGGCCGCATCCTGACGGCGGGAAACGACGAAATCAGGACGAACGGACCGGCAGCACGCTCATGATCGATCTCGACCCACGACACGACCGGATCGCAGCTCCCCTCGGGGAGGCCCTGGGGTCCGTCGCGACGATCTTCGAGGGACAGATCCGAAGCGAGTATCCCGCGGTGGCCGATCTCTGCACCCACGTGGCGAGGTATCGGGGCAAGATGCTGCGGCCGACGCTCACGCTCCTTTCCGGAGTCGCGGCCCGCGGCGGCGACGTGACGGTCCTCGAGAGTCACGATCTCCAGAGACTGGCCGCGGTGGTCGAGATGATCCACATGGCCACGCTGGTGCACGACGACGTCCTCGACGAGGCGGACGACCGTCGAGGCGGTTCCACGGTCAACAGTCTGCGTGGCAACGAGACGGCGGTCATGCTCGGTGACTACCTCATCTCGAACGCCTTCCATCTGGCGGCTTCGATCGGCGATGCGGATCTCACGGAGCGACTGGGCCGGGTCACCAACACCCTCTGCGAGGGCGAGCTGGTCCAGCTGCATCATCGCGACGATCTGGGGCTGGACTTCCAGACCTATCTCGAGATCATCCGGAGGAAGACGGCGGTCCTCGTCGGCGCCTGCGGTCGTCTCGGCGGACGGGTCGCCGGCGGGGAAGAGGCCACCTGCGAGGCGCTCGGGGAGTTCGGAGAGCGGCTCGGCATCGCCTTCCAGGTGGTCGACGACATCCTCGATCTCGAAGGTGATCTCGAGACCGTCGGGAAGACCGTCGGCCTCGACCTTCGGAAGGGCAAGCTGACACTGCCCATGATCCTCCTGCTCGACGGAAGCGATGCATCCGTCTTCGTGGATGCGGTGGAATCCTTCCGGTCGGGAGACTCGACCGGGCTTCTCAAGATGCTTCGCGAAAGCGACGCGATCGATCGGGCCCGGGCCTTCGCCGTGGAACAGGTCGAGGCGGCGATCGTCTCGATCAACGGGTTCGATCTGGGTGACTCGCAGGATCTGCTCCGCGACCTTGCAGCCGCGGTGGTCGAGCGGAATCACTGAATCACCGGATCGCGGATCTCAACGCCCGCGTGTCGATCCCCCGGCCCAGCGGGCCGGCGGTCTGCCGGGCATGGCGCCCGATCCCGAACCGGCCGACAGTCCCGGATCCGCATCGACGATCTGCTGGAGGATGTCCCGGGTCAGCCTCGCGGGGTGTCCCTGCCATCGCACCACCCAGTCCGTGGACATCACCGCCACGTGGGGGATCCCCCGGATCTGGAAGGCGTTCTTCATGCGGCCTCTGCTGTCCAGGGCGAGGTTGTAGGCGAAGCTCGAGCCGTCCAGCTTCGCCCGCTTGAGTCCCTTCTCGAAGGCATCGGGCTTCTCGTCCGAGATGCCGACGCACTCGACCTGTCCACGGAACTGGTTGGCGAGTTGGTTCATGTGGGGGATCGAGGCGATGCAGGGGCCGCACCAGGTGGCCCAGAAGTCGACGATCGCGACCTTCCCACGGGCGTCGGGCTCCGGGGTGATCCAGCGTTCCACCGCGAATTCGGGGGCCCTCTTCCCGCGAAGATCACGGGCGGAACCGACCGCACCACTGATCGCAGGATACTCCCCGGCGCCGTCGGCCTCGTCCCCGGACGGTGTGGGTTCCGGACGTTCCGGGGGCGCAGCGTCCGCATCGAACGGCTCGGCGACGACCTTCTCGACGGCGGCCTTGAGGCCGCGGTCGTTCAGGCCCGCGTAGCGGACCTCGCCTTCACGATCGATCACGAAGTTCACGGGTCGCTTGTAGGCACCCATGAGGTCGCATGCCGAACCATCGGCATCGAATGCGACGGGATGCTCCATCCTGTTCCTCTCGCACCAGGCCCTGGCTCGATCCATGCCCTCGGGTGTGTGGAGAAGCACCACCCGCACGTCCTCGCCGCCTTCGATGTCCTTCAGGGCTCTGGCGACGCGACGCGGCGCACTTCGTCCCTGGGAGGTTCCGCACGTCCAGGTCTGGACGACCAGCACGCGGCCCTTGAGATCCTTGATCGATTCGAAGGGCGGGGTTCCGAGCCACTCCAGCGAGGAGGGGAGTTCGGGAGCCGCGAATCCGATGCCCGCATCCACGGCCGAACGATCCTCGTCGGAGAGCCGGTCGAGCCAGCGGCGGATGTCCTCGTCCTCACGGGCCTGGACGGTGTTCGCGGGGGCGGGGTCCGCCCCCACGGCGGGGAGGCCGACGAGGGTGCAGGTCTGGATGGCGAGCAGGGGGAGCAGAAGTCGCATGGCCGATCATGTCCTCTTCAGGGAGTGAGTCGGAGCGGACCCTCCGACAGGCGGCTACATCGTACGGCAGGGATGACATCGATCCCGGGCAATCATCGAGGGATTCCCGGTGAAGGCCCCGTCGGCGATCCCTCCGTCGGATCTTCGGAGGCGGTTCCGGATCCCTCCGGGCATTTCTCCCTCACCCATCGCACGATGGAATCCGCCTCCCTGATCATGGCGGCGAAGAGTCCGAAATGCCCGGTCGGCAACCACCAGTGATCGGCTCCGGGCAGTCGGGAACGGAGTTCCGCCCTCGCGGTGGAGGGAATCGCCGCATCGAAGCCGGCTTCGATGATGAGGAGAGGACGGTCCGCGAACCACGTCCACAGGATCGAGCTCGCGAGCGTGGCAGCCCCGGCGTACGACGACACGAAGCGTTCCATGTCCGCGGCATCCGCTTGCGGACCTCGTCGCTCGATGCGGAGGTCGTCGTCGTCCAGGGTCGTGCCGGCGACGATCACGGGTGGGTCCGCCCCGGTCGCCATGAGCACCACCGAGTCGACCCGGCGGATCGGATCGAGCACGGCGGTGGCGACCGGCGAGGCCAGGCCGCCACTGCTCATCCCCACGAGGACCGTCGGACCCTCCGGCAGCGACCCCGCGTTCTGAAGTTCGGAGGTGATGGCGGTGATGCCGACCGCCCACGCCCCGAGCGCGACCTCGATCTCCGCGGCCAGCACACGCCCCGCAAGTTCGGGATCGAGTCCGGGCGAGATCACGGTCATCGCGCCGTGCTCGGGATCGGGAGAGGTGATCGGCGGGCTCGAGAGCAGGACGCTCCAGCCGTCGCGCAGGAACGCCTCGACCAGCCATCGCTCTCCCGGATTGAATCGCGCCAGACTGCCGAGGATCAGCACCATCCGGCCATCGCTTCGCCGGCTCGGGGTGAAGAGCAGGCCGTCGATGGCGCGGCGGGGTGGGATCGAGAGGTTCGATCTGGGGTCGGTGTCGGCCAGTTCGACGACGGCGATCCGGGCCTCCACCGAGTCGATCGCCGTTGGATCGAGATCCAGCGGCAGGTCCTCGGAGCGGATCGAATCGGGCCGCCAGATTTCGACCCGTCTGGAGTCCTCGAGCCGGTGCATGGTCATCGCTGCGCCCTCGATGTCCATGACCGCGAAGCCCATGGGGTGGCTGCGGCCCTCGAGTTCGGCGATGGTGGTCGGCGGGGGATCGGACCAGGAGGGGAGATCGGGAACCGGTCCTGGAACGGTCGTCGCGGTCTCCGGACCGGGTCCCGGAGTCCGGATGGTGCAGCCGATGCTCGAGGCGAGCAGCAGTCCGGCGACCAGACAGGGCAGGAATCTCAGCTCCATATCGTCATGGCCCGGTTGTCGATGAGTCGGACCTCGCCTCCGTCCCATCGCAGGGTGGCGGCGACGAGGCCGCGCGCCGGTCGGGTGAAGTCATCGACCCCGGTCAGACCGGCGGGCTCGCGCACCACCGCGTAACCGACCTCCAGATCATGAGCTTCCAGGGTCTCGATCATCATCTGCTCCGCGGTTCGCGGATGCTGGGCCGCGTGGGCGATCTGGAGCGACCGGGGGATGCCGAGGGCGCGATCCCGGTGCTCGGGGGGGATGCGGATGTTGCGGCTCGACATGGCCAGTCCGTCCGGATCACGAACGATCCGTCCGGGGACGATCTCGATCGATCGCAGCGTCGGGTCGGCGGCGGTCATCGCGGAGACGACCTGCAGCTGCTGCCAGTCCTTCTCTCCGAAGATCGCACGGGCGGGGCGGACCTGCTCGAAGAGGCGGGAGACCACGAGACACACGCCGCGGAAGAAGAGGGGACGATCCGCGTCCTCGAGCCCCGGTTCGGTGGCGACCGGGGGAAGAGGCATCGCGGCGGCAGCGGCGACCGCGGCCTCCGGACCCTCGGGGTACATGGTGGAGGCCGCCGGGGCGTAGACGATGTCGCAGCCGGCCTCCCCGGCCAGTTCGACGTCCCGTTCGAGGCCCCGGGGGTAGGCGTCGAAATCCTCGCCGGGTGCGAACTGGGTCGGGTTCACGAAGATGCTGGTCACGACGGGGCCACCCAGCCCGACGGCCTGCCTGATCAGCGACAGGTGCCCCTCGTGGAGAGCGCCCATCGTCGGGACGAACGAGCCCCCGGTCAGGTTCACCATCTCGGCGGGGGTTCGGATGATCTCCGGCATGCTCATGATGAGGCGGATTCTAGGCTTCAGTGCCCATGAAAGGGGTTTCTGGGGGGTCTCAGGTGGAGACGGGTCATGATCCCCGGTAGAATGATCATCGACGGGGGCCGCATCTCGCCGATCCGGCTGACGAAACAGCTGTACACGGGGGATTCCGGTCCGGAGATCTTCCGGAAGTCATCATTTCCGGGCACTGTGATCGATGAATCGTGGTGGGCTCGAGGTCGAAGTCCCACCTGATCCAAGGAGCCATTCGAGCTTGAACCGCCCCATCTACATGGACAATGCCGCGACCACGCGAACCGATCCGAGGGTCGTCGAGGCGATGCTTCCCTACTTCACCGAGATCTACGGGAATCCCGGAAGCCGGAATCATGCCTACGGCTGGGAGTCGGAGGGCGCGGTCGACAAGGCTCGGGAGCAGGCGGCATCGCTGATCGGTGCCGGTCCGAAGGAGATCGTCTGGACCAGCGGCGCCACCGAAAGCAACAACCTCGCGATCAAGGGCACGGCCCAGATGTACGCCAAGGCTCCGGCGGGCTCGACGGGGAGAGGCCACATCATCTCCTGCATCATCGAGCACAAGGCGGTGCTCGATCCCTGCAAGCGACTCGAGCGTGAAGGCTTCGACGTGACCTGGCTGCAGCCCGGACCGGACGGCATCATCACCGCCGAGATGGTCCGCGAGGCCATGCGGGACGACACCATCCTCGTCACGATCATGTGGGCGAACAACGAGATCGGGACGATCAACGAGATTCCGGAGATCGGCGCGGTCTGTCGCGAGAAGGGCGTGGTGTTCCACACCGACGCGACCCAGTGGGTCGGCAAGATGCCGACCGACGTGCAGGCCGACAACGTCGATCTGCTCTCCTGGTCCGGACACAAGATCTACGGCCCCAAGGGCGTCGGTGCCCTCTACGTGCGTCGACGACGTCCCCGGGTCCGACTCCAGGCCCAGATGGACGGGGGAGGCCACGAGCGCGGCATGCGGTCGGGCACTCTCAACGTGCCGGGCATCGTCGGCTTCGGAGCCGCCTGCGAGCTCTGTGACCGGGAGATGGAGGCGGAACGGGATCGCCTGCTTGCCCTGCGACGGAAGCTCGAGGTCGAGCTGTCCGCGAGGATGGACGTGGTCGAGGTCAACGGGCACGCCGAACGGCGTCTTCCCAACCTCACCAACATCTCATTCGGCTTCGTCGAGGGCGAGTCCCTGATGATGGGCATCAAGGACATCGCCTGTTCCAGCGGCTCCGCCTGCACCAGTGCCAGTCTGGAGCCGAGCTACGTGCTCAAGGGGCTCGGACTCGGCGACGAGCTGGCTCATTCATCGCTCCGCCTCTCCCTGGGGCGCTTCTCCACCGAGGAGGAGGTCGATCAGGCGATCGAGGGCATCACCACGGCGGTCCTGCACCTTCGAAAGCTCAGCCCGCTCTACGATCTTCACAACGAAGGCATCGACATCACCACGATCGAGTGGCAGTCACACTGACTCCCCCGGTCTGAAAGGACCATCCAATGGCCTACAGCGACAAGGTCGTCGACCACTATCAGAATCCCCGCAACGTCGGGGCCTTCGGAACCTCCGGCGAGGTCAAGGAACGCTCCGACGTCGGAGTCGGCATCGTCGGTGCTCCGGAGTGCGGTGATGTGATGCAGCTTCAGATCAAGGTCGATGATGACGGAGTGATCGAGGACGCGAAGTTCAAGTGCTTCGGATGCGGATCGGCCATCGCCAGTTCCTCTCTCGCCACCGAGTGGATCAAGGGGAAGTCCGTCGACGACGCCCTCAAGATCCGCAACACCGAGATCGTCGAGGAACTCGCGCTCCCCCCGGTGAAGATCCACTGCTCGGTCCTCGCCGAGGACTCGATCCGGACCGCGATCGCGGACTACAAGAAGAAGAACGGCATCGAGGATCACGACCACGATCACGACCACGACCACGATCATCACCATCACGACCACAGCCACGATCACGCCCACTGAGACCCTGAACGGAAATCGAACCATGCCAGTCAATGTGACCGAAACCGCCGCCAGGGAAATCGACGCGATCATCCGCCAGCAGGACCTCGACCCCTCCAAGATCCGACTTCGCGTCGGGGTGAAGGGCGGAGGCTGCAGCGGCTTCAGCTACCTCCTCGACCTGACCGAGGTCGAGAAGGACTCCGACGAGTGCTGGGAGTTCACCTACAACCGTCGCCCCGAGAAGGCGAACACCGAGGCGGCCGGCGGCGAAGGCGGGGTCGCGGTGGCCACCGGGGGCGACTCCGATGACACGGGTGAACCGTTCACCGTCTGGGTCGTGTGCGATCCGAAGTCCTACCTCTATCTCAACGGCACCACGATCGACTTCAAGGACGAGATCATGGGTCGGGGCTTCGTCTTCAACAATCCCAACGCGACCAACACCTGCGGCTGCGGATCGAGCTTCTCCGCCTGATCCGACCGAATGTCGACCTGCAGGGGCCGCCGGTCACGCCGGCGGCCCTTTTTTCATGGCCTCCACGGGGTCGAGGCTGGATCACGGTCCGGCACTCAGGGATCCCCGACGAGTCTCCGGGGGTTCCGACGGAAGCATGGCGACTCACTGCAGGGCCGAGATCGCGATCGCGCAATCCTCCACCAGCGGCCGGGTGGAGAGCGGACCGCCGACGGCCTCCCGCATCCATGCGTCGGGGGTGACCGAGCCGATGGCGCAGATCCGCCTCGTCTCGGCCGCGAGGTCCCGACCCCGCATGTGACTTCGGATCTGATGGCTGATGGTGCGGCCGATCGCGTAGTCCGCCAGGTAGAGGGGGTGTCCGAGCATGTGCTGGTAGGCACCGAGGATGTGATGGGGGTCCTCCCCGAAGTGGGGCTGGAAGAACTCGTTCCAGACCTCCTCCGAATGCCGCAGCAGGGCGGTCCGGATCGCCGCCGGATCGCAGGCGTCGCCGAGGGCGTAGATCTCCCGCCAGGTGCGCAGCTCCACGAGACTCGGCCCGGCGATCTGGCAGGTCATGAGCATCGCGGCGATCGTCTCCTCGTGGAAGGCCCGTTCGGCGGCCGCCGCATCCTCGATGCCGAGGGCTCGCTTGCCGAGCGACTGATAGAGGAAGGCGAACGCCTCGGTGCAGGCGGTGTTGGGGACGCCTCGCAGCGCCGGTCGCGGCACGTAGAAGGTCGAACACAGCTGTTCGAGGTTGTGGCCGAGCTCGTGCATCGCGGTGTCGAATCCGTCCCAGCCCAGCTGGTCCTTGAGGCGATTCGTGCGGAGCCAGGCGCCGTATTCCTCCAGCTGAGGACGCATCGCGTGACCCGAACCACGGGCGATCTCCACCCGGACCCGGGAGCCGAGGAATTCGGCCTCCTCCTCCGGCCATCCGAGCCCTCGCAGGATCTCCGGGAGCTTCGCCTCGAATTCCTGTTCGTCCGCGCAGAGTTCGGCGACGACCGCGTTCATCTCGTCCGCATCCCGGGTCTCGAAGAGATCGTCGAAGTAGATGTCATGCGCCTCGAGAGGTCGCTGAAGCCGGTTGGAGAGGACCGATGCGAGGTCGGCGCGGACCGGAGAGGCCAGAAGGTCGACCAGCAGCTGTTCGACCTCGAGTTCGGGGATCTCCCGCTCGAGTTCGAACTTCCTGGCGATCGCGGTGGGGTGTTCGGGATGGTGCTCGTCATAGGCCCGGGCCACGGTCACGTTGTCCATCCAGTGCTCGTAGCGGAGCAGATCGATCGTGGGCCCCGCGTCCCTTCCGTCGATGGTGTTCGCCTCGGGATCCCAGTCTCCGGACGATGTCCGATCCATGATCGCCCGGGGCAGCGAGCCGTCGATGTAGCGACTCATCACCCTCGCAAGGGCCCGCTGCTTGTGCAGGCCGTCGGGGTCGTTGTACCCGCCCTTGATCTCCTCTCGAACCAGCCAGTGGGCGAGCAGGGCACGGTCCGCCTCGAACCATCGTCGGCCGTTGGCATCGACCATGGTGCCGACCGGGATGTGGAAGTTGGAGACCCAGTGGTAGCTCTTGAAGTGCAGATCGCGTGCGAGATCCGCGACCGACTTGGGAATGCGCGGGCCGAACGAACCCGCGATCCTCGCCTCCGCCCAGTCCCCGGCGGTCCAGTCCTCGCCGTGGGCGAGCATCTCCTCGAGGGTCGACCTCCGGAGGTTGAGCAGTGCGACGAACGCGAGCTTCTGGGCGTAGAACTGCTCCACGAGGTCGGGGGCCGGATCGAACGTCGCCAGCAGGGCGTCGGTGCTGGGAAGTGAATCCCCGACCAGGTCGTTCCAGCGACGAAGGTTCCTCCGCATCTCGTAGAGGTGTCCGCGGATCTGCTCGGAGGCGGACTCCAGTCGGTCGAGGAGGCGATCGCGATCCTCTCCGGGCGCCGCGTAGTGGTCGAGACAGAAGGTCCTGAACCCGGAGGCGTCGCCATCGGTCTCCTGCCAGCGTTCGGCGCACTGCCGCACGCCTCGGGTGGCGTCGTCGGAGACCGCTTCGCCATGCTCCTCGACGAGGGCGTCGATCGCGGCTTGAAGGTCGGCTTCGGTGAAGGGTCCGGTGGGGCTGGTGATGGTGCTCATGACCCGATCCTAGATGAACTGGATGAGAACGGGAAGGTAGCCTTGGGGAATGTCATGTTCCTTCCCCCGGCGATTTGCCTCGTCATCGCTCGTGCTGCTCCTCGGTCTCCTGCTTGCGACCGTGGGGGCAGGCTGCGATTCAAGCTTGAAGCAGGGGTTCAGATCCGTCTCGACTGGGATGACCGCGGACGAGGTGCGGGGTCTCCTGGGCGAGCCCAGCGTGGTGGTTCCGGGCGAGACCGGTGAAGGGGGGGCGAGGATCACCGGTCCCCGCTGGCAGTATGGAGACAATCTGAGCACCATCGCGACCGCCGCGACCTTCCCACGGACCGTTCCGGATCGGGTCTGGGTCGTCTGGTTCGATGTCGACGGCCGGGTGATGTCCCGGCGGGAACCCCTCTGGGAGGCCGGCTCCTCGGTGGAGTCAGCCGCCGATGTGGAGGGACGGTCGCCGATCTTCAGCAGCCCGATTCCTGCAAGGAATCGATGATCGCGGCTTGAAAGACGCACCGGCGGGCGTCGGAGACGTCCGCCGGTGTGTCGTTCGATTCGAGACGAGGGATCCGATCAGGCCTCGGCGGCCATCTTCTCCGCCTTGGCTCGTGCATCGTCGAGGGTCCCGACGTACATGAAGGCGGGTTCGGGAAGGTCGTCGCCTTCGCCGGCGCAGAGGCGTTCGAAGGAGTCGATGGTCTCCTCGAGGCTCGTGGTGATGCCGGGGAATCCGGTGAACACCTCGCCCACGTAGAAGGGCTGCGAGAGGAAGCGTTCGATCTTCCGGGCTCGGGCGACGGTGAGCTTGTCCTCTTCGCTGAGTTCGTCGACACCCAGAATCGCGATGATGTCCTGAAGGTCCTTGTACCGCTGAAGGATCGACTGGACCTGTCGGGCGACGTTGTAGTGCCGTTCGCCGATGACGTTGGGGTCGAGGATCCGGCTCGACGATCCGAGCGGATCGACCGCGGGGTAGATGCCCTTCTCGGCGATCTTCCGCTCCAGCACGACGAAGGCGTCGAGGTGGGCGAAGGTGGTCGCGGGAGCGGGGTCGGTGAGGTCGTCGGCAGGCACGTAGATGGCCTGGACCGAGGTGATGGCACCCTGGCGGGTCGAGGTGATCCGCTCCTGAAGGGAACCCATCTCGGTGGCGAGGTTCGGCTGGTAACCCACGGCGGAGGGCATTCGGCCGAGAAGGGCCGAGACCTCGGAGCCGGCCTGGGTGAAGCGGAACACGTTGTCGACGAAGATCAGCGTCTCCTTGCCCGAGGCGTCACGGAAGTCCTCGGCCATGGCGAGGCCGGACAGGGCCACGCGGAGACGGGCGCCCGGAGGCTCGTTCATCTGGCCGAAGACCATGGCCACCTTGTCCAGCACGTGGGCGGTGTTGCCGTCGGCATCCTTGTACTCGGCCTCCTGCATCTCGAGCCAGAGGTCGTTGCCTTCGCGGGTTCGCTCACCCACGCCGCAGAACACCGAGTAGCCACCGAAGTTTCGGGCCACACGAGCGATCATCTCCTGGATGACCACCGTCTTGCCCACACCCGCACCACCGAAGAGGCCGATCTTGCCACCACGGACGAACGGGCAGAGAAGGTCGACCACCTTGATGCCGGTCTCGAGGATCTCGGTCTTGGGGTTCAGGTCGACGAACTCGGGCGGATCCTTGTGGATCGGGCTGGTCTTGTCGGCACCGACGGGACCACGCTCGTCGACGGGTTCGCCGAGGAGGTTGAACACGCGGCCGAGGACCTTCTCGCCGACGGGGACGCGAACCGGTCCGCCGGTGTCGACGCACTCCTGTCCGCGGCGCATGCCGTCGGTGGATCCCAGCGCCACGCAGCGGACGGCGCCGCCGCCGAGGTGCTTGGCGACCTCACCCACAAGGCGAATCTTCTGGCCGCTCTGTTCGAGCTCCACGTTGATTGCGTTGTAGATCTCGGGGAGATCGGATTCGGGGAACTGGGCGTCGAAGGTCGAGCCGATGACCTGAAGGACGGTGCCGGTCGAAGCCATGGGTGGCGATGCTCCTCGGTGCAGGCGGTGAATCACGGCGGCCTCGCATCGAGAACACGCCGTTCAGGGGACGGCACCGCACGAAACGGTGCCGCTCTCGCGAGAAAGGGAAGAATACCGGCCCCGGCGGAGGGCCACAAGCGGCGGGGGGCATGGAAGCCGTCCCGGATCCGGGTCGATGGTCGCCGTGATCAGGCCTGGATGTCGAGGGATCGGCCGAGAGCCACGCTGGTGGCGGCTTCAAGCCGATCCGCGTGGCGGTTGTAGAGCTGCAGGGGGGCATCCTCGGCGATCGGGGCCTGGATCGGTCGGGCCGTTCCGGGGCTCGTCGGAGCGGGAGGATCGCCGTCGAAGCCGATCCCACGGTTGATGTCACTTCGGACCGTGCCCGCCACCAGGGCATCGACCGTGCTGGGAGGGGTGGTGACATCGAGCTGATCGACGGGGGCCATCCGGACCCGGGGTCCGTTCGCCTGGATTCCGCCTTGGTTCGCGGTCGAGTTCAGCTGCCCGGCTTCTCGGGAGACCGTGGGTCTCGGAACGCCGTAGGCGGCAGCGGCTCGGAACGGGATGGGTCCTGAAGCGTCCATGCTCAAAGGGAGTATACGAAGGCCGAGGAGGCTCGCTCAGGTCCCCTTTCGTTATCCGGGAAAGAGGGACAGGGTCTTTCGAGACCCCCCCTCAGGCCAGCGTTCTGGGGCTCGTGGCGGGGAGATCGATGCGAAGGAATTCCGTCTTCCGGCTCGAGGCCGCCGGTCTCACTTCCGGTGAGGGGCAGGAGGCCGGCACCAGCACGATGTCTCCGGGGGCCAGTCGGGCGGTTCGTCCCCGGGCATCGACGACCGCGGATTCGCCCCGGGTGGCCAGGACGACGGTGGGCTCCTGCGAGGTTCGGATCTCGTGCCGATCGCCGTCGAGCCCGATCAGGTCGATCGTGAAGTCGTCCGTCGAGCACATCCGACGGACCTGCACCCCGTCGGTCTCGACGGCAGGAATCTCGTCGGCTCTGGACACCGCCGGTCGACCGTCCTCCTGGGCGGCGCCGAACCTCATGCACGCCATCGCCTGCTCGAGGTGAAGAGGGCGGTCGGGATCATCACGGTCCCAGTCCCACACCCGGAACGTGGTGTCACTGGGAGTCTGGGCCTCAGCCACCACCACGCCGGCGCCCAGGGCGTGGCAGATGCCGCTGGGAAGTCTGACGCAATCCCCCGGACGGACCTCGATTCTGACCAGGCAATCCAGAAGTCGACCGGCGTGCAGGGATTCGAGGAAGCCCTCGGGGGTGACCCCGGGATGGATGCCTCGGTACACCGCGGCGCCGGGGCGGGCCTCGAGGACGTACCAGGCCTCGTTCTTGACGAAGGTGTCCGGATGTGCGGCCGCATAGGCGGGGTCGGGGTGCACCTGCACCGAGAGATCGGATTCCGCATCCAGCAGCTTCACCAGCAACGGGAAGCCGCCGGTGGCTGCGACCGGAAGTCTGCCGAGCAGCGCATCCGGGGACTCTTCACGGAGATCGGCGATGGTGCGGCCTTGAAGCGGTCCCTCCGCCACCCGGGAGATGCCGTCGGGAATCCCGGGGGGCAGATCAGCGAGGTCCCAGGATTCTCCGATCGATTCCGCCGAATCGAACTCCCGGCCCCAGCGGGCGAGTCTGTCGCCACCCCAGGCACGATGCTTGAGGATCGGATCGAAGCGGAGTGGAGGGAGGTCCATGGTCGAGGGATCCGGTCAGAGATGCATGCCGGTCACCTTGGTCTCGAAGACGAGGTTTCCGTCCACGAAGCCCTGGCAGAGGGAGATGAACCGGCGGCTGTTCTTGGATTCGAGTCTGGCGAGGATGATCAGTCGCTGGCCGGGAATCACCTGGTTCCGGAAGATGGTCTTGTCACTCCGGACGAACCCGAGGAAGTCCTTCGCCCGCTCGGCCGGCGTGCGGTAGGTCTGGATCACGAAGCTGGAGAGCTGCGCCGCCGCTTCGATCATCAGGACTCCGGGCATGAGCGGGCGGCCGGGGATGTGGCCCGGCACCCAGAATTCATCGTCCCGTACGTCCTTCCAGCCGATCGCACGGTCCTCCTCGCAGAAGGCCACGCCATCGAGCTGCACCATGTCTCCACGGTGAGGATTGATCTCGTGCAGACCCTCGAGGTCCGCCAGGGGGTTGTCGAAGTCCGCGAAGGAGTAGTCGAACAGAGGTTCCGATGACAAGGAGGTCTCCGATGCGCCTTGAGGCTCGTCGTTCATCCCCTCGAAGGGGAATGGGTGTGATCGATACGGGTCCGGGTGATCCCGGGTTGGTTGATCCTGGAATGACACGCCGCATCCCGGAAGGGATGCGGCGTGGTCTTGGGTGATGTGCTGAGCAGGGTGATCAGTCGCTCTTCTGGGCATCCAGGATGTCGGCACGAAGCTGCTTGGCCGTCTCCCGGACCTCCTGCATCACCTTGCGGACCCGGGTTCCTGCGGCTTTATTGCCGCCGGCAGCCTTCTGGACATCGTCAGTGCACGATTCGACCAGTCGGCGAAGCTGTTCGTAGGCTTCCATGGAGGCTCCTTGTCGATGCCCGCCTTGAATGCCCCATACGCGAGGCTGTTCTGAGTGCGGGGGTGAAGGTCTCAGTTCATGCCAGGATATCGACTTGAAGTGCCCTGCTGGCCCAGAATCAAGGCTTCATCGGGCTTATCATCGCTATCCTGAGGGTTCTTTGGTGGGGGTTTGCCCCCCGGAAGATCGCGAGATCGCGACCATTCGGACCAAGATCGCCGAAATTAGCCGACTTCCGCAAATCTTCCCGCAAACGTATTCTGAAGCGTCTCAGATCCCCATTTTCAGCATCAGAAGGGTGTCTTTTGAGATGGGGAGGGTTCATTCCGACGGGGCGGAGCGCTCAGACACGAAGGTCCGCGACGGATTCCAGGGCGTCCCCGTATCGCTCGCGAATCGGTTCCACCACGTCCCGGACGAACTGGTCGACCTGCTTCGGCGCGAGGCCGACGAATCGATTCGGGTCGAGAATGTCGTCGAAGGAAAGGTCCGCGAACTCGGGAGTGTCCTTCAATCGATCCAGGAGGTCGTTGGGGAGCCCTTCCTCCTTGATCCTCCGCGCGGCCTCGAGGCTGGCGGTGCGAATCACTTCGTGGAGGTGCTGGCGATCCCCGCCGAGTCGGGCGGCTTCGAGCATCAGATCCTCGGTGGCCATGAACGGCAGTTCCGCGGCCAGACGTGACTCCACGACCTTCTCGTGGACGATCAGACCGCTGGTCACGTTCTCGAGGATGTCCAGGCAGCCGTCGATGGCAAGGAAGCCCTCGGCGATCGAGAGGCGCCGATTGGAGGAATCATCGAGGGTGCGTTCGAACCACTGGGTGGACGCGGTGTCGTACCCGTTGCCCACGAGGTTCATCACGAACCGGGCCAGTCCCGTCGCTCGCTCGCACCGCATCGGATTGCGCTTGTACGCCATCGCGCTGGAGCCGATCTGGTTCTTGCCGAACGGTTCCTCGACCTCTCGAAGGTTGGCCAGCAGTCGAAGGTCGTTGCAGCACTTGTGCACCGCGGCGGCCACGGTGGCGAGGCCCGCCAGCAATCGGGCGTCCGCAAGTCGAGGGTAGGTCTGGCCGCAGACGGCCCAGGTCTGATCGGGATCCCAGTCGAGCTTCTCGGCGACCAGTCGTTCGAGTTGCTCGGGTCGATCGGCATCGCGGTCGAACAGGCCGTAGAAGGAGGCCTGGGTGCCGGTGGCGCCACGCATGCCTCTCAGTCGCAGGCCGTCCCGAAGTCGTTCCACATCCTCGAGGGCGATCACCAGGTCCTGGGCCCAGAGGGTGGCTCGCTTCCCGACCGTGGTCGGCTGAGCGGGCTGGTAGTGGGTGAACCCAAGGGTCGGCAATGCCCGGTGGCGGAAGGCGAAGGTCCCGAGTCGATCGATGACTCGGGCGATCTTGACGGCCACCAGGGAAAGGGCCTCTCTCTGCACCAGGAGGTCGGCATTGCAGACCACGTCCTGGCTGGTGGCTCCGAGGTGGATGATTCCGGCGGCCTCGGGAACCCGGTCCCCGAGGGTGTGGACATGGGCCATCACATCATGCCGGAGGCGGGCCTCGTGTTCGGCGGCCCGGTCGAAGTCGATGTCATCGAGGGCGGCTCGGATGCCCTGGATCTGCTCATTTGTGATCGCAAGTCCAAGTTCTTGCTGGCTTTCGGCCAGAGCGAGCCATATCCTCCTCCAGTAACCGAACTTACGTCTTTCAGAGAAGACGGCTCGCATCTCCCTGGAGGCGTTTCTGGTCTCCAGCGGGGATCGATACCCCCCATAACGGTCATCTGGCTCGGGGGTGTGCTGGGCTTCCTCGGAGGACATCAAGGCCTTTCGTGGTCTCTTGGTGTTTCGGGAACAGTCCGGTGACGGCTTCCGTACCCGGAGATGGTACCGAGTCGGAATCCAAGGGCCGGGAACTTCGAAGACGCAGCGAGTCCTCCCACCACGGATTCCCTGAAACAATCCCAGGTCCGCACGCAAGACAGGGTCCACATGGCAGATTCCCTCAGATCAGATCGCTCCAGCGAGCAGCCCCAGTCCCTGGGGGGCTCGATGCGTGGCTATCTGGTCAATGCCGCCAGTGGCACCCACGCCGCCCTGGACCCCGATCCCGGGCTGTCCGGAGTCCTCGGGGCCGTCCGAGGCACCGACATCCCCGAAGCCGACCCGGATCTCGAACTCATCGAGGCCTGGCGTCGGGGTTCAAACGCCTCGCTCGACGTGCTCTTCCGTGGTGTCCAGCCCAGGATCTACGGCCTCTGCCTCCGGATGCTCGGCCGACCCGAGCCGGCAGCCGACGTCGCTCAGGACGCCCTCATGCGGATGTACGAGGGACTGCCCGGCTTCGATGCCAGGGCGAAGTTCACGACCTGGAGCATCCGGGTCACGCTCAACTGCATCTACAGCCATCTTCGTCGCGAGAAGCTGCGACGGCATGCTCGGCTTCCGGATGCGGAGACCTCCGGCGAACTCGGCTCCGGCGAAGCCACGCCGTTCGAGCGGATCGCCGAGACCACCCTTCGTCGGGACGTGGTCGAGGCTCTGGGATCCCTCGATCTCCAGGCCCGGGCGATCATCGTGCTTCGAGACCTTCAAGGGCTCGACTACGCCGACATCGCCGAGGTCCTCGGAACCCCGATCGGGACGGTCAAGAGTCGCCTGTTCAGGGCCCGTGCGGCACTGCGTTGCGGCCTGGAGCGCCTCGGCCACGGCCGCAGGGACTGAACCTCGGACCGACCTGCGTATATCGTTCGAGAGAGCGGAGAAGGCCGTGGTTTGAATACGCCCCCGGGTGTCGAGCGACCTTGCGGTGAAAGACGAATCGAACAAGCCCCCCTCGAGCGGTGACCAGCCGCCGCATGAACCAGTGGATGAGGATCCGATGGATCGTCCGCAGCTGGATGATGTCGAAGGCGCGATGATGGATCTCTTCGGTGGGTCCGCCGAGCTGGCGGCTCTCGCGGACGAGGACTCCAACGAACTTCTTCGCTTCGTGGAGTCCTCCATGACCGAGGACGAGGCGGCGGCCTTCATCGCACGGGTGGAGTCGCGTGATCCGCTTGCCGCGATGCGGCTGCTGCGCATGCAGGAGGATCATCGGGTCCTTCGGACGACCGGGGACGTGGTTCCGGCCCGCGACCTGCTGGGGCCGGTGCGTGCCCGGTTCGCCCGCGGCGAGCTGGTGGCCGATTCGAACTTCGCCGCCGGCTCGGTCGAACCCACGGACTTCATGGAACGATCGATCGCCTCGCTGGCGAGGCGCAGACGGCGGACCGGACGACGGATCGCCCAGTTCGCCGTCGCATCGTGCGTGGTCGTCGGGCTGCTGGGGGTGGTGGGCTGGAACCGCGACTGGCTCGGGGTCCGCGGCATCGGCCTGATCGAGCCGGCTCCCGGAGACGAGGCGGCCCCGCAGGAGAGCGTCGCCTCCTTCGGCCTCGTTATTCCGGTCGAGAACTTCGAACTGGCCGAGGCCCAGATCGCCATGAAGGTGATCGAACGTGATGCGGTCCTGATCAGGAATCGTGGCACCGGCGATCTCGGAGCGGAGGGCATTCAGCCGGCGCCCATCGTCGGCATTCTCAGGGAGCCTCCGAGCGAGTCGCTGCGAATCGGGCTTGCCGATCGCGGATTTCAGTTCGCGGTCATCGTGGATCGTGATGCCGCCTCGACGCTCCTGGCCCAGCTCGGCAGGATCTCCGAGCCTCCGGATGAGGGCGAGGGAGCACGGCTGGTGCCTTCCGATGGTTCGGCGACCAGCGCCATCCGCGGAGATGCCTGGCAGAACTGGACCGATCGGTCCGATGCCCAGACCTCGATCGAGTCCGGAGACGGTCCGCTTCTGGTGCCCCTTGCCCTCGTGCCTCTGAAATCCGGTCTGCCTGCACCCCGCTGAACTCAGTCCCCGCTGGATCCGGCGGAATCCGACCCTTCGGTGCCGAGCCTGTTCTCTCGGCCCTGCTGGAGTCGTGCGAGATTGCCTCGGTGTCGGAACACGATGAGGGCGGATACCAGCGACGTGACCACGAGGAAGGGAATCGAGGCTCCGGGATTCGCACCGGGGGTGTCGGGCACCACCGCCATGGCGAGGACCGTGGCGGGAAGGACGAGGGATCCCACGATGCTGGCGAGGGACATCACCCGGGTCACAAGCAGCACGAGCCCCCAGACCACGAACGCCGCGATGGCGGGCATGGTCAGCACCGGCCACATGGCGAGCACCGCACCGAAGCCGGTGGCGACGCCCTTGCCTCCGCGGAATCCGATCCACGGGCTGAAGCAGTGACCGAGGATCGTCATGATCGCGACCAGCAGCCATCCCCAGGCCGCCGGCGCGGTCATCTCGTTCGAGCCGGTGCCGAGGATCCCCGCCAGCCATCCCGATAGCAGGACCGGCACGGCCCCCTTGATCGCATCGAGGAAGAAGCAGGCGATGCCGAACGGCTTGCCGAGCACGCGGCCGACATTGGTGGCCCCTGGATTGCCCGAGCCCTCGAGTCTGATGTCGACGCCGCGGGACCTCGCGATCATCACGCCGAAGGGCACGCTTCCGGCGAGGAAGCCGAGGGTCGAGGCCACCCACCAGAACCAGTTGAATGTCGTCGCTGCGTCGCTCACGTCGGAGACGATACCGAGGAATCGATCGTCGCCACGGTGGCATGGACCACGTCACCGACCGCGATTCGATCGATGCGACACGCATCCGGATGTCGATCCGCGACGTGATCGTCGTCCAGAAACGGTTCCGCGAGGAGAAGTCTCTCCTTCGCACCCGGTATCAGCGTCCAGCGGTGGTCGGTGGGACCGAAGAGGGCGACGGTGGGGGTCCCGGTCGCGATCGCGAGGTGACGGGGGCCGGTGTCGTTGCAGATCAGCACGTCGCAGGAGTCGATCACGCCTCGAAGGGTCGCCAGGGAGAGTCCTTCATCGGCGAGATTGCGCACGGGGGGGTGCTCGGGAGTGTCGCAGCGGGCATGGAGATCCCGGAGCAGGTCCAGCTCGTCGGGGCCTCCCAGAAGCACGCAGGATCCGATGCGATCGCCGAGGCGACGAATCGATTCGGCGAACCGCTCCGCCGGCCATCGCTTGGGGATCTTGCTGCCTCCCGGCACGATGCCGATGATCGGTCGCTCGAGACCTTCGAGCAGTGCCTCGGCGGCATCGCGTTCCCGGGGAGCGATCTCGATCGAGGGTGGTCGCTCGGGAACCTCGACCTGCAACGAGCCGACCAGATCCTCGTACAGCCTCGTGGTCGGCCTCGGTCCGGTGCCGGCCGGCGGATCGATGCGGTGGGTGATCAGGGCCCTTCGTCCGTCCCCCGGAGTCCCGATGCGGATCGGACATCCGGACAGGGCCGCGACGAGGGCGGAGCGGAAGCTGCCTCTCATGATCAGGATCGCATCCGGTTTCTCGGCCCGGATCATCCGAGCGGCGCGGAGCGGCCCCAGCACGCCTCGATCATCCATGGAAAGGACGGTGCTCAGTCCGCACTGGCCGCGAAGGGCCTCGACGGCCGCGGGCCGTCCGCAGGCGATGATCTCGAGATCGGGATGGGTGCGGTTCAGTGCGGAGAGGGCGGGTTCCGACATCACGGCGTCGCCCAGCCAGTTGGGCAGCAGGACGACGAGACGTCGGAGTCGATCGGCCGGGATCGTCCGGCTCATGCGCCACCGTCCCACGTACGGTCGTCTTCGTCATCGGGGGAGACCCAGAGGTGGGTCCCGTGTCGATCGAGGTGCCAGCGGTCGGTGGTGCGTCGCAGTTCCGCGGCCAGTCCCATCGCGACGATCGATCCCCCCCTCACCGAGAGCTCGAGGCCGTCGGCCGTGACGTCGACCTCGACCAGTTCGACCCCGGTCCGCTCCGCGATCCCGTTCGCCGCCGAGACCACGGTGTCACGGAGTCGTGCATCGGCGAGGTCGGCATCGGAGCCGCATGTCAGTCGGACCGCGTGGATCGACGATCCGCTCATCGCCGACCCGCAACCTGCACCGCGATCGATGCCAGGATCAGGACCACGGTGGCGAGGATCCAGCGCAGGAAGGCATCGGTGTCCTCGAGCATCAGGATCGCACCGACGAACGGGAATCCGGCGAGGGCGAGGAGCACGAGCCCGACGCCTCGCGCCGTGCTGTTGTTCTTCCGTCCCTGCGACTCGGCGAGATCCTCGATGGCTCGCCGCAGGGATGCCAGCTCGTTCCTCTCCGGCAGTCGACCCCGGCCCGGACGGCCGGTGGCCAGCAGCAGGTCGACCGCCTCGGTGAAGTCCGTGGCGGAGACGGTGGGTTCCATCTCGGGATCGGGCTCGGCCCCGCCCACGAGGATCGTCCGGCAGCCGGCGGCCCGGCCGGCGGAGATGTCGCGAGCCTGGTCTCCGATCATCCAGCTCGAGGTCAGGTCGAGACCGAGGTCGCGAGCCGCCTGCAGCAGCATGCCGGGTCGTGGCTTGCGCCAGGGATGTTCGCGGCGATACTCCGGGAGCGCGGCCTCCGGGTGGTACGGACAGTAGTAGAAGCGGTCGATCAGACCCCGGCGATCCGCGGCGCGATCCACCAGTCCGGCGATCTCCCGGTGAACCCGATCGACGTCGTCCTCTCCGTAGCGGCCACGTGCCACGCCTCCCTGATTGGTCACGACCACGAGTCGGTAGCCGGCATCACGAAGACGGACCAGTCCCTCCGGAACTCCCTCGAGGAGAGCCACTCGTGAAGGATCGCCCAGGTCGCCGTCATTGGCGATGAGCGTGTTGTCTCGATCGAGGAATACGACGGGGTCCACGCGGGCAGGATACCCCCGGCGACGGCAGGGGCGACCCCGACAGGTTCGTTACCATTCCAGATTCAAACGATCCGACGGCACCCTCAGGTCGTCGGCACGCCAGCGGTCAGCCTCGAAAACCACAAGAGTCGTCATGCAGCACAGCGAAGGCAAGGGAAGGCTTGGAATCCTCGCCGGTGGTGGTCCCGCTCCCGGGATCAATGCCGTCATCTCCGCGGCGACCATCCGCGCCAGACTCGAGGGAATCGAGGTCCAGGGCATTCTCGACGGTTTCAGCCGTCTGATCGCTGGCGACGAGGATGCCACGGTGCCCCTCGAGATCGATGATGTCGCCCGCATGCACCATCGCGGCGGCTCGATGCTGGGGATCGCGCGGGCGAATCCGACCCGCAGCGAGGCCGATCTGGATCGGGTCATCGACGGACTGCTTTCCAGGGGCATCGACAAGCTGGTCACCATCGGTGGCGACGACACGGCCTATTCCGCCTTCCGGACGAGCAGGCGTGCCGCGGGGCGGATCCAGGTCGCCCACGTGCCCAAGACGATCGACAACGACCTCGACCTGCCGCCGGAGATCGACACCTTCGGGTATCAGACCGCCAGATCGGTGGGGGTGGATGTCGTCCGCAATCTGATGACCGATGCCAAGACCACCAGTCGCTGGTATCTCGTGGTCGCGATGGGACGGACCGCCGGACATCTGGCCCTCGGCATCGGCAAGGCCGCGGGCTCGACCCTCACGGTGATCCCCGAGGAGTTCGGCGATCGGAAGGTGCCGATCAGCGAGATCGTGGACATCGTGGTCGGCGCGATCCTCAAGAGACGATCTGACGGACGTGACGACGGTGTCGTGGTGGTCGCGGAGGGCGTGGCCCTGTCGGTGATGGAGTCCGACCTGAGCGAGCTCGGTCCGGTGGAACGTGATGCCCACGGACACGTCCGCCTCGCGGAGATCGATTTCGCGGTCGGATTGAAGCGTCTGGTCCGACGCCGTCTCGACGAGATCGGCATCGACACCACGATCGTCCACAAGAACATCGGGTACGAGCTCCGCTGTGCCGACCCGGTTCCGTTCGACATGGAGTACTGCCGGGATCTCGGTTACTGCGCGGCGAAGTTCCTGATCGAGGGGGGATCCGACGCCCTGGTCTCCATGCAGGGTGGACGTTTCGTGCCGTGTCCGCTCGAGGAGATGCTCGATCCTCAAACCAACCGCATGCAGGTCCGCCGGGTGGATGTGAACAGCACCCGCTACGCGATCGCGAGGCGGTACATGATCAGGCTCCGTCGCGACGATCTCCAGGAGGGCGAATCCCTTGACCGGCTCGCCGCGGTCGCGGGAGTGACACCCGAGGCCTTCAAGGAGCGTTTCGGGCCGATCGTGGTGGACGAGCCGCCTTCCCTGGATCTCTCGTCCCGCTGAGCCGCCCGACGCGCCGGCGGGGACCCTGGCTTCGACGGTACGATGAGGCATCGCGTCGCCCTCGCGCCGCACGTCTCGTCTCCTCGATCCCGACAGGACCTTTCGTGACCGCATCGAACGCCCCCGAGGCCGATTCCACCGACGATCTCGTCGCCGCACGCCGGCAGAAGCTCCGATTCCTCAAGGAGGAACTCGGCGTCGATCCCTACGGAGGACGGGTGGAGGGGATCTCGAGCCTCAAGGATGCCCGGGACGCCTTCGACGAATCCGCCCACCTCGCCCTCGAGGAGGATCCGGAGGGCGAGGATCGTCGACCCCGGAGACTGGTCTCGGGACGGGTGATGCAGCATCGCGACATGGGGAAGCTGGTCTTCATGACCCTGAGGGATCACACCGGTGATCTCCAGGTCAGCGTCTCGAAGGCGGCCTGCGATCCTGCGATCTTCCGGCTGGCCAAGAAACTGGACTACGGCGACGTCGTGGTGGCGGGTGGACCGATGGGACGAACCCGCAAGGGTGAGATCTGCGTCTGGGCGGACCGGGTGGAGATCCACGCCAAGAGCCTGACTCCGCCTCCGGAGAAGTGGCACGGCCTGAGCGATCCCGAGATCCGCTTCCGCCGCAGATACGTCGACCTCCACGCCAATCCCGAGGCGATCCTCGCCCTGCAGGATCGTTCGAGGATCGTGTCCCGCATGCGTTCGTTCATGGAGCGGCGCGATTTTCTCGAGGTCGAGACCCCGATGATGCAGCCCATGGCGGGAGGCGCGGCGGCCCGCCCCTTCGTCACCCACCACAACACGCTGGATCTCGACCTCTATCTCCGCATCGCGCCGGAGCTCTATCTCAAGCGACTGCTGGTCGGAGGCCTTCCCAGGGTCTTCGAGATCAACCGCAACTTCCGCAACGAGGGCGTGGACCGCAGTCACAACCCGGAGTTCACCGCCCTCGAGGTCTACGAGGCCTTCGGGGATTGCTGGACGATGATGGAGCTCACCGAATCGATGCTTCACGAACTGGCGGTCGCTTCGGCCGAGGATCGCCGGCAGCGGGGGGATGAATCGGTCGGCGGCACCGCGGATGCTCCGATCCTTCCCTTCGATGGGATCCCGGTCGATTGGGCGAAGCCCTTCGTTCGCGTGACCTATTCCGAGCTGTTCACGCGGGCGCACGGCTTCGATCTCCAGGACGAGGCCGCGGTCCGGGCGAAGGCCGCGGAACTCGGGATCGAGGACGCGGCGACCCGCGACCACTGGCTGCTGGTCGACGACCTGTTCGAACGGGAGGCCGAGGACCTGATCGATCCCGCCCGCCCGACCTTCGTGACCGGGTACCCCTCGGCGGTGAGTCCGCTCACCCGGCCGATGGCCGATCAGCCGCATCTCTGTGATCGCTGGGACATCTTCGTCGCGGGCATGGAGGTCGGCCCGGCCTACACCGAGCTCAACGATCCCGAGATCCAGCAGGCCAAGTTCAGCGAGCAGCTCTCCGGCGCGGACGACGAGGCGGAGGCCTTCCGGACCCTCGACGAGGACTTCCTCACTGCGTTGAGAGTGGGGATGCCGCCGGCGGGCGGCCTGGGCATCGGCGTGGATCGCGTGGTGATGCTTCTCACCGGCATGCGGACGATCCGCGAGGTGATCGCCTTCCCGCTCATGCGTCCGGAGGGTGGTTCCGAGTGATGTCCCCCCGCCTTCGATCCCGATCGAGGCGGGGAGCGGCGTGTCTCGTCGCGGTGCTGCTCGCGTTCCTGTCCGCCGGGACGCCGGGATCCGCGGACACGATGTCGGATGCCGGTTCGCCCGGGACGTCGATCACCCTCATCGAACGCCACTGGTTCCGCTGCACGCTCGGCGGTCATCCCTGCGGACGGATGACGGAGGTCACCGAACGGCTTGACGACGGTGCGAGTCGAACCTCGATCGATCTGGAGCTTCGATTCCGTCGTGGAACCGTGGAGACCTCCACGAGAATCCGGACCTGGATCGAACTGGGGGATGACGGCGCGATGACTGCGATGGGCATCCGTCAGGAACTGGGAGGCGTCCCGGTCTCGACCACCTGGATGTTCGAAGGCGAAGAGGTCCTCGAGCGACGAAGCCAGGGGGGCAGGACCGTGGAGTCACGGAGGCCCCGGCCGTCGGGGGACTGGCATGTCCCCGAGCGGGCCATGGAGATCGCCCGAGCCCGGGCGGATGCCGGCGAGGCCGCCGCGACCCGCCTGCTGGTGCTCGATCCGGCTCGTGGACTCGAACCGGCCATCGTCGAGTTCCGTCGAACCGGCACCCGACCGGTGCGCGGTCCCGGGGGCGAGGTCGAGGCGGTCCGGTGGGAGATCACCGATCCCGGCGGTTCGGTCGCGGTCGAGTTCTTCGATGCCGAGGGGGTGCTGCTCTCCAGCGAGGTCTCGATGGGGGCGGGGCTCGGGGGCCTTCGAATCGAACGATCGACGGAGGCCGATGCGGAGATCGCCTTCCGGGGCGACGTGGAACTCATGGAGGCCGGCGTCGTCGAGCCGGTCTTCAAGGGTCGGAAGCGACGCCTGGATCGAGGAGGCGCGGTGACCTACCGCATCACCGGACGAGACGGCATCCCCGCTCCGGAGTTCCCCGCGGCCGGTGCCCAGCGGGTCGAGGTGATCGAGATGCCCGCGGCCAACCTGATCGAGGTCGAGACCGGACGGTCCTCACCGGTCGGTCCGGCGTTCGACCGGGCCCGGCATCTGGAGGCCACGTCGGTGCTGGATGCCACCGATCCCGAGGTGGCGGCGTTCACGAACCGCCACGACCGTCCCGGTCGGCCCACCCTGGAGCGGGTGCGGGCGCTCCGCTCCGCGGTGCATCGACACATCGATCGGAAGGATCTCGGCACGGCCTTCGGCACCGCCAGCGAGACGGTTCGAAGTCGACGAGGGGACTGCACCGAACACGCGGTCCTGCTGGCGGCGGCCCTGCGCTCGGCGGGCATCCCCAGCCGACTGGCGAGCGGACTGGTCTGGATCCCCCGGAAGGGCGGATCCGACGGCGCATTCCTCTGGCACATGTGGACTCAGGCGGTCATCGGGGATCGCTGGATCGATCTGGACGCCACCCTCGGAGGCACGCTCGCGTTCCATCCCGGCCACATCGCGGTCTCCTTCTCCGACGGCGGTGCAGGGGATCTGGAGACCGGAGGACGGGCGATGCTCGACGTCTTCGGCGCCATCGACATCGAGGTGCTCGAACCCGGAACCGGCATCGGATCCCACGACACGGATGAAGAGCGGCCCGATGAGTGATGCCGGCCGCCCGGTGCCGACCGTCCCGCCGATGCCCGGACGCGACCCCCTCGGTCACAAGGGCACCTTCGGGACCACGCTGGTGATCGGTGGATCGACCACCCCGAGGATGATGGCCGGAGCGCCGGCGCTCGCCGCTCGGGCTGCATTGCGAAGTGGATGCGGTCTCACCGTCGTCGCGGTGCCGAGCACGCTGGCGGCCACCGTGGCGACCATGCTTCCGGAAGCGACGCTGATCCCCCTGGGCATCTCCGAAGCGGTGGATCACGACTCGATCGCGTGGGGTATCGAGGCGGCCCGGCAGTCGCATGCCGTGGTGTGCGGGTGCGGCCTCGGCTCACCGGACGGGATCGAGGATCTCGTCCGGGACGTCGTCGAACTGGAGGAGCGTCCCCGGGTCCTGGATGCGGACGGATTGAACGCCCTGGCACGAGCGGGCGTCCGCTCGATGCGGGGACCCATCGTCCTCACTCCTCATCCCGGGGAATGGGGGCGTCTGGCCCGGGTGCTCGGCATCGATGCCGATCCACTGCACGAGGAGCGGCGGCCGCACGCCGCGGCCTCCCTTGCCCGGGCCCTCGATTCGGGCGGGGGACCGGTGGTGGTGGTGCTCAAGGGGGCCCGGACCGTGGTGGCCGATGGAGAACGATGGTGGCGCTGCGAACGGCCCAATCCGGCTCTGGCCACCGGCGGCAGCGGCGACGTGCTCGCCGGAGTGATCGGTGGACTGCTCGCGCAGTTCCATCCGCGTGCCGGTGCCCGTGCGAACGACATCACCCGGGACGCCTTCGAGCTCGCCTGCATCGGCGTCGAACTTCATTCGCTCGCCGGCATGATCCGGTCGCGAACGATCGGTGATGCGGGACTTCTCGCGCACGAACTGGCTGATTCGATACCTGAAGCCCGGGGACTGATACAGTCCATTGATGAATGAAACCGCGATCGAAGCAGACCGTTGGCATCTGGACATCGCCGACATGACTCCCGGGACCAGGGTCGAGGGGATCTACGCCCTCGTGAATCCCCAGGTCTCCGCCAGCCGCAACGGCAACCCGTTTCTGAAGTGCGTCCTTCGAGACGCCACCGGCCGCGTGAACGGACGCAAGTGGTCCGTCGCCCCGGGACTGCTGGAATCGCTGGTCGGTGCCCCGTTCGTTCATGTCTCGGGCAGCTGCGAGAACTTCAACGATCAGATCCAGGTGCGGGTCGAGGCGATCGAGCCCGCCTCGGTGGATGCCGACCGTCTCCGGACCCTGCTGCCTGCGAGCAGTCGGGATCCCGAGGAGATGTTCGCGGAAATGAAGGCGATCCTCGATTCGCTGGAGCACCCCGCGGCGAAGGCGCTGGTGGAGGCCTACCTCGGCGACGATGCCTTCATCACCCGATTCAAGCAGGCGCCCGCGGCGATCTCGATGCACCATGCCGTGCTGGGCGGCCTTCTGGAGCACACCTTGTCGCTCCTCAAGTCCGCGGACGCGGTGCTCCCGCTGCATCCCGAGCTGGATCGGGACATCGTCCTGCTCGGACTCATGCTTCATGATTCGGGCAAGGTGCTGGAGATCGATCCGGAACGCTTCGAGTACACCCGGCGGGGGAATCTCCTCGGGCATCTCGTCGACGGCGTGGTGATGCTCGAGACCTATGCGGCCCGGGCCCGGCAGGCCGGCGGAGAGCCGCTTCCCCCGGATGCGAAGCTCGCGCTGCAGCACATCATCGCCAGTCACCACGGTCGTCAGGAACACGGGGCGATCAAGGTCCCCGCGACCCCCGAGGCGGTGTTCGTCAGTCGTCTCGACGATCTCGACGCGGCCACTCGAATGGCCCTGGATGCGGTCGACCGGAATGCCGCCGACGTCACCGGTTTCACCGAGCCGGTTCGTGGTCTGGGTGACGCCCGCTTCTACCGGGCCCGACCCTTCGGCGAGGGCTGACCCCCGACCGGATCAGGGGGACGGGTCTCTCAGGCCGACCGGCCTGAGAACGAACGATCGATCTTCGCGGCCAGGCTTCGAAGGTCCTCGGATCGATGCATCGGGAACGCCCACGTCCGATCGCTCGCGATCTCGAGTCCTCGTCGTCGTTCACCTTCAGCGGCGAGCCGGCCCCGGTACCGATCGATGGTGTCGCGTCCGCGGGTCCGGGCGAGGTCGATCTCCCGACGCAGGGCGTCGAACGCCGACCGTCGATCGAGACTCCGTCGGGCCGCGACCTCGATGGAGGCGAGCAGCTGCTCGCGGCGTGGAGCCGCGTTTCGATCCAGATCCGGATCCGACAACAGACGATGCAGTCCTTCCGGAGTCGCCGGGGGCGTCTCCGGGGGTGATTCGACCTCGATCGGCAGTCGCAGAGTCGCGGTGGCCATGGTCACGGGGGCGAGTTCGGCGGCGACCTCGGGTCCGAGCCATCGTCCGATCCAATCCTCCATGGTCGGGTCGTAGTGGCTGCCGCCCAGGCCGTGCACGAAGAGATCGCAGCCGCCGAGCCGAGCCAGCGCGGTCGCCAGAAGGGCCCGGGGTCGGCAGGATGCGGGATCGATCCGCTCTCCTCGCAGCACCGGTCGGCGGCCATGTTCCGTCGCCCGCCACAAGGGGAGTTCCTCGGTGGAACCTCGACGAAGGGGTCGGGCCGCACCACGCGGCCATCGGCCGGATCCGTCGGCCCGGGTTCGTCGGTCGGCCTCGACCGCCTCGTCGTGGGCGGTGATGCAGGCTTCGGGATCCTGAAGCATGCGATCGACGAGTTCCAGTCCGATGGGCGCCTCGAGGAGGCGGGACATCGAGCGACGGGGGACCCCGCCGGTGAACGGGCTCGCCAGGGTGTCGGTCGCCAGACCCAGCTGCAAGGCAAGATTCGCCGCATCGGCATGGGCGGACACCGCGGCGTGGATCGCCGCCATCCCTTCGGAGACAGCCGCGATGCCGATCGCATCGGTGGGTGGGGAGGAGGGGGGCGCTGCCGGAAGATCCCGGGTGGCGGTGCCTTCACTGACCGGGAGCATCCGCCAGCTCGCTCGCGATGGACCGGGGCCCGGGTAGGGGATCAGGCCACCGTCGTTGGCATCGTGGTCGGCGATGAAGTGGATCGCCTGCATGGCCCGGCCGGATGCGGTGCCGTGGGCGGCCAGCGCGGTGATCGCCAGGTCCTTGGCGAGGATTCCAGGATGCCAGATCGCGGCCTGGTGCCCGGTGGCGACGACCGTCAGGTTCGAAGCGAGATTCATCGTCTCCCGGGTGGCCCGACGCGCGGAGGCGAACATTCCCGTTCGATCCGGGTCGACGGTCGTCCAGTGTCCGGGCTCGGGTTGGATCGTCGTCTCGGCCACCACCACCTCGTTCACCGGGAATCAGGTTCACCCGCGGATCGTGGCGGGTGATGCATCGAGCCTGAGGCCTGCCGGTCCGTCGTCCGAACCCGGTCAGGAGGAGAGATCGGCGACCGTCGGAGGGGCCAACGGCAGCCGGTCCTCGCATCGGACCAGCTCCCGCTCGAACGTTCGTCGGTAGACCGTGAGTCGATTGGCGGGATCGTCGAGCGGGCCACCGAAGGACCGACTGGGATCGTTGTAGATCAGACGGACCGGGATCTCGCCGATCCGGAGCCCGTTGGCGATCGCCTGGACCCAGAACTGCATGGGGAAGTCGTAGCCGTCGACATCCAGTTGAAGCGAGGCCAGGGATGAGACGCGATAGGCCTTGAAGCCGCAGAACGCGTCGGTGAGATCGAGACCGAGTCGCCGGTTGATCTCCTCGGTGAGGATGCCGTTGATGCGGCGGCGATCCGGCGGGGGGGCGTCGACACGACCTTCGGGATCGAGATACCTGCTGCCGGAGACGACATCCAGATCGTCCCGTTCGATCGCCTCGATGAAACGGGGTATGGCGGCGGGTTCATGCTGTTCGTCGCAGTCCATGGTCACCAGCCAGTCGAATCCGTCGAAGGCAGCCCATCGCATCATGTCCTGCATGCTCCGGCCGTAGCCGCGATTGGATGCGTGCCGGATCACCTCGACGGGGTGCTCGGCCAGTGCCTGGGGGGTTCCGTCGGTCGAACCGTCGTCGATGACGAGTACGTCGTCGATCCGTCGTCGGACCTCGGTCAGCACCGAATGAACGTGATTCACCTCGTTGTAGACCGGAATGGCCAGCAACACGCGGAGATCGTCGGCATCCTGACTGGACTGGATCATCGGCAGGGGCTCCATCGAGAAAACGCCGAGCGTTTCGCTCAACCGTCGAAGGGGATTCCTTTTTGCAGGTAGAGGCCGCGAAGTTCCTCGAGTTCGATTCTCGACCAGGTGACCTCGCCACCGGCTCTCGGCGTGATGCGTTCCCGCAGGACCCCATCATCCCCCAGGATCTGGGTCGCGGGCCAGGCGTCGGCCGCAGGACGGCTCATGAGGGTCGCGGGCTGTCGGGAGTCCCCGCCCGGAAGCCAGTCCTCGAGTCGGCGGGTGATGGAGAGCCGGTCCTCGTTCCAGGCGTAGACGCCGAAATCACCGCGGGGAGCCTGGATCGCGGCCAGGAGTTCGGGCAGCACCAGCCGCTCCGCCTCGGACAGATAGGTGTCCAGATCCGGCACCTGAAGCTTGAGGTCATCCCGTTCGAACGATTCCCTGCCGCCGCTGATGACCTGCAGCCAGCGACGAGGATCCTTCGGCAGGGGTCGAGGTCGAAGTCCGGTCACGGCATTGGTCCGGCTGGCATCGGTCCCCTTGATGCGGACGGTGGTCCTCATCGTCCACCATTCCTCCTCCCGGTCCCATGACAGCCAGGCTCGGAGATCGACATCCTGGTAGGGGCCTTCCGGGGTGGAGGGGAGCACCCGGACCTGCATCCAGATGAGGAGGCCGGTCTCTCCCTCGAGTCGAGGGGTCGGGGCTCTGGAGTCCCGGACCGCATCCCGGGTGGTCTCCATGGCGATGATTCTGCTGCAGCCGAGTTCGGTCGGTTTCTCCGACTCCGCGTCGACGCCCTGAAGACGGTAGTAGACACCCTCCTTCAGCCTTGAAATCACGCTTTTAAGGGCTTTTTCGTCGATTTCACGGATGATCGACCGGCCGCGATCGACCAGCTCCATCGAGTCGATCGCCAGCTCCGGTTCGGTCTGGATGTCGATGGATTCGATCACCGACTCGAAGGTGGGGCCCGGCCAGCGGTTCCGATCTGCGAGGAATTGAAGAAGAAGGAAGCGGTTGGGGCCGGTCTGGATGAAGGTCCAGTCGAATCGAGCGGTCCGACCCGATTCATGGCTCAGGTAGCCGGTCACTCTGGAGGCCTGGAGTTCGTCGATTCGGAGGTCCTCACCCTGCTCCCCGATCTCCAGATCCCCTCCGTTGGACTCCCGAGCATCGGCGATGAAGGCCGAAGCCATTCGGGCGGGGGTGATGGCCGTGGACTGGCCAAATCCTCCTTCCGGGGTCGGAAATTCGATTCTTTGGGCGGTGATTTCCCATGCCGGGGGGTTGGAAGTCGCCTGGACGGCCCGAATCTGGGGGTTCGTCGCCCCCCCTGAGATCACCGCCGAACCATCGGTGGGGAGGGTGAAGGAGCATCCGAGGGATCGATTCTCCACCCTCTTGGAGGGGGGCTCGGAAGCCTCAGAACCCGCTTCCTGAGCTGAAAACGGGGTTTGGAGAGGATTCAGGGCGGTGCAGAGGGTCAGGATCGTGAGGATGGACATGGGTCGGGGCCCTCATGGTGGGCTCGGGGATCGCCCCCGGGACTCTGGCTGGCGGCCACGCATGGTACGGTCGATCGAGGCCCGGAGCCTCCCCGGGCCCGGCGGCGATCCCGGACCCCCGCCCTGCCGGGCGTTGACAGAATCGCGGGAATCGGTACCATTCGCGGTTCGCGCGTGATTTTGGCGTTTCGGTTTCGGACCGATTCCTTCACCCGCGTCACGTCCACTCGCCGGTCTCGACCGGCAACCCGCTGTTCTCACCTTCCCGGTCGACCCGACCGCATGTCGGGACTCGATCACTGATCCTTCTGTTCGACGCTCACTTCTTCGGAAACTGAAATCGCATGACCGGTGGCAAGATTCGAATTCGTATGGAGGCCTACGACCACCAGGCCCTCGATGCGTCCGCTCGCGAGATCGTCGATCACGCGAAGCGAACCGGTGCCCGCGTCGCGGGACCCGTCCCGCTGCCGACGCGCCGCGAGATCTACACCGTCAACCGCTCGCCGTTCATCGACAAGAAGTCCCGCGAGCAGTTCGAGATCCGCACCCACAAGCGGATCATCGACATCACCGAGCCGAACCATCGCACCGTCGAGGCGCTCAACCGCCTCGTCGTCCCCGCCGGCGTCTTCGTGAAGATCAAGGCCTGATTCAATCGACGGGTCGTTCCGCCCTGAGGCGAGGACGACCCGTTTCGCATCCCCTCGCACCGGCCACGTCGACGACCTCTGGCCAAGCATCCTCCGGAAGACTCCGGACCAGCCTCTGAAAGGAACCACATGCCTCCCGTCAAGAACGTCGCGATCCTCGGCCGCAAGGTGGGAATGTCCCGCTGGTTCCACGAGGACGGCACCAACATCCCGGTGACCGTGATCGAGGCCGGCCCCTGCGTCGTGACCCAGGTGAAGACCACCGAGGTCGACGGATACGCCGCGATCCAGATGGGCTTCGAGGATGCCAAGGTCCGCCGAGCCGCGATGCCGCAGATCGGTCACGACGCCAAGGCGAAGACCGCTCCCAAGAAGATCCACAGCGAGTTCCGCGTCGAGAACGACGACGAGGCGGCCGGCTACGAGCTCGGCCAGACCGTCGACGTCTCGATGTTCGAGGACGTGAAGTTCGTCGACGTCTCCGGGACCAGCAAGGGCAAGGGCTTCCAGGGCCCGATGAAGCGACACAACTTCTCCGGTCTCGAGGCCAGCCACGGCGTGAAGCGGGCACACCGCTCCCCGGGCTCGATCGGTGGTCATGCCACCAACCTCGGTACCGGTCCGAAGATCAAGAAGGGCAAGAGGATGGCCGGTCAGATGGGCGCCGAGCGGGTCACCGTTCGCAGCCTCGACGTCGTCCACGCCGATCCCGAGAAGAACCTCCTCGTCGTCAAGGGTCCGGTCCCCGGTCCCAACGGCGGCGATCTGTACATCCGCCCCGCCACTCGTCTCTACAAGTCGAAGGCGAGGGCGCAAGCCGAAGCCTGATCCACCAACGGTCGGGCTCGGATGCCCGACCGATCCGGAAGGCCTGCCGGTCTCACCCTCGATGAGGGGAGCCGGATCACGGGAACCACCGGATCACGACAACCTCCGCCCGACACCGATCGGATCCATCGCGATCGCGACTCCCTGAGGTGAAAGGCACTCGGAACCGAGTCGAACCCTGCCCGTCGCCAGGTATTGAAAGGCGGCCGGAGGGTGAGGCGAAAGCCGGAACACCGGCAACCCGTCAGGGGCCCATCGGGTCGAGACGGGAGCAAGGAAGACCATGAGCGAAGCCATCGAGCATCCCGAACAACCGCTGGCCCCGATCGATCTCCCGATCCTCGATCGCGCCGGCAAGCAGGTGGACACCCTGAAGATCGATCCCGCCGACCTCGGCGGTCACATCCGCTACGCCCTGCTCAAGCAGGCGTACGTGATCACCCACGGCAACCAGCGACAGGGCTCGGCCCGGACCAAGACCCGAGGTCAGGTCAAGGGCTCGACCCGGAAGCTCTATCGCCAGAAGGGCACCGGCAACGCCCGGGTCGGCCCGGCGAGATCCCCGATCCGCAAGGGCGGCGGTCACGCCTTCGCCAAGACCCGGACCCGTGAGGCCTTCCGCAGCAGCCTGACCAAGCGGATGCGTCGCCTGGCCAACCGGAACGCGCTTCTCGCCAAGCTCGTCGACGGTGAGGTCAAGTGCGTCAACGACCTGTCCATGGACACCCCCCGCACCCGGGACATGGTGGCCATCCTCGGCGGCCTCGGCATCGATCGGACCTGCCTGCTGGCCCTCGACACCGAGAACCGCATGGCGGCCCTGTCGGCCCGGAACCTTCCGAACGTCGACACCACCCGGGTCGATCAGCTCAACGCCTTCGAGATGCTCAACCACCGCTACCTGGTCATCGACCGGGCGGGGCTCGAGTCGTTCCTCGACGGATCCTGCTTCCCGAAGGCCGCCGCGGCCTCCGATGCCGGAAAGGAAGTCGCCTGACATGCATGCCACCGACGTCATCCGCAAGCCGCTGGTCACCGAGAAGGCGACCGTCGACAGCGCCGAGCACAACCGCTACTCGTTCGAGGTCGATCGAAGGTCGACCAAGGCCGAGATCCGCAAGGCGGTCGAGGAGCTCTTCAGCGTTCGAGTGGTGTCCGTCGCCACCCAGAACCGCAAGGGCGAGACCCGTCGCACGAGGTACGGGTCGGTCAAGCCCGCCACCGTCAAGCGAGCAATCGTCAAGCTTCACCCCGAAGATCGAATCGACCTGATCTGACCCCCCGCCCGAGCGTCGGCAGAGCCGACCGAGAGGACGAGTTTCCATGGCCATTCGCGTCTACAAGCCAACGACCCCCGGACGCCGGAACGCTTCGGTCAACCTCCACGTCGAGGTGACCAAGAAGACTCCGGAGAAGTCGCTGCTCGCACCGCTCCACAAGACCGGTGCCCGCAACAACCAGGGCAAGATCACCGTCCTCGGACGAGGTGGCGGTCACAAGCGTCGTTATCGCAAGATCGACTTCAAGCGTCGCAAGGACGACATGCCGGCCACCGTGATCGGCATCGAGTACGACCCCAACCGGTCGTCCCACATCGCCCTGCTCCGCTACGAGGACGGCACCCTCCGATACATCCCGGCCCCCCGGGACATCACCGACGGAGACGTGCTGCTCTCCAGTGGCGAGGCGATCGAGCCGAGCCCCGGCAACTGCATGCCGATCAAGCACATCCCGACCGGCCTCTCGCTGCACTGCGTCGAGATGCAGCCCGGTGGCGGTGGCAAGCTCTGCCGGTCCGCCGGTGTGGGTGCCAGGCTCACCAACAAGGAAGGTCGCTGGGCGACCATCGTGATGCCCTCCGGCGAGATTCGTCAGGTCTCGCTCGAGTGTCGTGCCACGATCGGCGTCATCGGCAACCCCGACCACGGAAACGTGGTCCTCGGAAAGGCCGGCCGGGCCCGATGGCTCGGTCGCCGCCCTCGAACCCGTGGTGTGGCGATGAGCCACCACTGTCACCCCCACGGCGGTGGCGACGGCAAGTCGAAGGGTGGCCAGGAGCCGTCCAACGCAGCGGGCACCCAGTCCAAGGGTGGTCGCACGCGTGCTCGCGGCAAGTCGAGCGACGCTCGGATCATCCGTCGTCGCAAGTCCGTTCGTTACGGACAGCTCAAGGTCTGATCACACGGTTCCAGGCAGGAACCGGTTTCAAGGTCCAGTCATCACCTCCCGCCACGGCGGGAGAGACTCCGGAAGAACCCATGTCCAGGTCGCTCAAAAAGGGTCCCTTCGTCGACGAGAAGCTCTACCGCAAGGTGGAGAAGGCGAACGAATCGGGCAATCGACGCCCGATCCGCACGTGGGCCAGAGACTGCACGGTCGTGCCCGAGTTCGTCGGGATCACCTTCGAAGTCCACAACGGTCGCGCCTTCACCGAGGTCTTCTGCACCGAGGACATGGTCGGGCACAAGCTCGGTGAGTTCAGTCCGACCCGCCTCTTCCGCGGTCACACGAACAAGAAGGAAGGCATCAAGTCCGGTCGCTGAGCGACTGGATGACGGAAACCAGCCATGGCCTACAACGCCTCCCATCGATTCGCACGCATCGCCCCTCGCAAGGCCCGCCTGGTCTCGGACATGGTCCGCGGACTTCCGGTGGACGAGGCGCTCACCGCGCTTGACTTCAGCAAGCGGCGTGGTGCGTGGTACCTCAAGTCGGTCCTCAAGAGCGCCATCGCCAACGCGGAGGAGCAGGATGCCGACATCGCCGACCTCGTCGTGACCCGCACCTGGGTCGACGAGGGCCCGACGATCAAGAGGTTCCAGCCCAAGGACCGCGGACGGGCCCATCCCATCCGCAAGAGAACCAGCCACCTCCACGTCGAGGTCGGCCCCAGGACCACCAGCGACTGATCCCCCGGGGATCACGCTCAATCGACCCGATCACACGCGACACAGACACCAGACCCCAGGCCGGGACCCCCGGCAGCGAGCACACCATGGGACAGAAGACCCACCCATTCGGATTCCGAGTCGGAATCACCGAGACCCACAAGTCGAGGTGGTTCGCGCCCAAGGCGCTCTTCGGCGAACTCCTCGTCGAGGACTACCGCATCCGGAAGTACGTGGACAAGCGACTCAACCGCACGCCTCCCTTCGCGGCGGTGTCGGACATCCTTCTCGAACGCACCCGCGAGGAGCTGACGGTCATCATTCGGACCGCCCGCCCCGGACAGGTCGTCGGACAGAAGGGTTCCGAGGTCGAGAGCCTGACCCGCGACCTCCAGGCCCTCACCGGCCGGAAGGTCGTCATCAAGATCATCGAGATCAAGAACCCCGAGATCGACGCCACCCTGATCGGCGAGACGATCGCGGAGCAGATGAAGAAGCGGGGCAACTTCCGCCGGGTCCTGAAGCAGCGCTGCGAGTCGGCGATGCAGAACGGAGCCAAGGGGATCCGCATCCAGATCTCGGGTCGCCTCGGTGGCGCCGAGATGAGCAGGACCTTCGACACCCGCATGGGTTCGATCCCGCTCTCCACCCTCCAGGCCAACGTCGATTACGCCCTGTGCGAGAGCCGCACGACCTACGGGATCATCGGTGTGAAGGTCTGGGTCTACAAGGGACTCTTCGGCGACCACGAGGACGACTCCGTCCAGACCGAGGCCGCCGGTGGCCGGGCCCGAGCCCGCGGACGACGCTGATCCCGCCGAAGGACCGAACGAACGAATCGAAGACCCTCTTCGAAGATCCACGAACCACGGAACCCGTCCCCGGCCAGCAGGGCCTGAAGACGGAAAGCAGATGAGCGGGCCGAAGCCCGACGGAGCAGACCACGATGCCGATGTTGCCCAAGAGAACCAAGTTCCGAAAGCAGCAGCGAGGAAAGTTGCGAGGCAACGCGACCCGCGGGAACTATGTCGCCTACGGCGACTTCGGCCTGCAGTCGCTGGAAGCCCACTGGCTCACCGCCCGACAGATCGAGGCGGGGCGAATCGCCGCCCAGCACTTCCTCCGCCGTCAGGGCAAGATCTACATCCGGGTCTTCCCGGACAAGCCCGTGTCGAAGAAGCCGCTTGAAACCCGAATGGGCAAGGGCAAGGCGGAGGTCGACTACTGGGCCGCCCGCATCAAGCCCGGCACCGTTCTCTACGAGATCGCCGGTGTCTCGGAGGACCTCGCCAAGGAGGCCTTCGCCCGTATCGCACAGAAGATGCCGGTTCGATGCCGTTTCGTCGGCCGCCGGCTCGCCGTCTGACCCTCTCACCCGCACGTCCCCCGACCGCGATTTGGAATTCGGAGTCGAATGATGACCCCCAAGGAAGTCCGCAAGCTGAACGACGAGGAGCTCGACGTGGAGATCGAGCGACTGAAGCGTCGCCACTTCGAGCTCCGCGCCCAGTCGGTGACCGAGAAGATCGAGGACACCTCGCAGTTCACGAAGATCAAGAAGGACATCGCCCGGCTCCTGACCGAGCAGAACGCCCGCAAGGCGGCTGCGACCGCCGAGGCCTGACTCGAGACCCGTTCCGGGCCTCGAGCCCGCTCCTGGAAAGCACCATGACCAATGCGTCCGACATCGTCGTCCAAGAAAACGCGCCCCGCCGAATCGGCATCGTCGAGAGCGATGCCCGGGACAAGACCCGCAAGGTGGTGATCGCGTACTCCGCCCGGCATCCGAAGTACGGCAAGTACATCAAGCGCCGGACGGTGCTCCAGGTTCACGACGAGTCGAACCAGAGCCACAAGGGCGACCGGGTCGAGGTCGCCGAGTGTCGTCCGATCTCGAAGACAAAGTCCTGGGTCCTCACCCGGGTCGTGGAGAAGGCCGTCGGCTCCGAGTGAGCCTGCCTGATCGACGGATGGTTTCACAGAGTTCTTTTCGCAACCCGCCGGCCTCGCCGGCAACGAATCCGGATCACCAGCGATGATTCAGAAGGAATCCAGGCTCGACGTCGCCGACAACAGTGGTGCCAAGGTCGCCATGGTCATCGGCACCAAGGGCAAGTCCACCGCCCGCGGTCGGTTCACCCGAATCGCGGTCGGCATCGGTGACCGGGTCACCTGCACCGTCAAGAAGTCCCTGCCCAACGCGGACATCAAGACCGGTGACAAGGTCCAGGCGGTCATCGTCAGAACCAAGTACCCGACTCGCCGTGATGACGGCAGCTACGTCCGGTTCGACTCCAACGCCTGCGTCATCGTCGATGACGACGGCAACCCCAAGGGCACCCGCATCTTCGGTGCGGTGGCCAGGGAGCTTCGTGAGAAGAACTACATGAAGATCGTTTCACTCGCTTCGGAGGTCGTCTGAACCATGGCACGTCACGTCAAGCGCGGTGATCAGGTGATCGTGACCGCCGGCAACGACCGCGGCAGGACCGGAGAGATCCTCTCCGTCGATGTCGAGGGAGACCGTGTGGTCGTCGCGGGCGTCAACGTCCGCAAGCGGCACCTGAAGCCGACTCAGACCCGTCCGCAGGGCGGGGTCATCGAACAGGAGATGCCGATCCACATCTCGAACGTGAGCCCGGTGGTCGACGGCAAGCCGACCCGGGTCCGCTTCGAGACCCGGCCGGACGGCAGCAAGGTCCGGGTCGCGGTCCGCGGCGGCAAGGATCTCCACGTGCTCAGGGGCCCGCAGAACGGCTGATCAGCCGTTGCACGCTCGTGAAGGCAACGGCCTTCGGAAGGAACCATGATGATGGTCGCCCAGAAGACTCAACCTCGACTCCTTGCCCGGCTTCGCGACGAAGTGACGCCGAAGCTCATGAAGGAGTTCGACCTCCGGAACCCCCACCAGGTCCCGATGCTCGAGAAGATCGTCGTGAACGTGGGGGTCGGCAGGCATCTCGAGAACCAGAAGCTCAAGCCCGAGTTCCGAGACACCGTGATCTCGACCCTCGCGACGATCTCCGGCCAGAAGCCGGTGATGGTCAAGGCCCGCCAGTCGGTCGCGAACTTCAAGGTTCGTGAAGGAGCCCCCTCCGCGTTCATGGTGACCATGCGTCGCGAGCGGATGTGGAGCTTCCTCGATCGACTCATCAATCTCGCCATGCCCCGGATCAAGGACTTCCGCGGGGTCAGCGACAAGTCGTTCGACCCTTCGGGCAACTACGCCTTCGGTCTCACCGAGCAGGCGGTCTGGCCCGAGATCAACATGGCCAACATCAACCACACCCACGGCATGAACATCAACCTCGTGTTCGATCAGAGCACCCCGGCGATGAGCCGGATGCTCCTGACCGAGCTCGGATTCCCATTCGCGAACAAGGAGGACGGCGGTCGTCGCTGACGACCTCGCCTCCGGATCACGTCCGACACCACTCCCGGCGGCCGCCGCGGCCGCCATCCGCCAGGAAACGAACCCATGGCCAGCAAGCGAACCTTCGCCCGGATGAAGAAGGAACCGAAGTTCTCGACCCGCAAGCAGGTCCGGTGTGAGATCACCGGAAGGAAGCGGGGCGTCTATCGCAAGTTCCGAATCAGTCGGATCAAGCTTCGGGAACTCGCACTGCAGGGAATGATCCCCGGAATGCGCAAGGCCAGCTGGTGAACGAAATCCCCTCGGGCTGAACGTCTCGAGGGCCATGCTTCGAAGAGAACACTCATGGCGATCAACGACCTCACTGCCGACATGCTCACCCGGATCCGCAACGCGGTCCGCAACCGAGCCTCCTCCGTCTCCGTGGTCAGCAACAAGCTGAACCGTGGCATCGTCCACGTGCTCGAGGAGGAGGGTTACATCAACGGCTCCGAACTCGTCGACGACGGTCGACAGGGGCTCATCCGGATCAAGCTCAAGTACGGCCCCCGCGGCGAACAGGTGATCAACCAGATCGACCGCGTGAGCAAGTGCGGGCGACGCGTCTACAACGGCGTCGCCGAGCTGCCTCGTCCCATGCAGGGCCTCGGCATCTGCATCGTCTCCACCAGCCAAGGCGTCATGAGTGATCGTCGCTGCCGGACCGAGAAGGTCGGCGGCGAGGTCGTCGCCCTGGTCTCCTGATTTCTGCACGCCTCCCCGACCTGGAACGAAACCATGTCGCTCATCGGAAAGCGAAACATCCCCGTCCCCGCCGGCGTCGAGATCTCGATCGACGGTCAGAGGAACGTCACGGTGAAGGGCGCCAAGGGCACCCTCACCATGACCCACCGCCCCGAGGTGCAGGTGTCCCACGACACCGACGCCAAGGTGGTCTCGGTCACCGTTCCCGACAGCGGCAAGACCGACAAGTCGACCAAGGCCTACTGGGGCCTGACCCGGTCCCTGATCGCCAACATGATCGAAGGCGTGGTGAAGGGCTACGAGAAGAAGCTCGACATCGTCGGCGTGGGTTGGCAGGCCCAGGTCAAGGGCCAGGTGCTGCATCTCAGCATCGGCTTCGCCAACGTGATCGAGATGCCCATCCCGATGGGCGTCAACGTCGAGGCGAAGGGCCAGAACATCACCATCTCCGGCCCCGACAAGCAGGCGGTCGGTAACTTCGCCTCCAGCGTCCGCATGAAGAGGAAGCCCGAGCCCTACAACGGCAAGGGCATCCGCTACGCCGGCGAGCAGATCACCCGCAAGCAGGGCAAGGCGTTCGGAGCCTGATCAAGCCCATCCCCGCATGACGCGGGGGAAGGACCAGCACGATGGACAGGAACAAGAAGAAAACCGTACGACGGAGCCGCCGCAAGACCGGCATCCGGAAGAAGGTCCTGGGATTGCCGGAGCGTCCGCGCCTCTCGATCTTCCGTTCGGCCAAGCACATCTACGGCCAGGTCATCGACGACCTGTCCGGGCGCACGCTCGTATCCGCGAGCTCGCGTGACAAGGGCGATGACTCCGCCGGCGGCAACGTCGATGGAGCTCGCAAGGTCGGCTCGCGTCTCGCCGAGAAGGCGAAGGAAGCCGGTATCTCGAAGGTCGTCTTCGACCGGAACGGCTTCCGGTTCCACGGCCGGGTGAAGGCGTTCGCCGACGCCGCCCGCGAGGGCGGAATGGAGTTCTGATCACGGCTCGATCCGTGAGGAAGCATCGACATGGCTGAAATGCTTGATGACAACAGTTCCCTCGAGTCGACCACGGTCGGCATCTATCGAACCGCCAAGACCGTGAAGGGTGGTCGGAACTTCAGCTTCGCCGCCCTCGTGGTGGTGGGTGATCGCAAGGGCCGGGTGGGCATCGGCTACGCCAAGGCCCCGCAGGTCCCCCTCGCGATCGAGAAGGCCCAGAAGGTCGGGAAGCGGAGCCTCCGCACCTATCCGCTTCAGGACCGGACGATCCCTCACGTGGTCGAAGGCAAGTTCCTGGCCTCCAAGGTGCGTCTGGTCCCGGCATCCCCGGGTACCGGTGTCATCGCCGGTGCCAGCGTCCGTGCGGTGCTCGAGATGTTCGGCATCCAGGACTGCCTGACCAAGTGCTTCGGGTCGACCAACCCGAAGAACGTCGTGAAGGCGACGCTCGAGGCGCTCGGTCAGCTTCGCATGCGTGAGTCGATCGAGGCCCTCCGGGGCGTCGAACTCGGCGAGAGCGAGGTCGAGGAGGCGGTTCGTCGCGGCATGGCGTTCATGCCGCAGCAGACGAGCTCCGAGCGGGCCCAGGCCCCGGTCAACACCGTCGGGGAGGATCGCCGTCGCGGCGGCCGCCGCGGTGGAGGTGGTGGCCGTGGTGGTCGAGGTGGTCGCGGCGGAGCAGGGCAGGAGGCTTCGGCCCCGGCACCGGCCCCGGCTTCGGCCCCGGCGCCGGCCAGCGATGCTCCGGCGCCGCCGGCGGACACCGGCGACGGCGGTTCGGAAGGCTGATTCGATTCACGGAAACACCCCGCGTCGGAGAGCCGGCGCGGATCGGCAGGGAGTACCCGAGCCATGATGATTCACGACATCACCGCCAAGGTCGGTGCCCACAAGAAGCGCAAGCGGATCGGTCGCGGCGAAGCCAGCGGCACCGGCGGCACGTCCGGCCGGGGTCACAAGGGCATGAAGAGCCGTTCCGGCTATTCGCGACGCCCGGGCTATGACGCCGGCGGCAAGCAGTTCTACCAGCGGTTCCCGAAGCGGGGCTTCTCCAACGCCCGCTTCCGGACTCACTATCACGTGATCAACGTCAAGGTGCTCGAGGAGCGCTGTGATGCCGGCGAATCGATCGACGCCGCGTCGCTCGCGAAGCTCGGGGTCATTCGCGACACGGGGCTTCCCCTCAAGATCCTCGGAGAGGGCGAACTCTCCAAGAAGCTCGAGGTCAAGGCCGCCAAGTTCTCCTCGTCGGCTCGTCAGAAGATCGAGGCCGCGGGGGGGACCGTCATCGAAGGCTGAATCGTCCGCCCTTCAACCGGTCCTCCTGAAAGTCCAGGAGCACCAAGGAAAGCCACTCTGGAATGCTGAACGCCTTCCTGAACATCTTCCGGATCCCCGACCTGCGCAACAAGGTGTTCTTCACCCTTGGGATGCTGATCATCTATCGCATCGGGTTCTGGGTCCCTCTGGTCGGCGTCGATCAGAACATGGTCAAGGAGGTGGCGGAGAAGGCCACCGACGACGCCACCGGTTTCGGACGGATCGTCCAGTTCGCCTCGATCTTCTCGGGCGGCTCCCTGAGTCAGTCGACGATCTTCGGCCTGGGCATCATGCCGTACATCACGGCATCGATCATCTTCCAGCTTCTGAACTCGGTCATTCCCTCCCTTCAGGAACTGAAGAAGGAGGGGGCCAGCGGCCAGCAGAAGATCACCGAGTGGACCCGCTACGTCACCGTGGGCCTCTGCGTGGTCCAGGCCATGATGTGGCTCTCCTACCTGCGGACCAACAACCTGGTCCAGCCGCAGTTCCTCTCCGGTTCGGCGATGCTGGTCTTCTTCGCCTCCGGCGTCGCCGCCCTGACCGCCGGCTCGCTGTTCCTGATGTGGCTCGGCGAGCAGATCGACAAGTACGGCATCGGCAACGGCGTCTCGGTCATCCTGACCGCGGGCATCCTCGCCCAGCTGCCGAACGCGGTCGGCTGGATCGTCTCCAACTTCGACGCCAGCCAGTCCTCGGAAGGGGGCAGGATCGGCGTCCTGGCCGTGGTGTTCCTCGCCGCTTCGTTCATCTTCGTCACTGCCGGTGCGATTCTGATCACCGTGGCGCAGAGACGGATACCCATCCAGCAGGCCAAGCACACCCGCGGCCGCAAGGTGGTGGGCGGGCAGCGTCACTACCTGCCTCTTCGAATCAACCACGCCGGCGTCATGCCGATCATCTTCGCCAGCTCGCTGATGATCTTCCCCTCGTCGATCTTCGGGTGGCTCAACACCCGGGCGTCCCAGGGCGGATCCGAGTGGTGGATCGCCACCACGAATTTCCTGGCTGAGAACTTCCAGATCGGGATGTACCCCTACGTGCTGGTCGAGATCGCCCTGATCTACTTCTTCAGCTACTTCTGGACCACCGTCCAGTTCTCGCCCGACGACATGAGCAAGCAGCTCAAGCAGTACGGCTCGTTCATTCCGGGCATCCGCCCCGGCCCTCGAACCGCCGACTATCTCGAGACGGTCATGGAACGCATCACCTACGTCGGTGCGGGCTTCCTGGCCATCATCGCCATCATCCCGACCATGGTCGCGGAATGGCTCCAGATCCCGTTCTTCGTCGCGAGCTTCCTCGGTGGCACCGGTCTTCTGATCGTGGTCAGCGTCGGACTCGACATCATCCAGCGCATCGAGGCGAACCTCCTCATGCGGAACTACGCAGGCTTCCTCTCCGGTGACGGAAAGGGCGGCGCCCGCATCAAGAGTCGGCGCAGCTGACCGGCCCCCGAACCACCAGACCCAGAACCATCCGATGATCCGCTCGAACCTCCATCCCGTCACCGCCAACGGTCGCCACGCGACCGACGGACGCGGTACGTCGATCGCGCTGCGATCGAAGGAGGAGATCGATGCGATCGGGCTGACCGGCGGCATCGTCGCCGAAGCCATCCGGGCGGCGAGCGAGGCCTGTGAGCCCGGAACGACCACGGCTTCGGTCGCCCTGGCGGCCCAGCGGGTGCTCGAGGACCGTGGTGCCGAGCCCCTGGCCCTCGGGACCGATCCCGACCCCGACACTTTCGGTGCGACCCGCTTCCCCGCCGCGGTCTGCGTCAGCGTCGAGGACGTGGTGATGCACGGGGTTCCGGGCGATCAGGTGCTTCTCGACGGGCAGATCGTCGGCATCGACGTGGCGGCCCGTTTCGAGGGCTGGTGCGCCGACTCGGCGATCACCGTGCCGGTGGGCCGGATCGACGAACGACGTCGGCGTCTGCTCGATGCCGTCGAGGATCTCCTGGACACCGCGATCGATCTGATCCGCCCCGGGGTCCGCTGGAGCTCCATCGCCCGGGTGATGCAGGATCTCGCCATCGGAGCCGGTTACGGCCTGGTGGAGGGTTTCGCCGGCCACGGCATCGGTCGCGAGCTTCACGAAGCCCCCGCGGTCCCCAGCCACATGACCGACGGTCTTCGAGGCCGTTCCGACTTCACGCTCCGACCCGGCATGGTGCTCGCCATCGAGCCTTCCCTGGTCGACGCGGGATCGATCTCCGGGCCGGCCCTTCGCGGGGACGGGACCGCTTCGGGAACCCCGGTGGTCGTCGATCCCGACGGCTGGTCGATCCGAACCCTCGACGGCGCCGTCGCCGCTCATGCCGAACACACCATCGCCGTCGGACGACGCGGAGCCAGGGTCCTGACCCGGTCCCTCGCGTGTTCGGCGGATCATCACCACGGATCCGGACTGGCCGGATCCGTCATCGAAGACTGAACGTTTCATCACCGATCGCGGAACCATCGCGACTTCAATCAACGAATCGACAGGACCGGAGACCGGATGCCCAAGGAGGACAAGATCACGCTGGACGCCGAGGTGGTGGAAGCCCTGCCCGACGCACGCTTCAAGGTGCGGCTGGAAAACGGTCAGGAGCTCCTCGCCTACGTCAGCGGCAAGATGCGGAAGTTCTTCATCCGCATCCTCCCCGGAGACAAGGTCACCGTCGAACTGAGCCCCTACGACCTCACCAAGGGTCGCATCACGTATCGCCACTAGTTTCGCATCGCAGTCAAGTCGTATCAGCCGGGCCGTGAAGGCCCCCAACCCCCCAGGTGATTCCCATGAAGGTCCGCAGCAGCATCAAGCGACGCACCAAGGACTGTCAGATCGTGATCCGCAAGGGAAAGCGGTTCGTGATCAACAAGAAGAACCCTCGTCTCAAGCAGCGGCAGGGCTGAAGCCCGCAGACCGCCCAGGAGTCCAAGCATGCCTCGTCTCGCCGGCGTAGACATCCCCGAACGCAAGAAGATCCTCTACTCGCTGCAGTACATCCACGGCATCGGTCCCCGGACCGCCGCGGAGATCTGCGAGCAGACCGGGATCGATCCGGATCGGATGGCCACTGAGCTGTCCGACCAGGAACTCTCATCCATCAACGCCCTTCTCGACACCAACTACGTGGTGGAGGGCGCCCTTCGTCGCCAGGTCTCCCAGGACGTCCAGCGTCTCAAGGACATCCGGTCGTACCGGGGTGACCGTCATCGTCGCGGGCTTCCCGCGCGTGGCCAGCGGACTCGTTGCAACGCCCGCACGAGGAAGGGCCGCAAGAAGACCGTCGCCGGCAAGAAGGGCATCAAGGGCTGATCGACCGACCGGCCCCCGCCGGAGTCCGCATCGCCGCCGACGGCGAGCCGCGGCTCGCGGGCCGGGCGACCGGGCTGGGAGGACGATCCGCAGAAGATTCATACCGGTTCGCATCGAAGCGACCGGAACCGCATAGAGGTTCGAGACCATGGCAAGCAAGAAGAAGATCCGTCGCAATGTTGTCAAGGGCATCGCCCACATCAAGGCGACCTTCAACAACACCCTCGTGACCATCACCGATCTCAACGGCGAGACCCTTGCGGCCGACTCCGCCGGGACCGTCGGATTCAAGGGTTCGAGAAAGTCCACTCCCTTCGCCGCCAGCCGTGCGAGCGAGAAGTGCGGCGGCAAGGTCCGCCGCATGGGGATGCGGGAGCTCGAAGTCCACGTCAAGGGACCCGGACCGGGTCGGGAGTCGGCGGTCACCGCCCTCCAGGCCGCGGGCCTCAAGGTCACCGCGATCGAGGACCACACGCCGATTCCGTTCAATGGATGCCGGCCGCCCAAGCGGCGCCGCGTCTGACCGACTCTCTTCGTACAGCCCGCGTCGACAGATCGAGCGCGACCATCCACCCCGGCGGGGGCGGTCACGACTCGGGAACACACGGGCTTCCTCATCAGGAAAACCGCCGGATCACGGATACAGAGCCATGCAGGTTCGTTGGAGAGGACTCGAACTTCCCGCCCGCGTCGACAAGGACCCCAAGAGCGCCACCGACACCTTCGGTCGCTTCACGGCGGAACCCTTCGTCCGAGGCTTCGGCACCACGATCGGCAACAGCCTTCGTCGGATCCTGCTCTCGAGCATCGAGGGCGCAGCGGTCACCAAGGTGAGCATCCAGGGCGTCTCCCATCCCTTCGAGACGATGGACGGCGTGCTCCAGGACGTCACCGACATCCTGCTGAACATGAAGAACCTCGTGGTCAGCATGCAGGGCGACGGACCGATGGAGATGAAGCTCTCCGCCGAGGGCATGGGGGACATCACCGCGGAACTGATCGAGTGCGATCCCTCCATCACCATCCACAACCCCGAGCTGGTGATCGCCACCCTCACCGCGGCCCGCGACTTCGAGGCCACCCTCACCGTCGAGCGGGGTCGGGGCTACCGACCTGCCAGCGAGTACTACGAGACCAACGAGGATCAGGTCATCGGTGAGATTCCGATCGACGCGATCTTCTCGCCGGTCACCCGGGTCCGCTTCCGCACCGAGTCCGCCCGTGTCGGTCAGCGGACCGACTACGACAAGCTCGTCCTGGACATCTGGACCAACGGCACGATCGTCCCCGAGATGGCGATGGTCGAAGGCGCCAAGATCCTCCGGAAGCACCTCAACCCCTTCGTCATGTACGACGAGTCGGGCGAGGACGTGGTCTCCAGCGAGGTCATGAAGACCACCGAGGAGGACATGGAGACCTATCGCAAGCTCCAGCAGTCCATGGCGGACCTGGACCTCTCGGTCCGCTCGAGCAACTGCCTCGAGTCCGCTCAGATCCGAACCGTCGCCGAACTGGTCCAGAAGTCCGAGGACGAGCTCCTCTCCCTTCGTGCCTTTGGTCGTACCTCGCTTCGCGAGATCGAGAAGAAGCTCGAGGAAATGGGCCTCTCGCTCGGCATGGCCGTCCCCGAGGCATTCCGCATCGGTTGACCGAACCGCTCTACGTTCTCGCGGGGCGACCCCGCCGGGACATGATTCGAACCTTCACCCCCTCCGGACCGTCGGTCCAAGGATTCAGAAATGCGTCACCGCATCTACGGCAAGCAGCTCAACCGGACCTCCGCCCATCGCACCGCGATGATGCGGAATCTCGCGGCCGGGTTGTTCGAGCACGGCCAGATCGAGACCACGATGCCCAAGGCGAAGCTGGTCCAGGGTTTTGCCGAAAAGCTCATCACCCTCGCCAAGAACAGGTCTCTTCACACTCGGCGTCAGCTCGAGCGGAAGATCAACGACCGCAATCTCTTCGCCTGGTCGGACGACCCCCAGGTCCCCGATGAACGCAAGAGTGATGCGTTCTTCGAGGTCCCGGATCCCGCGGACATCAAGCGAAACCGCTACGGCGATCTCAAGAAGTCGCCTCGGCTGGTCGAGCACCTGATGACCAGGGTCGCCCCGATGTTCGAGGGTCGCGACGGCGGGTACACCCGCATCGTGAAGCTCGACAAGCATCGCCTCGGCGACGGGACCGATCTCGTCATGCTCCAGCTCGTGGGGCAGGAGGACGGCCCCCAGGTCGGTGGTGGCACCAGCAGCCGCCGTGCCCAGGCCGACAAGCGGACCGCCTACGCGGCCAAGCTGGCCGAGTCGTTCGCCCCTGCCGCCTCCGCGGTGGCGGAGGAGGAGGCTCCGGCCGAGGAGACCGAGGAGCCGGCCGCCGAGGCTCCCGAGTCCTCCGAGACTCCTGCAGCCGAGGAGGCTCCGGAGTCCGAGGAGGAGAAGACCGAAGGCGACGGCTGATCGTCGCCGTGTCCCTGCGAATCCCACGGCCCCGGTCCGAACGGATCGGGGCCGTTTCCATGCCTCCATCCTCATCCACCCGCGATCGAGCCGCCACCCGAATACACTGATCGCCATGCTTGCCGACCTTGAAGAACTTCAATCGACCGCTCTCGAGGAACTCGCCCGAGCGAGTGATCCGGAGGCGCTCGAGGCCTGGCGGATCGCCTACCTCGGCTCCAAGGGGCGGCTCAAGGGCCTGATGCCGAAGCTGAAGGACGTCTCCCGGGAGGACAAGCCCGCGGTCGGCAAGCGACTGAACGAGGTGAAGGTCGCCCTCGAGAGCGGTTTCGAGTCGCGGCAGGGCGAGCTCGCCGGTGCCGCGGACGACGGACCCGGGATCGACGTCACCCAGCCGGGAACCACGCTGCCTTCCGGACGCCGGCACGTGCTGGGCCGGACCATCGACGAGATCGTCGACATCTTCGGTCGGATGGGGTTCACCACCGCCTCGGGCCCCGAGGTCGAGGACGAGTGGCACAACTTCACCGCCCTCAACATCCCCGCCGGTCATCCGGCCCGCGATCCGATCGACAACTTCTACATGGGCGAGCAGGAGGGCAGTCGGACCCTGCTCCGCACCCAGACCTCGACGGTGCAGATCAGGACCCTCGAGAACGAGAAGCCTCCGGTCAGGATCATCGCCTGCGGGCGGGTCTATCGACCCGACACCCACGATGCGACCCACTACTCGATGTTCCACCAGGTCGAGGGACTCTGCGTCGATCGTGGAATCACGATGGTGGATCTCAAGACCACGCTCTTCCAGTTCGCCCGCGCCTACTTCGGTCCGGAGGCCGAGGTGCGGATGCGCCCCAGCTTCTTCCCGTTCACCGAGCCGAGCGCCGAGGTGGACATGAAGATGAAGATCAAGGGGGAGTGGCAGTGGGTCGAGATCGGTGGCTGCGGGATGGTCGATCCCAACGTGCTTCAGGCGGTCGACGTCGACCCCGAGGAGTACACCGGTTTCGCCTTCGGTCTCGGCATCGAGCGGATCGCGATGCGGAAGTACGGGATCAGCGACATCCGCTGGCTCTACGAGAACGACGTCCGCTTCCTCGATCAGTTCTAGAGCCGGGTTGGGCCAGCCGGACTTCCGGCTCCGCTCAGGCGTGTCGGAACGACGCCAAGAAGTACCAGCCCAGGACCGGCAGCCAGGACATCGTCGTGATCACGAAGACCAGGGGGGTCACGGTGGGATTCCCGTTGGCCCGTCCGACCATGTCCCAGGTGACCAGCAGGAAGATGAGGCCGATCTCGATGGAGACGACGCTCAGGAGACGGTTGACCAGTCGATACTGGATCTCCGCGTTCTCCTCGGTGATCGCCACCACGGTGTTCGACATCCAGGGCCAGCGCTGGAGCAGCAGCATCACGCCGACCAGCACGCTGCCGAAGCAGGGCATGATCAGAACCGTCCAGGATGGCTCCGGTCCGTTCCTGCCCGGGATGGTGGCGGGAAGCTTCGGATACGTCGTCAGGCCGTAGACCAGCAGGGTGATGCCGATCGCGATCGCCGCGAACCACAGCACGTTGTCGAGTCCGGTCCGCGCCGGTCGGACCCGGGGTCGCTGGGACTTCTTCTGGAAGATGCCGCCGAAGCTCGCCATGCCCGGACTCTAATCCCGCGCGGAAGTCCATGCGAAACGACCCGGTCGCAGGGAGCTGCGACCGGGTCGTGGACGGTTGTCGGGTTCGATCCCGGGGCTCAGAAGACGCTGTCGGGGAAGTAGTACTTCTCGGCATTCTCGGGCAGGATCAGTTCGACGTCGATCATCAGGTGCTGGGGCATGAACTGCATGACCTTCTCGCGGTCTCCGTCCTCGAGGACGCTGGTCGCGAGCTGGATGCCGGTGGCGATCATCGACGGGGGATAGGTGATGTCCGCGGGGAACATGGGGTCCTTGTCCATGACCCGCTTGACGATGTCCTTCATGCCCGCACCGCCGAGGATCCACATCTCCTTCTCGCGGCCGGCCTCGACGATCGCCTGCTCGGCTCCGAGGGCCATGTCGTCGTCGCTCGCCCAGACCGCATCGATCCTGGGGGCCTTGACGAGGATGTTCTGCATCACGTTGAGCGAGGTGGCACGGTTCCACATGCCGGAATCCTGGCCGACGATCTCGATGCCGGGATGCATGTCGAAGACCTCCCGGGCGGCCTCCACCCGAGCGGTGTTCACGGTGCAGGGGATGCCTTCGAGGATCACGATCCTGCCTTCGCCGCCGAGTCGATCGACCATGAACTCGGCGCTCTTGCGGCCGAAGGACGCGTTGTCGCCCTCGAGGAAGATGTCGGCGACGGGCTCGAGGAAGCCTCGGTCGACGTTCACGATCAGGATGCCCTTCTCGTGGGCCTGCTTGGCGACCGGGGTCAGGGGGGCGCTCTCGGTGCAGAGGATGACGAGCCCGTCGACCCCTCGGGTCATCATGTTCTCGATGTCCTGGATCTGCTTGGATGGCGTTTCGGCGGTCTGAAAGACCCACTCGACCTCGGGGTGCAGGTCCATGGCCTGCTTGGCCCACCAGACGACGCCGGCGGTCCATCCATGGTCGGCGGCGGGGATGCTCACGCCGATCCGCACGGGCCTGGCGGGGGCGGTGCTGGTCCCGGTCTCGGCGGTCGTGGTCGGGGCGTCGGAGGACGAGCAGCCGAGGAAGGCGGTGGCTGCGATGGTCGCGAGGGCGAGTCGGCGGACGAGATTCATCGACGGTCTCCTGTCTCTGGTCTGGTTCCTTGATGGGGGCCGGCGGAGGGCCGGGAAGGGCATGCTACCGATTTCCAGCCTCCGGCCGTGCTAGCGTGAAGGCATGAATCCCGCCTTTGCCGCCATCCTCGCCGTGTCCCTCGCTCCGGTCCCGATGGAGCCGCCGGTCGAATCGCCGGGCCGGCCTCCCAACGTCGTGATCATGTTCACCGACGATCAGGGCTACGGGGACCTGGGCTGCTACGGGCATCCGACGATCCGGACCCCCAACATCGACCGGCTGGCGGCCGAGGGAGCCCGGCTGACCCAGTTCTACGTCCCCTCGCCCGTCTGTTCACCCTCTCGTGCGGCGCTCCTGACCGGTTGCTACCCCAAGCGGGTCGGCATGCACGAACACGTCATCTTTCCGACCTACGCCCACGGACTTCATCCCGACGAGGACACCATCGCGGATGTCCTCTCTCGGAAGGGCTACGCGACGGGTTGTTTCGGCAAGTGGCACCTGGGTCATCGGGACGGCCTCCTGCCCACCGATCAGGGCTTCGACGTCTTCGTCGGCATCCCGTATTCCAACGACATGTCGCAGTTCCATCGACCCGAGGGCAACAAGTACACACACAGCCTGCCGTTCCTCCACGACAAGGAGATCGTCGAGTGGGAACCCGACCAGCGACTGCTCACCCGACGGTGCACCGAGGCCACGGTCGACTTCATAGAGGCCAACGCCCATCGGCCGTTCTTCGCCTACGTCCCGCATGCGATGCCTCACATTCCGCTCTACGCCTCCGAGGACTTCGAGGGCACCAGTCGGCGAGGTCTCTACGGCGACGTGATCGAGGAGATCGACTGGAGCATGGGGGAGATCCTCGCGGCCCTCGAACGCCACGGCATCCTCGATGACACCATCGTGATCTTCGCGACCGACAACGGCCCATGGCTGCCCTACAAGCAGGACGGCGGTTCGGCGGGGCCGCTCGCCGGAGGCAAGGGGGGCAACAAGGAGGGGGGACAACGGGTTCCGTGTCTGATCCGGCATCCAGAGGGGATTCCCGCGGGGCTCGTGGTCCGGGAGGTCGCGACGTCCATGGACCTGCTGCCCACCATCGGGGCCTGGACCGGGGTGGAGCTCGACTCGGAACGCACGATCGACGGACACGACATCACTGCCTTGCTCGGAGGCGAGAGGGATGCCACCTCCCCGACCGAGGCCTTCCTCTACTACACCGCTCACGGCAGGCTGGCCGGCATCCGTCAGGGACGGTGGAAGCTGATGCTGGAGTCGGGATCGCTGCACGATCTCGAGGTGGACGTCGCGGAGAAGTGGAACCTGGCGAAGGAGCATCTCGAAGTGGTCGAGAGGCTTCGCCGGGAGGCCGCCGATCTGGATGCCGTGATCACCTCGGGGGCCAGACCGGTGCTCGAGGTGCCCGAGCCGCTCTGGGATCCCGCGATCGTGGTTCGACCGGAACCCGGACCCTGATGTCGAATCACCTGCAGTGGACGGGGTTCAGTTCGCCCGGCCCCGCTGGATCAGCACCGCGAGGATGATGATCACGCCCTTCACGAATCCCTGCCAGTAGACCTCGACGTCGGCGAGGGTCAGCATGTTGCTGATCATGATGAGGATCAGGACCCCGAGCATCGTTCCCCAGACCCGGCCCCGGCCACCGGTCATCGCGGTGCCGCCGATCACCACCGCGGCGATCGCGTCCAGTTCCGCCAGGTGCCCGACGCCGGAACTCGAGACCGAGTTCATCCGGGTCATCGACATGAGCGCGGCGATGCCGGCGCAGGCTCCGACGATCACGTAGGACCAGGTGCGCACCCGGTTCACCGGGATGCCGCTGTAGCGGGCCGCGACCTCGTTGGAACCGACCGCGATGAAGTGCCGACCCATGCGGGTTCGACTCAGCAGCAGCTGGCCGGTGATCACGACTGCGAAGAAGATCAGGATGTTCCAGTAGAAGACGACGGGCTGGTTGTAGAAGTCGACCACGCCGGGGATGTCGATTCCGCCCCGGCCGAAGGACTGGAGGGCGGTGAGACCGTCGGCGGCCCGGATCTCGCCACCTTCGGCGATCGCGAGGGTCACGCTGCGGAAGCCGATCAGGCCGGCGAGGGTCACGATGAAGGCGGGGATCCTGCCCATGGTCACCAGCAGGCCGTTGAGCAGCCCGCAGGCGGCGCCGAGGCCGATGCCGGTGGCAAGGCCCACCACCACCGAGAAGGTCTCGTTGCCGCCGCCCTCGAAGAGGGCGTTCATGGTCAGCATGCCCACCGCGGCCGCGAAGGCCATGACCGCACCCACCGAGAGATCGATGCCTCCCGCGATGATGACCAGGGTCATCCCGACCGCGATCACCCCGATGTCGGCGTTCTGGTTGAGGAGATTCCTCAGGTTCTCGGGCTTGAGGAAGGTGTCCGGCTGGGTGATCGCGTTGTAGGCGAAGAGCGCGACGAACGCGATCACCACGCCGAAGCGTTCGAGGGCGGAGAGGGCGAGGCGCCAGCCGCGGGCGGCGCCGACCTGTGTGTTCGTGCCGGCGCTCATGCCGCGTGATCCTCCACCCCGGCGGCCAGTCGCATGATCGATTCCTCGGTCGCGGTGGGGCCGTCCACCACGCCCGCCGTCCGGCCCTGTCGCATCACCACGATGCGGTGACAGAGCCCGATGAGTTCGGGCAGTTCACTGGAGATCATCAGGCAGGCAAGTCCCTTCTCCGCGAGCCCGGCGATCAGGTGATAGAGCTCTCGCTTGGCTCCGACGTCCACGCCTCGGGTCGGTTCGTCGAGCAGGATCACCGAGGGTTCGGAATCGAGTCGGCTCGCCACCGCGAACTTCTGCTGGTTTCCACCGGACAGCGTTCGGATCGGACTTCGGGCATCCGGACAGCGGATGTCCAGGCGTTCGATCCACCCCTCGGTCGCGGCACGTTCCCGCCGACGATGGGGGACCAGCCGGCCGTAGGCCTCGAGGTTGGGAAGGGTGGTGTTCCGGATGCAGGAGAGATCCACCAGGATGCCGCGTCCCTTCCGGTCCTCGCTCACGTAGGCGACGCCTCGATGGAGTGCGTCCCGCGTCGACCGGAATCGGACCGGCTCGTCGTCGAGGCGGACCTCGCCCGCACTGATCGGTCTCAGTCCGACGATGGCTTCCGCGACCTCGGTGCGTCCGCTGCCCACCAGGCCCGCGAGGCCGACGATCTCGCCGGGCGCGATGTCGAAATCGACGTCCACCGCGTGTCCGGGCACGGTCAGTCCGGAGACCGTCAGTCTTCGCGTGTCGCTCTCGATCGGCATCCGGGGGGGGTAGACGTCGACCAGGTCCCTGCCCACCATCAGCGAGGCCAGATGATCGGCGTCGGAGTCCGCGGGTGTCGTCTCGACGACCACGCGGCCGTCGCGAAGCACCGTGATCCGGTCGCAGAGCTCGAGGATCTCCGGAAGCAGGTGGGAGATGTAGACGATCGCCACACCCTGTTCACGAAGGCGACGGATCAACCGGAAGAGCAGGGTGGTCTCGCGTTCGGAGAGGACCGCGGTCGGCTCGTCCAGGATCAGGACACGGGTCTCCTGGGAGAGCGCCTTGGCGATCTCGACCAGCTGCTGCTGGGCGACGGGCAGATCTCCGACCCGCGTTCGAGGATCGATGGTGGCGCCGATCTCGCCGAGGATCCGGGCCGACTCCTTCCGCATCGTCCCGAAGTCCAGGACCCCGAACCGCCGTGGTTCGCGACCCAGCATGATGTTCTCGGCGACCGAGAGGTCGTCGACCAGGTTGAGCTCCTGGTGGATCATCACCACCCCGGCCTCGCTGGCGTCGTTGACGTGTCGAGGGCGATAGGGGACGCCCTCCAGGGAGAGCGAACCCTCGTCGGGCGGCTGGATGCCGGCGAGGATCTTCATGAGCGTGCTCTTGCCCGCTCCGTTCTCACCGATCACTCCGTGGACCTCGCCGGCCTCCACGCGAAGGCTCACGCCGTCGAGAGCCTTCACGGCAGGGAAGCTCTTCGAGATGTCGCCGACCTCGAGCATGGGGAAGACGATACCGGGAAGGATGGGGCCGGCGGAGGTCGCGAACGGGCCGTCGCCGATCACCTCAATCGATCAGGACCATCTCACCGGCGAGACCGGGACCGAAGGCCAGGCCCACCCAGGGGCGGGGCACGTTCTGGAGCTCGAAGCGTTCGATGATGTGCAGGAGGGTGGCACTGCTCATGTTGCCGCGGGTCCGCAGGATCTCCCGGCTGGCCACGGCGGCATCGGGCGGGATCTCGAGCCCGCCGGTGACGGCATCGATCACCCTCGGGCCTCCCGGATGGATGGCCCAGCCGCCGATGTCCTCCCGTCGAAGGTCGTGGGCATCGAGGACCTCGTCGACCCAGTCTCCGAGGGCGGCGGCGATCAGGTCCGGGACCTCGGCCGCGAGGGTCATCTCGAAACCGTGGTTCCCGACCTCCCAGCCCATGGCGCGGTTGGAGTCCGGAATGAGCCGACTCGCCGTGGTCGCGATGCGGTTCGGACTCCGGTCGTTCCCGGGGCCTCCGACCACCGTGGCTCCGGCACCGTCGGCGAAGAGGATGTTTGAGATCAGCCGGTCCATGCGGACATCGTGATGGAAGTGCACGGTCGAGACCTCCACGCAGACCACCAGCACGCGATTGGCGTGGGATGCCGCCGCCAGTGCCCGGGCGACGGTGAGTGCGTTGATCGCGGCGTGGCATCCCATGAAGCCGACGTTGGTTCTCTGGACCGATGCGGGGAGGCGGAGACGTTCGACGAGCGCGAGGTCGACGCCCGGAGCGCCGAATCCCGTGCAACTGGCGGTGACCAGATGCGTGATCGACTCGACCGGGGTGACGGAGGCCTCGAGGGCCCGGCCGGCGGCCTCGACCGCGAGATCCGATGCCGCACCAGCGTAGACCTGCATTCGTTCGGCGGTGCCCGGTCGGTGGGGCGTCGATGGTCGACCCGGAGCGCCGACGCCGTAGAGCGGGATCGAACCGTCCGGTTCGATGATCGAGACGTGACGGGTGTCGATGCCCGAACGCTCGTGCAGACGACGCAGGATCGGACGCGGAACCTCGGGAGGTGAGAGCAGGTCCGCGATCTCGATGGAGCGTTCGAGATCGAGACGCCCTACGGGAATCGCGGTGCCCACAGGCCCCATGACCGGCGCGCCGTCCGACCTGCTGCTCATCTCCTGACTCCCATGGCAAGGGTGTTGCGATGACCGCCCGCGACACCGCTGGCGGAATCCGCGAGTCGGGAGCCGAGGATCGGGAGGCGGGCCATGCCCCGGAGCAGCGCATGAGCGGGCCCGGGATGCCGGGCGGCGAGGGCGATGTTGCGGCAGCGAAGCCGATCGAACCAGGTGGCCCGCCGGTGGACCATGCGCCAGGAATCCAGGGATCGACCTTCGACGATCGCCGCATCGACCAGTCCGGCGAGTCGGTGGGCTCCACCGATCGCCCAGGACATGCCCTCCCCGGTGAAGGGTTCGACGTATCCCGCCGCGTCCCCGACGCAGGCGATGTTGTCGCAGGCGACCCGACGACTTCGACTCAGCCGGGGCGTTCCTCGCCAGCGTGCCTCCGACACCATCTCGGACAGCTCGTCCCGACCGTCCTCCCTCAGAAGTCGCGCGGCGATGCCGGACGGGCCACCCTCATGGCGGGCCGCGTCGTGATCGATGGCGGCGGCGAGGTCGAGTCGTCCGTCCGGAAGGCGCACCATGCCGAGGTAGCCGCCTCGACCTGCGAGCATGGTCAGACGTCCCGGAGGCGGCGCTCCTTCGGTGCGGACGTCGGCCGCGAGGGTGAGTCCCGCCCCGAACCGGCTTCGAGGTCGGACCCTCCAGCGGAAGGCGGGTTGGTCCTCGAGGGCCCTGCCTTCGAGTCCGTCGGCCACGATGACCACCTGCGGACGACGTTCGAAGGTCTCCCCGGAGTCGAGGTCGGTGGCATGGACCGTCCCGTCCCGGCCGACGCGGGCTCGGACCCGCGTGCGAATCCTGGTTCCCGTGGACGCCGCATGCTCGAGGAGGGCGGTGTCGAGGGTCTCCCGCGAGAGGACCACGGAGCCATGGAACGGGAGGTCGACCTGTCGCCCCCGGCAGCCGATCCGGACCGAGTGGAGTGCCTCGCCCCCGGCGACCAGCTCTTCGAGCCCGAATCTGAGCAGACCCGCCACTCCGCGGTCGGCCAGACAGCAGCCGCAGACCTTGGCCCTCGGAAAGCGGTCACGGTCGAGCAGTTCCACCGAGTGGCCGAGTTCGCTGCAGGCGGCGGCGGCGGCGGATCCCGCAGGGCCGCCGCCCACCACCAGCACGTCGGGATGTCCGGGGTTCCGGCGATTCACGGGTTCATCCTCACGGCCCGCCAGACGAGTCGCATGCGCTGCGGAAAGACGGGTTCGATTCGAGCGTCGGTGATGCCCGCGGCCGCGGCGAGCGGCTCGAGCTCCCTCATGGTGAAGGCTGCGCGGACCGAGGCCGTCGCATCGAAGTGGACCACGTGGGATCGCGTCGCGATTCGACTGGCGGCGGAGGCGAGGAGGAGTCCGGTGCGCGAACGGCGAAGATCGCAGACCACGCCACCCAGCCGGGCTGATGCATGCAGATGGCGGAGCACCGAGACCACGTCCTCCTTCTCGAGATGATGAAGGAACAGACTGCAGGTCACGATGTCGGTGGGAGGCAGTTCGTCCTTCACCGCGTCGACTCGATGGGTCTCGATCTCCAGACCCGCCTCCTCGGCCCGGCGTCGACATCGTTCCAGCGCGTGTTCGCTGAGGTCGGCGACCTGCCAGCGGATGCGAGCCAGGCCTCCGGGCAGGCTGCGAGCGAGCCGGATCACGAGGTCTCCGCTGCCGGCGGCCAGGTCGAGGATGGTGATCGGGCGATCGTGGTCCGCAAGGAGCCGCTGGATCGCAGACCGGAAGGGAAGATCGGCCAGCGACCAGGCATTCAGTCGGGCGAGCCCGTCGAGAGCGGCGTCATGGTCGGCCGCAGGCAGGGCGGGGTCGTCCATGAGTTCGGGCTGCAGAAATCGGCGTGCAAGGCTCACAGGGCCCATGGTAGGCCCCCGGAGGGATCGAGAGTGGCATCGGGGGTTTCGGGCGTGGCCACGGAAAGTGCTGCCATAAAAGAACTTATGGGCCAGACGGCTGAGGGTGCCCGTCATTTTCCGTGAACTTGCCGGATTGACTTGCCAGGTTCAGAAATGAACTTGGTACATTTCACGTGTCGGAACACCCGACAACCAGTTCGCCTTTTCCCTCATCGCCCCCGGCCACCTTCAAGGATGGTTGGGGGCGATGTCCATCTCCGCCCGGGGCGTCTTGGAGTCGAGCGGATGTCGGCATCTCCTCAAGCCCGGTCGGCTCTTCTGATGCTCTGCATCGGGGCCGTTCTTCCGATCCATGCGGCGGCGGAAGAGCGATCGCCGAACGTCGTGATCATCGTCGCCGACGATCTGGGGTGGGCGGACATCTCGCCCAACAATCCGGACACCTTCTACGAGACCCCCAGCCTCGAACGGCTGGCCGATCGAGGGGTGCGTTTCACACGGGCCTACGCCGCCGCCCCGGTGTGCAGTCCCACCCGTGCGAGTCTGATGACCGGTCGTCACCCGGCCCGGCTTCGGACCACCGACTACTTCTGCGGCCGACGGGCGGGAGCCCTGAAGCCCGCTGATCATGAATGCGCGCTGCCGCTCGAGGAGACGACGATCGCGGAGCGTCTCGGATCCGAGGGGTATCGAACCTTCTTCGCGGGCAAGTGGCATCTCGGTCCGGAGGGATTCTGGCCCGAGGACCAGGGCTTCCAGATCAATCGTGGAGGCTGGACTCGCGGCGGTCCCTACGGAGGAGACAAGTACTTCTCACCCTACGGCAACCCGAGGCTGGATGACGGGCCGAAGGGGGAGCACCTCCCGGATCGACTGGCGAAGGAGACCGCGACCTTCATCAGGGAGAACCGGAACGACCCGTTCCTCGCGGTGCTGTCGTTCTACAGCGTCCACACTCCGCTGATGGGTCCGAAGGATCTGGTCGCGAAGTACCGGGAACGCAGGAAGGATCTGGAGCACGGACCGATCTGGGGACGGGAACGCGCCCGGAAGGTCAGGCTCGTCCAGGAACATGCGGTCTACGCCTCGATGGTCGAGTCGATGGACGCCGCGGTCGGCGTGGTTCTCGATGCGATCGAGGAGGCGGGCCTCGCCGAGGACACCATCGTGGTCTTCTTCAGCGACAACGGCGGACTCTCGACCAGCGAGGGACATCCCACCAGCAACCTCCCGCTGCGTGCGGGCAAGGGCTGGGTGTACGAGGGGGGGATCCGGGAACCCTGCATCGTGTCCTTCCCCGGGACCTGTCGATCCGACGCGACCTGTGATGTGCCGATCTCCAGCAACGACTTCCTGCCCACGGTGCTGGAACTCTGCGGCATCGAGGGGGACTCGCCGAGGCCGCTGGACGGACGTTCGATCGTTCCGCTGCTGGAGGATCCGGGTGGCGACCCGGCCGACCGCACCCTGCACTGGCACTACCCGCACTACGGCAACCAGGGAGGAGCACCCTCGGGAGCGATCATGGAGGGGGACTGGAAGCTCATCGAGTGGTTCGAGGACGATTCCATCGAGCTCTACGACCTCGCCACCGATCCCGGAGAGCGGACGAATCTCGTCGATGATCGCCCGGAGGTGGCCGAACGCCTGCACCAGGCGCTGGTGGCGTGGCGAGAAGGGATCGATGCCGCGATGCCGACCCCGAATCCGGAGCACGAGGCGGAATCCGGCACCCGGTGAACGCGGCGTTCCGGGGGTAGCATCCGGACATGAAGCAGCACCTCGATCGCCGTGACTCCTCCCTCCGACGAGTCCTCGCCGGCTCTGGCATCCTCATGATCGCCGGCTGCCTGCTCCTCGCCGCCGGACCGGTCGTCGAACCTCCCGCGGACCGGGCCTCGAAGGACGACGGCTGGAAGCCGATCTTCAACGGCAGCGATCTCGACGGCTGGGTCTACAAGGAGAAGGGTTCGGAACTCGGGGTCGATCCCTCGGGGACCGTCAAGGTCGTGGACGGGGTCATCCGCATGGACTACTCGAACTGGGATCGCTTCAACGGGCGGTTCGGCCATCTCCATCACGAGGTGCCGCACGACCGCTACCGGATCCGGGTCGTGTACCGCTTCACCGGAAACCAGTGCACGGGGGGGCCGGGCTGGGCCTATCGCAACAGCGGAATCATGGTGCACGGTCAGGATCCGAAGTCGATCCGCAAGGACCAGGACTTCCCGGTCTCGATCGAGGTCCAGCTGCTCGGTGGACCGGGAAGCGGCAAGCGTCCCACCGCCAACCTGTGCACCCCCGGGACGAACGTCGAGATGAACGGGAAGGTGAACACGAGCCACTGCACGAACTCCGCGAGTCCAACCTTCCACGGTGATCAGTGGGTCACCGCCGAGGTCGAGGTGCTCGGCAACGACTCGATCGTCCACTACGTCAACGGCGAGGAGGTCATGCGTTACGAACGACCTCAGCTGGATCCTCGGGACCCCGACGCGCGATCCCTCATGCAGCAGCGCAACGGCGAGGTGATGCTGGACCGCGGCTGGATCTCCATCCAGGGCGAGAGTCATCCGGTCGAGTTCAAGTCGATCGAGATCAAGCCGCTGCCCGCGGCCGGCGGGGAACCGGAGAAGGAGCCGGCGGAGGGGTCCTGATCAGCCGCTGCGTGCGGACTCGTCGCGGCCCCAGCCGGTCTCGCCCTCGGCGATCTGCCGGCGGGCGAGCTGGCGTTCACGAAGCCTGACCCAGCAGTAGACCCCGAGGGCGGGCCAGGACCAGGGTCGCACCAGCATGCGTGCGAGCGAGCCACCGACCTGGGACTCATGTCCCTGCATCAGTTCGGGGAAACGACGATCAAGCTCCATGCGTCCTCGTCGGATCCGGGCCCGGACCCTGATCATCGATTCGAGATCATGCGGGGGGCCGACCACCGCGGTGGTGCCCTCCACCGTCGCCGCCTCCTCGGGTCGGAAGTGGGCGTGGACGAAGCCGTCGTCTGCCACGATGTCGGGGAACGCCTCCCAGCGGCCTCGCCCCTCCTCGGTCAGCACGAAGCATCCGCTCCCGTTGGGGGCACCGTGACCGAAGTAGTGGTTGTACCGGTTGGCCTGCATGAAGAGACGCATTCCGGGACCGCATCCCGAAAGATCGAACGTCGGACGCGGTGAGACGATCGGGTGCGGATCACCACTCGCCCGAAGCAGGGCAGGGAGCGTGCCCGGTTCGAGTCGGATGTCGGCGTCGAGAAAGACCCTCGGGAAGGTGTGCAGTTCCCGTTCGCCGAGATTCAGGGCATTGGTCTTTCCGGGCGTGGGAGTGTCGAGGACCTTCACCTTCGGATCCACGCCCCGGGCGATCTCCGCGGTCCGGTCCGTCGAGGCGTTCACCACCACCACGATCTCGAGATCGGGGATCCCGTCGGCCAGCACGCCGCGAAGGGTGCGCTCGATGCCGGCCTCCTCGTTGTGGGCTGGAATGATGACGCTCGGCATGCCGGACTCCTCGGTTGGTGAGCATATCGACCACCCCGGGGATCCTCGGCCAGTCGCCGACGAGTCGCGCAGAGATGCCGCCCAACCGTCCTGGTGGGCGGCAGGAACCTTCGATCGGGGCTGGAATCAGTTCTCGAACAGGTCGTGACTGCCGTTGCGGTCCCCGACCAGGGCGTCGGTCAGTTCCTTCGCCTTCGAGGAGTCTCCTTCGAGGATCGCGATCTCGAGCTGGAAGCTGGTGACCAGGGACTTCGCCATGTGGGCCTGGAAGGAACGGAGGTACGCCCTGCGGTCGGTGCCGAACTTCTCCTTCGCCGCGTCGCTCATCGGGACTGAACCGACATGTCCCCTGGCCGCCAGCAGGCCGTCCTGGACCCTGATCACCGAGGTGAGGTCGCGGTCGAAGCTCGTCTCATCGAAGGGGGTGCGGCGCAGACCGCGAAGCGCCCTTCCGGATTCGGCCATGCCCTTGTCGAAGGCCGCCTTGGAATCGACCGGGGCGGCATCGTCCGCGGGACGCTCGCCCCGCGGGGCCGCTCCACCCGGACGTCGCTCGGTCAGGAAGACGGTCATCTCCCTCTCGGTGACGTACCCGTCCTTGTCGGCATCCGCCTCGTCGAAGAGGTCGGCGAAGCGGCCCCGGCCGACCTCGGCGCGGGAGATCCTGCCGTCGCCATCGGCATCGGACTGCATCATCCTGGCGACGAGGGGGGCGGGGTCGATCTGACGGTTGCCACGGTTCTGACCCCGATCCTGACCGACGCCGCGACGCGAACGATCGTCGTCCCGGGACTCCCCGCCGGAGGGCGCGTCCTGAGCGGCGGTGACCACCCGGGGGGCCGTCGCCATGAGCAGGGCCGCAGTGAGGGCGGCGAGCACGGTGAGGGTGGTTCTGAAGGGCATCGAGACTCTCCTGATGTCGATGGGGGTGATGCTGGGGTGAGTGCGGGCCCGGAGCACGCCTGAACGCGATGATGAGGACTTCATTGTCGCCGGGTCCCGCCTCGGGGACCGGAATGAGCAGGATCAGCCGATCGAGGCCGCCGATCGGATCATTGTTGCCGGGAGCCCGGATCATGAACGTGGTGATGGGATCGCCGACGAGTTCGGTGGCGGTCATGGCGTGAGGCCGTCCACCAGGACCGCACCGCGGGAGGCCATGAGCCAGAGTCCGACGTGATGGGCAGCGGCCCGCTCGTGAAAGCCCGGCGCGTCGAAGGTCTCGCACGCGTTCACCAGGACGGCGATGCGCAGCCCGGTGACGGCCGCCACATGAGCGGCGCGATCCGTCGTCGGGTCCGCCGCGGTGAGGAGCCCGTGGTTGCGAGCCGAGAGTGCCGAGACGACGAAATCCGAGACGCAGACATCCGTGCAATCTCCGCAAACCAGCAAGGTCTCGATGTGATTGTCCTTGACCCACTCGCAAGAAGGCATTCACGCCGGTGCCCCGATCGATGGCCCCCACGAAGCCGTTGATGCAGTCCTTGCGGATGATGGCCACCTGCGGCATGTCCAGGAGCCAGGCCAGATCGGGGTCCATCTCCTCTTCGCCCGTCCCCTTGATGCAATGAGGTGGGTAGGGCGGCTCGGGAATGTTCGGATCATGGGTGTCCAGGAATGCCAGGGTGTGCAGGTTCGATCCGAGCAAATCCTCGAGTTCACGCCAGGTGGCGTCGATGGCCTGCACCATGGGCACCATGTGGGTGGGGTCGGCGAGGTTCCCCTCACGGGTGAAGCCGACGCCGGCATCCACGATCACCAGGCCCACGGGGCCGTCACCGAGGGCCAATGCGCTCATTTCGATCGGCAAACGGGTCTCGAGACTCATCCTCTGGCCTCCACCATGTCCTTGATTCGCCGGGCGAGGGCGTCGCAGACGGACACGGTAACCACCGCGTCGGCCTCCAAGGAACGGAGGTACGACGAGGATCAGCCGACCGAGGCCGCCACGATCGCCTGAGCCTCCTCCAGGATCCGCTCCACGTGTTCGGGGCCGTGAAGGCTCTCGGCGTAGATCTTGGAGATCGGCTCGGTTCCGGAGGGTCGGGCGGCGAACCACCCGTGGTCCGTGGCGACCTTGAGGCCTCCGATCGGAGCGTCGTTGCCGGGGGCCCGGGTCAGGGTCGCGGTGATGGGATCGCCGGCGAGTTCGGTGGCGGTCACGGCGGAGGCATCGAGCTTCTTCAGGGCGGCCCGGGTCTCCGCATCCGCGGGAGCGGAGATGCGCCGATAGGCCGGGTCGCCGAAACGCTCGACGATCGACGCCTCGTGTTCGCCCGGATCCCTGCCCGTGGTGGCGAGGATCTCCGCGGCCAGAAGGTCCATCACGATGCCGTCCTTGTCCGTGGTCCAGGTCCCGCCGTCGGTCGTGAGGAACGAAGCCCCTGCGCTCTCCTCGCCGCCGAAGCAGAGCGAACCGTCGTGAAGGCCGGGGGCGAACCACTTGAAGCCGACCGGCACCTCGCAGAGCGTTCGCCCGGCGTCGGCGACCACGCGATCGATCAGGATGCTGGACACCAGCGTCTTGCCGACCCCGATCGATCGATCCCACGTCGTCCGGGTGGCGAGAAGGTGCTGGATCGCCACCGCAAGGTAGCGGTTGGGATTCATCAGGCCGTTCGACCGGCACACGATGCCGTGTCGGTCGCTGTCCGGGTCGTTCCCGAACGCGAGATCGAAGCCGCCGTCGGCCATCGTCGCCACGAGGGGCGCCATGGCCTGCGGACTCGAGCAGTCCATGCGGACGAGCCCGTCCTTGTCGAGGGTCATGAACCCGAAGCGTGGGTCGATGGTCGGGTCGACGATCGCGACGTCGATGCCGTGGACGTCGGCCAGCACCTCCCAGACGGGGAAGGAGGCGCCGCCCAGCGGATGCGTGGCGAGTCGGAGACCCGCTCCCCGGATCGACTCCACATCGATGATCGAGGACAGCGCCTCGACGTAGGGGTGGATGAAGTCGGTCTCCTCGACCCCGTCGAGGGTGGCAAGGCCGCGATCGCCGCTCGAGGTCCGACGCACCGAGGCCAGACCGCCTTCCAGGATCTCGTTCGCCCGTCGTTCGACCCAGCCGGTGATCTCGCCGCCGGCGGGACCGCCATCGGGGGGGTTGTACTTGAACCCACCGTCCCGGGGTGGGTTGTGGCTCGGCGTGATGATGATGCCGTCGCAAAGCCCCGGGTCGTCGTTGGAACGTCCCTCGTTGAAGGCGAGGATCGCCCGCGAGACGATCGGCGTCGCGGTGATGCCCATGCCGCCCTGGATGCGGACCGGGACACCGTTCGCGGAGAGGACCTCGACCGCCGTCCGCTCGGCCTGTCCGCTCGACGCGTGCGTGTCCTTGCCGAGGAGGACGGGGCCGCCGATGCCCTCCTTCATCCGGAACTCCACGATCGCCTGGGTGATCGCGGCGATGTGATCGTCGTTGAAGGTCGAGTCGAGGGCGGAGCCGCGGTGGCCGCTGGTTCCGAAGGACACCCGCTGGCCGGGCGTCCCGGGATCGGGATGCCGCTCGCCGTAGGCGGTGAGCAGGGCGTCGAGGTCGACGAGATCCTCGGGGGTGGCGAGGCCACCGGGGGTGCCGGGGGCGGCGAGCTGAGGCGGCTTGGTCACGATGGGTCTCCTCGACGTCCAGTATGGGGCGGTCCCTGGGATCCTGCTGGCCACGAGGGTTGAAGGACCACGATATCGCGGTCTTCCGGCCGGATTTCCAGCTCATTCCAGTTAACATTCGGATACTGAAACCCGGCTCAAGACCGCGGTCGCAACCCGGAGTCGCCTTCGATGAACTGGATCCTGCGAGTCACGAGTCTCCTCATCATCCTCCTCATGGTCTCCAACGCGGCCGCCGAGACTCGGTACGTGGATCGCGACGCTCCGCAGAACGGGAACGGGCTCGCCTGGGGCTCCGCGTATCGCTCGCTTCGCGGCGCCTTGAACGAGGCGCAGGGCAACCTCGAGATCACCGAGATCTGGGTGGCGGACGGCACCTACCAGACCAACGGCAGTCCCTTCGATCTGCGGGACGGCCTCTCGATCTACGGCGGCTTCACCGGGACGGAGACCGAGCGAAACGACCGCGATCCCTTCGCGAACCGCGTGATCGTCGACGGTGGCAGCACCACCGAGATCTTCAACGAGGGCAACCTCCACGACCTCCTGTTCGACGGCCTGCGATTCCGCAACTGCCTGACCGATCGAGCCGGGGCCGTGGTCTCGTTCTACTCGGGCTCGATGACCTTCGTGAACTGCGTGTTCAGCAACTGCCGGAGCACCGGGACTCCGACCAATCCCCCGTCCGGCGGTGGCGGCGCGGTCGGCGGCTACGAGGCCCCGGACGGGCTTCGGTTCATCAACTGCATCTTCCGAAACAACCAGGCCTACAGTCGCGGCGGGGCCGTCCACCTCTACACCGGCGTGCTCGAGCTCACCGGCTGCCTCTTCCTCGACAACCGGACCACCAACCGGGAGGGCGGTGCGTTCTACACGTACGAGGCCGAGACCGCGGTCAACAACTGCACCATCATCGGCAACACGGCGGGCAATGTCGGCGGGGCGATCAACAACTACACCTCGTCGATCACGATGCGCAACACGATCCTTTGGTCGAACAGCGGCGAATGCGGCCTCGTCACCGGCTGTCCGATCGGGATCAACTGGTACTGGTGGCCGCCCGAAGGCAACCCGGTGGTCAGCTACAGCATCTCGCCGCTGGCCGATCTCATCGGCGGGGTGCGGCACATCGACGAGAATCCACGATTCCTCGACCTCGAGACCGACTGGGCGCCCTTCGCCCTGTCGCCCGCCATCGACGCGGCGGACAACACCCGCGTGCCTCGCGACACGTGGGACGTCGACCGCGACGGCGACACCTTCGAGCGACTGCCGCTCGACTGCCTCGGCAATCCCCGATTCGTCGACGCCGGGCCGGCGCCGAACACCGGCAACTGGGAGAACCCCTTCGGTGAACCGCTCTCGGACCTCGGGGCGGTGGAGTTCCAGGACGACTGCAACGCCAACGGCATCCCCGATCTCGAGGACACCGCCAGCGGTTCGAGCGAGGACTGCGACGGGAACGGCCTCCCCGACGAGTGCGAACTCGACTGCGACGGCGACGGGGTGGCCGATGTGTGTGCGACCGCGGACGGGCTCGTGCCCGACTGCAACGGGAACGGCATCCCCGACTCCTGCGACGTCCTGCCCTCGGGCGACTCCGGGGACATCGACGACAACGGCGTCCCCGACGAGTGCGAGGACTGCAACAACAATCTTCTTCCCGACAGTCTCGACGTCCGGGCGAGCGGCCAGAGCGAGGATTGCAACGACGACGGCGTCCCCGACGAGTGCCAGCTCGGTCTCAAGGAGGTCGCGCCCTATCGGGTGCACGACGGTCGGGCCGAGAACGGGATCGGCACCGGGCAGCAGGGCTGGATCGCATGGATGCAGCGGTTCGTCGCCGAAGAGCACCGATCGAGCATTCGCAGGATCGGCATCGACTTCGCCGCGGGCGTGGCCAACCAGCAGGTCCGGATCGTCCTCTGGGACGATCCGAACGGCGACGGCAGTCCGACCGACGCGGTTCCTCTCCGGCAGCGGAACGGCACCGTGACGCAACCGGCGATCTCCGACGAGCAGTACTTCGTCTTCGATCCCCCCATCGAGCTCGAGCCCGGGTCGTCGTTCTTCATCGGCGTCTACATGGTGCTGGGCGAGAACTGGTACCCCGCGGCCTTCGACGAGTCGGGCTCGGACGCCGGTTCCTGGGTCGCCTTCGCCCCGGAGGCCTTCGAGCTGGACGCGATCGGCGACGTGGAACTCCTCACCACTCTCCCCGGCGCCGGATTCTCGGGACGCTGGGTGATCACCGGCGACCCCGTGTTCACCGGCGGGAAGCTCGACTCGAACGAGAACGGGATCCCCGACGTCTGCGACTTCCCGCCGTGCCCGGGGGACCTCGACGGCGATGGCACGGTCGGCGGCAGCGACCTCGGCCTCCTCTTCGTCCAGTGGGGAAGCCCGGGAACCGCCGACCTCGATGGTGACGGAACCGTCGGTGGGGCGGACCTCGGCCTGCTCTTCATCGGATGGGGCGACTGCCCCTGAGCCCTCGGAGCCTCGACATGGTCCGCGCGTCCGGCCTGATCGCCATCGTCCTCTCGCTGCTGGCCGGTGCGGGATCCGGGACGACCGGGATCCACGACGAGCCCGGTGAGATCGCGGTCGAGACCTGGAACATCCGCTATGACAATCCCGGGGACGGGGTCCATGCCTGGCCGCATCGACGGGATGCCGTGATCGCCCACCTTCGCGACTCGGGGGCGGACGTCATCGGGCTTCAGGAGGTCCTTCCCCATCAACTGACCTCGATCAGATCGGGGCTGGAAGGCCACGGCTGCTTCAGTCGGGGTCGCGAGCGCGATCCCGGACGTGGCGAAGCGGTGCCGATCCTCTGGCGCAGCGACCGTTGGCGACTCGACCCCGACCACGCGACGCACTTCTGGTTGAGCGAGAGACCGGAGGTCCCGGGGTCGATGTCATGGAACACCGCCTGCACCCGGATGGTCACGATGGTCCGGTTGCTTCCGGTGGAGAAGTCGGACGATCGCACGCCGATCTGGGTGGCCAACCTTCACCTTGACCACCGCAGCGCCGAGGCCCGCGCGAAGGGCGCCGCCCTGGTGAGGGCGCGGATCGCATCCCGGCCGGAGTCGATGCGGAGCGAGCCGGTCGTGGTTCTCGGGGACTTCAACGCGACGCCGGGATCACCGCCGGTGGAGACGCTCCTCGCGGCAGGGGACGATGGTTCGTTCATCGATGCGTGGTCGGCGATCGAGCATCGATCCGCGGATGCGCCGCGCGGCACCTGGAACGGGTGGAAGGCCGACGCTCGCGGCAGACGCATCGATCACGTCCTGGTTCGTGGTCTCACGATTCAGGAAAGCGACATCAAGCGTCCGACCGGCGCCGCCGGTCCGCTCTCCGACCACTGGCCGGTGCGGGCGACGCTGGGATTCGTCCGCGAGGTCGATTCGGCCTCGGAGTGAGGTTCAGTCCGGGGTGATCGTGGTCATGCCGCCCATGTAGGGACGGAGCGGCTCGGGCACCGTGACCGTGCCGTCGGCCTGCTGGTGCATCTCGAGGAGGGGGATCAGGATGCGGGGGCTCGCGGCCACGGTGTTGTTGAGCGAGTAGGCGAAGACGGTCTTCTTCGTCTCGGGGTCGCGGTAGCGCAGGTTGAGTCGTCGGCACTGGTAGTCGCCGAGCCGGCTCGCCGAGTGGGTCTCGCCCCAGTCACCGGTCGGTCGTCCGTCGTCGCCGTCGGCGCCGCGGCCGGGCATCCAGCATTCGACGTCGATCATGTCCTCGTTCTTGGCGCCCAGGTCACCGGTGCAGCACTGCAGCAGGCGATAGGGGAGATCCAGCGACTGGAGGATCGATTCCACGAACCCGATCATCCGACCGTGCCATTCCTTCTGCTCCGCCGCGTCGGCCCGGCAGATCACGACCTGCTCGACCTTGTCGAACTGGTGGATCCGGTAGAGACCGGCGGTGTCCTTGCCGGCGGCCCCGGCTTCACGTCGGAAGCAGGTGGAGACGGTGGTGCAGGTGATGGGAAGCGATTCGATGTCGACGATCTCGTCGGCATGCAGTCCCATGAGTCCCACCTCGCCGGTGCCGGTGAGATAGAGGTCGTGGCCGGAGCCCCGGGCCGATTCCTCGATGTGGTACGCCTGGTCGCGTCCGCCCGGGAAGAACCCGGTCCCCTCCATGCACTCCTCCCTGACCACGACCGGGACCGACATCGGGGTGAAACCCTGCTCGACGGTCATGTAGTCGAAGGCGTAGCGGAGGATCGCCTGGTGCAGTCGCATGCCCGCACCGGTCAGCACGTAGTGCCGGCTGCCGCCCATCTTGACCCCGCGTTCGAAGTCGACGAGGCCGAGTTCATGCACGAGCTCGAGATGCGTTCGAGGGGCGAAGCCTCGTTGTTCGGTGAACGATCGCGTGGGATCGAAGTCCGCGGGGTGCCACTGACGGATCTCGACGTTGTCCTCGCTGCCTGCCCCCCGGGGCACGTCGGCCGCCGGTGGCTGCGGGATCGCCAGGAGCAGTTCGCGGAACTTCGGATCGATCGCGTGGATCTCCGCCTCCAGCATGTGGATGCGATCCTTGAGGGCGATCGGTCGCTTCTCGAGTTCGGCGATCTCCGCTGCGATGCGATCACGTTCCTCGCCTTCGGCGGCCTTCAGTTCACCCTTGAGCCTGCCGATCTGCGGGCCGGTCTCCTTGCCGATCCGCTTCTGTTCGGCGCGGGCCTCCTCCTGTTCGGTCTGCAGGCGTCTGCGTTCGGTGTCCAGGGCGAGGACGCGATCGATGTCGACGTTCGCATTCTTGGCCGCGACGCCCTCCCGGTATCGGTCGGGATGTTCGCGAAGGTCCTTGAGGTCGATCATGGAGGTCGGTTCAACAGGAGGGGGAAGGTGAAGGGATCAGCGATCCCGGTAGGTCGGTCCGGTGGCCCATCGCATCTTGTGGACCACCGTCTGCCAGAAATCGGTGTCCTCGTCGTGGACCAGTCGGACGCGGTGCCTGCTGCGTCGGAAACGCACCGTATCGCCGGCGGAGAGCTGGCGTGTGATCTGCCCGTCGATGACCAGGGTGGTGCCGGCATTGGCCCGGACCACCCGGATCGCGGGAGCCTCGTCGGCTCGGGCGACCACCGGTCGGAAGGCGAGGCTGTGGACCGCGAGGGGCGTGATCACGATCGCCTCGCAGCCGGGATGCACGATGGGGCCGCCGGCGCTGGCGTTGTAGGCGGTGCTTCCGGTCGGGGTGGAGACGATGATGCCGTCGCCGGAGAGCGAGGGACCGGGCCGATCGCCGAAGTCGACCTGGAGTTCGATCATCCGGAACGGTTCGCCCGCGGTGATCACTCCGTCGTTGAGCAGGAGGGTCCATCCGTCCTCGGAGTCGCCGGTCGTCGACGGGGCCGGCGATCCCTTGCGGGATCGATTGCGCCCCGGACCGGACCGCAGGACGAACCGGCCCCGGGTGCCGGTCTCGTCGTCGGGTCGGTCCTCGACCATGGCGGCGAGTTCCTCACCGGTGATCCGGTCCTTCGCCGCTTCGGGTTCGCCGGCAGCGGCGTGCTCCACCTTCACCTCGAGCATCATCCGTTCGATGACCGAAGGGGCCTCGCCGAGGAGTCGACCGGCCGCGGCGGCGAGGCCGTCGGCGTCGAAGCCGGCGAGGAAGCCGAGTCTGCCCACGTTCACGCCCGCCACCGCGAGATCGAGGGGGGCGAGTCGCCGGGCCTGGGCGAGGATCGTGCCGTCCCCTCCGAGGACCACGGCGGCGGCGGGTCGTTCACCGTCCAGGGCGGGGAGGTCCCGGTCGGGATGACAGCGGATCGTCCTCGCGCCGTGGGAGGCCAGGGCGGATTCGACCGAGGCGAGGATCTCCTTCACGCCCTTCCGATCGGGGTCGGCCACGACCAGCACGCAGGGAGCGTCGCCGGTCACGAGACGATGCCCTTGGTGAGTCGCATGAAGGCGGTCTCGAGGTTGACCTGTTCCTGCTGGATGCCGGCCACGCGGTAGCCCTGGGCGATCAGTCGGCTCGGAATCTCGCTCACCGGCATGCCGTGCTCGGGATCGAGGTCGATCTCGATGCGGGGCCCCTCCTCGCCGCTGCTCACGTCGACGGTGGCGATCCCCTTGACGCCGCGAAGGAGTTCGGCCGCCTCCTCGATGCGGTCGTCCACCCGGACGTGGACCACTCTTCCGGTTCCGGCGCGACGCATGATCTCCGCGACCGATCCGTTGAAGAGCAGCTGGCCCTTCTCGACGATCGCGACCGCGTTGCAGAGTTCGGCGAGCTCGTGAAGGATGTGCGAACTGATGATGATGGTCTTGCCCATCCGTCGCAGCTCCTTGAGAAGCTCGCGGATCTCGATGCGGGCTCGCGGGTCGAGTCCGGAGGCCGGTTCGTCCATGAGCAGGACCTTGGGGTCGTGCAGGAGAACCCGGGCCACCGAGAGCCGCTGCTGCATGCCTCGACTGAGTCCGTTGACCTCGGCCTTGGCCTTGTACCCGAGGTCTGTGAGGTCGAGCACGTCGCCGACGACCTTCCTGCGCTTCTGGCCGTGGAGGCCGTAGCACGCGGCGAAGAACTCGAGGTACTCGATGACCAGCATGTCCTCGTACGCCCCGAGGAAGTCGGGCACGTAGCCGATGATCGGGCGGATCAGATGGTTCTGGTATCCGACCACGTTGCCGTCGACCCGGGCCTCGCCCCACGTCGGCTTGAGAAGCGTGGCGAGGATCTTGATCGTGGTGGTCTTGCCGGCTCCGTTGGGCCCGATGAACCCGAGGCAGGAGCCCTCCTCGACCACGAGGTTGAGGTTGTCCAGCGCCACGAGGTCGCCGTACTTCTTGGTGAGGTTGATGGTCTCGATCATCGCCATCAGGCCGGGTCTCCATCGGGCTCGGAGTTCTGCTGTTGCACGGGATCGAAACGCTCGTCGCGAAGGGGGACCAGGGCCTCGACGTCGACCGGAAGCGGATGGATCCACTGGAGCATCACGTCACCGTTCCCGGTCCGGGGCTCCTCGTCGATGGCGATCGGTACCGGACAGGGTACGTTCTCGGCGAACCCCAGTGCGATGAGGCTGGGCTCGGTGGTCCGGGTGGAGATGTCCAGGGAACGTCCCATCTGCCGGATGAAACGCCATGATCCGTCGGTGCTGCCGGGGGCCACGAGGATGCGTGGATCGGGCAGGATCCCGTAGATGGACAGGGCCTTGAGCTTCCGACGTCGATCGGTGTCGGTCAGGGGGGATTCCAGCAGGCCCGCGATCGCGCCGGTGGGCGGAGGGAACATCCTCTCCAGTTCGCTGCGGAGCGAGTTCCGACCGAAGGAGGGCACGGTCCGGGGAGCCCCGAAGGCCTGCCGGAGATCGATCAGGCCTCCGGCCGGCCAGACGTCGAGGGAGACCGCGACGCCGATGTTCGGCGGGGTGCCGGTGATCACGGTCCGGGCGAGCACCGGGAGTCCGGTCTCGGGGTCGATCTCCAGCATGCCGGGTCGTCTGGAGAGGGTGAGCAGGAGCGTGACGTCGGTCAGGTCCGTGCCGCAGGCGTTGATCAGGACCCCGTCGACCTGGAGGCCGGACGCGGGATCGTGGGAGACCTTCACCGGCCGGTCGACATCGACCTTGATCGACGACTCCCAGATGCCGTCGGTCTCGACCGGAACGCCCTTCCAGTTCGCGAGGAACTCGGCGCTGGTGGAACGTGCGGGGACCTCGTAGGACCCCTGCCGGTCGAAGGGGACCTCGTACCGGCTGGCGTTCGGGAAGGGGTTCGAACTCGTGGGGGGAGGGGGGGAGAAGAAGGAGAGCGAATCATCCTCTTCGCCGTCACCCACCGAGACCAGGGTCGGACCGTACCCCGCAAGCCGGGTCGAGAACCAGCAGGTGGCGCGATCCAGGTCGGTCAGCGGCGCATCGTCTCCGACACGGTAGACGTCGGTCAGGACGGTGAGGTGCCTGAGGTCCCGGCCGCCCCCGACACTGGCCAGGCCCAGCAGCCAGGCGATGATCGCGAACACGCCTCCGATGGCGGTGAACAGGACCCATGCGTGACGTCGCAGTCCGATTCGGGAGAGGATCGAGAAACCAAGGGGGCCCGCCAGCAGCCAGTACACCGCGAAGAGGACCAGGGCGACCAGGACTCCGCTGGCGGCGGCGCCGCTGATCGCGATCACCGGAGAGACCAGACCTCGACCGAGGAACTCAGGATTGGACCTGGCCAGGGTCCTGTCCTCGTCGAGCCTGCGGAAGACCTCGCCGCCGGCGGTGAAGGCGCTCCGGCCGAGGATGGGATTCCAGAAGACCCAGGCCCTGGGCAGCAGCGACGGCTGCTGGATGCGGAGATCCTGATCGCAGGCGTCGATCCCCACCACGTCGAGGGTGCCCTGGCCGACGTCGCGACGCACCGCATGGATGATCGGTTCCGCGGGATGCGGCCAGGCGGCCCTCGCCTGTTCGACGAGCAGTTCCCGAGCGGCGCGAGGGGTGCCCTCGGGGATCTCCACGCTGGATTCATCGAAGGGCGCCGCGTAGGGTCGGAACCCGGCGAGGGGTCGCCAGGGTGACGCGAGGGTGTCGGGGTCGAAGTGATGCAGGGTCATGGTCGCATCGGCCTTGAGCAGCGACCCTCGATCGCTCAGGGCGGGAAGAGCCTCCTTCAGCGGATAGTCCGACTCGCGGATCGGCTTCAGGTCGGCGAGCAGGTCACCGAAGACGGTCTCCTCCCGGCCGATCCGCCATGGGTCCCCGGTGGCAGGCAGCATGATGATCAGATGGCCGCCGCGTTCGAGCCAGTCCCGAAGGGCCCGTTCCGTGGAGGGCTTGTTCCCGATGATCGAGGGGGAGTACTTCGGCGCGTTCGCCGCCCAGACGATCACCCGGTAAGGCTGCAGTCCCAGCCAGGAGTCCGGAAGATCCCCGGGCTCGACCCCGAAGACGGTCACCATCTCCTCGTTGAGTCCCGGTCGCAGTCCACCGGGCATCGGACCGTAGCCGTCCAGTCCACCGGGATTGGGGCCGAGCACCAGGCTCATGCCCTCCTGTTGTTGCACGGGCTTGGACTGAGAGACGTTGGGGTCGATGCGGGTCGTCGCGATCTCGCGGATGCGCCGACCGTCCCGATACTCGAACAGTCGGAGAAACCAGGGTTCCCGACCCAGGTCCGTGGGGGTGGCGGTGGAGGGCAGATCACCGATCAGCCAGGTGGACGTCCGACCGCCCCGGGCCGGGACCGCGATGCGTCGCACGTTGGTGGCGATGTCACCGTCGGGATTGGGGAGTTCCCATTGGATGAGTCCCGGAACCGCCTCGTCCTCATCGCTGAAGACGTCGACCCGGATGGCGATCGGACCACCGGGCTGGAAGGCGTTTCCAACCCCGAAATGAATCAGTTCGATGGTGGTCTGGGCCTGGACTCCCCCGGTCAGGCCCATCACCAGGAGCAGCAGGCACCCGAGGAGTCTCGGGCGGCCCGGACCCCGGGTTTCCGGTCTGTCTTCGGTGGATCGGGATGGACTGAGAAGACCGATCATCGGGGCGGCAGTGTAGTACCAACATCGATGGTGACGGTTGTTCCAGTCGGTCATTCGCGGGCCCGGCGGTTCCCAGAACCCCGGTTCAAGCCGTCCGATCCGGAGGTCGATGATCGAGTCCATGGCCACGGACGTCTGGATCATCCTCGTCGCCACCATCCCGGGCTGCCTCCTGCTCGGGCTTCTCCTCTGTCTGAGGATCTCCGCCCAGTGCCGGAGGGTGGTTCGGATGGCGAGAATCACCAGTGAGGCCGCCGCGATCACGGATGCCAGGCGTCGGGCGGTGGGCCTGTCGATCGGAAGACCGCCTCGCGGGCTGGATTCCCGAGCCCGTCGGACATCGCGACGGATGCGTCCCTTGCAGGACGATTCAGGTGAGGGGGATCGACGCTATTCCGCGAAGGCGGCGATCATCGCGGCGTGACTGAGGATTCCGCCCCGGTAGCAGCGCAGGTCGAATTTCTCGTTGGGGCTGTGGACCCGGTCGTCATCGAGTCCGAACCCGACCAGCAGGGCGTCGATCCCGAGTCGGTCCTGGATCTCCCCGACGGCAGGGATGCTGCCGCCGGTGCCGATGATCGCGGCCGGCGTCTCATAGGCATTCGCGAGTCCCCGCATGGCGGCGGCGAGCCATGGACTGTCCGCTGGCACCACCACGGCGGGGTTGCGCCCATGTGATTCGAAGGACACGGTGAAGCCCTCGGGCAGTCGGTCCCGGATGAACGTCTGGAGGGCCTGTTCGATCCCATCGGGATCCTGGCCGGGCACGAGGCGGCAACTGATCTTGACCATGCAGGTCGAGGGGATGATCGTCTTGGCCCCGGCTCCGGTGTAGCCGCCTTCGATCCCGTTCACATCGAGGGTCGGGCGCGACCACGTGCGTTCAAGGATGCTGCGTCCCCGTTCACCGCCGGTGGCGGCGTCGATTTCGGCGCTGGCGATGAATCCCGCCTCGTCGAAGTCCAGGGTCCGCCACCGTTCCAGCACCTCGGCGGGCGGATCCTCGACGCCGTCGTAGAAACCGGGGATGGCGACCCGTCCCTCCTCGTCGTGCATCTCGGCGACGATGCCCGCCAGCACGTTGGCGGGGTTGGCGATCGCGCCGCCGTACATGCCCGAATGGAGATCGTGTCCGGGGCCCTTGATCACGGCTTCGATGTAGACCATGCCGCGCAGCATCGTGGTGATCGCCGGCGTGGTGGCGTTCCACATTCCGGTGTCCGACACCACGCAGACGTCGGCCCGGAGTCGGTCCTGATTCGAGCTCAGGAACTCCTCGAGGCTCGGCGAGCCCGATTCCTCCTCGCCCTCGAGCATGACGGTCACGCCCACCGGAAGATCCCCGACCGCATCATGCCACGCGCGGAACGCCTCGACGAACGACATCACCTGCCCCTTGTCGTCCACCGCGCCGCGGGCCACGATGCGACCACCTTCGGGGGTGTCGACGATCACGGGCTCGAAGGGCGGGGAGTTCCAGAGTTCGATCGGGTCGGCGGGCTGGACGTCGTAGTGCCCGTAGTACAGGATGGTCGGCGCCCCCTCCGGAGCGGGACGGGTGGCCAGCACGACGGGATGGCCGCTGGTCGTGACGACCTCGGCGTCGAAGCCCATCTCCCGGAAGGTGTCGGAGAACCAGGTGGCGGCCCGGTGGACCTCGTCGTCGAACGCCGGATCGGTGCTGACCGAGGGGATGCGAAGAATCTCGTCCAGTCGGCCCACCGACTTCTCGAAGCCGGAACGGACGGTGGAGAGAACCGAATCAAGCTGTTCCTGGTTGGTCGTCGTCATGCGACGACGGTACTCGACCGAGGGTTCCTCAGGCTCCCCGGATCAGTCCGATGGTCGCAGCCACGGCCAGTCCGACGAGGAAGAGGAACCAGATCCATCGTTCGACGCGGCGGGCCTCCTGCCAGGTCGCCCACGCCCTCTCGAGGCCGCTGGTGCCCGGGCTGTCGACGGACATCGGTCCGTTCAGGGGGAGGGGGCTGTCGCAGATGACGCATCGGCTGGGAAGGACCTTCGTGTCGCCATCTTCACCGAGCATCGTCGGCGTGAAGCCGCAGCTCGGGCAGCGGACCGCATCGTGGGTCCGGGATGGTCGAGATCTCTTCTCCATGAACCTAGAGTAGGCGCTGACCCATCACCCGCAAGGCAATCCAAGTCCCGGAATCCTTATTGATGCTCCCACGTCCCGATTTCAAGCGTCGAAGCACCTGGGTGGCCCTCTTTCGACAGGTTGCCCGCATCTCGGACACTGGTGCGATGCAGGCCGGATCCGAGCTGGAGGCCCCCCCGATCCGTCCATTCGGGGCCGATGATGCGTCCATCGAGGCCTGGTCCATCGCCATGAAGGGGGACGATCCCTCCGCCGTCCTCGAACTCTCGGCGATGCTCGGTCCCGCCGATGACGGCGAGCCGGCGCCGTTGCTCGCACCCCGCGAGGACCTGGCGATCGAGGTCTGGACCGAGTGCGAGCTTTCGGTGGTGCATGCCGCCTGGCGCATGGTGCTCGAGGCAGGCGATGCGAGGGCCGTCGAGTCCCTGACTCGACGGGTGCGGTCGGCGATCGCCTGGCACCTGGAACGAACCCAGCCCGACAACGCCACCACTCATCCCTGGGCGGTGCACGCGGTGCTCGAACTGGGATCCCCCTGGACGGAGGCGGCCGACTATGCGGCATCGATGATCCATGCGGTGGAGGCGGCCGGTCACGCCTCGGGGATCCGGGATCCGCTCTCGAGCTGGATCCTTCTGGATGCGGCCGCAGGGCTCGAACATCGAGAGGGTGAGGATTTCGGAGTCTGAATCCCGGGTCGCGGCCGCTTGAGGGGGTGGGGAGCCGGCCACGGAGGAATCCTTCGGACGACCCATTACCATGGGTGACGTGAGCGATTCCCCCGACACGTCCGTGGTGACCGTTCTCTCCGACCGCTCGGCGCTCGAGCCGAAGGTGTGTGAGGACGCCGCCTGCGTCGCATCCGCATCGACCGCGGCCCTCCGCCCCGATCGTCTGCTGCTGGCCACCGTCGCGTTGTTCCTGCTCTGGGTCGTCGGCGTCGTGTGGGATGCCCAGAACGGCACCAACATCCCCTCGGCCGCCGGAGACAAGGGGGAGGTCGTCATGCGCGAGCTTCTCCGTGGTCTTCCCGAGGAGAAGCGTCCGGTGGGATGGGAGCTCGACGACGTCGACGGGCGTGAGATCCAGCGAGCCTTCGCCGACGAACCTCCGGGCACCAGGGCGATGGCGGAGCTCTACCGGAATCGCGGAGGATTCGAGTACCTGCTCGGTTCGATGCAGGAGGGTGCGGCGGCATCGTTCAAGGGCCTCCTCGCCTTCGATCCCGAATCGACCTTCCGCGGCATGGTCGCCGGCACCATCGATCCCATCCGCGTCCTGTGGACGAAGGATCGCTACTTCCTCGTGCTCTACGGGACGTGGTCCCTGCTGGTGCTCTGTCTGTGCGGCGGCGCCATGTGTCGCAGCGATGCCGAACGCATCGGGAGCGATCGAGAGGTTCCGTTGTCGACCTCGATCCGCTGGGTCTTGAACGACTGGCGCCGGCTGTGGGGGGCCGCCATGCTTCCTCCGGTGATGGTGGTGCTGCTGCTGCTGCCCGTCGCCCTGGTGCTCGGCATCCTGTCCCTGATCCCCGGGGTCGACGTCGTGATCGCGGCGCTGTGGATCCTGCCCCTGGTGTTCGGATTCGCGGCGGCGATCCTCCTCGTCGCGTGGCTCATCGGGCTGCCCCTGATCATTCCGGCGGCGGCCATGGAGTCGGGGGATCCGGGGGAGATCACGGTTCGGGTCGCGACCCTGCTTCGACGGCGACCCCTTCGAGCGGTGGTGTTGAGCGGAACCGCGATCCTGTCCGGACTGCTTCTGTGGATGGTCATCTCGATGGTGGCGGTCTTCACTCTGAGCGGCACCTCCAGTGCGTTGTCGTCGATCGTCGAGCCCATCGGGCCGGTGGACCTGCCGACGTGGCCGACGCTGCGGATGGAATCCCCGGTGGTGGAGGGGGATCCTGTCGAATGGGGCGCCACCAGCCGGATGTCGAGCTCGATCATCGACTGGTGGAACGGAGTCGTGATCTTCGTCGCCAGGGCATGGATCCTCGGGTTCGTGCTGCTCGCCGCCGGTCGGATCTATCTCTGCCTCCGCCGCGCGGTCGAGAAGCTTCCGTTCGACGATCTCGGTCGACCGGGGCCTCTGGGCTGACCGGCCCGGTCGCATCGACGTCTTGAACGCTGAAGAGGAACATGAGGATCGAATGGCCGCCCGGGCGGCACGACTCGTCCTGGACGGCGACGTCACCGATGTCGGGGCGGCCCTCCGGCGACTGGGAGCACCGGATCGCCTCTCGGGCACCGCCCGTCGCCATCTCGACGGCCTTCGCGCATCCATGCTCGGTGGGGAGGCGGTTCTTGAAGCGAGGATGGCTCGTCTCGAGGACACCCTCGCGGTCATGGAGACCATCGACGATCTCGAGGATCGCCTCGCGGACGACCGCTGGATTCATCGGGGCATCCGGGTCGCCGGTCGGATCGCGACCGGACGATTCGATCCCGAGGCGCCGGTGCATCTGCGACAGCATGGAGATCGTCCGCTGGATCAGCTGGAGGCGGAGCTCGAACAGATGGGAGCCGTCGAACCCGTGCGTCGCTCCGACCGGACGCGTTTCGGCGTGATCTCCTCCCTCGAGTTCCTCTTCGAGGGCGGGCGGTTCCGATGTCGTCGCTGTCCACCCGACCAGGTGCCGCTGGAGCCCCGGGACCTCTTTCACGACCGACCGCTGACGGTGCTCGACCTCGACGGGCTGCGGCGTCTGATCACCTCGCTTCGGACCGACACCCGCGGGGACTGAGCTCAGGGGTTTCCCGTCAGGGAACGCAGGACCTCGGCGATCGCCTCGGCGCGGGCCGACTCGATCCCCGGTTCGCCGAGGCCGCCACCGACGTGCGGCGTCATGACGACGTTGTCGAGTTCGTGGAAGGGATGGGCCGAGGGAGCGGTGGCCGACCGTTCGGATTCCGATCCGGGGACCCTCCACCAGACGTCGAGTCCGGCGGCGAAGAGCCGGCCGTTCCGGAGACGTTCGAAGAGGGCGTCCTCGTCGATCACCGAAGCACGCCCGACGTTGACCAGGATCGCGCCGGGGATCGCGTCGAGCACCGTGGCGTCGATCATGCCCTCGGTGTCCGGTGACCCGGGGACCGCGACCAGCAGGGCATCGACTCCGGCGGCGATCGAGGCGAGGGCCTCGGGGGTCCATCGGGGCCCGGAGGCCGGACGTCCCACGGATTCCACGATCATGCCGAGGCCATCGAGGGCTCGGGCGATCCGGCTTCCGATCCAGCCTCGTCCCACCACCAGGGCCCGGCCGCCCTCCAGTCGCCGGCTGGGCCTTGGTTCGTAGCGCTGTCGCCAGTCGTGACGTCGGAGATCGGCGTCCAGGGCATGGATCCCGCGTGCGGCCGCGAGCAGCAGTCCGACCGCGGTCTCCGCGGCGCTGGGGGCGTTGTGGTGGACGTTGAGGATCTCGATGTCGGTTCGGTCCGCCTCCACCAGGGCCTCCTGGAGAGCGATGGGGATGCCGGCCCACGGCACGATGATGGCTCGGAGCGAGGGCCGGGATCGAAGCACGTCGGGATCGATCCGACTGCCGACCATCACGACAGCGTCGGTCGGGATCCGGTCGGCGGGGCCGCGGGTCAGCACGGTCCAGCCGTCGACCAGGGGTTCGAGCGCGGTACGGAACGGATCGCCGCTCACGCCGGGGCGAGGCGTGATGGAGCGAGGATCACCGTCCACCGCGAGATGCACGTGGAGCGGGACAGCCATGTCGGTCTCAGCCGAGTCCGCCCTTGAGGTCGCCGCTGAACTTCGATCGAAGCTTCCGCATCTCCGGATCCTCGGGACGGGCTTCGGAAGCACCGCCTCCCCGTCCGCGATCGTTGGCGGGTCGTTCCTCGAGGGCCTTCTTGGAGAGGCTGATGCGCCCCTTGTCGGGATCGATCGAGAGGATCTTCACCTGGACGACCTCGCCCTCGCGGATCTCGCGATCGACCCGGTCGATCCGGCGGTGGCTGATCTCCGAGATGTGCAGCAGGCCCTCGACGCCTTCGGCGACTTCGAGGAAGGCGCCGAAGTCCGTGATCTTCTTCACGGTGCCGGCCACCGTCGCTCCAGCCTCCAGGGTGTTCATCATCTCGGCCCTGGGGTCGGTCAGGACGGCCTTGCGGCTGAGGGCGATCCGAGGCTGGTCTCCGCTCGTATCTATCTTTGTGACAACGACTTCCAGCTCGTCGCCGACCTTCACGATCTGCCCGGGATCTCGTACCCGCTCGTGGGTGAGTTCGCTGACGTGAATGAGTCCGTCCACGCCTCCCAGGTCGGCGAAGGCACCGAAGTTCTGGATGCTGGTGACCAGGACGGTCCGCCTCTGGCCGGGCTCCAGCTCCGTGAGCAGCTTGGCGGCGTTGGCCGCTCGTTCCTCTTCGAGGACGGCCCGACGGCTCAGGATGAGTCGTCCCTTCTTCTTGTCCAGCTGGGTCACCCGGCAGGTGATCTTCTCCCCGAGCATGGTGGAGATGTCGGGGATGTGCCGGATGTCGACCTGGCCGGCGGGCATGAAGCCGGTCTTGTGGGCCACTTCCACTTCCAGACCACCCTTGTTGACCCCGGTGACCCGACCTTCCACGGTCTGTCCGACTTCGAGGTTGCCCCACTCGGCCTTCTGGACCGCTCCGGGGAGGCTGAGCACGAACAGCCCCTCGGCATCGAGCCGGGCGACGAGAAACTCGACCTCGCTGCCGATCTCCGGTTCCTTCTCGAACTGGGAGAGGGGGCAGACGCCCTGTCGCTTGGGGCCGAATTCGACCAGCACGTCACCACCGCGGATCAGGGCGATCCGGCCGGTCTTGGTGCGACGGCCGCCATCGAGCTTGATCCGATCCCCCGGGACGGGGGCGGGGGATTCCTCGGACAGGGCCATGAGGTCGACCCCGGCCAGGGCATCTGCGATCTCCTGCTCGAGGTTTCCCTCCGTCGACGGGGAGGAGGCGGGGTTCGGCGAGGTTTTCGGACTTGGCGTCGAGTCACTGGCCGTTTCCTGCCCGGCAGCCCCGTCATCGCCCACCGCGGACTTCATCGCGGCGTCGATCTCGGCGGCCATGCCCGAAGGTAGGTCCCCGGTCGGGGATGAGGACGGTGCCTCCCCCTCCGTTCTGGACTCCGAGGGAGTGGGGGCAGGCGAGGTCGGATCGCCCTTGTCGGGGGGCAACGATGCTTGAGGATCGAGGTCGGTCATGGTCTGCTCCGGTGCCGGAGACCTCCGGCAGGGGATCAGGATACCGCGGAGGGACCCTGGAACCGCAGGGTCGGCCCGGCTCGTATCACCTTTCCAGCGTCCATCCGCGACTCCATCAAGCTCGCGGCGTGGGTATATTCCTCGAACTCGGTCGTTTTCGCTCCCCGAGGGCGATCCGAGCGAGGGGACCGAACACGGGGGGAGCACCGGCCAAGGGAACGTCCCGGACGGGCTCCACCAGGCACGAATCAGATACGAGGCGTCGAATGGCAGGAAGCAAGGCTGCGTGGGGCATTGAAGTCGGTTCGTACGCCGTCAAGGCCCTCCGATTGGAACGGAACGGCGACCAGCTCGTGGTCTCCGACTTCGGCGAGTTCGCTCACAAGAAGCCGCTCAGCACTCCCGATCTGGACGTCGACGAGATGATCCGGCTCACGCTCGGTCAGCTTGTCAGCCAGAAGAACTTCGAGAAGGAGAAGATCGTGATGTGCGTGGAGGGGCGATCCTCGCTCCCGCGTTTCGCGAAGCTGCCTCCGGTCGAGCCGAAGAAGGTTCCGGACATCATCCGGTTCGAGGCACAGCAGCAGATCCCGTTCCCCATCGAGGAGGTGGAGTGGGACGCCAAGGTGTTCGAATCCGAGGACTCCCCCGAGACCGAGGTCGGCATCTTCGCCATCAAGAAGGACGAGCTGAACCACCGCATCGCGATGTGGGGTGAGCACGACCTCGCACCCAAGACGGTCACCCTCGGGCCGGTCGCGGTCTTCAACGCGGTCCACTACGACCTCGGCGGTGCCGGCCGGAAGCCCTTCGTGGTGCTCGACATCGGCACCCGTTCGAGCGATCTCGTGGTCGTCGACGGAGACAACTGCTGGATCCGCACCTTCCCGATCGGGGGCAGCGACTTCACCGAAGCGATCGCCGAGACCTTCAAACTCCCGTATTCCAAGGCCGAACGACTCAAGAAGGAGTCCGGCACCAGCAAGTACGCCAAGCAGATCATGCAGGCGATGCGGCCGGTGTTCACCGACCTTCTCGAGGGCGTGCAGCGGTCGATCAGCTTCTACGAGAACTCCCACCGAGGGGTCAGGATCGAGACCGTCCTCGGCGTGGGCAGCACCTTCAAGATCCCGGGGCTCCGCAAGTTCCTCGGGGCCCAGCTCGGACTCAACGTCGCCCGTTTCGACGAGTTCCGCCGCCTCCAGGTCGAAGGCCGGGTGGCCTCGGACTTCGCCGGACACAGCGTGAGCATGGCGACGGCCTACGGCCTCGCCCTGCAGGGCCTCGGCGAATCGGAGATCGACGTCAACCTCGCTCCTTCCGAGGTGCTTCGCGAACTCGCCTGGTCCTCCAAGTCGAAGTGGTTCGTCGCCGCGGCGGGCGTGGCTCTGGCCGCCAGCGGCCTGATGTTCGTGGGTCCCATAGCGGCCCGGAGCAGTCTCGGGGCCGGCATGGTCCGAGGCCAGACCGAGGTCCAGAACGTGGTGCGTCTGGCGAAGAAGCACTCCAGCGAGATCGACCGGATCTCCTCCGAGGCCGCGATCGGTTTCACCGCCAGCAACTTCGAACGTCTGCTGGAGGATCGCGAGGTCTGGCCGCATCTGGTGACCGATGCGATGAACGCCGTCGCGTCGGCGAAGCCCCAGGCGGTCCTGCTCGGTTCCGATCTCGAGGAGATCAGGAAGATCGATCCCACGGATCGTCGGCTTCTGATGCTCGAGGATCTCGGAGCGACCTACTCGACCGACGGTCAGTCCCGCTTCATGCAGGTGGAGATGCAGCTGGCCTTCGCGACCGATCTCAACCCGCCGGTCTCGTTCATCAACGACACCGTGGGGCGATTCGTGAACGATCTCGCCGGAAAGACCCGCGAGGGCGTCCCCTACGTGGTCGTCCAGGGGTCCTTCAGCTCCAATCCGGGTGATCTCGCGACGGTGACCGTGGGGGCCGACGGCAGTCGATCGACCACCGGAGGCATCGGATCCGGCAGCCGGGAATCCTCGGCACCCGGACGAGGCGCGGGCTCGGCCGCCGGCCGCGGTGGTGGTGGCGGAGCGGGCATGGGTGCCGGTGGCGGCATGGGTCCGGGTGGTGGCGTTGGTGCCGCCGGCGGGGCCGGTCAGCCCGGCAAGCGTCGACCGGCCGGTGGCGGCGGCTTCGTCGACACCGGTGGCGACATGGGGATCGGTTCCTCCGGAGGCGGTTTCGCAGGAAACCGTGGCGGAGGAGGGGGCTCGGGCTTCGGCGGCAACCGTGGCGGCAACAACGCCTGGGAGTCCGGTGGTTCCGCGTCCGGCGGTTCCAGGAAGGAGGCCGAGGGCGGCGTGAACCTCGACACCGAGGCTCCGATCCCCGGCGAGCCCCAGCTCTACTCGGAAGGCGATGTCTTCCACGTCGCTCGTGTGACCTTCACCGTGAAACTCGTCGACGAGACGACTGCGGACTCCGGCGTCTGACCCCTCGATGATCATCATTCCGACCGGCCGCGGATGCCGGTCGGTCGTGAGAAAGGCTCTTTTCGAATGACTCCCGTACTTCAGTGGATCAAGTCGCACCTCCTGGTGGTGATCTGCTCCGTCGTGATCATCGCGGCACCCGTCGCCAGCTACATCGTCTCCAGCGGGATGGTGGAGGAGGCCCGTCAGGATCTCGCCGACAACGCCTCGGGCGCCCGTGATCTGAAGAAGCATCGTTCGAAGTCCGTCTCGCTTCAGGTGCCGGGTGGCGAAGCGATCTCGCTGAACACCACGCCGAATCCGAAGCTGATCGAGGCGTTCCGTCAGGCGGTCGAGAAGATCGCCGGGCAGTCGAAGGAGATCCACGACGCCGGGCTCGCCCACAACCGGGACTTCAACGGCAAGGCCCGTGGGGCCGACGATCTCCTGCCCGGGCACTTCCCGGTCCCCAGGTCGCGACGAGCCCTCGAGGAGATGCCCTTCAAGCTTCACGAGGCCCTGCTGAACGCCTACGGTCGGATGCTCCGCAGCGTCGGAGCCGGCATGCCTCCCTCGCCGTCGGAGGTCGCCAAGGGCCTCGAACGAGATCGCGTGGGCTACGTCAACTCGGTCCGGAAGGACTCGGTCTCGGAGCTCGACGACGAGGAACTGAACCAGATGCGCAAGGCCCTCGCCGATGCCCGTCTCGACGACTACCGAAGTGCGGCCACCGGAGAGAGCGGAGGCGATCCGATCCGTTTCTACGCGGACGAATCGGTCCTCGACATCCCGCCCTCACCCGCCGGCATGCTGCCCCTGGCCACGATGTTCGACTGGCAGTGGCAGTACTGGATCACCGAGGACGTCCTCACCGCGATGTCCGAGGCCAACGGCGACGACGACGTGGTCAACGGCCCGATGAAGCGTCTGCTCGGCCTCTCGATCTCCCCCGTGGGGGCGGCTCCGGCCGCGGGGGCGGGATCGTCGGGCGGCGGTGGCATGGGGGGCATGGGCACCCCCGGCATGGGTCGACCGGGCGGTGGTGGCGGTGCTCCGGGACGCAACATGGGTGGTGCCGGTGCTGCCGGCGGCGCCGGTGCGGGCGTCCCCGGCGGAGCGTCGCTTCCCGCGCACCCCGGCAAGGCTCAGATCGATCCCACCGCCGAAGCCCGAACGGATTCCTCGGTCTCGATCACCGGCCGGGTCTCCAACGCCGTCTACGACGTGCGGACGGTGACCTGCTCGATCGTGGTGGCCACCCGCGGACTTCCCGACGTGCTGGACGCCCTCTCCCGCCGCAACTTCATGTCGGTTCTCGACGTCAAGGTCCGGCCCGCCGATGCCTTCGAGGCGGCCCAGCAGGGCTTCATCTACGGCATCGAACCCGTCTCCACCGTCGACCTGGTCATCGAGACCATCTGGTTCCGCGAATGGACCGCGGATGCCATGCCTCCCGATCTTCGAGACATGCTCGGCATCCGCAGCACGCCTCAGGCGGACGCCAACGCCGGTTGACCCCATGATCTCCACCCCCGCGCTCGAACTCCTCACGCAACGAGAAGCCTTGGAAGACCTGTCATGAACAAGGGCATGCCCATCTGGGAACGACATATCGAGAAGATCGTGCTGGCACTGACCGTGGTCGTGCTGCTGGTCGTCTTCGCGATGCTTGTTCTGGGATCGAACTCCATCACCGCCGACATCGATGGTCGCCAGTACGGCCCCGCCGAGGTCGATGCGGTCCTCGTCGAAAAGGCCCAGGACCTGGGGCGCAAGCTCGGTCCCGATGCCGAGGTCGACGTCTCCGCCTTCGAGTCGATCCAGGCCGGTGGCGCCGGCGACTTCCAGGATCGCCTGAATGCCAGGGTCGGTCCCGTCGGCTCGGTGCCCCGCCTCGGCCCCGCGCTGGCGGCGTCGCTGCTGCCGGAAGGAGTGGAGTCGTTCGACGGGTACTGGTACGAGCCTCGATTCCCGGCCCCGGTGATCCGGGACCGGGTGGCCCAGGCGATCGACACCATCGCTCCCGACGAGTTCACGAGGGTGCCCGAGCTCTCGTCCCAGCTGGCCGGCGACCCCGACGTGGCGTGGACCACTCCGGTGGCGACCCTCGACCTCACCGCGATCCGGGCGGAACTGGCTGCGAGCTCGCCGAACGCGGATCCACCGCGAAAGCAGATTCCGGACAACTGGTACAACAAGCGGCCCTACATCGTCGACGTGGTCTTCGAGCGTCAGGCTCGAGATCGGGACGGCTCCTGGAGTGATGCCGAGGTGGTCGATCCGATCCCCGGCGGCATCGGTCTGCGGGCGATCCTGGCCGAACGACGAGCGGAGGACCGACTCGACTCCAATTTCAAGGAGGAACTCTGGCTGAACCTGAGCGATCGGGTCAAGCAGCTGGAGGTCCTGCAGCCGGACTTCTTCGCCACCCTGAACAACTACTCCGCCTCCGAGCTGATGGAGGAACCCGAGGAGGAGGTCGACGAGTCCGAGGACGGGTTCGTCGACGACGAGGATGCGGCTCGTCGCAAGCAGGAACGGGAACTCCGTCGCCGGATCAGGGATCGCCGCAACGCCGCGAGCCGGCTCGAGGCCACCCTTGACGATCTTGGTGGACCGATGGAGGAGTCGGATCTCGAGGATGAGGACAAGCCCGGCGACAGCGGATCGGGCGGCCGGGGATCCGGGCGTGGCGGAGGCGACTTCGTCGATCCGGGTGGCGGCGGTGGCGGAGCCGGCATCGGCGGCTCGGGACAGGGCCGCAAGTCGGGTGGTTCGATGGCAAACCAGGCGGATCAGCGGAAGCGGATCGGCATGACCAAGCGGCTGCGTTCGATGGAGGCCGACATCGAGCGCCTCGAACGCCAGCTGGCGAACCTGAATCCTGAAGCGGTCGTCGAGGACACCTCGGCACAGACCGTGGAGATTCCCGACATCGCCACCGAGGAGCAGCTCCTGGTCTGGTCGCACGACATCGGCGTCGAGCCCGGAAGCACCTATCGATACCGATGCCGGATCCTGCTCTACAACCCCTTCTTCGCCCGCGGGCGGCAGCTGCTCGAGGAGCAGATGGACCTCGAGGACAGCTTCGAGGTGGCCTCGGCGGTCAGTGGCTGGTCCAAGCCGGTCACGGTGGCACCGCCGGTGGAGTTCTTCGTGATCCGCGCCAACGACCGGGACGGCTCGATGGGCCTCGGGGAGGCTCGGGTCGAGCTCTACCGGTATGAGAATGGAGCCCGCCGATCCCAGCAGTTCAGCGTGCAGCCCGGTGAACGGATCGGTCGCAGCGTCGTCGTCGGCGGGGAGACGGTCGATTTCGAGACCGACTGGTACCTCGTGGACGTGATCTCAGACCCCTCCGCCGGTGGATCGGGACTGGATCAGGAGGACGATGCCACCGTCGTCTGCCGGCGTCTGGACGGCACCGAGATGCGGATTCGGGTCCCTTCGCGGCAAAGAATCGATTCCCAGCGGACCCGCTTGAAGGTCGATGCGGATGGAGCGACCGGCTGATCGACCCCGCTCGGGGCTTCAACGCCGCCTCGGGATCAAGGACAAACAACGAGCCCCCCGTCACCTGATGGTGGCGGGGGGTTTCTGGTGATCGGGGCCTTCGAGTGGCTGGGGGTGGGGTGGAGATTCTCGGAACCCCCAAAAAGGGGGCCTGAAATCCCTGGATTGCCGTTCTGGCGGCCTTGACACCCTGTCGGGGGTGGCTATTCTGTGCGACTCGCCTCAAAGAGCCGCCAATGGCTCGGAGGGGTGGGCTGGAGTGAAGTTCATCCAGGCACACCCGTGTGTGCTCTCTGAGAATTCGTGCACGATGTCGCGGCGTTCAGGCCCGTTCCCAGAGTACGGGCAGCCTCCCGGAATTTAGTCCCCGGGTGGTGACCACTGAACGCCGAGGCCGAGAGATCTTGAGTAGCCAAGTGCTTGCGGATCACCCGTTTTCCTTTCTGTCTTGCGGGTGATTGTTTCTGAACCGAGACTCGCTTGTCGTCCTTGCGGGGCGACAGCTCGGGGATGGAATGCCGGCTCCGACTCCGCTCCCTGTCTGGGATCGGGTCGAGGTTGGTACGGTCAAGCTACTAAGGGCACATGGTGGATGTCTTGGCGTCGAGAGGCGATGAAGGACGTTGGAACCTGCGATAAGCCCAGGGGAGCTGGTAACCGAGCTTTGATCCTGGGATGTCCGAATGGGGAAACCCGGCCCGCAAGGGTCATCCGTATCTGAATGCATAGGGTACGGAGGCGAACCCGGTGAACTGAAACATCTCAGTAACCGGAGGAAAGGAAAGCAACCGCGACTCCGTTAGTAGCGCCGAGCGAAAGCGGATTAGCCGGATTGCATCGTGAACAGTCTGTGAAAGGCTGACCAAAGAAGGTGATAGTCCTGTAGCGATGTTGCCGGTGAGGCCTCGAGTAGGTCCGGGCTCGTGAAACCCGGTCTGAACATGGGGGGACCACCCTCCAAGCCTAAGTACTCCTCGACGACCGATAGTGAACCAGTAACGCGAGTGAACGATGAAAAGCACCCCGACAAGGGGAGTGAAAAGTACCTGAAACCATGTGCTTACAAGCGGTCGGAGCCCTTCGGGGTGACGGCGTGCCTTTTGCATAATGAGCCGACGAGTTACTCTCTGTAGCAAGGCTAAGCCAAATCCTGGCGGAGCCGAAGGGAAACCGAGTCTTAAAAGGGCGTCGAGTTGCAGGGAGTAGACGCGAAACCCGTTGATCTACCCATGGGCAGGTTGAAGAGAGGGTAAAGCCTCTTGGAGGACCGAAGCCGTAAACGTTGAAAAGTTTTGGCATGACCTGTGGGGAGGAGTTAAAGTCTAATCATAACGGGAGATATCTCGTTCTCTCCGAAATAGTTTTTGGACTAGCCTCACGTTATACCCTGCGGGGGTAGAGCGACTGGATGGGGCTGGGGGGCCACAAGCCTACCCACCTCAACCAAACTCCGAATACCGCAGTGCTTATCGTGGGAGTAAGACTACGGGGGATAATCTCCGTGGTCAAAAGGGAAACAGCCCAGACCGCCGGCTAAGGCCCCTAAATACGTCTCAGTTGAAAAGGTAGTCAGATTGCTATGACAGCCAGGATGTTGGCTTAGAAGCAGCCACCATTTAAAAAGTGCGTAACAGCTTACTGGTCGAGGAATTTGGCGCCGATAATGATCGGGGATAAGACGTATGCCGAAGCCGCGGACGACACTAGTCGTGGTAGGAGCGTAGCTGTCAGCGCCGAAGCTTGTCCGAAAGGGCAGGTGGAGCGGCAGCTAGTGAATATGTCGGCTTGAGTAACGATAAACGGAGTGAGAATCTCCGTCGCCGAAAACCTAAGGTTTCCTGGGGAAGGTAATTCCGCCCAGGGTTAGGCGGTACCTAAGGCGAGGCCGAAAGGCGTAGTCGATGGACAGCAGGTTAATATTCCTGC
>PAQL01000040.1 GCA_002709295.1 Phycisphaerae bacterium | reverse complement strand
CGAATCTGGTGAGATAGGTGTCGGGACTGCCGTCCTTCGAGATCGCCCCGCGAATGGTGAGGCTCTTGCTGGTGCTCAGGGTCTCATCGTAGAGGCCGGCCGACACCTCGATGATGTCTCCGGATGAAGCGGCGTCGATGGCGTTCTGAATGCTCGTGAAATCGCATCCCGTGGCACACACCGTGATCGTCTCGGCGGTGGCGGAAGCGGCGGTCAGGGCGGCGACGGTGAGATACAGGGCAGGCAGGGGGCTCGTTCGTTGCATGGTTCCATCCGGGGGAAGGTCTGGGGCCACCAGCGTATTCGGCGGGCCTTCGACTCCCCAGCGGGAAATATGCGGATGGTGGTTTCTGGCGTCCCGGATGGCTCTCCTGACAGACTTTGACAGACTTCTGGTGTCTTGAATGTCCGAGTTGGCTGCCTTGTCAGCGGCATCGACCTCGGAGAGCTCCTTCAGTCCACCTGGGAGAGCTTCACTCAAGACCGCGTCTCGGGCTTCGCCCGGACGCGGTCTTTCGTTGTGCCGAGGCCTCAGTCGCAGAGGCCCCAGTCCGTCAGCATCACTCCCAGATCGGGGGCTCGGACGATGCCATCGAGGTCGAGGTCGAAGCGGTGATCCGACGTGCCCCACGCGGCGAGCAGACGTCCAAGATCCGCGGGTGTGACCTCGCCGTCACAGGTCACGTCGCCGATGCAGCCGTCGCATCGCCAGATCAGGTCGCTTTCGGTGGCGAAGAGCATGGACACCGGGGATTCGAACGGGCAGCACGAGGAGAACGTGCAGTCGACCGAATCCCAGATGAACGTCCCCGGGAAGATGATCTGGCCTGCCGTGTCGTATTCGAATCCGCACTGTTCGAGAGAGCCTCGCATGGACGCGGGAAAATCGTCCTCCGGTGCCACCGAGATCGCGCTGAACTCGGAGGCGGATCCCAGTCTCCATTGGCAACCCACGAATCGAGGCATGCCCTGGTGGTCGATCAGGGACACCACGCTGCCCGGGCCCTCGGTGGTGCAATCGATGAAGTCGACCGAAATCGCCTCCGGGATGGACGAGAAGCTGGTGGCCATGATGGCGGCACCCTGGGAAGATCGGCACGACTCGAACCGCGTGTCGGAGAGGCTCATGTCGGTGGAGTAGCCGTACGCCCCGCCTCCGGACGTCGCGCTGCATCCGGCGATCGTCACGTTCTCGCATCTGACACTGGAGAAGAAGCAGCTGATCCCGCCGCCGGCCATGCCATGTCCGTCCTCCAGTCGGATCCCGGTGGCCAGGACGCCCCAATCGGACTGTGTCTGGGAGACCAGGATGATCGGCAGGACGCCTCGGCCGGAAAGGGTGGTCGAGGATTCGGAGTCGCCGCGAATGGTGAACGGAGTCTGGACCGAACCCAGGGCGAGCGGAGCCGCGAGCCTGAACTCGCCCGGTGGCAGGACCACCTCCTGGGCCCCGGCGTCCAGAGCGGCCCGGACCAGCGCGGCGACCGTGTGGTCCGCGTCCGCGCAGTCGTCCGGGACGCCATCGCCATCGGTGTCATCGAGGCTCCCGCAGACGAACGAGTCCTCGTCGAAGCGGTAGTCGAGTGCTCCGTAGTCCAGTCCGATGGCGTTGTTGTCGCAGATGATCGAGGATTCGAGCTCCAGGAGACGCCCCACGGTCTGATTGTAGAACAGGGCCGATCCCCGGCTGTCGACGACGGTGCAACCGGTCATCGCGGCCGGTGTCCGGAAGAGGTGGAGGACGGCGCCCGTGCACGCCGCGAGGGACTCGAACATGCAGTCGGTCATCGATATCACATCGGAATCGATCTGGCTCTGTGAGGAGATTCCGCCTCCGTAACGAGCGGCATTGTCCCGAAGGATGCAGTCGATGAGTTCGACCGCCTGGCGGGCGTAGATGGCGCCCCCCAGGTTGGCCGCCCGGCATCCGATGATCGAACAACCACGCATTGAAAGGGGGCCGTTCGCCAGAATCGCTCCGCCGTTTCCGCTTCCCGCATATTCACAAGGGTCGCCATCCGGACCTCCCTTCTTCTCGTCGAAGAGCGTCATCCCATCCTTCAGGACGAGATGACGGACATCGAGTGACGGCTTGCTCACGATGATCGAGCATCGTCGGCCTGCATCGATGGTCGACAACGGTTCGCCATCGATGCCCTCGACTCCGATCAGCGTCAGCGGCACGTTCGTCACCAGGGTGGAGGAGATCTCGTAGGTGCCGGCTTCGAGCTGGATCGTGTCATCGGGTTGTGCGGAGTCGATGGCGGCCTGGATGTCGCCTCCGAGAGGCACCTGGATGACCTCCGACATGGACGATCGTGCTGCGAGCAGCAGGATCATGATGGGCAGAAGGAGGGATCTGGTCGGGCTCATCGTTCGTCTCCTCGGCGAAGGGTCGAGGCATCGATTCTAGAAGCGGGCGGCACCCGCTCAAAGCCGAATCTCCTCGCATCCCTCACGCTGCCCGCCGGGTGGTGGATTCAGGCGTCAAGACGGGGGGTGGGTGAGCCGGGGCCGTCAAGGCTCCGGTTCCGCCACGAACATCACGATCTCGACCTGCGGATCGCCGTTGACGATGATCGACTCGCACAGGCGTTGGAGGGTCTCGAACTGGCCACCGGGCGTGAACAAGGGGAATGCCCGGCGAATGCCCTGCAGCCAGTGGCGAGCTGAGGTCCTCCAGGGCACTTCCAGGGTCTCTTCGTGGACCAGGCGAAAACCACCTTCCGCGATCTGATTCCGCATCTCGACGCGGGATGGGAATCGCATCCGCCAGTCGAGGTTCGTGAATCCGGTCTCGCCGATCGCCATGTGATCTCGAACCAGCAGGCGACCGACGCGTGGTCTCAGGTTTCGCAGGACGAGATCCGGGCGGGGCATGTGGGTGAGTGATTCCAGCATGATCGCCACGTCGGCGTCGTCGCGGACCGGTTCGAGTTCGAGCTCCCGGGCATCGGTCACCGACACCCTGGCTCGTGGGACCTGAGCCGCGAACTCGTCGGCTTGCACCTTCGAGATCGTGATTCCGTGGACGGAGCAGTCCCGCTCCTCGACCAGCATCCGGGCCGGGCCTCCCCATCCACACCCCACGTCGATCACCTTCGATCCGATCGGGATCCAGGGGTAGAGCTGGCGGACTCCGTGGGTGAAGTGTGCTTCGGCATCATCGACCGGGCTGGTCGGATCGACCGACCCGAAGTGATAGTGCATGCCCGGCCCGAGCACCTCCCTCCAGCCGGCGGTCTCACCGGAATAGAAGTCGGCGACGTCGTCGGAATGCCATGAGGGTTCGTTCGGGCGTGGATCGATCGTCATGAGGCCAGGGCCGCGGTCCCGTCTTGGATCAGTTCGAGGCCGAGGAGACGGCGTCCCGGGGGGGATACGTGCCGGTGACCTTGCCGTCGTGGTCTCTGAAGATCATCGTTCCACCACCCTCGGAGATCGTGATCTCGACGAGGTGGACATCGGATTCGACGTCGCGGAGGACCAGACGGTCGGGGTGGAGTCGGGCCTGCTGCTTCGTGTCCTCCCCGTCGGTGCGAACGCCGTCCGGGCCGAGGATCGTGAGGACACGGGTTCCGGGCCTCTGAAGCTGGATCACCCCGTCTACCGAGTCGCCGGTCGTTCGGGGAAACGCCCCGATCACGGTCCGGCCGTTCGAGTCCTCGATGAACATCACGTTGGAGGTCACGGCCCGTGCGGTGGCGAACGGACCCGGGATCAGACCGAAGATCAGGAAGGAGATGAGCGTGCCGGCCAGGAACGCGCCGATGCCGGCGAGGATTCGAACCGAACGCAGGGTCTTCTCCAGACGATCGACCTGATCCTGGAGCGTCTCGGCACGCTGCTCGTGACTGGCCATGCCCATCCTTTCGCTTGATTCGAGTGCGGTTGCGATGACTCGATGATTGTAGGGATTCCAGCCGCCGGGGAGTGCTCAGCGGCAGGGGCCCCATGCGGCTGACAGCAGACCGAGGTCCGCTCCGCCGACCTCGCCGTCCCGGTCTAGGTCGGCCTGTTCATCACTCGAGCCCATCCGTGCAAGCAGGATCTCAAGGTCGGCGGCATCGACAGCCTCGTCGTCATTCAGGTCGCCGGGGCACTGATTGCCGAAATCGCAGTCCCGGCACGATTCGGTGATGCAGGAATCAATGTTCGTGAACGGTCCTGAAATCTGGTTGGGACCATTGTCGCAGAGGAGTGATGCGTTCAGGGTCGGGTTGCTCTTGTTGTCGTTGTACATCCCGCCACCACCGCCATCGAAGGCCGAGTTGCCGGTGAACGTGCAGGTGTCGAGACAAGGGGCGCTTTCGTTGTTGTACATCCCACCGCCGAAGGTGGCGGAGTTCATGATGAATTCGCAGTCGTTCAGGACCGGGCTGCTCTGTGAGTTGAAGATGCCCCCGCCACGCGTGCCGGAATTCCGGGCGAAGGTGCAATCGGTCAGCGACGGGTTGCTGTTCTCCGAGTTCACCATCACGCCGCCGCTCCCGTCCGCCGAGTTGTCCTCGAAGGTGCATCCGATCAGGGCCGGATTGCACCGGTCGAGGTTGAACATCACGCCGCAGAAGTCCTCGGACGAGTTTCCGGTGAACGAACATCCCGTCATGGTCGGGCTGCACGAGAGGATGTTGGACATGGCTCCGGCCACTCCGGCCGTGTTGTCGCGGAAGACGCATTCGACCAGCACGGGACTGCTCTGATTGAAGTTGCTCATCGCCCCGGCGGTGACCGAGGAGTTGCCTTCGAACATGCAGCCCACGAGGGTCGGGCTGCTCGACCGGTTGCTCATCCCACCACCGCCGGAGGCGGACGAGTTTCCGGTGAACGTGCAGTTGGTCAGGGTGGGGCTGCTGCCTTCGTTGTACATCCCGGCGCCGGCGGGGGCCGACCCGTTCCGGATCACGAGGTTCTCGAAGATGGTCTCCTCGCCCTCGCCGCGGATGCACTGGAGGATGCCGTGGACGTCTCCGCCGTCGAGGATGGTCCGGGGGATGCCGCTTCTGTCGGCCACGCCGACGATCGAGATGCGCCTGCCCAGCGTGTCGATCACCACACCTTCCGAGTACGTCCCGGCCCGCAGCTGGATCGCATCGCCATCACTCGCCGCCGCGATCGCGGCGTTGATGCTGGTGAAATCACATCCCTTCGCGCACACCGTGATCGTCTCGGCGGAGACGGATGCGGCGGCCATGGCGGCGGTGAGTGCGGCGATCGGGAGGCCGGGGGTCATGAGCAGGGCCCCCAGGCCGCGATGAGCAGTCCGAGGTCGCCGGCATCGACCGTGCCGTCGCGGTCGAAGTCCGCAGGGCAGTCGTCGCAATCGCCCCATTGGGTGAAGACATCACCGAGGTCCGCTCCATCGGTCGTACCACTGCGATCCAGGTCGGTCGGGCAGGAGGGGGCGCCGCACTCCGGGGAGATGATGTTGCCGCCGAGATCGACGTACTCCCCGACGATCTGGTCGGACGAGTTGCCGCAGATGGTCGAACGCTCGATGCTCATCGGACTCTCGTCGGCGAGGATCGCACCGCCGTCGACTTCGCCGATGTTGCCTTCGATCACGGTGTCCACGATCCGAAGCGGTCCGTGGGTGGAGAAGATCGCGCCCCCCAGGGTGAAGGCGGAATTGTTCCGGAGCACCGAGGATTCGACCATCACGTCACCGAAGTAGTTGCAGATCGCACCTCCGATGCCCTCGACGGTGAACTCGCCGAGGCTTCGCACCTCGCAATCCTCGATCACCACGTTCGAGAACGTGACCGGGACGAACTCGATGTACACGCCGCCGCCTCGGACCAGGCCGAAGATCTCGGCCCCGGATCCGCCGCGCAGGGTCATGGACTCGACGCGGAAGCGCTCCCGTGTCCGCCACCCGTCGAAATCCTCGCTCACCATCAGGCAGGGACTCCATCCGATCGGGCCATCGCTTCCGTCGATGATCGTGAGATCCGGTCCCGCTCCGCGCAGGATCAGCTGCTTGTTGGTGGCGAGGTTCTCCCTCCAGACGCCGGGACCGATCTCGATGACATCGCCTTCCTCGTCCGCCGCGTCGATGGCATCCTGGATGGTGACGTGGTCGCACCCTCTGTCGCACACGGTGATCGTCTCCGCGGCGGCCGCGAAGGCGACGGCCGGGGTGATACTCGACAGGATCATGGAAGGCAGGGGGATCGTGCGTCTCATCGGAGCATCCATCGCGAGGACCGCGATCCCCACGGTAGTCAACCGCCCAGAAGGGGACCAACCGGAAAGTTCCGGAAAGCCTCCGCGCACGTCCGGCAACCCCGGGGATGTCGAGATCGACCGCGGACCGACTCCCATCAATCGTGCCTTCTCAGGAGGCATTCGAAGCAGGGTGACGATCGGACAGGTGGTCAGGGGCAGGGACTCCACGCGACCAGCAGCATGCCGATGTCCGCGGAATCGGTGGTGCCGCTTCCGTCGAGGTCGGCCGCCGGCGTGCCCCAGGCCCCGAGCAGGATGCCCAGGTCCGCGGAGTCGACGCATCCGTCCTCGTTCAGGTCGGCTTCGGGGCCTTCACCGGGATCGAGGAACGGGGCGAGCTTGAGGAACCCGAACTGCGAGTTGTCGACCGCGACGATCGCCCCGCCGTCGCTGGTGAGATCGATGTCCTCGGCCGCCCAGTCCTCGCCGGGGCCCGGGCTGTAGGTCTCCTGCCACTCGAGATCGCCGTCCCCGTCGTACTTGACGATGTAGGCCTCCCACTGATCGGAGCACACCCCGGCATTGCAGTCCGAATAGGCGTACTCGTCCCCGGTGCCGGCCGCGATCACGCAACCGCCGTCCGGGGTCGCCTTGATGCCCCAGGTCTCGTCGTGGATCCAGGTGGGATCGAAGCCACGGGGGTTGCCCCGGATCCGGGCCCACAGCTGGTTGCCGTCGCCGTCCAGCTTCAGGGTCCAGGTGTCCCAGTTCGCGGTGCCCGAGAGGGTGTGGCCGGCGAGGAAGATGGATCCGTCCGGCCCGAGGTCCAGGCCGAAGCAGTGGTCCTCCTCGGAGCCGCCGTGGGTCCGGCTCCAGAGGACGTCCCCCGAGGAGTCGATCCTGATGACTGCGAACTGGAGGGCGTCGTCGGTGCCGCCGGAGATCACGAAGTCGCCGTCGCCGGTCGGCTGCACGCGGTAGGCCAGGGACAGGTGGTCATCCACGCTCTGCCCGCGGATGAGATCCCCGGCGGCGTCCAGGAAGGTGATGTGGCCCCGGCCGTAGGGGAAGAAGGTGCTGTCGGGATCCTCGGCCTGGCGGTAGCCCACCGCGAGGATTCCCTTCGCGGTCAGGGCGAGGTTCTCGAAGGCGTCGGCGCCGCCGTTGTCGTGGGTCCTCTGGAAGATCGTGCTTCCGTCGGTCTTGTCGAGCTTCAGGATCGCACTGTTGCGCGAGAGCATGCCGCAGACCAGGTAGCCGTCGGCGACCTCGAGGGCGGAGTTGCCCATGTTCCGGTTGCCGCTGCCGAACTCCCGCTTCCAGATCAGGCCTCCGGTGGCGTCGGTCTTGACCACGAGGATTCTGGCGTCGGACCCCACGAAGCCCGTCTCCCCGACCTGGAGGAAGCCGCCGTCCTCGCACTGCATGATGTGGTGGCCGTGGGACTCCTCCCGGGAGCCGTCGTGGAAGGTGAACCATTCCACCGGCGGAGCGGCCCGGGGTGCGTCCGCCGTGGAGGCGATCGCCGCGGTCAGGACCACGCTGAAGGCCGCCCCGGGGACGGTCGAGCGGAGGATTCGGTGCATGATCTTCATTCCGGGAGACGATTCCGGGTGGAAGGCCAGCCTACCACCCGCGATTCGAGATTCGTACTTGAAGAGCTTCGGATCTCGATCTCCCTCGGATGCGTGGCCGGGGGGTCTGGGGGGGGCCTCTTCACGCGTTTATATCCCAGGATCCAGCGGTTACCATGGATCGGGAAGGCCGGTTGGTCGATGTCGTCTGGATGGACGGCGACCGCACCGTTCTCCGACGGTTCCCGCGAGAAGGACCTGTCGTTCCGGGACGGAACCGACTCCTCGAGAGGGGTCGGATGCCGGGGACCTCCGTTTCATGCAGTCAGGGGAAAACCACCATGTCGAACATCGATCCTGAAACCACGGCTCTGCTCCTCATCGGCTATCAGAGGGACTACTTCGATGCCGACGGCATCCTCTACGGCGTGGTGGAGGAGCAGCTTCGGTCCAGCAACACCCTCGTCAACACCCTCTCGCTCATCGATGCGTACAAGGGAACCGGCATGACCATGGTGCGGACGCCCCTGGTCTTCAGCGAGGACTACAGCGAACTCGAGAATCCGATCGGGATCCTCAAGACCATCCGCGATGTCGAGGCGTTCCGAGACGGAACCACCGGTGCGGAGACCATCGACGCGATCTCGGCCTACGGCGATCGCATCCAGGAGGTGCGTGGCAAGCTGGGGTTCAATGCCTTCGCCCACACCGATCTCGAGGAGATGCTTCGCGAGCGGAACGTCGACACCGTGATCATCGCGGGATGCGTCACGTCCATCTGCATCAACGCGACCGCGCTGCATGCCTTCGAGGCCGGGTTCAACGTGACGATCCTCTCCGACTGCACCTCCAGTCGGACCACCGTGGAGCAGGAGTTCTTCTGCGACACCGTCTTCCCCCTCTTCGCCCGGGTCCGGACCTGTGGCGAAGTGATCGCCGAGGCGCCGACCGGATGAGCGGAAAGGAGTCGAGCGAGGGGAAGGGTGGAAAGCCGCGTCTCGGCAGAGACGATGTCGCGATCATCACCAACTACAACCTCGCCGACAAGCTCGCCGAATCGGAGAGGCGATATCAGGAGCTGCTCGACGACCTTCCCGACGTCGTGGTCCGTCTCTCCTCGGGCGGCGCCATCATCTACGTGAACGATGCGTGGCGGAACCGCTTCGGACTCGATCCCGTCCAGTCCGTGGGCAGGGACTTCGCCTCCTATCTCCAGCCCGAGGATCACGAGAAGTTCGCCCGCCTGATCGACCCCGAAGTCGAGAAGGATGACGTGGACCGCATCCTCAGGATCAACGACGAGAAGGGTGGCACCCACCTCGTCGAGGCTCGTCTGCGTCGCATCGACGGGGAGGAGATCGTCGGCATTCTCGAGGACGTCACGGTCCGGCAGCAGTTGGAGACCGAGCGGGTCCGGGCCCAGCGGCTGGAGTCGATCGGACGGCTGGCCGGTGGGCTGGCCCATGACTTCAACAACCTGCTTTCCGTGGTGCTGGGCAATCTGGAACTGGCCCAGTGCCGTCTCGACCCGGACTCCGAGGGAAGTCGCGAGCTGGAATACGCGTCGAGGGCGTGCATCAAGGCCACGGAGATCGCCAAGCAGATGCTGATCTTCAGCAAGGGCGGGGATCCCAACCGCCGGCCCGAATCCATGGATGCCATCGTGAGAGAGGCCTTCGATCTCTATCTCCGCGGATCCAGGGTGACCGGCGAGGTGGAGGTGGAGGAGGGAATCGGTCTCGTCCACGTCGACGCCTCCCAGATGCACCAGGTGCTCAACAACCTCATCCTCAATGCGATCGATGCCATGCCCCATGGCGGACGGCTGTGGGGTCGGGTCACGAAGGCGGTCACCGGCGAGGGCGATCCCGGCGTGATGGTCTCCATCCGGGACGAGGGGGAGGGCATCCCCGCGGAACAGGTCGAGCAGATCTTCGAGCCCTACTTCACCACCAAGGAGACCGGGAACGGTCTCGGACTGACCAGCAGCTACGGCATCGTCACCCGGCACGGCGGTGATCTCGAGGTCCGGAGCGAGGTCGGGGTCGGCACGGAGTTCAGGATCACCCTCGCCACGGTGGAGGGCGAGATCCGGAACGAGGACCAGGACCAGAGCGGGGGAAAGGATCGCGAGCGTGCACGGGTCCTTGTGATGGATGATGACGAGATGGTCCGGGGGGTCCTGGTGGCGATGCTGGAGTCCCTCGGCCACGAGGTGGCCGAGAGCGCGCATGGGGAGGAGTGTGTCAACGCCTTTTCCATGGCGATGGCCTCGGAGACGCCGTTCGACCTGGTGATTCTCGACCTCACGATCGTCGGGGGTCGGGACGGCCTCTGGACGATCGAACGACTCCGTGAACTTCATCCCGACGTGAAGGCGTTGGTGGCCACCGGCTACAACAACGCTCCCGTGGTCGCCGATCCCGAAGCCCATGGCTTCATGGGGACGGTTTCGAAGCCGACCACGCTGGAAGACCTCGAAACGAGGGTCGTCGAGGCGTTGTCGGGTCCTCGTTGACTCGAGTCGCGTCTCCACCCCTCCTTGCGACCAGGGGCCATCGGCGGGCGTTGCGGTCAGGGTCCGTTCGAAATCCAGCCTGCCGGGATGCAAACCCATGGCAATCATGGATTTTCGGAAATCCGTGATTCCAGTCTTGTTCCGCCTCGCGGGCCTGTGGATAATCGAGATGTCACCTTTCCCGAGGTGAACTTCCCAGTTTCACGTCCCGTTCCCCTCTCAACTCCAGGACACGTTCCCTGCGTTCCCTGGAAAACAAGGAGATAAGAGTTGTTCAAGCTGCACACATCTGTCGCTTCGCTTTCGGCGGTGGCCGTGGCCGCGAGCCTCGGGCTGGCGCCGGTCGACGAGGCGGTGGCCGACATGTCAGACTTCTCGACCAGTCTGACGGCGTTGAGTGGATCCTCGTTCCAGTTGAACGAGAACTTCAGCATCCTCTACGACCTGGACGGGGCGTACCTGGACCTGGACAACGACAACAACCCGGATCAGGTGATCAAGCTCGGCTTCGGCAACTACCTGGGTGACTACCTCGATCCTGAACACTACGTGCTCGACTTCGCCCTGCCCGGGACCGGCACCGAGCTCCGGCCCTACTTCATGGGCGAGGAACTCACCGGTGCCGCCACGGTCGACTGGCGACTTTCCTACGCCCTGACGCCTGGTGACGACTCGACCATCTACAGCACGATCATGTCCGGTTCGGCCGAATCCTTCGGAGGTGGACTGACCCTCAACATCACCGACGGTCTCGAATGGCCGGTGAACGGTTGGGCCATCCCCGACATGGGCATTCCGCTCGGCACCCACTGGGCCGCCGAGATCGCCGACTTCAACAGTTTCACCTTCACCTACGACGGCAACCTCAGCGCCAACGTCATTCCCGCTCCGGGTGCACTCGCGCTCCTCGCGGTCTGTGGAGTCGCCGGACGCCGCCGACGCGGCTGACCGACACGAAGTCGATTCTCGACACGACATGTGAAAAGGCCCTCGTTCGATTCTCGAACGAGGGCCTTCTTCATGTCGTTCCGGAGTGGTTCGGGTCGCGATGTCCGGCCAATCACCGGACCCGCAGGTCGTTCACCTTCAGTGAAAAGGCCTCGCCCTCGGACGGCCCGTCGATCACCATGCCGGAGTGGCTCGTCGGGACGTGGACGCCGTCCTGGAGGGTGAACCCGGTGGTGACCACCATCACGGAACTGATCGAGCCATCGGCGTCGAAATCGGTCACGAGGAGCTTCGTGGGAAGGAACCGCTGGTCCTCGGTGCTCTCCCACTCGAGAGCATCGATGCGACGGGCACCGGAATCATGTCTGGTGAGCACCGATTCGATGCGTCGGTCGCGGATGATGAACAGCTTGCCGGAATCGGGTGAGATCACGGTCGCGTCCACCCGGGCGGTCCTTCGCCCCGGGAAGTCGGCTCCGAGCAACACGTCGCTCGCGTCGTCGATCCCCTCGAGGGACGGCAGATGCATGCGGGCGGGGTCGGACGCCGCGGATGACAATGAGACGACAAGGCCATCGCCGTCACGGCTCATGGTGCCCCGGATCTCCTCGTCTGCGAATCGTCCCTGCAGTCGGCCGGACCATTCGGGGCCATCCGCGGGAAAGGCCGCGTGGCAGAGGAAGGCGTCGGCCAGGATCGCGGAGGCGAGGGGATCCGTGCCCGGAGCGGTGGATCCGGGAGTCGGATGCACGGTCAGCGTGGTGTAGTGCCGGGCCTCGCCGTATTCCACGTCGTCGTGCACGCCCTGCCGGTCCTCGGCCACCATGGCCCGGACCGAGAAGAGCGGGGTCTCGGGGAGGGGTATCCGCACCGTGCCGTTCTCGTCGGTGGCGAGCGTCCGGACCGAGCTCCCCGCCATCGGGACCACGATCTCGGCACCGGGTGCCGGTGTTCCCTTGAAGAGGACGGTGAGCACGAGTTCCTCGTTCTCGCGGCTCGCGATGATCTCCGCATCGAGACCACTCGGCTTCGCGGCGGCCTCGAGGCCCGAGACACCCTTGCCGTGATACTCCAGGAGGAACTCGCCGCCTCGTCTCATGATGCCGTACGTGAACGCGGCGCAGGCGCTCCTGCCGTCGGGCGCCAGCTCTCCGGTCATCGCGTGGGGGGCGGGAGAGAAGGTGATCGTTCCATGCTCGGGATCCCAGGCGCGAACGTCCGACATGATGCCGACCATCCTCTGGTCCGCACTGAAGTCCCAGCAGCTCTCCGCGAAGTGAAGCTCGACCCTCGGGTCCTCACCCGGCAGGACGTGGACGAAGAGGAAGTGGGCACTGGCCCGGCCGGCGAGAGCGCCCAGCACGGCAAGGGTGAGAATCAGACGGTGCATGAAGGACCCTTCAGGGGTTGAGGGGGGGATGGAGACCGGTACCGGTCTCAGTTGTTGAGAACGATCCAGAGGTTGATGGCGGTCGCGAGCATCAGCCAGATCGGATAGGGGATCAGCAGCCAGCCCGCGGTCCGGTCGAGGCGGCCGTACATGACGACCATGGCGACGACCACGACGTCGAGGACGAGGATCTCGGCCAGGGCGAGATCGGGCCGCTGCATCGTGAAGAAGAACAGCGACCAGAGCATGTTGAGGACCAGCTGGATCCAGTAGACGACGAGGGTGATCCTCGCAGGGGCACCCCTGCGGGCGATCCGCCAGGTCGAGAACGCGAGCAGGATGAAGATCAGGGTCCAGGCCGGGGTGAACACCCAGCTCGGGGGCTGGAACCATGGGATTCGGAGCGCGTCGTACCACGGACCCAGGCCGAGCGAGGTCAGCCATCCGCCGGCGGCGAGGGTCAGCAGTGAGAGACCCGAGAACAGGACCAGCAGGCCGGGCCGAAACGGAAGTCCGGAGCTTCGGTCCTCCGAACCGGTTCCGGTGGTCTCGTGGGCGCTCATGATCGGATCCCGGGACGGCTTCCGCGAGGAACTCAGTTGGTCTGGGTGGTGCTCTTCTCGACGATCTCGGGCCATGCCTTCTTGAGGACCGTGGCCCACTCGGCGACGCGTTCCTCGGTGAGATCGCGCTGCATGTCCTCGTCGAGGGCGAGTCCGCAGAACTTCCCGTCGATCACGCCCTTCGATTCCTCGAAGTCGTGACCCTCGGTGGGCATGAAGCCGATGCCCCCGGTGGCTCCCCGCTCGATCAGCTTCTCGTAGAGGATCCCCATCGCATCCTGATAGGTCTCGGCATACGTTCCCTGGTCGCCGAGACCGAACATCGCGACGGTGACGTCGAGGTCGATGTCGTCGAGCTGGTCGTAGATGTCGCTCCAGCCGTACTCGAGCTCGCCGACGTCCCAGGTGGGGATGCCGCAGATGACGAAGTCCCACTCGTTCAACTGTTCGGGCTTGATCTTGAAGACGTCGACGGATTCAAGTTCGATCTCGGGCTTGAGCGCGTCCATGATCAGGGTCGCGACATGCTCGGTGTTGCCGGTGCAGGTTCCGTAGATCAATGCTGCTTTCACGGTGCTTTCCAGTGTGCCTGAAGGGAAGGGGACTTCTGCGGGCGAGAGGATCGCAGGGGGAGCCAAAATACTGCGAATGAGACTCAGTCGCAAGCCTGGGCTCGAACCCGATCGGCACGCTGCCGGTCGAAGCCAGATCATGTTAGGAGCCCATGTGGGTCCCGTGGTTTCGCCGACCACGGGGTCATGGATCCGACTCCCACCGGAGAATCCCGCGGCCGGCCCCTCGTGATTCCTCCCCGGGCACCCGACCTCGTGCGGTGCGGTCAGGGACAGGGGCCCCAGGCCAGGAAGAGCCCTCCGAGATCGCCGCCGTCGACCTGTCCGTTGCCGTCGAGATCGCTCACGCAGCCGATGCAGTCGCCCCATTCGAGGAAGAGGATGCCGAGATCCCCTCCTCCGACGATGCCGTCGCCATCGGCGTCTCCGGGACAGGTGCCGCAGTCGTCGAGGACGAAGTCGCCGTCTGCATCCAGCGGACTCGTCGGACCGACCCGCATCTGAAGCGTCGCGACCGAATCCTCCCACGGGGCGTCGAAGGCGATGAGGTTCGTGATGAACTGTTCGCTTCCCGTGGCGAGGGACATGTCCTCGAAGTCGAAGATCCCGCTGGTGATCCCCACCCAGCCCGCATCGCCTCCGTTGGGTGCGGCGGCGTTTCTTCTCACGTACACGGACACGCACGGTGCTCCGGGGCTGTTGCGTCGGGATGCGATGCCCACGAAGAACCGGGTGCCGGCGGGACCGATGAAGGTCTCCTCGAAGTCGAATCTCGCCCACTGGGTCGAGCCGTCCGGTACCTCCAGGTCGATCTCGCGAAGCAGGGTCGCGTCCTCGATGAATCCCGATCCGGTGTCCCGCCAGAGGCCGAGCCGCATGACGTCGGGCCGGGCGCTTCCCACCGGGGAATGTGGATACCACACCGTGGAGACTGATTCCCCGCCCGGTGCGACCGTGAATCTCGAGATCGCCATCTGATCGTGATAGGGGAAGGACCAGCCGTATCTCACCTGGAACGCCTCCGAACCGCTGGTGTAGGTCGGGGCCACCTCGCAGGCATCCGGCACGCCGTCGCCGTCGCAGTCCGCCGCGCCCGCGGCGATCTCGCAGGCGTCGAGCACGCCGTCATGGTCGCAGTCCGCGGCGCCGGCGGCGATCTGCAGGTCGTCGGCGACTCCGTCGCCGTCACAGTCGTTGGTCGGGCGGTTCACAAGAGTGAGGATCCGACCTCCCTCGAGGGCGGCACCGCCTCCGAAGGCGACGCCACCGGACTCGGAGTCGAACCGGAACCCGGGAGCCGGATCGCCGGAGCCCGAGGGATCGGTCTCGACCCGGATCCAGGTCGAACCGCGAAGGATCCAGGTCTCGATGCCGTCGGTGGCCACCACGGCGTCCACCACCTCGTCGTACCGCATCGCGACGTCCGGACCGCCGGGACCGCCCCGGGCGGCGATGTTCGACCACCCGAGTCCGTTGTAGATCCAGGTGTCCTGGAGATCGACCGGATCGTCGGGATCGCCCATGCGCCCACCGTGCAGGATGAGATCTCCGGAGGGAAGGGCCACCATCGCGTGATCCCAGCGGCTGGGAAGACCTCCGAGCTGATCGAGCGGCTGCCATGCTCCGCCGTCGAACCTCCAGAAGACGTCGTCGAGCGGAAGCCACTCGCCGGAGGCGTCCGCGGCTCCCAGTCCACCGTGCATGTAGATGCCGTCATCCGAGGAGGCCATCGCATGTCGATGGCGGGCACTGGGACCAGTGGCGTTCGACAGCGACCAGCTGCCATCCTGCAGGATCCACGTCTCGTCGAACACCGACAGATCGATCCGGCCGCCGAAGACCAGGGAGAATCCGTCGCCACGGTGGGTGCCGCCGGCCGCGTCGATCATCGGAGAGGGGCCGCCGAACGCCTTGGTCCAGGTCGCGGGACCGTATCCGCTCGTGGTCCGCTGCCAGTCGTCGAGGAGGAAGTCCCCACGAGCGTTCAGGCCTCCCACGATCCGTCCATCGATCGCGACATGCCGGGTGACCGCGGGAGGTGGATCGCCGAGTTCCCGGATCGACGTCCAGATCGCCCGGGCTTCCGGTGGTTCGGACGTCGCGGGCGTCGCAAGGGCGACGATGCCGATCAGGATCCAGACGGCGTGGCCGTTCACGGGGCTTCCTCCAGGGGTTCGCGTCAGGCTCTCATGATCCCATGAATGACCACCGGTGCCAGACGATTTCGGGGAAGTTCGACCGCGTTCCGGGTCCCGATTACCGACCCTCATCGTCCGTATCGGTCCCTCCCGGGTCGGATTCCTGTACGGGATGTGAGGATCGTGCGGGGGGGGGCGGAGCTCGATCCTCTCCATGAAATCGGGGATTGGACCGCATGAGTCCCCGGGGCATGCTCGGACATGCCGCTGAAGACCCGGACCAATCTGATTCACATCCTTCGGAACGTCCTCCTGGTCCGGGGACAGGACGTTTCGAGCTCGGAGGCGATGACGCTCCGTCCGTCCGAGATGCAGGATGAGATCCTCGATGCCTTCGTCGCCATGACGAACGAACGGTTCGGTCGAGATCCCTCGGGTGTCATGGAGGGAACCGACACCCTTGAAGAGATCGCGGTCGCCATACAGCGTTCGCCTCAGATCTCCCGACCGGTGCTGCGGAGGGTGATGCGTCCGGTGAAGCGGCCTGCACGAAGGGTGGTGATGATCCCGGGTCTGCACGGCTGCTCGCTCGGGTTCAGCCGACTCGCGAACTTCGTCCCCGATGACGGCGAGGTCGTCGCATGGGAGCACCCCGGGCTCGACGAGTCAGGTCCCGTTCCTCGCACCATCGACGAAATCGCGGACACCATCGCTTCGATCGAGATCGAGCGAGGCGCCGACTGCCCCTTGGAACTGCTCGGCTACTGCATCGGGGGTCTGATCGCTCACGAGGTGTCGCATCGACTGCTCGACGCGGGTTTCGATGTCTCCAGGCTCCTGCTCATCGACGCCCATACCGCCCGTGCGATGAGGGAGGCAGGACTCTCTCGAAGGCTGCAGGTGCTGGGACCGATCGAACTCGCCAAGGCGAGATTCAAAGGGGTGATCGAACACCGTCTGGTCAGGATCGGCGTCTCCCAGTTGAAGGCGGTGTTCAACCACGTGGACCGTCGGGTGGATGTCGATGTCAGCGTGGTTCGAACCGGTGGCGAACTGGCCTTCGGTCCTCTGGAGCTCGAGACGTGGAGCGATGTCGCCCGGAGCGTGGAACTCATCAGGATCCCGGACGTGGGTCACGTGGAGTTGTTCCGGGGTCGCCACGAACATCGTCTTGAACGTCTGCTCGCCGGCTGATCATCGCACGGTCAGCGAGAATCCGAACCTCGACCTCGACGACGCGGGCCGCCTCGACCTCCGGCGGGTCTCTTTCCGCCCGGCTTGCCGCCGCCGGTCCCGGTCCGGCCGCCGGACCTCTTCCCCGCGACCTTGCCGGCCTTCGAGGCGGGCTTGCCACCCGCACCGGGGACGGGCTTGCTGGGAAACTTCTTCTTCTTGTTCTTCCGGTGCTTCTTCTTCCCCGTCCCGGTCTCAGACCAGCCGTCGCTGCGGTTCATGGAATCTCGCGAGGGCCTGGTCGAGGCGCTGGAGGTGCTCGACTTCCTCTTTCCGGTCGGAGTGTTCGGTCTTCCGGAGCCGCCTTCGCGGGATCCGGATCGGGTTCCTGAATCCCCCTTCGTCTGCTTGTCGGGGCGGGTCTTCCCACCCGAGCTTCCCGAGGGGCGGCCACCCGCCTGCGCAGACTTGTGGCCCTGACGGCGTCCGCTGCGCTGGCCGAAACGGGCCTTGGCCGCGGCCGCCTTCGCCTCCTTCGCCTCCCGGGCCGCGGCGCGGCCGCCGTCGGCGGGCATCTCGTAGGTGAGGTCCTCGTACCCCTCGCCCTTGACCGGTCGGGCGTCGGTCCGCTTTTCGATCGCGCGGAGCAGTTCGATCTCGGGTCGGTCGCACAGCGACACCGCCTTGCCGCTCGCTCCCGCCCGGGCGGTGCGCCCGATCCGATGGACGTAGGACTCCGGTTCGATCGGCATGTCGTAGTTGACGACGTGACTCACTCCGTCGACGTCGATGCCGCGGGCGGCGACATCGGTGGCGACGAGGGCCTCGGCCTTGCCGGTCCGGAAGGCGTTCATGGCCCGGGTCCGTTGTCCCTGACTCTTGTCGCCATGGATCGCCTCGGCCTTGATCCCCGCCTTCTTCAGGATCCTGACCAGACGGTCGGCTCCGTACTTGGTGCGGGTGAACACCAGGGTGCGAGCCATGTCCCCGTGTTCGAACATGCGGATGAGGATCTTCGGCTTGTCGGCCTTGGCGACGAGGTAGATCTTCTGGTCCACCAGCTCGGCGGTGGTGGACTCCGGTGCGGTCTCGACCACCGCCGGATCGTGGAGCAGGTCGTCGGCGAGAACCCTGATCTCCCGTGAGATCGTCGCGGAGAGCATCATGGTCTGTCGCTCGGGGGGGATCTCGCCCATGATCCTGCGGATCGGATGGATGAAGCCCATGTCCAGCATCCGGTCGGCCTCGTCGAGAACCACGGTCTCGATCCTCGAGAGGTCGAGGTGGCCCTGGCCCATGAGGTCCATCAGGCGTCCGGGGGTGGCGACCATGATGTCCAGCCCGTCGCGGATCGCATCGACCTGTCGTCCCTGGCCGACGCCGCCGAAGATCGCGGTCTGGGACAGCGGCAGGCCCTTGCCGTAGGTGTTGAAGGAATCGAGGATCTGGGCCGCGAGTTCACGGGTCGGACAGAGCACCAGGGCCCTGGCGGACCGGCCTCTTCCTCGCGGTGGTCCCTTCCGTCCTCTTCGATCACCCTTGCCGGTCCGCCCCGCGGCGAGTCGATGCAGGATGGGAAGCGCGAAGGCCGCGGTCTTGCCGGTGCCGGTCTGAGCGGTGCCGAGGATGTCGCGACCCTTGAGCGCGGGGGGGATCACGCCGGCCTGGATCGGAGAGGGATGTTCGTATCCTTCGGCCTCGACGGCGCGAAGGATCGGCTCGGCGAGCCGGAAGTCGTTGAATGTCATGATGGGAGGAGAGGGGCTGGTGTGATCCCCATCCGGGATGGATGGTCCGGAACGAGCGGCGTCCGGGGCCGTAGGGATCAGCGACGTTCCTGTCGAGTGGTGCCAGGACCGACGGTGAACCGACACCGCGTCCCTCCCTTGGCAGGACCAATGTAACCAATCGCAACGGTCGAGGCGAATCGACTGTGAACCGTTCCAGTCGATGCCGGTGTCCCTGCATGCTCGACCGAGACCGGAGGGCCGGTATCGCGTCGCAGAGCCCGGCCGTCTCCGCAGGCGTCCCGGAACGTCACGGGCAGGGAAAGCACCCGTCGAACGCCTTGATGAAGTCGGCGATCACTTCACGAGCGGATCCTCGAGCCCGCATTCGGGGCAGGTCGAGGGCGACTCCCGATCCCCGGCCTGATTCGAGGGGGGGTAGCCGCACTTCGGGCAGACCACGATTCCTCGACGTCGAAGCGCCGTCGCGTAGTAGGGCGTCCACGCCGGTCTGATCAGCCAGTACGAGGTGATCGATCTCAAGACGAGCACCCCGATCGCCATGCAGACGATGACCAGGCCGACCCGGGACCACGACGATGTGAGGTCCGTGCCGAAGGGGATCGAGAGCATGAGGGCGATGGGGGGGGTCGCGCTCAGGAATCCGGCGAGGCCGAATCTCCAGCGTCCTCCCAGCGCAATCCGTCCCCGGCGATCGTTCTTCTGGCTCCTGGAGCCGCCGAGGAAGCCCGTGGTCGAGTCGTTCAGGTGCAGATTCACGGCTTCCGCGTGCACCTGCTCCCTGGTCTCGGGATCGAGGTCGAGATCCCCCAGCCATGTGGGCCGATCCCATTCCCGAAGCCAGCGGGGTCGACGCAGGTTGCTCAAATGGTTCGCCATCGTGGGAACGCTCTCCTGGTCGCCCCTCAGGGGGTGCCCGAGGGTAGTTGGTCCTCACGATGATGCAAGGCCATCACGTTCCAGACGTCGGCCTTGCCTCGATCCGGTGATTGGCCGACGATGTCGACATGACACGAATCCCCGTCCTCGAGATCCCCGTAGACGATCCCGAAACCGCCCGGATCGCCGCCGCTCACGCCGATCGGCTCGAGGTCTGTCGGGACCTCGAGGCCGAGGGACTCACGCCGACGCCCGAGTTTCTTGCCGGAATCATCGAAGCCTCGAGGGTCGACGGCCGAAGGCCGGAGATCGCGGTGGTCTTCCAGGAGATCCCGCCCCCCGATGATCGCCGGGTGGTCGGCCCATCCGACTTCGCGGGGCGGCCCCGGGATCTTGAGCGGCTCGAGGCACTCGCCCCCGCGTTCGCCGAGGCGGGCGCCGGGTCGATCGTCCTCGGGTTCGTGGATGACTTCGGATATCCCGATGTCGAGTCGGTCTCCGCCGCGGTCTCGATCGTGGAACGTCACGGCATGAGGATCGCGTTCCACCGGGCCTTCGATCTGGCCGCGGATCCGGTCCGTGCGGTCGAACGTCTCATCGAACTCGGAGTCGATCGCACTCTGGCCGCGGGATCGTCGGGGTACGACGCTTCGTCGGCCACGATGGAGGATCGGGTGGCGAGAATCGGCATCGCCGCCGAGGCGATCGGGGATCGGGAGTTCGCGATCGTTCCGTGTGGCGGGGTCAGGTCGACGAATGCCGCGCAGTTCGCCGTGGTCACGCCTCACGTGCATGCGAGCTGTCGTCGCCGACCATCGGCCTTCGAGCTGGGGGGCTTCGACGAGGAGGAGGCCGCCGCTCTGCGGCGATGCGTCCATCCCGATTGACGTCACCTTCGGGTTCAGCTCCAGGCCGCGATGAGCAGGCCCAGGTCGGCGGAGTCGGTCGTGCCGTCGCCGTCGAGGTCCGCATTGGGCGTGCCCCAGGCCACGATAAGCAGGCCGAGGTCCGCGGCGTCGACGATGCCGTCGCCGTTGAGGTCCGCGGGGTTGGGAGGATCGAAGCCTTCGCAGTCGATCACCAGTTGACCCGAACCGGTGGAGCCGTCGGAACTTCCCACGCGGACGTACAGCGTCTGGCCCTCCACGGCGAAACTCGCGGCCACGGCATCGTCGCCGCATTCATCATCGCCGCAGGCGTAGGGGGCGAGGCCGGGTCCGGGGCATCCCTTGGGGTTGAAGAAGACGTCGAGCCGGGTGTCGAACTCGGCGCCGCAGGTGGAGATCTCGAAGGTTCCGGTGCAGGGGGCGACGAAGCGGTACCAGATGTCGGCGGTCACGTCGGGGCCGTTGGTGGTGCTGCAGGAAAGCGTGCTGGCGATGCCGCTGTCGGTGGCGCCTTCGGTGGTGAAGGCGGTCACGCCCTCGGCGACGTCGATCGCGCCATCGCAATCGTCGTTGGCGGGAGGTTCGACCGGGTTGCACTCGCGGAAGCCTTCGATGTCGTACTGGGAGACGAAGTCCCAGATCGCGGAGACCGCGAAGTTGGGAACGTCGTGGCCACCGCCCTGCCTGCGGAAATGCTGATAGCCGTGACATCCCTCCCCCGGACCCCAGGTGTATCGGGTGACGCCGCCGCCCTGGTTCACGGTCTCCGGGTCGGGATCCGACCCGTTCTTGTTCACCCAGAACGCATTCTGCTCGGCCACGGAGGGGGAATAGACCGAACCGTTGTAGGGGGCGTAGAAGTCGTTCGTGCCCAGGATGTGGCAGACCGCGACGGGAAGCCCCTGGTCGCAGTTCTCGAAGCTCCATCTGTACATGTTGGCGGCCACCGGAGCGATCGCCGCGATCTCGTCGCTTTTCGCGCACGCAAGGTCCCAGACGAAACTGGCACCCATCGAATAGCCCCCGGCGTAGATCCGGCTCCGGTCGGCATTGTGATCAAGAACAAGCTTGTCGATCACTGCGCTGGTGTAGGCCATGTCGATCTCGTAGTTGCCGTTGGTCTCGCCGCCCAGGTCGTAACCCCAGCATCGACAGCTCTCGAGGACGTCGGGCCAGGCCTCGGTGTACGCCACGATGAATCGCTGGGAGTTCGCCAGGGACCGGAAGTCCGCTTCGAAGAGGCCTTCGTTCGCATTGCCACCACCGCCGTGGAACCACATCATGACCGGCAGATTCTCGGAGGGATCGAAGCCGGAAGGCAGGTAGAGCAGGTAGCGACGATTGAGGCCGTCCACGTTGAGGGAGACGGAGGTCTGGGCCATCGCGGTGCCGCCGGCACCGAGCATCGCGGCGAGGCAGGTCAGGACCATCAGGAAACGAGTTCGAAGCATGTCCGACATCACGTGACGCATCTGAGGACTCCGGATTAGACCAGTCGGTGATCGGGTGATCATCCAGACGGTGTCTCAAGGCTAGCCGGCAGCCGTTCTCGATCAACGGGAAGGGCCCGGGGAAGTCCAACTTGGATGTAGAACGACTGTTTGGGGTTCCCGCGGTTCCGGGGACCACTTCTGAATCCGGAGTCGCACCGGCTGACGTGTCGGGCGGGCACCACTGGTGGCTCAGGTTTTCGGACCGAGGCTCCGGCCCGTTCGAGAGTCGTGACCACGCCCTCCGCAAGGAGGGCAGAAGGCCGCATGCTCAGGTCCTCCGAACCAGGTGAAGTCTCAGATCGCCCCTCTCGTCGGTCTCCACGACTCCCAGTCGCAGCAGCATGGCCGTGGCCTCCTCGATCACGTGAGGATCGAGTTCGGAAGGGCTTGGGAGTCTGGCCTTGGGGCAGAGCAGTTCCGGCAACACGACCGTGGTGTGGGTCCGTGTGGCCTCGACCTTGAGCAGCGCGAAGAAGACGGCACTGGCGGCCGTGCAGATCCGGTCGGCATCGACCTGGGAGATGTCATCTTCGGGAACCATGGAACCCATTCGCTGCAATTGAGACTCAGTCGCAATAACGATATCATACACGGGTTCCGCCCTGCCTGGAGAGGCGTCAGGCTTTCGATGTTGGAGATCAGGACGTGACCACCACCGAATCAAAGCCGGTCATCGAGATCCGGGCTGCCGCGAAGAAGGTTCCGGCCCGTCCCGGGTCCGGACCGAGAGCCCGCAGGCGATCTCGATCTCCCGGGCTGGTCAAGATCTTCCGGCGGACCCACATGTACTTCGGACTGGTGCTGGTGCCCTTCGTCCTGCTCTACGGTCTGACCGCGATCTTCTTCAACCATCCGACGTGGCTGGATGGTCGAGCGGATCCCGTGGAGAACGACCCCGCGGTGCTGGAGGCTCATTCGGGTTTTCCCATCGACGTTCTCTCCGAGGAGATCAGAGCCTCTCTGGAGACGGCGATGGGGGAATCCGTGGAGGTGGTCGGTGAGCCCGCCATCACGGGAACCTTCCTCTTCGAGTCGCGACAGGACGGCGAACGGATTCGTGTGCGCGTCGACCCCGACACCCTCGCCTCCACGACCCAGGTCACCGCGCTTCCGGGAGAGGACGAGCCGCGAAGATTCCCGGAGGAGCTCGAGACGTCGATCGGCGACCGGGTCGATTCCTTGAAGACGGAGGTCGAGTCATTGGCGGGCGTCGAGTCGCCCTCGATCCGCGTCGCACCGGACATCGACCTGCAGGTCAGGGTCGGAGACGAGGAATGGCATGTCGGCTACGACCTGCGCACCGGTCGACTTTCGGAGCGCCGAGTCGGGGAGCTTCGAAGGGACTTCAGCCTTCGCTCCTTCCTCCTTCGTCTTCACGTCTCACGGGGATATCCGGAGGATGTCGGAGTGCGCAGCTTCTGGGGCGGCATCGTGGATGTCACGGCGTTCCTGATGATCTTCTGGGCCATCTCGGGCGTGGTGATGTGGTGGCAGATGAGACCGCTTCGAAATGCCGGCATGATGGCCCTCGGTGGCGGGGTCCTCATGGCGGGTCTGCTCGCCTGGGGCATGTACGTCGCGCTGTATCTCTGAACGCGGGCGGGCATCAGTCCTGCTGGACGAGGTGCCAGCCGTCTCCAAGATCGATCTCCCAGTTGGTGTTCCACCAGACGAAGGTGGCATCGGTTCCGGTCTGCACGAGGTGGACGCCGCCCCATGCGCCCCCGGTGATCTGGAAGCCGAGATTGCTGCCGCCGGGATTGCCCGGGTCGATGAAACGGGCATCGATGAAACGAAGGACGCCGACCCCGGTCGACGGAGGAGTCCGCCCGCGGTCGCGATGCTCTGCGGCCATGTCCTCGAGCGCGGACCGATGCATCAGAAAGGAGACACGGAACGGCCAGTTGACGAAGGGGCCGGCGGCACCCGGAACCACGGGCCATGTGGTGAACACGACCGCCACCGGAAGAAGCACCGCCAGCACTCGAGTGGACGGACCGGCCTCGAGAGAGGGGATCAGGACCATCACCACCAGCACCAGCATGAGCGGCACCGTCCCGAGACTCAGCAGGAAGGCCACGAGGGGATCCCATCCGATGAAGAGGATCACCGTCTCGGCGAGGAAGGACACCGCGAGGACGGCGAGCACGATCGTGAAGACCAGATTCAGAGTCCGCAGACGCGAGCCGGTTCGCGGGCATCGGCCGTGGGTCCGTCGATCGGTGCGATCGAAGGGGCGGCCGCACTCGGGACACGTCGAGGCCGGTGCATGGGTCACCTCGTATCCGCAGCCGAGGCAGTACAGTCTCCTCGAATCCGATGGCCGTACCGGGCCGCGGTGGTTCATTCGGCATCCCTCGTGAGATCACACTCCCTCGAACCACGGAAGGATACGAGCCGTCTCTTCGAGGAACAACATGAACGATCATTCCCCGAACGATTCGCATCCTCCGACCGACGCCGACCGCATTCGGCCTGCGGCATCCTCCGCGGCCACGCGTGATGATCCACCGGTCGAAGGGCGTCGCATCCCGGCGATCCAGGGCCTCTCCCTCGTGGTGATGGCCGTCTGGCCGCTGCTGGGCACCGCCTCGAATCTCCCGGCGGGAATCGACGGACTGGTGCTGCTTCTGGGTGGCGTCACGATCATCCTCTCGGTGCCGATCATGATGGTAACGGGTTCGTTTCCGGAGCCGGTCACGACCGGGTTGGTGATCCTCCTCTGGGTCCTCGTCTGGCTGCTTCCGGCATGGTCCTTCCGCCGCCGCCTTCGCTCTCGACGAGCGGTGATCGTGCTGCTGCTGGTGCAGAGCCTCTTCTCGCTGGCCCAGACGGTCATGGGAACGCTCATGTGGCTCGCCCGCGAAGTCTGAAGCCGGTTCAGGCGTCGGCCCACCGTGGGTCCGGCTTGTTGAGAATCAGGCTCAACACGGAAAAAGAACCTCGTTCAAGATGTTCCGGGTCGGGTTCGAGTGACCTTCGAATACCGTTGGATGGTGGTGGTGACCCCGCCCTGAAATCGAAGATCAGAGGAGATCGACTTTGGATCATCACGCGCGCATCCGCTGTCTGCAATCACCGCGTCTCGAACTGCTGACGGTCACCGGGATCGTGATCTCGAACGGTTTCGCAGAGGCTGCAGCGACTCCTCCGGCTCCCTGTGATCCCGTCTCCGAGGCGTGGATCTACCCGAGCGAGGCCGAGGACATCGACGATCCGGTCAGCTGGGCCCGGTTCGCATGGGACGGTTTCGTGGCCCTCAACTGGCCGCAGCTCGACGGTGGTTCCCCCGGCGAACCCGACACCGGGGTGACGATCTGCGACACCCCCGATGGTCGACCGGCGTTCCTCCAGTGGATGCAGAAGGGACAGCTGCTTCTTCCGGGCGGGGAGTCGCCGGGTACCTGGGACCTGCCGACGGTCGCCACGCCCATGTACACCCCCGATGACGGTGGTCCGACGCTGCCGCTCCTGGGTGCCATCTCGAAGAGCGGCGATCCGAATCTCGTCGACGAGTTCGACGAGGCGTTCAGCGGAAGGCCGCTTCTCGACCAGAACGGTCGATACGTGCTCTACCAGATCTTCCTCAACCGATCGGAGTTCGAATACATCTCGCAGAACGGCTACTACGACGCGGTGAACCAGTATGCGGCGTTCCAGCCCGGCGGGGAATTCCGTCCCTTTCCCAAGGCGGGCGACCCGGGTGATTTCGACCCGCCGGTCGATCTGCCCGACTGGGCTCGACAGGGTGCGATCGAACTCAAGGCCTCCTGGAAGCAGCTCGACGAGGCGGAGATCGCGAGCGGGCGCTTCTTCATGCAGGACGTCTACTTCGCAAGCAACATCTCGGCCGCCGATCCGCCGTGCGGCCCGGTGACCGTGGGGCTCGTGGGCCTTCATGTGCTGCAGCTCACCCCGAGCACGGGAGCCACCTGGTTCTGGGCCACCTTCGAGCAGGTCGACAACGTGGACCTGCTCCCCGGCAACCCGAACGGCGTCCCTTCGTTCAACCCCGGACCTGACGCCGAGTGCGCCCCGCCCTACCTCGAGGGCTACTCCTGCAACGCCGAGGAATGCACGCCCGCCGATCCGAGCGGCCAGACCGACTGCCCCCCGTTCGCGCCCGAGTCGGGCGAGCTGCCGGACGTGTGCGAAGCGGATCCCACCCGTGCGGTGAACGTCTCCCGCATCCCCGAGATGGTGACGCCGGGCCACGTGGAGTCGGTGAACGACGAGTACCGCGCGGCCCTGCCAGCCCCCTGGAAGCACTATCGCCTGCTCAACACGATCCAGCCCGACCCGTCCGGCCCGTCCTGCATTCCCCCGCAGGAGAGCAACACCGTCAACACCGCCTACCTGACCAACACGACGATGGAGACGTACACGCAGTACTACGACTTCATCTCGCTGGCCAAGTGCGATGGATCGGTGCCGGATCCGATCAGCATGAACTGCACGGACTGCCATGCCGTGGCGATGCCGCTCGGAGCTCCGACCGTCGACTACAACGGGACCCCGTACCCCGATCCGAGCGTCCAGATCTTCACCTTCATGCTCAACAACGCGAAGAGCTCGTGCCCCGCCGACTTCAACCATGATCGCGTGGTCGACGCCGAGGACCTCGGCATGCTCATCGCCAACTGGGGGTCGGGTGGTTCGTTCTACGACCTGGACGGGAGCGGCCCTGTGAGCGGCGGTGACCTCGGGGTGCTGATCGGCGCCTGGGGGGCGTGTCCCGATGCGACGCCGATGCGACTTCCCGCCGGCCGGAAGGGCGGGCTCGTCGAGGACGAATCCGACTCGTTCCGTCGATTCGCGGCCAGGGTCCTCGGTCCCTGAGCGGCCGGGGGGGGTGATCAGGCGCGGGTTCGTGGCCTCCAGCCCTCGGCGAGACGCCAGCATCGGTGGATGCCTCGGTTCCGGAAGTCCTCGGGGACCGAGCGTCGGCTGATCTCGTGGCTGCCGAAACCCTTCGGGATCGCGTTCTCCGCCATCTCGAAGGATCGTGAGTTCGTCGAGAAGAAGATCTCGCCGCCGGGGGCGACGAACGGTGCGATCCACTTCAGCAGCCGCGGATGATCCCGATCGACCGAGAACGAGCCGGCCTTCATCCTCCTGGAGTTCGAGAACGTGGGGGGGTCGCAGATCACCACGTCGTAGCGTGTGTCGTCGGGTGGACCGGATTCGAGCCACTGGAGGCAGTCGGCGTGGATCGCCACGTGGTCCCCGTCCAGCGTCCGGCCGTTCAACTCAAGGTTTCGTTCGTACCAGTCGAGGTAGGTGCGGGACATGTCCACGGTCGTCGTCCGGGCGGCGCCGCCCATGCGGGCATGGACGCTGAAGGCGCCGGTGTAGGCGAAGAGGTTGAGGACCCGCCTCCCGTTCGCGCGATCGCCGACCGACTTCCGGGTGGGGCGGTGGTCGAGGAACAGCCCGACGTCGATGTAGTCCGAGAGGTTCACCTCGAAGCGGAGTCCATGCTCGACCACGACCTTCGCGCGGCCCGCGGAATCGACGCGTTCATACTGGGCTCGCTCGCCCGTGCCGGAGGACTGGCGTCCACGAATCTTCACGTGAAGCCGCTCGCGGGGGATGTCCAGCCCCGCGAGGATCTCGGCCACGATGTCGCGGCGATGTTCGACCTCCTTCTCGAGGGTGTCGTCCCGGGTCCGGTGCAGCAGCCAGGCCACCGCGTCGCCGTCCCGAGAGCGATCGTCCGCATCCTCGTCGGCGTACCAGTCGATGATCGCCGGGTACTCGGGGATGTCCCTCTCGTAGAGCCGGAAGCACCCGATGTCCTGACGCTTCGCCCACTTCCGCAGGTGCCGCATGCGCTTGGCCAGTCGTTCCCCGAGCATGGCCCCAGCCTACCCGCGACCCGATCCGGATCGTGCGGGAATGAAGAAGGCCGGCCTTCCCGCGTGGGGGAGGCCGGCCTTGAATGTCGGTCGAAGGGGCGAAGCCCCGGACCTTCGGGTCAGTTGCCCTCGGAGGAGAGCATGTCCCGACCGGTGATGCCACCGGTGGTGTACATGTGCATCCCGGTGTTCACCAGGGTGTCGTAGCTGTACTG
>PAQL01000039.1 GCA_002709295.1 Phycisphaerae bacterium | reverse complement strand
GGTGCGGTGACCGCGGCGTCGACAGCCGAGATCGCCAGCGACAGGGTCCTGCTTCGCCTCGCTCCGGACACCGTCGTTCATGTGGACGCCCGAGGTGGGCGATGGCTTCTTCCCGAGCCGACCCGGCGCTCCCTGCGGTTCGAGGACATGCTCTTCGCTCGGATCCTGCATGAGGACCTGCTCGCCTCGGGGCTGGAGTCGATGGAATCCGTTCTGCCCTTCGAAGCCGCCCATCCCGGGATCGCCTCGGAGATCGGTCTGGATCGCTGGGTGGTCGCGACCTTCGACACCGCAGAAGGCGCAGCGCGGGCGGTTCGCTCGGTCGCCGACCTGGCCGAACTGGGGGGGCCGGTCGAGATGGCCGAACTCGATGGCCGGGGGGGCGTCGCCTCGTCCCTGCCGTCCGATCCCTGGCTCGATCTCCAGTACGGCATCCGGAACACCGGTCAGAACATCGCCGGCGTGATCGGCGTGCCCGGCGCCGACGTCAACGTGCTCCCGGCCTGGGACTGGTCCACCGGTTCCTCGGACGTCGTCATCGCAGTGCTGGATTCCGGCATCGACACCCATGAGGAGTTCGCCTCCAGACTCACCGAGGGATGGAACGTGCCGGACGGCACCGATTCCTTCGCGGACGAATGTTCGAGTCACGGCACGCACGTCACGGGGATCATGGCCGCCGAGGGTGACAACGATCAGGGCGTCGCCGGTGTCAACTGGGGTTGCCGGATCATGCCGGTGGTGGTGGTGGACGGATGCACGGGATTCGAGTCCTGGGTCGCCGAAGGCATCATCTGGGCGGTCGACCGGGGGGCGGACATCATCAACATGAGCCTGCAGTACTCCGCGGGGAACCAGCTGCTCGCGGATGCGGTGGCCTATGCACATGCGGCGGGGGTGATCCAGGTCGCGGCCGCGGGAAACACCGGTGGAGCGGACGACGTCCAGGCGCCGGCCCGTTTCGCGGAGACCATCGCGGTCGCCGCGATCGACAACCGGGATCAGCACTGGCCGAGTTCGAGCGCCGGGCCCGAGATCGATCTCGCCGCACCGGGTTGGCGCGTCTACTCCTGTTCGTCGAGCTTCAACTACGTCTACAAGAACGGCACGAGCATGGCGGCGCCCTTCGTGACCGGAGCGCTCGGGCTGATGAAGTCCCTCGAGCCCGATCTCGATCCCGTCACCGCGAGGGTGGTGCTCAGGTCGACGGCGGTGGACATCCTCGGCAGCGGCTTCGACGATCTCAGCGGATCGGGACGACTGGACATCGAGGCGGCGGTGCTCGCTCTCGATCCCGAGCCGCCGGCTCCCGGAGACCTCGATCGCGACGGCAGGGTCGACGGCCAGGACTTCGGCCTGATGCTCGTCCAGTGGGGTCCCTGCCCGGACGACTGCGAGGAGGTGTGCGGTGCCGATCTCAACGGCGACTGCATCGTCGACGGTCAGGATCTCGGTCTCCTGCTGCTCGACTGGACCGGCTGATCCCCGTTCCGGGGCGGAGACGGTCATCCATCTACGATGGGATCATGCCAGATCCATCCGACACCGTTCTCGACTGTCTCCGCGCCCACCGCTCGATCCGTCGCTTCTCGACGGAACCCGTCCCGGAGGAGGATCTCCGCCGGGCCGTCGTCGCCGGGCAGCAGGCCGCGACCAGTTCGAACATCCAGGCCTACTGTGCGATCAGGATCCGGGAGCAGGGGCGACTCGAGCGTCTGGTGGAGCTGACCGGCGGGCAGAGGAAGGTCGCCGAATGCGGAGCCTTCCTGGTCATCTGCGGTGACACCCGCCGGCACCGTCTCGTCGCCGGACGGGCGGGTCGACCTCACGTCTCCAACCTGGAAGCCTTCATGCTCGCGGTCATCGACGCAAGCCTGTTCGCGCAGAATCTGGTCGTCGCCCTCGAGTCCATGGGCTATGGAACCTGCTACATCGGTGGTCTGCGAAACGATCTGCCGGCGGTGCACGAGGTGCTCGACACCCCGGAAGGGATCTGGCCGGTGTTCGGTCTCTGCATCGGTCGGCCCGCCCAGAGCCCCGAGTCCCGTCCGCGACTGGACACCGATGCCGTCCTCCTCGAGGAGTCCTATCCGACGGACGAGTCGATGCTGGCCTTCATCGACGAGTACGACGATCGCATGGCGGCCTGGTACCGGAGGCAGGGGATGGACGTTCCGGGGTGGTCCGCGAGGATCGAAGGTCATTTCGAGGAGCCTCATCGAACCCGGAATGCAGGGTGGTATCGAGCGTGCGGGGCCGACTTCGAATGAGGCGGGTGGCTAGGATGAACACCGATCCGCACGGAGTTCCGCCCTCATGCTCGTCCCCGTCAACATCTCGCGACTGCTCATCCGTGAGATGGCCGATTCGCAGTTCGTCACCCTTCAGGAGATCGAGGGGTCCCGCAGCTTTCCGATCGCCATCGGATTGAACGAGGCCTTCGCGATCGAGCGGCGGATGAGCGGGGCCGTGCCGCCTCGACCCCAGACGCACGACCTGCTGGAATCGGTCATCTCCTCCATGGGCGCGACCCTGGTCAGGATCGAGATCCACGATCTGGATTCGGGAACCTTTCACGCCCGTCTCATCCTCGATCAGGACGGCAGGACGTTCGCGGTCGATTCGAGACCCTCCGATGCGCTCGCCCTCGGAGTCGCCAGCGACACTCCGATCTTCGTCGAGGATTCCGTGATCGAGGAGGCGGGTCACGTGGCTCCGGACGAGATCGGAGGGACCTCCGACTCACCGGGATTCGACGAGGATCTCGATGAAGACGACTCGGAGTTTCAGTGATGTCCGAGGATCGATCGACCCCACCGGTCGGAGATGCGTCAGCGGAGGATGAGGACCAGCTGCACGTCGCACCGGCGGAGGCCCCCGGCGTGCTCGGCGACCCCATGCCGCGGGGGCGGGTTCTGAGCTCCGACCCGCTGCCGGGTCGGATCAAGCTGCGCGACGACGACTTCATGGTCGATGAGATTCCGCTCTACGAACCCTGTGGAGAGGGGGAGCATCTCTACATCCGGGTGCAGAAGATGGGGCTGGCCCACACCGAACTCGTCGAGGGGTTGAAGGAGCATTTCAACGTCCGGGAGGATGCGATCGGCGCGGCGGGCATGAAGGACCGGGTCGCGGCGACCAGCCAGACCTTCTCCATCCACCTTCCGGGTCGATCCTCGGAGGTGAGTTCCGCCGCGGCCGCCGCCGCGGCTCTGGATCATCCGAAGATCCAGGTCGTCTGGGCGGACTGGCACGGCAACAAGCTGCGTCGCGGTCACCTGCAGGGCAATCGCTTCTCGATCCGGATCCGGGATCTCGATCCGCTCCAGGCTCCGTCGGTCTGGAGAGGTCTCCGTGAGATCGAGCAGAGGGGGGTTCCCAATCACTACGGGACCCAGCGATTCGGCTACCGCCGGAACACCCACCGGCTCGGCGCGATGGTGCTGCGCAAGGACTGGGAGGGTCTGGTCGCCGAACTCCTCGGAGCGAAGGGGTCGTGGTTTCCGGCGCATCAGAGAGTCCCGCGGGAGGCCTTCGATGCGGGCGATCTCGCGAAGGCGAAGTCCGGCTGGGGCCGAAGGGACATCGCGGAGCGTCGCGTGCTCAAGGCACTGGCGTCCGGCGCCTCTCCGGAGAAGGCGGTGCGGGCCGTCTCGCGGCACATGCGGGCCTTCTGGGTCAGTGCGCTCCAGTCATCGATCTTCAACCACCTGCTCGAGGAACGACTGGCCGACGGGACCTTCGATCGAATCGAACTCGGAGACGTGGCCTTTCGTCATCAGACCCGCAAGTCGTTTCTCGTGGACCAGGCCGCCATCGACGCCGGCGATCTCGCCGGGGAGGTCTCGCAGTTCGAGATCTCCCCGGCCGGCCCCATCGTCGGTCCGGGCATGCCCCAGGCGACGGGAACCGTGCTGGACAGGGAGCGTGCCGCGTTCAAGGCCGCGGATGTCGATGACCGTCTTTTCGAGCAGAGCGAGTTCGACTTCCGTGGGACCAGACGCCCGTATCGCGTCCGGATCGGCAATCTGGAGCTCGATTCAGGTTTCGATGAGCATGGCTCCTACGTCAGGGTCGCCTTCGATCTTCCCCGAGGGTCCTATGCGACCGTGGTTCTTCGGGAGATCATCGGTGACGACGGGGTGGAGGCTCACCGCCGGGATCGCCGTGATCGCAAGGCCTTCAAGGATCGATCCTGATCCGATCCGGCCGGGGTCGGGGATCCCGTTCAGCCATCGCCGACGATCCTCCGCACCTCGGGCATCCAGACCAGCTGGGTGAAGAGGAAGATCGCGATGCCGGCGATCAGGCTGATGAACACCCACATGGAGACGACCAGTCTCAGGCGACCCACCGTCTTTCGTCGCACGCCGTCGGTCTCCGCGAGGGATGCGAACCACGCCCGGACCGCGCGGATCTGTCCGATGATCAGTCCTCCGAAGAGCAGCAGGACGACTCCGATCACCAACAGGTTGGAGAACGGACTCTTGCTCGACGCGAAGAAGTCGGGAGCGATCGTGGTGATCACGAACCACACCAGTCCGGTCGCACCGAAGGCACCGAGGGATCCCAGGATCGCCATCCTGCGACTCAACCGGGGAAGAGGCAGGGGTTCGTTCTTGCCGGTTTCGGGGTTCTCGTTCATCCGGCCCGATCCTCCGAAAGGTCCTCCGCGGAGACCGTGCCTCGGAAGGTCCAGTAGGTCATGGCGGTGTAGAGCAGAACGAACGGGATTCCAACCACCACCACCACGAACATCGTGAGAAGGGTGGCCCGGGTGCTGACGGCGTCGAGGATCGTTATGTTCCAGGCGGGATCCAGGGTGCTCACCAGCAGATTGGGGTGGATGGTCGACCCGAAGAGCACGATCATCGCGGAGACCATGACGGTGCTGGCGAGGAAGCATCGCCACTTGCTCCGGTCCCGCATGGCCCATGCGAGGTTGAGGATCGCAAGCACGTTGAGGATCGTCGTGACGATCCCCAGAGGGGTCAGGCCGGTCACCGCGTCCACGTCCCTGAAGGCCAGCAAGGTCGCGACAAGGAACGAGATCAGGAACGCGACGTACATCAGGGGGAAGGAGCGGCGGATCCGTCGCTCGGTGATCCCGGTCGCCTTGAGGTTGAGGAACATCGCGCCGTGGAGGGCGAAGAGGGTCAGGGCGAGGACACCGCAGGAGACGGTGAATGGTGTCAGGGCGAAGGTGATCTCCGCAAGGAGACCGGGAGCAGCATCCGCGGGGCCCGCGAGGACCAGATTCCCGGCCTGATCGATCGGAATGCCCTCCATGACCGCCCCGGTCGCGACTCCGAGGACGAGGGTCGCCACGATCGATGCGAGCGAGAACAGCACGTCGCAGGCGAGAACGATCCACCGGTTGTCGGCCTTGGATCTGAATTCGAGGCAGGTGGCCCTCGTGATGAGACAGAACAGGACGATCACCAGTGGGACCATGAATGCGCTGAAGATCGAACCGTAGGCCAGCGGGAATGCGGCGAAGAGTCCGCCGCCGAAGGTCACCAGCCAAACCTCGTTCCCATCCCATATGGGACCGATCACGTTGGTGTGGACGGTTCTCTCCCGGCGGTTCCTGCCGATCATGAAATGGATGATCCCGACTCCGAGATCGAAGCCGTCGAGGACCGCATAGCCGGTCAGCAGCAGGCAGAGGAGGATGAACCAGAGATGGGCCATCCAGTCCGGAGCGAGGATCTCGGCCGCCGGCAGGGCGTCCTGAATCGCACCGATCACGAGGGTCGCCGGGGTCACCGTGACGATCCTCCACGCAGTCCGGTCATCGAGGTGATTTCACCCAGGGCTCTTCGCATCGCGGAGATCAGTCCGCCCTCTCCGCCGCTCGGGGTGTAGTCGTCCGGACCCTTGTGGATCTTGTGGTTGAGAACCATGATCCAGAGGATGCTCAGCATGAAGTAGATGAGGAGGAACATCACGCAGGCCCAGAGCACCGCCCCGCTGCGGAGGGCCTTGGAGAATCCCTCGCTGGTCCGCATCGACTTCGTGCCGTCGTATGAGATCGTGACGTCGTCCCCGGGTTCGACGTTCGCCTCCAGGACGCGATGATCACCCTTCTGGTCGGTGACCACCATCCTGCCGTAGGGATAGTGCCATCCCTCGAGATCGTCGACCGGATCTCCGGGGGTCCACAACCGGACCTGCTCGGACTCGGGCATGGTGGTGTTGATCAGCCACAACGGGCTCATCGCTCCCTTGTCGGGATCGACCCGGGGACTGGCCGGATGGACCACCCATGGTTGTCGACCCGTCTCCGCGGTGAACCAGCCGGTCTGGTTCGCGATCGCCGCCGGCGCGACTCCGATGATGAACAGCAGAAGGAGCCACTTCGTGTTCCAGAGAGTGCCTCGCAGCCAGTGATAGATGCCGAGCCCGACCACGCCGACCAGGAACGTCCCGCAACCCACCATGATGTGGAAGCATGCGTACACCACCGCGGTCATCGGTCGATCGTCCTCGGGCACCAGGTCCAGGCCCGGGATGGAGAGGGGGTCGCCCTCCTTGTCGTGAAGTCGACGGTAGACCAGCGCGGTCAGGGCTCCGGGGACACCGATCTCCCAGTCCATCTTCGATTCCGCATCATCGGGCATCCCGACGATGGTCAGAGTGGCGATCTGGTCGGTGGTGTCGTAGACCCCCTCCATGGCCGCGAGCTTCACCGGCTGGTGCACCGCGACCATTCGGGCATTGGCGTCTCCGGTCAGCATCGCTCCGACGGTTCCGATCGCCGCCAGGATGAGTGCGAGACCGAAGGACCTGGTGGCCACGGCCAGATGGCGACCGCGGATGATCCAGTAGGCGGATATGGAGAGGACGAAGAAGGAACCCATGGTCGCCGCGCCGACCCAGACGTGGGTGATGCGGTTGATCGAGGATGGGTTGAGGATCGCGGCGAAGAAGTCGGTGAGGACCGCACGGTTGACCGGTTGGCCGTCGATGATCCAGGGGACTCCATCGCGGATCATCGGCTCCACCGCGAAACCGGTGGGGGTCTGCATCCAGCTGTTCGCCATGACGATCCAGATCGAGCTGAAGGTGGAGCCGAGGCAGACCATCAGGGTGGCGAAGAAGTGGAAGCGGCGCGAGACCTTGTCCCACCCGAAGACCAGGATCGCGAGGAATCCCGATTCGAGGAAGAATGCCCAGAGCCCCTCTGCGGCGAGCATCGATCCGAACACGTCCCCGACGAAGCGGGAGTATTCGGACCAGTTGGTTCCGAACTCGAACTCCATCACGATTCCGGTCGCCACCCCGAGGGCGAAGTTGATCGCGAACATCGAGGTCCAGAAGCGGGCGGTCCGCTCCCAGACCGGATCGCCCGTTCGAAGCCACTTCCACTCCATGGCGACGAGGAGGAATCCGAGTCCGATGGTGATGGGTGGGAAGAGATAGTGGAAGGAGATCGTGATCGCGAACTGGATCCGCGACATGATCTCGGTGTCTGTCAGGAAATCCATGGGACCACCAATCTCGGGGAGGGCGACCTCCGGACGACCCCAGGATATCAGTGATCGATCTCCCGAGTCAGCCCCGGTCCATGGTCGAGGATCCCTTGAACGTCAAAAGAAATGGAATGAACGTTCAAAGGATGCCGCGGATCCGAAGGGCTGACCGCATCTGCGCCGCGGTGTCGGTCTCGTGGTCGATGCGCACCGCATCCCACCCCCCGGCGGCGGCGGCCTCCACGTTCGCCTCGAGATCGTCGAAGAAGAGGATCTCCTCGGACCCGACGCCGACCAGTCGCTCGAACTCGGTGTAGATGCGGGGATCGGGCTTGGCGAGGCCGAGCAGATGCGACGCATGGCGGGTGCCGAGACCCGCGACGTTGTCGTACTCGAGCAGAGCGCTCCAGTGGCCTCCGCTGGTGTTGGAGAGGCAGGCGGTGCGCACTCCCGCATCATGGAGTTCGCCGATGAGCTCGAGGGTGCCGGGATAGGCCTCGAGCAGCCATGCGGTGTCGATGCGCGCGACCTCCTCGGGGCTCCAGGTCCCTTCGAAGAGATCGCTGAGACGCCGGTGGAAGTCGGCGTCCTCGATCTCTCCACGCTGAAGCGCCGCCACCAGGGACTGTCTTCGTTCCACTTGATCCGACTTGTCTTCGAAGGGACGGACCGGCACCCCGGCCGCCCGGCAGCCTTCCTCCCAGGTCCGGCAGATGCGGACGAGCACGCCTCCGATGTCGAAGCAGACGATCATGATGGAAGGATACGTCCGGCCTGCGGCGATCGGGGTTCAGCCCGCCTGACGATTCTCCGCCCGTCGTCGTCTGAAGAAGGATCGAAGCAGTTCCGCACAACGCTCCTCCTCGACCCCGCCGATCATTTCGACCCGGTGATTGAGTCGTTGATCCTCCGGTATCCGGAAGAGCGAGCAGCAGGCTCCCGCCTTGCGGTCGAAGGCACCGTAGATCAGTCGCCCGAGGCGGGCGTTCACGAGGGCGCCGGCGCACATCGGGCAGGGCTCGAGCGTGACCGCCATCGAGCATCCCTCGAGTCGCCACGAGCCGAGTCGTTCTCCCGCGATGCGCAGGGCCACGAGTTCGGCGTGGCCGGTGGGATCGCCGGTCGCCTCCCGGTTGTTCGCGGCTTCCGCGAGGATCTCCTCGCCCCGGTAGATGACGGCACCGACCGGGATCTCGTCGGCGACGGCGGCCGAACGAGCGAGTTCGATCGCACGCTCCATCATCCGCAGATCGAGAGGTTCGACCTCGGGATGCCTGCGAGTGGCGATTCGGACCCTGCTCATGTGACGAACTCTCCTGCGACGGACGCGTGCGATGCTTCCGTCGGCACCACCCCGGGATCCGGACGATCTCGTGCCGGACCTCGATCTCATGTGTTTACGGGATCGCATCCTCAGGACGCCCCCGGTCTCGGGTCGTCATCGGACGTCGGTGGATCGTCCTCCTCATCGAGCGGCGAATTCACCTCATCGGATCCGGCCTTCGAGTCGCTCTGTCCCGGATGCGAACCATGTGTCGTCTCGTCCTCGTCATCGGAAGTCCGGGAACCATCACCTCCGAAGCCGGGGATCAGTGTTCCACTGGCCACCTTGTCCGCGGGGGCGATCGCGAGAAGGAGGATTCCGAACTCGTACAGGAGATAGAGGGGAACGAACAGCAGCACCATGCTGACGATGTCGGCCGGGGTGAGGATGGCGCCCAGTACGGCGCAGATCAGCAGGGCGTATCGACGGTTTCTGGTCAGGAACGAACGCTGGGCGATGCCGATCCATCCCATGAGCACGATCACCAACGGCATCTGGAACGCGATGGTGATGGCTATGGCGAGCGTGAGCACGAAGCCGATGTACTCGCCGAGCCGGAACTCCTGGCTGATCGTCCCTTCCCGACCCAGAGGAGTGGAGAGGAGTTCGTAGCTGGTGCCGTCTGCGGTGGTGGGCACCACGATCATCAGCGAGCGGGTCACCGGATCGATCCAGGCCTGTCCCGGGGCGGGATCCGTCGGGGCGTCCGTGAGCACCGGAATGACGGTGGCGCCCTCCGCGGCCGTGGCTTCGATCCGAGTCTCGGGATCGGGGATGCCGAAGGCGTTCTCGGGACCCGGGATGCCGAAGCTGATCAGCACCTGCAGCATCAGCGGCAGCATGACGAAGTAGAGGAAGGCCAGGCCGGCGATGGTGAGCAGCGCGCTGCCGGGGACGAGGAAACGGACGAACCGCTTCTCCTGTCGGTACAGGCCCGGCTCGATGAACTTCCATCCCTGCCACACGATCCACGGGGCGGTGATCACCAGCGCCCCGATGATGCTCAGCTTGAGATCCGTGGTGAGCACCTCCGCGGGCCCGAGGGCCTGCATTCGGGCGGGCAGGCCGTTGGCCTCCATCGCGACCAGCGCCGGAGCGGTGAGAAGATCACGGATGTCGGGGGCGACGAGGAAGAGGAGGATCGCCGCGGGGAGGGGGACCACCAGGCAGAGCACCACGCGACGACGCAGCTCCTCGAGGTGATCGCCGAAGCTCATCACGCCCTGTGCGAGGTCTCGTTCCCTGGGTGGTGTTGCCATGGTCCCGGATTGTACGGGGGAGCGGGCCTGAATCCGAGTCGGTCGTTCAGGCCGGGATCTCGATGCCGAAGAATCGTTCCGCGTTGCGATCGAGCACGGCCTCGAATTCCTCGGGGGCGACCCCGCGTCGGCGGGCCAGGAACTCGGCCACGCAACCGACGAACCGAGGTTCGTTGGGGCGGACGGTTCGATGCGGCTCGGGGGTCAGGAAGGGGGCGTCGGTCTCGACCATGATCCGGTCCTCGGGAACCAGGTCGCTGGCCGTGGCGACCTCCCGGGCGTTGGCGAAGGTCACGATGCCGGTGAACGAGATCCAGCCGCCGAAGTCCAGCACCTTGCCGGCATCCGACTCGTCGCCTGTGAAGCAGTGGAAGACGAATCGATCGTTCGGCAGCCTCGATGCATCGAGCACGGGAAGAAGATCGTCGAACGCCTCGCGGCAATGGACGACCACGGGCTTGGAGAGTCCCTCGTCGGTCCAGCCCTCGACCCGGGCCAACTGCTCCTCCAGGACCCGACGCTGGGTGTCGAGGGGAGGGTGGTCGTAGTGTCGATCGAGTCCGAGTTCGCCCCACGCGACGCATCGGGGATGGCGGGCCGCCCGGACCATGACCTCCCAGTCGATGGGCTTGTCGCTGTAGAGGGGATGCACTCCCGCGGAACACCAGACCCCGTCGTGGGTGTCGGTGATCCCCACGAGACGATCGAGGTCGCCGGTGGTGGTCGAGATCGAGATGCAGCCGCGGACCCCGGCGGTCCGGGCGGCGGAGAGGAGCTCCTCGATCCGTCCCTCGTAGCAGTCGAAGGTCAGGTGACAGTGGGTGTCGAACATGACGGGCAGGGTATCGGCGTGGGCTTGATGGCCGCGGAGATCACGGGATCGTGGTCAGCGTGCCGGAACGGGCACCTCGCCCGCACGCTGCAGCCCCCACTTCATGAGCAGAGGACCGAGCACCTCGTTGATCGCTATCGCCGCCAGCAGCAGCGCCGTGAGATCGCTCACGAATGGTCGATCGCCCAGGATGTTGGCGAGCTCGAGCGCGAGGGCGATCGCCACGCCCGCCTGCGGCGTGAAGGCGGTCCAGATCCACGGCCGGACGCCGACATCGAGGCGGGCGAACTTCGCGCCGCTGGTGGTGCCGGCCCAGACGAGAAGGAGTCTCGTGGCGACAAGGAGCAGGGCTACCGGCCAGAGCTGGATGACCGCGTCGATGGGGATGCCCGCACCTGCGGTCGCGAAGAAGATGCAGTAGACCGGAAGCAGGAGCTTCTCGATCGAATGGAACATGCGTTCGCTTCGATCCGGCCAGATGTTCGCCTGAGTGAAGCCCGCGACCAGGGCCACGAGCAGGGGGGCGAAGTGCAGGGCATTGCTCGCGAAGGCGATCGCGAATCCGCACAGCACGATGAAGACGTCGATCTGCCGTTCGATGCGGAGCGCCGCGTAGTGCATGGCCACGCCCACGAACATCCCGAAACCGATCGATCCGATCAGGTGCCAGGCGGCCTCCCCGGCCAGCGCCATGTTTCCGGTCTCGGTCTCGGTCGCGAAGGCGATCGGAACGAAGGCCAGAAGGATCGAGATCAGGATGACCAGCACGAGGTCCTTGCAGACCGTCGCCGCGAGGGCGGTGTCGCACATCGGGCCCCGGGCTCCGGTCTCGTTGATCATCGCGATCACGATCGCGGGCGAGTTGGCCACGCAGAGCAGGCCCATCGCCAACGCGAGGTGGATCGATGCGGACAGCGGCAGTTCACGGAGGGAGGGGATCGAGGGCAGGACGAGGAGGAACGCGACGAGGGCCACCCCGACCAGGATGATGCCGATCTGCAATCCGAGCAGGGTCGCGATCCGACCGAGCATGCCGCGCAGGAAGGAGACCTTGATCTCCCCTCCGGCGACGAGGGCGATCAGCGAGATCGCGAGGGCGTCGAGCTGCTTGAGCAGATCGAGTTCCCCTCCGGAGATCGGCGCGGGAAGTCCGAAGGCGGTGGGAAGGAGTCCCGGTCCCGCAAGGACTCCGAACGACAGGTAGCCAACCACCCGGGGCAGCCCGATCCGGGCCGCGAGTTCGCCGAGCAGCCATGCGCCCAGCATGACGAAGCCGAGGGCGAGCGTGAATCCGTTGATCGCGCGTTCCTGGTCCGGCGAGGCCGAGTCGTTCGCCGTCACCGCGCCGTCCATGTTCGCCGCGAGGGTGGGCTCGAATCCGTTCGCGACGAACACCAGCGAGACCAGCAGGACGAGGATGCCCGCGATCGCGAGAAGTCTTCTGGAATCGCTGCTCACTTCGTCACCTCCGTGAGCGGCTCACCGACGGAACGTCGGCCGGCGATTCCGGGGAGCACCGCACCCAGCAGGGTGGCGATCATCACCGACGCGAGAACGGTGTCGGCCAGGGGATCCTCGGTGGCGACCGCCGGTCCGATCGCGATCGCGATCGCGACGAACGGGACCCGCGCGGGGCCAAGGAACAGCGGATCCCGGGCGGGAAGATCTCCGAACGCCGAACCGACGGTCGAGCGGGCGATGAGCGGTTTCATGATCAACCGGATGCCTGCGATCGAGCATCCGAGGATCACCGCCTGCCCGAGATCGGCGTTGCTGGCGAGGGAACCCGATGCGATCAGCATCATGACGGCCATGCCGGGTTCTGCACGCTGCAGGGCGCGTTCGAGGTCGCGAAGGATCGGATCGCGCAGGTTCGCGATGACTGCGCCGGTGAGCAGCCCGTTGAGGAGCGGACTGAGCCCGAGCGCAGATGCGAACCCGGCTCCGAGCATCACGAGGGCGAGGGTGATGACCAGGGATTCCTGAGGCGCTCCGCTGGTGAGGCGAAGCAGGGTTCGGGCTCCGAATCCGAGAAGGATCGCGATGATGCCGCTGAGTCCGAGTTCCAGCAGTCCGATCCACGGTGCGACGACCGTGGGATCGCCGGGGCCGAAGCGGACGAAGAGCGTGCCGCACCCGAACAGCAGGATGGCGAGCACCGAACCCAGGCCGCCGCCGGCCTGGACGAGCTGGGCGAGCTCGCCGCTTCGAGGGGTCAGCGCGGGGCGGAGGGATCGCGTCTCCGGAGCCCAGCCGATGAACGAGGCCACGAGCCCGAGGGCGGCGATGCCGAGGATTCCCGTTCCGATGTCGGGTCGCACGATCGCCCACCAGATCGCGAAGGTTCCGATTCCGGCCAGCATGGATGCGGCGGTGTCGTTGCGAAGCCATCGGACGAGGTCGCCGGGGATCGCGGAGACCAGGACCCGTCGCAGCTGGAGTCCGACGATGAGTCCGATCCATGCCAGTGCGACATCAAGGAGGGGCAGCATCGGCTGCAGCCCCGAATCGTCTACGACCGCCAGCACTCGAGGACCGATCAGGACCCCGGTGATCATCGCGAACCACCCGCCGGCGGTGAGTGCGGCGATCCAACGGTGACGCTGAAGCCTCGCGTAGATCCGGGTGGTCGCGAAGGTCGCGGCGATCCCCACCAGCGCGATGCCGACGAAGATGAACAGCACGCGGGTGGCTCCACCACCGGATTCAGCGAGCACGAGCAGGGGGGTCACGAAGCGAGTTCTCCACGCGCCGGTTGAGAAGTCAGGCGTGAGCGATCATCGGGTCAGTGTCCGAAGCCGATCACGGCTTCGACCGGAAGGACTGCGCCGACCGGTCTCTGCTCGGGTCGGAGCTGGTCGAGATACCGCAGCAGCCCTTCGATGCGATCGGGTGTCGCGACCGAGACGAGCATCCGGCTGCCGGTGTGCTGCGGCAGGAGAGCGGCGAGTCCGGCGAAGAACGGCATGTCCTCGCGGATCACGGCGCCGATGCCACGACTCTCGATGATGGTGGCCCCGGTGATGCCGACATCGAGGAGACCGGTCACCAGAGGATCGAACGCATCCTCGTTCCTGGCGATCAGGATGAGAAGCCGATGGCCTGCGTCAGGCATTGGCAGCATCCTCGCTCTGGAGGGCGAGCAGCAGGGAGGCTGCATCGGGGGCCGAACGGAGTCGTTCCCTGGAGTCGGGACGGTTCGTGATCCGGGCGAGTCGGGCGAGCAGTCGGACGTGTTCCCAGGGCTGGTTCGCATCCCCGAACATCGCGAAGACGAGATCACACCGACATCCGGTTCCGAAATCGACGGGTGTGGAGGTCCTGATCACCACGACCTTGGAGTCGGGGAGATCCGGCACCATGGCGTGAGGAAAGGCGATTCCCTCGGGGGTCCCCGTCGCGGCCTGGGATTCGCGGGCCACGAGGGCCCCCAGCAGCGTGTCCTCCTCGACACCGGTCAGGACCCCGGCGACAGCCTTCGCGGCTGCCGCCAGAACGGCATTGCGGTCGGCTGCGGAATCCAGAATCAGGACGCCGGAATCAAAGAGGTAGGGAGCCAGTGCCACGAAGGAACCTTACCCCCCGAATGGTCGTCCGTCATGGCCAACTAAATGAGAACGAGTGTCAATTAGCCCAATCTCAGAGGCTCTCGGGCGGGGTTGCTGCGTCTGAGGGGCCTGCTGGATATATTTCTCCGAACCGTCATCCGGAAGCCGTGAACATGGTGCTCGGAGGGGGTGAAAAACTTGGTGATCGGGGGGGGTGAAAAACCAGGTGATCGGGGGGGCGTGCGGCTTTCTGACCAAACCGCAGAGTGGCTGTCGATGTCCCCCAAAACGTTGACCTTGGGGTCACCAGCCAGATAAGATGGAATGTCCGACTTCGTGAAAAAAAGAACAAACCACCGTTCGAGACGTCTTTCCGGATCCTGACCCGGATTCCGAGGAGCCATGAGCAGATTTCTTTTTCCTCGATGGAGCAACGCACTCCTGCCCACCCTGATGGTGGTCGGGGCTCTGCTGCCTCTGTACGTGGTCATGTTCGTTGCTTACGGCTTCAGTCCCAAGACTCTGGAGGTCGGTTACGCACCGGAGCAACCGGTGCCTTTCAGCCACGCGCTCCACGCCGGTGAACTCGGCATGGACTGCCGGTACTGCCACAACACGGTCGAGAAGGCGGCGCATGCGGCGGTCCCTCCGACTCAGACCTGCATGAACTGTCACAAGTGGGTGCGACCGGAGAGTCCGAAGCTCGAGAAGGTCCAGATGAGCTACGAGACCGGTCAACCCATCGAATGGATCTGGGTGAACCGCATCGCGGACTACTCCTACTTCGATCACTCCGCGCACGTCAATCGTGGTGTCGGATGCGTCGAATGTCACGGGCGGGTCGATCAGATGGAGATCGTCCAGCGGCACGAGCCGCTTTCGATGGGCTGGTGTCTCGACTGCCACCGAAACCCGGTCGACAACCTGCGACCGGTCGATCAGGTCACCAATCTCGCCTACGACCAGCGCACCGAACTCACCTACGAGGAACGAGTTGCGCTCAAGAACCTCTACCACATCAATCCTTCGGAAAACTGCTCCACATGCCATCGCTGAATCCGAGCGACGACAGGCCTGCGGCCGATGGATGCAGCTCCGCCCCTCGTGATGGCGCGGAGGCGCCGGTGCCCGCACGCCGCGAGTACTGGCGGAGTCTCAACGAGCTCCAGGGATCAGAGGACTTCCGAGCCTGGATGCACCGGGAGTTTCCCTCCAACGCGGATCTGCTGGAGGGTGACGACCGCCGTCAGTTCATGAAGCTGATGGGGGCCTCCTTCGCGCTCGCGGGACTGGGAGCGGCCGCCTGCCGTCGGATTCCGGAGCAGAAGATCGTCCCTTACGCGACCCGCCCCCAGGAGCGGATTCCCGGGACGTTCATCAACTACGCCTCAAGTGTCGAGCGAGGCGGGATCGGCCACGGGGTCGTCGTCCGCAGCTACGACGCCAGGCCCGTGAAGATCGAGGGCAACCCCGATCACCCCACGACCGTCGGCGGCTGCGATGCGATCACGCAGAGCGAGATCCTCGGTCTGTACGACCCCCACCGAAGCCGTACGGTGCATCGGGACGGCAAGGCGTCGTCGGCCGCGGACTTCGAGTCCTGGATCGCCGAACACGGCACCACCCTCGGCGTGAACCCCACGGGCACCGGTTCGATGGCGGTTCTCGCGGAGGCCTCCGGCAGCCCGAGCATGGCTCGGATGCGCGAGGAGTTCGCCGCCCGGTTCCCCCAGGCCACCTGGCACGAGTGGGAGCCGATCGACGGAGACGCGGAACGGGAAGGCACCCGGATCGCGTTCGGCGCACCCCACAAGGCGCTGCCGATGCTGGAGAAGGCGGACGTGATCGTCTGTCTCGATGCCGATCCCCTCCACGGGCACTCCGCCTCCACTCGTCTCTCACGGGACTGGGCGGTCCGGCGTCGTCTGGAGGCCAAGGACGCCAGCCAGCAGCAGCTCAGCCGGGTGTACTGCCTCGAAGGGATCATGTCTGTCACCGGCATCATGGCCGACGACCGGATCCCGGTCCGTCCCGGCGACGTTCCGGCGATCGCGGCCCGCCTCGCCTCGCGACTCGGGGTGAAGATCGACGGCGCCACCGAGCTTGCGGCGACCCGTGAGCTCGAGGGGATCGACCTCGAGATCTTCGAGGCCATGGTGAAGGATCTCGAGTCCCATCGAGGCTCGGGGATCGTCATGGCCGGCGAAGGACAGTCACCGGTGGTGCACGCCCTGGCCGCCGCGATGAACGTCGCGCTCGGAAACGTCGGGAAGACCGTGGTCTACACCGCGGATTCCGGCGACAGTCGACTCGCTTCGATCTCCTCCCTGGTGAAGAAGCTCGACCAGGGCATCGACACCCTGGTCATCATCGGCGGAAACCCCGTCTACGACGCGCCGGCCGATCTCGACTTCCCGTCGGCCATGAAGAAGGCGTCACACGTCGTGCATCTCTCGTACGAGCAGAACGAGACCTCGCTCGCTTCGGAATGGCACCTGCCCCGGACGCACTTCCTCGAGTCATGGGGGGACACCACCGCCCACGACGGCATGCTCGCGATGACCCAGCCGTTGATCGAGCCGATGATCGATCTGGCCCAGAAGGGTTGGAGCCCCATCGAACTGGTCGCGGCCCTCTGCGGAGCCGAACCTTCCGACGGCTACTCGATCGTGCGGGCCACCGAGGCCATGCGTTCGGGCACCAGCGGCGCGACCTTCGAGGCGCACTGGCGGACCATCCTCGACAAGGGCGTCGTCGCGGGGACGACCTGGCCGGTCGCGACCCCGGCCGACTTCGAGGCCGGGAGCATCGCCCGGGCGGTCGCCGCCACGATCGAATCCCGCAGGGGGATCAGCCCCGAGGACCTCGAGTTCCAGTTCCTGTCAGACTCCACCGTCTATGACGGTCGCTTCGTCAACAACGGCTGGCTGCAGGAGCTCCCGGATTCCATCACCAAGATCACCTGGGACAACGCCCTGCTGGTGAGTCCCTCGCTCTGCAAGGCCCGCGGCCTCAGCGAGGGCGATCTGGTGACTCTGAAGGTCGACGGCCGTTCCGTGAAGGCCGCGGTCTTCCCGGTCCCGGGCATGGACACCCGGACCATGGCGATGGCGATCGGCTGGGGACGCGGGGAGGCGGCCGGACCGGTTGGAATGGACGCGGGATTCGACGCCTATCCGATCCGCACCACAAGCACTCCCTGGATCGCCTCGTCCGGGGTGAGCATCGAGCCCACCGGTGAGAAATACCTCTTCGCCCAGACCCAGGACCACGGGGCCGCCGACGCGCTCAACCCCGAGGTGCCGGAGGCCGGGATTCAGGAACGTCTCCCCACCCTCGTGCGAGAGACCACGCTTGACGACTATCGCTCGCACCCCGACTTCGCCAAGCACCGGGTGCACGTCGCCCACCGACTCAGTCTCTGGGAGGAGACCAACCTCGACGGAGCGAAGTTCCGCTGGGCGATGACGGTCGATCTCAACACCTGCACCGGGTGCGGGGCCTGCATCACGGCCTGCCAGGCCGAGAACAACATCCCGGTGGTGGGCAAGGACCAGATCGCCCGCGGACGTGAGATGCACTGGATGCGGATCGACCGGTACTTCAAGGGCACCGATCCCAACCGTCCCGAGGCGGTCTTCGTCCAGCCCGTCATGTGCATGCAGTGCGAGAACGCACCGTGCGAGCAGGTCTGTCCTGTCGCTGCCACCGTGCACGACAAGGACGGCCTCAACGTCATGGTCTACAACCGCTGCATCGGCACTCGCTACTGCAGCAACAACTGCCCCTACAAGGTTCGCCGCTTCAACTGGTTCGACTACTGGCGGCGGGATCCGGTCCGCGAGCAGGACGGCATCTTCGCGGTCAAGCCCGACTACTACACCTCCGAAGGCCCGAACCAGTGGCGGCGGATGCAGTTCAATCCGGAGGTCACGGTTCGAACCCGCGGCGTCATGGAGAAGTGCAACTTCTGCACCCAGCGGATCCAGGAAGCGAAGATCAAGTACAAGAACGAGTGGGCTCGCAGAGGGGGCACCGAGTTCAGTCCGGACTGGTCGATCCCCGACGGTGCGATCCACTGCGCCTGCGCCCAGGCGTGCTCCACCGGGGCCATCGTGTTCGGAGACCTCAATGATCCGAAGAGCGAGGTCTCCAGGCTCTTCTCCAAGCAGGTCGCCTACGAGCTCCTCGAGGAACTCAACACCAAGCCACGCATCCGGTATCTCGCCCGCGTCTCGAATCCCGCGGTGCCGATGGGGTCCTCCGACGACGGCCACGGCCACGGCCACGGTGGCCATGGCCATGGTGACCACGGTCACGACGGCCATTCAGGCAAGGACGGCCATGCCGCAGCCGCCGATCTCGCGGAAGGAGTCCGGTCATGACCACCCTCCCCGCCGACGGATTCGGCCGCGAACGGATCGTCGACAACACCTCCGAGACCCCCGGAGAGCGAGCTCCGCTGGTCCTCAACATGGACACCTTCGGTGAAGTCACCGAAAAGGTGGCGAGGGTCGCAGAGACTCCCCGAACTCCGATCGCCTGGTACATCGGCTTCGCCGGATCCCTCGGCCTTCTCGGCCTGCTCGGATTCTGCATCCTCTACCTGATATTCACCGGGGTCGGAGTCTGGGGTCTCAACACCCCGGTCGCCTGGGCATACGACATCACCAACTTCGTGTTCTGGGTGGGCATCGGCCACGCGGGCACGCTCATCTCCGCGATCCTCTTCCTCTTCCGTCAGAACTGGCGGACGGGGGTGAACCGTTTCGCGGAGTCGATGACGATCTTCGCCGTCATGTGCGCCGGGATCTTCCCCGGCATCCATGTCGGGCGGGTGTGGTGCGTCTACTGGCTGTTCCCACTGCCGAATCAGATGGAGATGTGGCCTCAGTTCCGGAGCCCTCTGCTCTGGGACGTCTTCGCGGTCAGCACCTATTTCACGGTCTCCTCGCTCTTCTGGTACACGGGCATGATCCCCGACCTGGCGACCCTGCGGGATCGCGCCAAGGGTCGGATCCGACAGCTCGCCTACGGTCTCTTCGCTCTCGGCTGGCGTGGAAGCAACCGGCACTGGCACCGTTACGAGCGGGCATATCTGCTGCTCGCGGCCCTTTCCACCCCCCTCGTGCTCTCCGTGCACTCGGTGGTGTCCTTCGACTTCGCCACCAGCCAGCTGCCCGGATGGCACACCACCATCTTCCCGCCGTACTTCGTGGCGGGTGCGGTGTTCTCGGGATTCGCGATGGTGGTCACTCTCGCGGTGCCCGCCCGTGAGGTGTTCGGATTGAAGAATCTGATCACCCTCCGTCACCTTGACAACATGAACAAGATCGTGCTGGTGACGGGTTCCATGGTGGGTTACGCCTACGCCATGGAGTTCTTCATCGCCTGGTACTCGGGCGCGATCTACGAGAAGTTCGCCTTCATCAATCGGGCCTTCGGACAGTACTGGTGGGCCTACGCGATCATGGTGAGCTGCAACGTGATCACCCCGCAGCTGTTCTGGTTCAAGGCGATTCGGACCAGCATTCCGATCATGTTCTTCCTCAGCCTGGTGGTGAACATCGGCATGTGGTTCGAGCGATTCGTGATCATCGTCACCTCGCTGGCCAACGACTTCCTGCCGAGTTCGTGGGAGTTCTTCACGCCCACCTGGGTCGACATCGGCACGATGCTCGGGGCCTTCGGTCTCTTCTTCACGATGTTCCTCCTGTTCTGTCGCTTCCTTCCCATGATCGCCATCGCCGAGGTGAAGATGATCATGCCCCAGGCCGATCCCCACCACGGGGAACACCACGACGATCATCACGCGCACGAAGACGAACCCTCCGCAGCCCCGACAGGAGATGCGCCGTGACATCCACACAGACCACCATCCCCACGCAGGCTCCCGGCGGCGCACCGGGAATCGACACCGGTGATCCCGATCTGCGACCCGCCTACGGGTTGATCGCGGAGTTCGAGAGTCCGGGTGAGGTGCTCAAGGCGGCCGAGGAGGTCCGCAAGGCCGGTTACCGCTGGTGGGACTGCTGCACGCCGTTCCCCGTTCACGGACTCGATGGCGCGATGGGCATCAAGCCGACCATCCTTCCGATCATGGTCTTCTTCGCGGGCATGACCGGAACGATCGCCGCCTTCATCCTGCAGGCCTTCACGAACGCCTCGAGCCTGTCGATCTGGGCCCTCGTCTGGGTGACCGGCTATCCGTACCTGATCTCGGGCAAGCCCATGATCTCGATGCCGGCCTTCATCCCGGTGATGTTCGAGGTCACCATTCTCTTCTCCGCCCTGACGACGGTGTTCGGCATGTTCACCATGAACGGACTTCCGCGTCTCCACCATCCGTTGTTCAACAGCGACCGGTTCCGCAAGGTGACCGATGACCGCTTCTTCGTGGTGATCGAGGCTCGAGATCCCAAGTACTTCCGATCCCGGACCGAAGCCTTCCTCGAATCACTGGGGGCGACGGCGGTTGAAGAGGTCCGGGATGACGACATGACCGAGGAGATGGACTGATGCCGCGGTTCATCGTCTTCAGCGTGATGATCCTCCTGATGCTGGCCCTCATTCCGCCGGTGGTCGCCGCTCGCACCCGGGCCACGGTCTCCGAGAAGAGGCCCATCCACATCATCCAGGACATGGACATCCAGGCGAAGTTCGAGGCCCAGACCCTCAACCCGCTCTTCGCCGATCAGCGGTCGATGCGACCGGAGGTGGTTGGGACCGTCGCGCAGGGGGAGACTCTTCTCGACACCCATCTCGAGAACGGGGTCGTCGATGGAGCATGGGCCACGACCATGCCGACCGCGATCGAGCTCGATCGCGAGTTCATCCAGCGGGGGCAGGGTCGCTACAACATCTACTGCGCACCCTGTCATGGGTGGAACGGCATGGGTGATGGTCCGATCAACGTCCGCGCCACCGACCTGATGGACTACGCCGATGGTCCTCCCCACGGCACGAGCTGGACCCAGGCCCGCAACCTGCATGACCCGGGTTGGAGCGAACAGCCCATCGGACAGATCTACAACACGATCACCAACGGCAAGAACTCCATGGCGGGCTACGGATCGCAGGTGTCCCTGAAGGACCGCTGGGCGATCGCGGTGTACGTCAAGGCCCTGCAGCGGAGCCAGAACGCGACCGTGCAGGATGTCCCGACCGACAAGCGGGGGAATCTCGGCCAATGAGCAGCTCCCACGCCAGCAAACCCGATCTCTCCGATTCGAACGTGCGTCTGGGCACGGCCGGCGAGAAGATCCAGCAGGCCGCCGCCATCGTCGGCATCTGCGGCCTCCTTGCAAGCGCCGTGATCGGGTTCACCGGCATGTTCGGGACCACTCACGACTTCTTCGTGAAGAGCTGGCTGCAGAACTACATGTTCGTGCTCTCCATCTCGCTGGGCGCGCTCTTCTTCGTCTTCATCCAGTTCCTCGCCCGGGCCGGATGGAGCGCCACGGTGCGGCGGGTCGCGGAACTGCTCGCCGGAAACCTCCAGTGGGCATGGCTGGGCCTCGTGCCCCTCGTGGTGCTCTGGCTGAGCGGCGGAAGTCACGATGCCGCCGCCTCGCATGCATTCGACGCTCCCGACATGGCCCAGGTCTCCTACTCGTCCGAACCGGCCGCCACGCTCGGCGCCGGAGGCGGGGGCGGGGACGGCCATGGAGACGGACACGGCGGCGGTCACGGTCATGGTCATGCCGGATGGGGGCCCGGAATCGTCTTCCCGTGGGCCGACATGGAGGCCATGAAGTCCCACAACCCCGCGGAATACGATCTCGTCTCGGGCAAGGTCGCGTACCTGAACTCCACGTTCTTCTGGATCCGAAATCTGATCTACGTGGTCTTCTGGGCCTTTGCAGGGCGCTGGTACCTGAAGCGAAGCACCGCCCAGGACGAGTCCGGAGAGGTCGGACTCACCTCGACCATGCAGAAGTGGTCCGGGCCGATGGCGATCGGATTCGGTCTCACGATCACCTTCGCGGCCTTCGACTGGATCATGTCGCTCAGTCCGGGATGGTTCAGCACCATGTTCGGCGTCTACTTCTTCTGCGGATGCTGCACGACGGGCTTCTCGATGATCATCCTCGCGACCCAGCGACTCCAGTCGTTCGGCCGGTTGCAGGGCCTGGTCAACGCCGAGCACTATCAGGATCTCGGCAAGCTCCTCTTCGCCTTCGGCATGATCTTCTGGGCCTACATCGGATTCAGCCAGTACATGCTGATCTGGTACGCCAACATCCCCGAGGAGACCGGATGGTTCCTCGCCCGGCAGATCGGGGGCTGGGGAACGATCTCCTTCCTGCTGCTCTTCGGCCACTTCGTGATCCCTTTCGTGGCGATCATCTCGAAGTGGGTGAAGCGGATGCGCTGGGCCCTGATGGTCGCCGCGATCTGGATGCTCGCCTTCGCCTGGCTGGATCTCTTCTGGCTGGTCATGCCCGTGATCCCCATGGACATCATGACGGCCGAGACCTACATGGAGGTCGTCGAGGCCCACGTGAACGACACGACCGGGATCACCAATCCTCTGAACTTCACCATGCTCGCCGGTGTCGGCGGGCTCTACATCTGGATGACGATGCGTCGGTTCCGAAACCACCGGCTTCTCGCCATCAGAGATCCGCGACTCTCCGAAAGCCTTGCCTTCGAAAACCAGTGATATCGGGCCTTGAGGAGGGGGCGAGCATTCGTCTCCGATTCCTGCCCAAGGCTGATCCGACCCTGACGCTTCTGCGAACACCACAGACGACGAACCACTCATGAGCGACGAACCGATTCAAGACGATGCCGAGATGCTCGACGACCCGGAGGCCGGTTCCACCTGGTTCCTCTCGGTGGTGAGCGTGGTCGTGATGGTGGTCACCGTTCTGGGCCTCGTGGTGATGTTCTTCGACTTCGCGGACGCCGAGATCGACCGCAAGATCGTCGATCGGCCCGCCATGTCGCTCGAGACGCTGAAGCTGGATCAGCAGAAGGTCCTCACGGAGTACGGGACCTACGAGATGGAGGATGCGGACGGAAACCCGGTGAAGCGGATCCGCATACCCGTGAATCAGGCGATGGATCTCGTGCTTGCCGACGAACGGTCACGTTCGGAGGCGGAATCCGAACCTTCGGGGACTATGGCCACCAGATGACCGACATGGAGCGGACAACCTCGACCGGATCCGGCGGACCAGTGCGGCCCGCCGCGATGGTGTCGTGGACTCTGGCCGCGGTGCTTCCGATCCTCGGGATCCTCCTGTCGCCGGCCACGGGTGCACCCCTGCAGGAGGCCGACGGGGGATCCACCCTCAACGCACCACCCTCCGACTTCAATGACGATCTCCCCGACGAGCTCCAGGGCGTCGACATCATCGAGCACCTCGACGAGCGACTTCCCCTGGATCTGGAGTTCGTCAACGAGCAGGGGGAGGCGGTCCGGCTCGGCGACATCATCGATGGAACCCGACCCGCCATCCTGCAGATGGGCTACTACCGGTGCCCGATGCTGTGCGACCTCGTCCTCAATCAGGCGATGGAAGGCCTGCTCGGCGTCGAGGATCTCACCGCCGGCAAGGACTTCGATCTCGTCTCGGTGAGCGTGAACCCCGAGGAGGGGCCGGACATCGCGGAGCTCAAGGAGAAGGGCTATCTGCTCAGGTACGACCGGCCAGGCGCTTCGAGGGGCTTCCACTTCCTGACCGGACCGGGAGAGAACTCCAAGGCGCTCGCGGATGCAGTGGGCTTCGGCTTCGCTCGACAGGAGGATGGCGAGTACGCCCACGCGGCCGCTCTCTTCATCATCACCCCCGACGGTCGGATCTCCCGTTACCTCTACGGGGTCGACTACCAGCCCAAGACCCTTCGCTTCGCCATCATGGAGGGCAGCGAGGGACGGATCGGATCGACCCTCCAGCGATTCATCCTCTGGTGCCACGTCTACGATCCGGATTCAGGCTCCTACCACCTCTTCGCCTTCCGGGTGATGCAGCTGGGGGGGGTCGCCACGGTGCTGGTCATGGTCTGCGGTGTCGGATTGCTCTGGCTTCGCGACCGAAACCGTGTCGTCCAGTCACCCTCGCCGGCTCCCACCACCGGAAACGATTCCTGACTCCGATCTGTCCGAAACTCTTTCGACGAACACGATGATGCCGAACCTTCTCGAAAACATCCTGACCCCGCTCGCCGCGACCGTCGCGCAGTCCACCGCTCCGGCGGAAGAGACCGTGCAGGCCGCGCAGGCCACCACGGAAATCGTCGAGGAGACCGGACGGCCGATGCGTGATCTCGGTGGAACCTTCTGGCTTCCCGAGCCGCAGAGCACGCTGGCACCCAGCATGGACTGGGCGTTCATGGCGATCACCTGGCTCTGCTACATCTGCTTCGCGGGCATCGTGATCGCCCTCGTGTACTTCACCTGGAAGTACCGCCAGAAGGGGAACGAAGTCGTCTATCAGGCCGATGCTCCGCTCCACAACACGCCGCTCGAGGTCGGCTGGACCGTGGTTCCGCTTCTCCTCTGCATCGCCATCTTCTTCATGGGCTTCAAGGGCTTCCTCGATCTCTCGACCCCACCCAAGGATTCCTACGAGATCCGGGTCACCGCGTTCAAGTGGGGATGGGGATTCAAGTACCCCAACGGCGCGACCAGTGAGAACCTCATCGTGCCCGTTGGCCAGCCCGTCAAGCTGATCATGAGGAGCTCCGACGTTCTGCACAGCCTCTACATCCCGGCCTTCCGGGTGAAGAAGGACGTCGTTCCCGGTCGGTACTCCTATCTCTGGTTCCAGGCGGACGAGATCGCGGGATTCCCGGAATCCGACACTTCCGTCGAGACCGGCCACTACCTGTTCTGCACCGAGTACTGCGGAACCGGTCATTCCAACATGAACCGGGTGGTCTACGTGCTTCCTCAGGACGACTTCGAGGCCTGGGAGGAGGAGCAGGCACGCTGGCTCGACAGCGTGCCCGACGAGGATCTCTATGCGGTCGCGGGGCCGAGGCTCTACTCCAAGTGCTCCAACTGTCACACCATCGACGGCGGAGCCAACACCGGTCCTTCCTGGGGAGATCCCACGTCCGGCTCGCTGGCTGGTCTGGGCGACGTCTGGAAGCGGACCAAGGACGGCACCACGCCGGTGACCGGCGGCACCAAGGGGAAGCCCGGCACCACCCTCGCCGACTACATCGGCGAAGGAAAGCTCTACGGCACCCCGGAGGACTACATCCGGGCCTCGATCCTCAACCCGGGCGAGCTTCTGGTTGCGGGATACGGACCCAACATGCCACACTTCCGCGGCCAGATCGACGAACGCGGCATCGACGGTCTCATCATGATGATGGCGAAGATCGACGAGTTCGACGCCGCCGGCAGATTCAAGGGCACACTGCCCTCGGTGTCCGCCGCAGGCGGAGAGGGAACGGAGTCCGAGTAGAAGCAGGCCGAGCGAGCGGCCACCACAGGTTCTGCCGACGGTCGGGGTGGCCGCCGGAACGAACCACGAATCGAAGATCGCCGACGTCTTCGCGATCGACCAGACAGGCACCCCGAAGGGTCGGACGTCCGACCGAACATTTGCTCTGAGGTTTCCGATGACCACCATCGACGCCAATTCACCCGCCAGCACCGCCGTCGACCCGCCCGTCGACAACTACCTGACGTACACCCGCGGCATCCTGTCCTGGGCACTGACGCTCGACCACAAGCGGATCGGCGTCATGTACCTCTTCGCGGTGCTTTCGTCGTTCTTCGTCGGCGGCGTCTTCGCCCTGCTGGTCAGGACGGAGCTGCTGACTCCGGGCGTCACCCTGCCCTGGGTCGATGCGGACACCTACAACGAGTACTTCACCCTTCACGGGGCGATCATGGTGTTCCTCGTGATCATCCCCTCGATCCCGGCGGCCCTCGGAAACTTCGTCCTGCCGGTGATGCTCGGAGCCAAGGACGTGGCGTTCCCGAGGATGAATCTCGGGAGTTTCTACCTCTGGATCGTCGGCGCGGTCTGCGCCGTCTACTCCCTGGTCGCCGGCGGCTTCGACACGGGATGGACCTTCTACACCCCGTACTCGACCACGACCTCGTTCTCCGGCGTCATTCCGGTGCTCATCGGCGTGTTCATCCTCGGCTTCAGCTCGATCTTCACCGGCATCAACTTCGTGGTGACGATCCACAAGCTTCGTCCTCCGGGCATGACGTGGTTCAGGATGCCGCTGTTCCTCTGGGCGACCTATGCGACCGCCCTGATCCAGGTGCTGGCCACCCCGGTCCTCGGTATCACCCTGCTGATGCTCATCGTGGAGAGGGTCGCCCAGATCGGCCTCTTCGATCCCGCCATGGGCGGCGATCCGGTCCTGTTCCAGCACTTCTTCTGGTTCTACTCGCACCCGGCGGTCTACATCATGATCCTGCCGGCGATGGGCATCATCTCGGAGATCATCTCCGTCCACGCCCACCGGCACATCTTCGGATACCGGTTCATCGCCTTCAGTTCGGTCGCCATCGCGATCTTCTCCTTCCTGGTGTGGGGTCACCACATGTTCACCTCGGGCCAGAGCCCTCTGATGAACACGCTGTTCTCGGCCATCACCTTCTCGGTCGCCATTCCGTCCGCGATCAAGGTGTTCAACTGGCTCTCGACCCTCTACAAGGGATCGATCAGCCTGAACACCCCGATGCTCTACGGGCTCGGCTTCATCTTCCTCTTCACCATCGGTGGCCTCACCGGCCTCCACCTGGGGACCTTGAACACCGACATCCACCTGCACGACACCTACTTCGTGGTCGCCCACTTCCACTACGTGATGATGGGGTCGGCCCTGATCGCGATGATCGGCGGTCTGCACCATTGGTGGCCGAAGATGTTCGGGAAGATGTACAAGGAGAACCATGGAGCCATCGGCTTCTGGCTGGTCTTCATCGGATTCAACGTGACCTTCTTCACCCAGTTCATGCTGGGCAGTCACGGCATGCCCCGTCGCTACTACGACTACATGCCGGAGTTCCAGATCTACCACGTGATCTCGACCATCGGGTCGTACATCATGGCCCTTGGTTTCTTCTGGACCGCGTACTATCTGATCGCCTCCCTCATCTCGGGCAAGAAGGCGCCCGCGAACCCGTGGGGCGGCAGAAGTCTCGAGTGGCAGTGCTCGTCACCGCCACCGCATGACAACTTCAAGACCACTCCAAGCGTGGGAGACTGCTACGACTTCAGCGTGGTCCACTGGGACGAGGAGGAGGGAGGGTACGTCGTCGACCGCAGTGGACTGCCCGAATCGGAGGAGAAACCCTCCTCGCATTGACCGGATTCAATCGCGGCCGACAGCGGTCGAGTCAGACACGGAGCCAATCGGATGTCTTCCATCCAGGCCAATCCCTCGGATCACGCGGACGACCATGGTCACGACGACCACGGCCACGGGCATGATCCGCACCTCGCCCACCATTTCGAATCGATGGAACAGCAGCTCGATTCCGGAAAGCTCGGAATGTGGCTGTTCCTTGCGACGGAGGTGCTGTTCTTCGGTGCCTTGTTCGCGGCGTACGTGGTGCTTCGTGCTCGAAATCCCGAGGTGTTCTCCTACGCGAGTCTCTACCTCGACACGATGATGGGTGGCCTGAACACCTGCGTTCTCATCGCCTCGAGCCTCACCATGGCTCTCGCGGTCCGGTATGCCCAGGAGGGCAGGAAGCGTCTGCTCTGCATCTGTCTGTGGCTCACCATGGCCGGTGCCGTGGGCTTCCTCGTGATCAAGGCCTTCGAGTACAACCACAAGTTCCACGAGAACCTTGTGTGGGGCACCGGGTTCTACGATCCGGTCGACGAACAGCAGGCGGACGACCTTGCCGAGGTCGAAGAGGATCTGCTCACGCCGATCTTCACCGCCCAGCAGGGAGTCAGTGCCGAAAACGCGCGAGTCGAGTCGATGGCCTCGATCGTCAATCGCCCCGAGGAGGCGGCCTCGAGTGTCGCCAACGCAGCGATCGGACCGAGAGGTCTCGCGGCGCCCATCGCCGCCGAGGAGGCCGCCATCGAGGAGGCGGACACCCACGACGCCGGCAAGGGTCATGGGAAGCAGCATCTGAGCGATCCCGAGATGCCCGTCAACACCCACCTGTTCTTCGGCATCTACTTCTGCATGACCGGGCTGCACGGAATCCACGTCATCATCGGCATGGGTCTTATCGGGTGGCTCATCTGGCGGGCCCACCGAGGCGACTTCGGCCCGAGATACTTCACGCCGGTCGATCTGGGTGGTCTCTACTGGCACATCGTCGACCTGATCTGGATCTTCCTGTTCCCTCTCTTCTATCTCATCCACTGACCGGTTCGGATCCCGATCGTCCCCGACCCCGTTCACGGAATTGCAGCCATGGCCCAAGAAGCCGAAGCCAACCACCACGAAGAGCACGAGGAACACGGTCTCGCCCACATCGTCGGCTACGGTCCCCTGGTGGGAACCGCTCTGGCCCTCATCGTCCTCACCGTGCTCACGGTCGCGGTTCATGCCGTCGACGCCGGTGAGCTGAACATGCCGATCGCACTCTCGATCGCCGGTTTCAAGGCGACTCTCGTCTGCCTCTACTTCATGCACCTGCGATGGGACCGGCCCTTCAACGCATTGATGCTGGTGGGATCAATCCTGTTCGCGGTGCTGCTGATGGTCTTCGTGCTGATGGATTCCGGTCAGTACTCGCCGCAGATCATCGCCGGCAACCCCGACGATGTTCAGGAGACCCTGGACATGGTGGCTCCGGGAGCTCCCATCACCCAGAAGGCCCAACTCGACTGATTCCACCGGCCGATTCCCCGCGTCTGGAATCGGAACCCCGCTACGCCGGGGTTCCTTCGTTCCTCCGGAGCATCGGAAACCAAGCCCATGGCCAACACGGTCTCGCCATTCGAGGACCCGCAGGAGCGTGCGAACGCCGGGGTGTTCGGGATGGCGTGCTTCATCATCTCCCTGGTCATGGTGTTCGCAGCCACGATCCTCGCCGTGGTGGTGGTCAGGCTTCAGGATCCGGGATCATGGCCTCCGGGCGGGGAGGTGGGTCTTCCTCCCGTCCTGCTGGCCAGTACGGTGGTGCTCGTCATCTCCAGCGGCACCATGGTCGCGGCGAACAGGTCGGCTCGCGTCGGTGACGGGCCGGGACTGGCCCGCTGGATGATCGCGACCTTCGTACTGGCGATCCTCTTCCTCATGGCCCAGGGCATCGCGTGGTGGGAGCTGCTCGATCTGGGCATCGGCCTTGACACGGACCTGTGGTCCTGGACCTTCTACGTCCTCACGGCCCTGCACGCTCTGCATGTCCTCGGCGGGATCATTCCCATGGCCGTGGTCACCGAGCGTGCTCGCCGTCACGAGTATTCGGTGGAGAACCACCGAGGTGTGACCTACGTGGGTATGTACTGGCACTTCCTCGACGTCGCCTGGCTCGGCCTCTACGCCACCCTCTGGTGGGCGACGAGCGTCTGAGGGGCCCTGCCCCGGACACCATCGCCGGGGTGGATCAGGCGGGCAGAGGCTCGCGGGGCACGTCGCTCGATGCCGGATCGGGGCATTCGTACCGCCGGACCGTGACCATCAGGGCTGCGGCCGCCGCGAGAAGGAGGGCGCCGTTGGCCTGGTGGGCAGAGGTGGGCACCAGCTCCCAGACCGGGATCTCGGTGGTCTTGCGGATGACCGTGGTCACGAAGGCGATGATCCCGAGCAGGAACTGGATGCCCACGAGAGCGTTCACCGCTCTTCCGAATCCCGGCACCACGAGGACGCCGACCTCCTTGCGGGTGCTGGCGCGGATGCCGGCGATGAAGGCGACCACGAGAACCACCATCGAGAAGGTCAGGTGGCCGTGCATCGCCCAGGCTGGTGCCTCGGGCTTCGGGGCACCGTCGAGGGGCGGTGTCGCGAGGTGTCGATAGCACGCACCGAGGAAGAGCTGCAGGATGATCGCCGCCACGAGGATCATCGACCAGTTTCGATCGCCACCGGCCTCGGGAACGACCACCGGGCGAATCGAGGCATCCCGCCAGCGTCGGCTGGAGACGGCGGCCAGCACCACGAAGGCCATGAAGGTGAGTTGTCCGAACATCCCATGGGCGATCGCCAGTGCGGTGTTCGGGCGGACGTCCACCTGGCTGTCGGTGAGGTGTCCGGTCACTCGGAGTCCGCCCATCAGGCCCTGCAGGCAGACCATCGCGAAGATCACGAAGGTGAATCCTCGCACCCAGCCCCGCTTGTCATGGATCCAGACCAGTGCGAGCAGCACCAGCGAGGTGAAGCCCACCAGCATGCCGTACAGGCGGTGAGCATGCTCGTAGAAGATGCCACCGGTCATCTCGCTGAGCGGATAGAGCAGCATGTTGTGCCCGAAGGAGTTCGGCCAGTCGGGCACCGCCAGGCCGGCCTCCATGCTGGTCACCAGTCCCCCGGTGACGATCAGGACGAACACCGTCGCCGCCGCGACCAGCGAGAAGAAGCCGCTGGGGTCGAGCCGACAGGGGCGGTCCGGATCGAAACCGATCCGGCCGACGGCGGCGCCGATGGCACCAAGGATTCCCGATCCGATGAAGAGTCCGGCGATCCAGAGAATCAGATCCGATCCGCCGCCCCGGACGATGCTTCCGATGATCAGCAGGTTCACGACCGCCGAGACCACGCCCGTCCAGAGGCCGGCGGAGATCTTTCCAAGCCGTCGTCCGGCGAATGCTCCGCCCGCGCTGATCAGGAGCAGTTCAAGGACGAAGACGATCTCGCCGAGGATGAAGCCGGGGTTCATGAAGGCCACGTAACCCAGCGCCCACATCGCGGTCGCGGTGGCGAACCCGAAGCCCAGAACCAGGCTGCGGCGATCGGCTGGGGATGGGCTTGGATCACTCATGCGATCAGGACTCCGAGGTCACTCCGGTTTCGCTGCGGAGGAAAGGGGGATTCTATCTGTCGCGGTGCCCCGGGTCTCTCGTCTGACGCTCGGATCGAAGACCTTGAGAACCGGATCCGCATGACCGGATCGCGGGATCAGATGGAATTCCGAGTTTGGATGGCCGATCCCGGGCCGCAGGTGCTGAAGTCCGTCCGGTATCCGGGATCCGGAGCCCTGCCGCCGTACCGGTCGGGTCGTGGGATCTACACTGATCCGACCCATGCCTGCAGCCGCCACCAAGCCGAGCACTTCCGTGGATCCACCCGCTTCCGTGGAGAATGGTGAGGTGTCTGCCGAGCCGGGTTTCCGGGCGATGATGGCCGATCTCACCAAAATGAGGCTCAACATCCTCGTTCTGGTGACCACCGCGGTCGGGTACGGGCTGGGTCGGTTCGGCGCCTCCGACTTCGACTGGTCGCGTCTCGGACTGACGCTGCTGGGCACCGGACTGGCTGCGGCCAGCGCCGCGATTCTGAATCAGGTTCTGGAGCGATCCCGGGACGCCCGGATGCACCGCACCCGCGATCGCCCGGTCGCCAGCGGCCGGCTTTCCAGGGGCCTCACATTCATGGCGGGGGTGGGGTCGGGCTATGCGGGGTTCGTGGTGCTGGCAGGCGCAGTCGACCTGCTCGCGGCGGGACTGGCGATCGCGAACATCCTGATCTACGTCGTCATATACACCCCGATGAAGCCGATGTCGTCGGTCAACACGCTGTTGGGCGCGATCTGCGGAGCGATCCCGCCGATGATCGGCTGGGCGGCCGCCACCGGAGCTCTGGAGGTCGGAGCGTGGCTGGTCGGAGCCCTGTTGTTCGTATGGCAGCTTCCGCACTTCTTCGCCCTGGCCTGGCTCTATCGCGAGGACTATCGACGTGGTGGGCACAAGATGCTTCCGGTGCTCGACGGCTCGGGTCGGATCACCGGCCAGGGGATGATCACCACCGCGGCGATGCTGATCCCGATAGGTCTTCTCTCGACGATGTTCGGCGTGACCGGATGGTGGTCGGCTCTGGGATCGGTGCTGCTGGGCGTCTGGTTCACGATGCGATGTCTCAGTTTCTGGCTTCAGCCCGACGACGTCACGGCGAGGTCGGTCTTTCTCGCCAGTCTGGCGTACCTGCCGATCATCCTCACCGTGATGGTCCTCGATCGCGGCCCGGTGTCTCCCGATGCATGGTTGCGCGGCGGTCGGACCTCGGTGATCTCGGAGAGTGCGCCGTCTCCACCGGTCGAGACCCTTGAAGAAGCAAAATCATGAGTGAAACCCGGACTGAAGGTGTTTCGACCGGTCGCAAGCCGCTCATCGCGTCGATCCTGCTGGGCCTGTTCGGCGGAGGCGCGGTGCTGGCGTGGGGACTCGCGGGTCTCCTCACCGGTCCGGATCCGATCGGTGATGGATCCGATCCGGAGAGCTACGGCATCGATCTCTCCAATGCGATCGTGGAACGGGAGGCGATCATCTCGACCGGGAGTCCCCGCGACTTCCTTCCTGCCTACCTCATGCCGGAAAGCCTGTCCGGAGCCGAGGTCGCGGACGTGAATGCCAGTGAATCCAGAAAGTGGCAGAAGAACGTGGTCAGTGGTGATCGCGTGATCGGGCTGGTGATCGGCGGAGACATACGCGCCTATCCGCTGTTCATCGTGGATGCCCACGAGATCGTGATGGACGAGGTGGGGGGCGTGCCCATCGTGATCGCCCGATCACCACTCACCGACGAGGTCATGGTCTACGACCGGCGACTTCCCGATGGAACGGTGATGGACTTCGGAGTGAGCGGATTGCTCGTCGATCTCGCGCTTCTGATGTACGACACCGGCAGTGAATCGGCGAGTCTCTGGTCGGCTCATGACGGGCGAGCCGTGGCCGGCCCTGCGGTCGGGGCTCGATTGACGCCCGTTCCGGGCGTCTCGGTGGGTACCTGGCGGGACTGGCTCGCCCTGCATCCCGAGACCTTGGTCGCGCTGAGGGATCCAGAGTCGATGAGGAGGTACCGAAGGATCGACTACCGACGATATCTCGATGGCGATGACTGGCTCATTCCGCCCCGAAGGACCGCCGCCGGCGCGGACCCCGATCTTCCTGCGGGTCGGGACAGGGTGCTGACCGTGATGGACACCGATGCCAGGGTGCTGGGAGTGGTTCCGATCGCCGAACTGCAGGCGAATGCCGTCGCGGGTCGAACCCGGTTGGTCTTCGGCGATCGAACCATGGTGATCCGCCCGGATGCCGGAGCATCGACCGCGGTGGTGGTGGACCCCGGGGGACTGGTCACCAGGTTCGGCATGTGGTCGTCGGTCTGGACGCCCGATCCCGAGGGCGCGGTCGAGGCGCTCGAACGGGGACGGAAGTCGATCGGCGGTGACGCGCTCACTCCGCCAGACGGGTCGGCTTGAGGCACTCCTCGAGGGCCAGCACCGAATAGGCCGTCGCCAGCGGACGCTTGGATTCCTCCCACCGGTCCACCGGATTGCGCCACGATCCGGTGCTCTCCTGTCGGCTCGTCAGGGCATCGATCAGTTCGGATCGCCAGTCGTGCTCGACGCCGTCGGGCGTCGTGATGACATCGATGCCGGATGCCCTCAGGGCTCGGGCCATGGCGTGCAGGTAGTAGTAGAGACCCTGTTGACCGATCCCCGGATTCTCGTCGAAGGTCCAGTGGTTTCTGATCCAGTCCAGGGCCGCCTTGACCCGGGGGTCCTCCGCATCGAGTCCGGCGAACAGCAGGCTCTTGAAGCCCGCATAGGTCATCGATCCGTAGCTGCGCAGACTGCGGGCCGCACCTGCCGGCATCGACTCGCCGTAGCGTCCCTCGCCCGCGGACTGGCTCCCGAAGGATTCGCCTCCGTTGGCGGGGGTGTAGATGAAGCCGCCGTCGTCGGAGCCTGCCTGAGCCCAGTCGGCCGGGTTGGTGGCCTTGAGGTTCTGGCTCCGCCCGAGGAACACCAGGGCCCGTTGCACCGCGGGTTCATCGGGGCTCACGCCGGCGTCGTACAGCGCATCCAGCATCATCTGGGTGTTGGAGAGATCGGGGCGACCATGACGACCGTACCCCGCGCCCCCGAACCAGTCCCGGCCGGGACCGACGCCCTCCGCCTGATCCCACTGGCCGCCGGTGAGGTGATCGACCGCTCCGGTGAGCAGGGCTGCGTCTCCCGGATCGGAATCCGAGCCGAGGGCCGCGAGTCCCATGGCCACCGCACTGGTCACGTAGTTGCCGAGGCCGGTGGAATCGATCCCGCTGAATCCCCGGGTCTCGAGTTCGCTGCGCACGAACTGCAGGGCCTGGTCGCGAGCGGATCGAAGGGCGGGCTTGTCCGGATCCGCCTGGGCGAGCGCCTTCATGGCCATCGCGGTCACCGCGATCGAGGCTGCGGCCTCGCGGGGGGGTTGATCGGTCGGTTCGACCAGCTCTCCCTCCATCCAGGCGCCCCTTGACGACTGGTTGGAAGCGAGCCACCGGAGCCCTCCGGCGAGGGCGGCCGTCGCGGCCTGCCAGTCCTCGGGAGACAGATCGGTCTGGTTCCGGTCGCGGGCGATCCGGTGGACCGGTGCGGTCGGCATCACCACCGTCTCCGGCACCCGGGTCTCCGGAAGCATGGTGATCCGTTCGGACTTGATGCGCGGATCGAGTTCCTTGTCCGCCGGTCGTTCGACCAGTTCGCGAATCTCCTCGGTGAGACGCACCGGTCGTCGAGGGGGCCCGTCCCCCGTCCCGGAGGCGAATCCGGCACCAGCGGTGATCATCGTGACGACGAGTCCGAGGTGGAGTGGGCGAATGGTCGGAGAGCGATGGGTGTTGTGCGATTCCATGCCGGTAAGGCTAGCCTTTGGCAGGGATCCGAGTGAGCACGGATGCCCATTTTCCCAGCGTTGCGACCTGCCAGGATGACGACATGATCGAATCAGGTGAAGACCGGGGCCTTCCCGACTCCGAGTGGTGGAAGGCTTTTCGAGAGGCTCTGCTGGAGGGGGATCCGAGTCTGGAGGTCGGCGGCATCGATGCCGCGGCTCTCACGGACGGACTGCGGGCCGCTGTGAACGAGTGGCTTGATGCCGGTCCCGGCCGGGCGATCGAACGACGACTGGACTCGATCGAGGCTCGACTGGATGCGATCGAGGCGTCACCGGAAGGCACCGGCGGCGACCCCGCGGCGGGGTGATCCGGAGCTCAGGTGTTCTTCCGCCTGCTCAGCGGATCGTCCCGATCACGTACATCGTCTCGGCACCTTCCGGTGTGTTGAACTGCACGGGGCAGATGAAGGGGCCGTTGAAACCCGGTTTCGGGGTGATGCTGCCGGTGATTCGAACCCGGTCGCCATCGCCGTCCTTGCGCTGCAGCAGGTTCACGACGAAGTCGGGATTGCCCGAGCGAAGTCCGGACAGGGTGCGCCGCTTGAACTGCTTGAGCTCCACGGAGAACTCCGCGGTGCTCCCCGGGCTGATCCGGCCGACGTTGGCGATGTAGCCGTCGAACTGGACCTTCACCTTGTAGTTCTGAAACTGATGCGGAAGCCGGGAGGCCATGTGCCGGACCCGCATCTCGACCATCGGTGCGTCCGGATGGTCGGTCTCGATCAGCATCCACTTCGGCATCGTGGCCGAGGTCCGGCCGCTCAGGTCGTAGGCGATCGACTGGGTCGTGGCCGGCTGGCCGGTGCCCTGCAGGAACATCGGCGTCTCCCCGTTCACGGACAGCACCCTGAAGGGTCGGCCGTCGGTGGAGTCGAGCTGGATCCGGCCGCTGATGCCTGCGGGCTTCAGAGCGTCCACCCACAGGGTCGAGGGACCGCCCGCCGACGTGGAAGCGGTGGCCCGGACCGCATAGGCGGCGATCGCTCGCAGGGTGAGACGCGGTCCCTTGCCCCCCGGAACCAGAACGGTGTTGACCGCCGCCTTCTTCTCACCGGTGGTGCTCGGTACCTGGAGGGTCATGGGGATGCCCACGGCGCCCATGGAGGGAATGATCGTTCCGTCCACGTTCACGGTGGTGCACTGGCAGGTCGGAACCGCGGCCCTCAGCACCACCGGCTGGTCGGTCGGATTGACGAGCCTGATCTCGGTCCGAAGTTTCGATCCCGGGGTCACCACGCCGAAGTCCACGTCCGCCGGATCCCCGTAGACCGCGGTGGCACCCGGTCGGATCGGGATGGAGCCGCTCTGATAGATGATCCCTTCCAGGGAGGCCTCGGAATCGGAGGCCGCCGGGCTCGAGGGTCCGGAGGGAGTCGGCGCCGTGTCTCCGGTGGCGGCCGGTGCCACCGCGGCCGTGGAGCCGCCGGCCGGCTGGCCCGTGCTGGTGGTCTGGGTGTTCTTCTCGGCATCGCCGCATCCCGGAAGGAGCAGTGCGATCGCGAGCGTCATGGCGGTGAGACGGAGGCCGGAGGAGATCGGCAGCGAAGTCATCGGAGGCTCCTTGAGAGGGCGGTGCCCCCATACGGTAGGGCAGAGAAGACATGGGCTGTGGCCGATGGCTCTAGACTCCCCGGGATGAAAGCGATCGCCGTCATGACCGGCGGGGCCCCCGTGGCCCCGAACGTCCAGCTCATCGAGATCCCGCTGCCGGAGCCGGGGCTCGGCGAGGTTCGAGTCCGTACGGAGGCTGCGGGGCTCAACCACCTCGACCTCTGGGTGGGACAGGGGATTCCCGGGGTCGAACGACCATGGCCGAGGGTCACGGGGTGTGACGGCGTCGGTCGCATCGACGCGGTGGGGGAGGGCGTCGGATCGGACTGGGTCGGAAAGCGGGTGGTGATGAATGCCGCGGTCCCCGTCGTCGAACCCGATGTGCCGGGCGGCCTTCCTGCCGGCGAGGTGTTTCACCTGGTCGGCGAGCACACGCCCGGAACGATGGCGGAGGCCTTCGTGGCCCCGGCCTCGAATGTGCTGGAGATCGGTGATCACCATGCCGCGGATCAGGCCGCAGCCTTCGGCCTCACGCATCTGACCGCGTGGCGGATGCTGGTGACCAGGGCCCGGGTCCGGCCCGGTGAATGGGTGTTGATTCCGGGAATCGGAGGTGGTGTGGCCCTGGCGGCCCTTGGGATCTGCCGGACCCTCGGGTGTCGGACCGTCGTCACCAGTCGTCACCAGTGGAAGCTGGATCGGGCGATTGAACTCGGGGCCGATGAGGCTCTGCTCGATGAAGGAGAGGACTGGAGTCGCGGCGTTCGAACGGCCACGGGAAGGCGGGGGGTCGATGTCTGCGTGGAGTCCGTCGGCAAGGCCATTCACGCCTCCTGCATGCGATCAATGGCAAGGGGCGGGCGACTGGTGACCTGTGGGGCCACCACCGGGGGGGATGCCGCCACCGATCTGACCCGCATCTTCTGGAACCAGCTTTCGATCCTCGGCTCGACCATGGGCAGCATGACGGAGTTTCGAGAGATCGTCCGGTTGTTCGAGCTTGGCCGACTCGACTCGGTCCTGGATCGCGTGGTGAACCCCTCCGAGGCGGGGTCGGCCTGGGAGAGGCTCGAAAGCGGCGCTCAATTCGGCAACCTCGTTGTGGATTGGCGGTCGCACTGATGGCCGCAAGAGTCCGGTAATCATGGCCAACCCCGATTCTTGCTGGAAAAACAGTCTGAACCGCTCCTTTCTCGTGGGATTTGACGCGGCACCGATCATTTGCCGTGATTGCGGATTGACCGGGTATCTCGCCTGACTACATTTAAGGGACGGCCCTCTCTGAGGGCTTTCCATGCCCATTGATGCGATGGGGGCCCTCCGCCCTCGTCTGGCAAGATCCGATATTGGAGGATTCACGGATGCAGTCTCAGTTCATCAAGACCTGTGCCGCCCTCGGCACGGTCGGAATCGTTGGTGGCGCCTATGCAGGCGACGCCACTCGTTTCGACGTCAGCTTCAGCGACGTCGACATCTTCTTCGTCGACTTCGCCGGCGGCGGCGTGCCCGCAAACGCCCAGGCGACCGATACCGCCGATCCCGGCCGGTACCTCGGTGCCTTCGGCTGGTCCAACGTCGACATCGACATCTGCTGGAACGGCGGATCGAGCTACACCGGTTGGGCGTCTGAAGTCGTCTTCGCCTTCGACACCTCGGAGAATGGTGCCGACACGGCCTACGGCCTGACCACCTCCCCGTTCGCCGGCGACGACACCGGTGCGGACACCCCCGACACCTGCTCCAACCGCCAGGCCCTGGCCGAGACCGAGACGCCGCTGGCCCCCTTCACCTACAGGGTCGATGCGTCCGGCATCGTGAACACCGGCATCGTGAGCACCTGGAACGATGGCACCGGCCTTCGTCACTCCGAGTGCAACACCGCCGACTTCTACTTCCCCCTCTCGGCCGGCATTCCCGCCGGTTGCGAAGGAGCCACCGGTTCCTGCGGCGAAGTGCACCCCGAGCCCGGCTGCTCCGACCTCAGCTGCTGTGCTCTGACCTGTGATGCCGATGCCGGCGGCGACCCCTTCTGCTGCGACAGCAGCTGGGACAGCACCTGCGTCAGCCTCGCGGTCGCTCTCTGCGGCATCTTCCAGTACTCCTGCGATGCCCCGGCCTACGACAACGATTGTGCCACCAACCCGATGATGGTCACCAACGGTGAGACCATCGCGTTCAACACCACCGGTGCCAACACCGATGGCCCCGACGAAGTCGGTTGCGGCTCGGCCTACGAGGACCTTCCGATCCACTCGGACCTCTGGTACATGATCGAGCTCACCGGTGACTCCACCGTCACCGCGACCTGCTGCAACACGGCGGGCTTCGACACCAAGATCGCGATCTACGACGCCGGTGCGGTGGGCTCGACCTTCGACCCCGCGAACCTGCCCGACGTCTTCATCGCCTGCAACGAGGATTGCGACGACCCGGACTTCTTCAGCTCCGAACTGATCGCGACCGGCCTGACCGCCGGCCAGTACCTCGTCCGCCTCGGCGGATTCCAGGGTGCCACCGGCACCGGTGACATCACCATCAGCTGGGAAGACCCCGCCCCGCAGCTGCCGGATCCGGCCTGCGACAACCCCGGTGGAACCACCGTCTCGCAGATCATCACTGCCGACGATGCCCTCACCATCTCCGGCGGCGTCTGGTGCGGTGCGACCGCCGAGAACGTGCTCGCGCGTTCCTACCCCGCCGCCGCCTTCGGTGGCGCCTTCAACGTCAGCTGCGTCAACTTCGGTTGGTTCATGAACGACGCTGATTCGTACATGCCCTGCATCATCAACCTGTACAAGCAGGATGCCGCCAGCCCCCTCGCTGTCACCAGCCAGGAGCTCGTCGGAACCACCTCGTGCGGTCTCCGTGGTGCTTCGGGTTACACCATCTCGAGCCAG
>PAQL01000038.1 GCA_002709295.1 Phycisphaerae bacterium | reverse complement strand
GCGTCCGCCCCGCAGGATCCGCCACGAGATCGTCGTCGCGGGAAGGGCCGGGGTTCGCTGAACGATGGCGACATGGAGCGTCTCATCTCGGTCGCCGAGGACATCTCCCCCGAATGGGCATCGTCGCTGCGGGCGCGTCTCGCCGAGAATCCCGAGGAGGCCAGGGCTGACTTCAGGCGGTACGGCCGGCGTCTCTTCGGTCTCCTCATGCTGAAGGACAGCAACCCCGAGCTCTACAAGGTCCGGGTCGCCGAGCTGGCCTTGAAGAAGGGCATCAAGGATCAGGCCGGCAGGTACCACGCGGTGCTCGCGACAGATCCGGGCGAGGCGGAGCGCATCGCGGGGAATCTCAAGCAACTGGTCGTCCAGAGCGTGGATCTCGAGCTTCGCGCCAGGGCCCTCGAGCTGCAGGCCCTCGACATCGCGGTCCGGGAGCTTCGTGCGAAGTTGATGTCCGAGGTCGAGGACTCCCGAGCCAGGGCCGAGCGAGTGTGGCAGGAACTGCTCGCGGAACCGGCGATCGGAGACGAGGACGACGGGCCTCTGGATGGATTGCGGCCCGGGTCCCTGCCGGGTGACCGACGTCGACCAGGTTCGGAGCAGGGGCGAGCAGGCGTCGCCAATCCGGACGATCGCGGGTGACCAGCGCCTCGGCAGGGCCCTCGGCCCGTCTTGAATCACGACCGAACGCAGCCTCGCGGGCAGGAGCCGGAGCCCGGGGTGGCGGTCGTTTCGTCGGCCCCCTCGTGCTCGGCCTGATCTTCGTGGTGTGCTTCGCGAGCATTCCATGGACGCTCGGGATGGTCACGGTGGCCGGCGGCAGCGGGGGAGAGGCCACGACGCTGGAGCGTCGCTACGAGGCGGGCGACCTCGGTCTCAACGATCTGCCGCCCTGGCCCGCCGCGATTCCGTCGGCGGCCGAGGATCGAATGCTTCAGATCGAGGCTTCCGGCGGACATGTCCCCGATCGACTGCTCGGGACGGATCCCTTCGGACGGAGCGTCCTTGCCCGGGTGCTTCTCGGGGGCGCGGTGAGTCTGGGCATCGGCCTTGCCTCCGCGGTGCTCGCGGTGGTGATCGGCACGTTCGTGGGAGGGATCTCCGGATTCGTGGGCGGCCGGCTCGATGCGGTCGCGATGCGGATCGTCGACATCCTCTACGGCCTCCCCTACATCCTGCTGGTGGTCCTGATCTCGGTGGCGGCTGACGGTGTGATCTCGAGATTCGGACTCGACCCCAGTTCCGCGGCCAGGCAGATCGTCAACGTGGCGACGCTGCTCTTCGCCATCGGAGGCGTCGGATGGCTCACCACCGCCCGGGTGGTTCGGGGGCAGGTCCTGAGCCTTCGGGAGCAGCCGTTCATGGAGGCGTGTCGGGCCCAGGGCATGGGGCCCACCCGGCAGTTCACACGCCATCTGCTGCCGAATCTCGTGGGCCCGATCGTGGTCTACGGAACGCTCGCCATTCCCGCCGCGATCCTGTCGGAGAGCTTTCTGAGCTTCCTGGGGATCGGGGTCCAGGCCCCGCTGCCCAGCTGGGGGAATCTGGCCAGCGATGGTCTGGGCGAGCTCAATGCCCCCCGATCGAGGTGGTGGCTGCTCTTCTGGCCGTGTCTGGCGATCGCCGTGACCCTGGTGAGCCTCAATCTGGTCGGTGATCGACTCAAGGCGAGGTTTGATCCTGCGGACGGGTCCGCGTAGCCTGCAGGGCCCCCGGCGTCGCCAGGGTCCCTTCGCTCGACGGAAATGGACAGATATGCAGAACCGCTTTGGTTTCAAGGACTTCGTCACGCTCTCGGTTCTCTTTCTCGTGGGCATCCTCGTGTTCCTGCTCATGCTGGAAAGCGATCGGGTGTACGAGGACATGCAGGGGATCAAGAAGAAGATGGCCGAGATCGAGAAGCAGGTCGCTGCCGGTGTAGACCAGCAGGACCTGCTGCAGGAGATCTCCGATCTGAAGACCGCGATCGCGAACCGGCCGATCAACATCAACCTCGGCGGGGTCTCCGGCGCCGACGTCTCGGTCGGTTCCGATTCTCAGGGCATGGCGAGCAATGCCCCGTCATCCGATGCGACCGACGTCAGGCGGGACGAATCCTGGGCCCGGCCCGGCGTGAAGATCGCCTGGCAGGAACCACCGGTCTTCACCAGCCAGCCGGGCGACGTGCCCGGTTTCAGCGATGGCGGCGAGTTCACCGAGATCTTCGGGGCCCGGATGCCCAGGATCACGCCGTATCTCTCCGGCGACGTCTACAGTCGGCGGATTCTCGATCAGGTCGTCGAACCACTCGGCTCCTACGATCCCGAGACCCTCGCGACCAAGGGCGTGCTCGCCGATGCCTGGCAGTTCGATCCCGACGGCATGTGGCTTCGAGTCCACCTCGATCCCCGGGCGAGTTTCAGTGACGGCGAGCCGGTCACCAGTGAAGACGTCCGATGGACGGTCGAGGACTTCATCAAGAACACCCGGATCGAGGCGGAGCGAAGCCGTTCCACCCTCGACATGATCGAGAAGGTGGAGGTCATCGACGACCACACCGTCGAGTTCGTCTTCAACAAGGCGGTCTTCACGAACCTCTCCTACACCCTCGGCATCGCCGTGCTTCCCAAGCACTTCTACGCTCCGCTCGAGGAATCGGTGATCAACCAGTCGACCGGCCTCCTGATGGGTTCGGGTCCGTTCCGCCTGGAAGTGATGGACATCGAGAACCAGTGGACGCCCGGTGAGGACGTCGTCATCGTCCGCAACGAACGCTACTGGGGCAGGAACAAGCCGCCCCTGGACAGCATGCGGTTCAAGGTGATCACCGAGCCGACCGCGGCCCTGGTCGGCTTCCGGAACAACGACGGTGACATGCTCACCCCCTCCTCGACCCAGTACGCGAAGTATCGCAAGGACGCCGAGTTCCTCGAGGACAATGCGATCTACAAGTGGGTCAACATGAGGTCGGGCTACTCCTTCATCGGATGGCAGTGCGGCCGTCGCGGCGGCCCGCCCGATGGCGCCTGGACACCCTTCCACGACAAGCGGGTCCGTCGGGCGATGACCATGATCCTCGACCGCGAGGAGATGATCCGAACCATCTTCGCCGGGGTCGGCGTGGTCTCGACCGGGCCGAACAGTCCCAGTTCGCCCAGTTCCAATCCCGACATCTCCCCCTGGCCCTACGACCCGGTCGCCGCGAAGGCCCTGCTGGCCGAGGCGGGTTGGGAGGATGCGGACAACGACGGGATCCTCGAGTACCAGAAGGACGACGAGTTCTTCTCCAAGGGCACGCCCTTCAAGTTCGAGTTCACGATCACCAACTCCGGCGAGACCTCCGAGCGGATCATCAGCTACCTCGTCGCCCAGTGCAGTCAGTCGGGCATCACCTGCGTGCCGCGGGTGGTCGACTGGTCGTTCTACTCGGACATGCTCAAGCGACGGGATTTCGATGCGATGATCATGGCCTGGAGCGCGAGCTCGCCCGAGTCGGATCCCAAGCAGATCTGGCATCGGAACTCGATCCTCGACCAGGGCGACAACTTCATCCAGTGGGACAGCCCCGAGGGGAGTGATCTCATCGACAAGGGTCGTGCCACCATGGATCACGACGAGCGGATGATGGTCTGGCACGACTTCCATTCCGTGGTCCACGACGAGCAGCCCTACACCTTCATCCGCGTCTCGCCGTGGATCCGATTCATCAACCGTGACATCGGAAACGTCCAGACCTATCCCATCGGCCTCGAACCCGGAGAGTTCTTCCGCGTGGCGAACTGAGCCGTCCGTCCGCGGAGGCGTGCATCACGTCTTCGCGAACCGTTCCTCTCCGGTCCACCACCAAGGAAACCGCTGACCGATGCTGGGTTACATCGTTCGACGACTGCTTCTCATGATTCCGACCCTGCTCGGGATCACCTTCCTGGTGTTCATGCTTCTCGCCATGGCACCGGGGGGGATCGGTGCGGCCCTGAGGGCGGCCGGGGGCAGCGTCGATGCGGACAGCAAGGCCAGCATGCAGCTCCTCTACATCGAGGACCGCTACGGTCTCGATGATCCTGCGGTCGTGCAGTACGGCCGCTGGCTCGGGAGGATCTCGCCGGTGAAGTTCGGTGAGCGTTCGATGCGCAACTACGCGGGCGATCTCGAGGAGCCACCGCGCAGCGTGAAGCCGCTTCCCATGGGGCCGGGGTGGTTCAAGGAGTGGTACAAGAGCCCCCTCGATCTCGAGAAGCAGGCCGAGGAGCAGCATCGCCCCCTGGCCGACGACGACAACCCCGCCCGCATCGCCGCGGTCGCGAAATCCCTCGAGCTCGCGGCGGCAAGGGAGGAGGAGGGGCTCCCGGTCGGAGAAGCCCCCGAGGCGATCCCGGAGTACAAGGATGCGAACAAGTCGTATCTCCGGGCCCGAGCCCAGTACCTGATGGCGACTCGTGGCTTCGCGAGTTCGATCTCGCGCTACGCCGCCGCGGACACCATGCGCCTGAGGGAGCAGGAGATCGCAAGGATGATCGGCGAGGGCACCGATGCCAAGGTCGCCGAGCGGGCCGCGACCGTGTCCACGCAGTCGGATTTCAACCGGGCCGTGACCGGCAACAACGTCGTCGACTACGAGTTGCTCCAGACCCTGGAGCCGGAGACCTCCCTCGAGCAGGACTGGGAGGAGGTCGTCCAGAGCTATGGCCGGATGGTCGCCTCGCACGCGGATGCCGAGGCGGCGCTGGCTCGCGTGAGGCAGGCCTATGCTCGCGGGCCGTATCCCCTGGCGGGGGTGGGGATCTTCGGAATCGCGACTCTGGACTGGCCCGACTTCGGCAAGAGCTTCACGATCGGTCGGCCGGTGTTCGACCTCATCGCGGAGGCGCTTCCGGTCACGCTGCTTCTCAACATCGCCGCGGTACCCATCATCTATCTGGTGGCGGTCCCGTTCGGCATGCACGCCGCCGCCCGGCACAACAGGCTCTTCGACAAGGTCTCGGGCAGCGTGTTCGTGATCTTCTGGTCGATTCCCGTGGTGTGGGCGGGCGTGCTCGCGATCGGATTCCTCGCCGACAAGCAGTACCTCGGCTGGTTCCCGGGATCGGGTCTGCATTCGAACAATGCCGACGAGATGAGTTTCCTCCCGGGATTCGGCGCCGAGGGATTCGAGCGAGGCTATCTCCTCGACACCATCTGGCACATGGTCCTGCCCGTCTTCTGCCTGGTCTACGGAGGCTGGGCCGTCCTCGCTAAGCAGACCCGGGCCGCGATGCTCGACACCTACACCATGGACTTCGTCCGGACCGCACGGGCGAAGGGCGTCTCCGATCACGACGTGAAGTGGTACCACGTGTTCCGCAACAGCCTGCTGCCGGTCATCACGATCTTCGTGCTGGTGTTTCCGGCGATGCTGGCGGGATCGGTCGTGGTGGAGAGGATCTTCAGCATCCCCGGGATGGGATCACTGATCCTCGGAGCGATCTTCAACCTCGATCGCGACGTCATCCTCGCCAACGTCTTCATGATCGCCGTCCTCAACCTCCTGGCCCTGCTGCTGGCGGACATCCTCTACGCCGCGGCGGACCCCCGCGTCACCTTCGATTGAACCGGAACCCCTCTTCGAGATGAGCTCTTCCAAGCCAGAATCCGAGAAGACGATCAGCGGCATCGACGTGATGCGCGGGGTCGGTGCATCCAAGGCGAAGCCCTTCTGGGCGGATGCCTGGAGCCGGGTGGTGGAGCGAAGGGGCGCCCAGGCCGGGCTGCTCTGGATCGCGATCATCGGCTTCTTCGCGATCTTCGCCCCGGTCATCGCCAACGGCCTTCCCCTCTGGACGGTCGAGCTGGGGGCCGACGGCCAGCCCGTCAGGTCCTACTCCCCGCTCTATCAGTCGCTCACCGCGACCGACATCCTCCTCCTTCTGGGAGGGATCCTCGGTCCGCTTCTCCTTCTCCTGCCTTTGGCTGCGAGTCGTCAGAAGAGGCTGGGCGTCATCTGCGCAGCGGCGGTGCTCGCGGGTCTGGTGATCATCCTGATCGCCCTGGTGCAGTACCAGATGAGCGACGCCGGGCAGGACGTCCTGGCCTGGAACCTCTTCCCCTGGCTGGTCTCCTTCGGATCCGGGGCCGTGGTCCTGCTGTTGTTCTTCTGGATCGCGCCGTTCGAGGGCATTCCGCTCAAGTTCGCGTTCAGCGCCGCCACCATCGCCGTGACCTGCCTCATAAGCACGGACCGCTGGGTGGCACCGACGTTCTCCCCGAACAGTTTCGTGCTGAAGCAGATGGAGGGGAAGCAACGGAACACCTACACCCTGATCCCCTGGTCGCCGACCCAGGCCGACCCCGCGTTCTTCAATCGTAGCCCCGCCACCACGGTCAAGGGTGCCTACCGAAGCGTGGCCGAGGATCAGCTCGACGACGGGATCGCCTTCTACATCCGCACCGTGGCCTTCAATCTGTCCCCGCGCATCGAGGGGCTTCCGATGAACGGCGAGGTCTCGTCCGGGATCGTGGAGCTCCTGAGCATCGAGGCGGGATTGCAGGACAAGCCCGCGAAGGAGGAGAAGGCGCTCGAGGACTGGACCGATGCGGGTCTGGCGGCCGAGGGGGTCTCCGACGTCTACATCGATCGATTCGCTCGAATGGGGTCCCAGCTCGAAACCTACCGGCAGTCGATCCTCGGCGAGAACGCCGCGGCGGCGACCGCTGCGGCGAGGGAGGTGGTCGGGATCGTCGGATCCATCGAGGCCGCCAATCGAAATGCGAAGCTGATGATCGATGATGCCGGGACGGAGCTCGTCGCCAAGGTGAACGAACGCATCGGCTTCAAGATCGAGGCGGACGGCATCGCCAAGCTCTCCTACGGGGACCGGGACTTCTACCTCGGCACCGATCCGATCGGCCGTGACGTGATGTCCCAGATGCTTCACGCCTGCCGGCTCTCGATCTCGATCGGACTGGTCTCGACCGGCATCTCGGTGATCATCGGGATCGTGATCGGTTCCCTGATGGGCTACTTCGGGGGCTGGGTCGACCTCGTCCTGTCCCGGGTCGTCGAGATCTTCATGGCCATTCCGGTCCTCTTCCTCCTGATCGTGGCGGCATCGGTCCTTCCTCGCAACACCTACGTGATGATGGCGATCATCGGCTGCGTGACCTGGACGGGATCTGCGCGCTTCATCCGCGCCGAGTTCCTCAAGCTGAGGAACCAGGACTTCGTCCAGAGCTGCAGGGCCGTGGGGCTCCCGCTCCACTCCACCCTCTTCCGGCACATGCTTCCCAACGGCATCACCCCGGTGCTCGTCCAGGCGTCCTTCGGCATCGCGGCCGCGATCATCGCGGAGGCGACGCTGAGCTACCTCGGACTCGGTCCCTACGGGCAGTCCTCATGGGGCAAGCTGCTCTCGCTCACCACGGGTGAGACCGGAGTCTTCCTGTGGTGGATGGCGGTGTTCCCCGGAGCGGCGATCTTCATCACGGTGCTCGCCTACAACATCCTCGGAGAGAACTTCCGGGATGCGATCGACCCCAAGATGCGGAAGGCGGCGCACTGATGTCGGAATCCACCCTCGCCGAGAACGCGACCACGCCGCCGGCCACGAGCACCACGCCTCTGCTCGAGGTGCGTGACCTCGCAGTCAGCTTCTCCAACAGCTCCGATCCGACCGGGCCTCGCATTCAGGCGGTGGCGGGCGTGAGCATGACCATCCACCCCAGACAGACGCTGGCGGTGGTGGGGGAGTCGGGCTGTGGCAAGAGCGTGACCGCGATGAGCAGCATGCAGCTCATACCGCGCCCACCCGGTCGCTTCGATCGGGGCAGCATCAGATTCCGCGGGGACGACGTCCTCCAGTACGACGAGAAGCGGATGCTGCAGCTGCGCGGCAAGGACATCGCGATGATCTTCCAGGAGCCGATGACCAGCCTGAATCCGGTCTACACCATCGGCGACCAGATCATGGAGGCGATCCTGCTCCATCAGGAGGTGACGCCGGACGAGGCGGTGCGGATCGCGGTCAAGGCGATGGGGGATGTCGGCATCCCCAACCCCGAACAGCGACTCAAGGACTATCCGCACCAGTTCTCCGGGGGCATGCGGCAGCGGGTCATGATCGCCATGGCTCTGGCGTGCGACCCGACACTCCTGCTCGCCGACGAGCCGACCACCGCCCTCGACGTGACGATCCAGGCCCAGATCCTCGAACTCCTCAGGGAACTCCAGAGGACCAAGGAGATGGGCATCATGCTCATCACCCACAACCTCGGAGTGGTCGCGGAGAACGCCGACGTGGTCTGCGTCATGTACGCGGGTCGGGTCGTGGAGTACGCGAAGGTCTACGACCTGTTCGACCGTCCGCTGCATCCCTACACCCGGGGCCTGTTCGACTCGATCCCCCGCCTCGGCGAGGGCAAGCATCGTCTGACCACCGTCGAGGAGGTCGTCGGTGATCCCGCCGAGTTCGCGAAGCTTCCGGGGCACGATCCCGCCAACGGGGTCGACATCGTCCCCTGGTGGCCGGACCCGCCGGAAGGTTCAAGGCCGACCGTGGTTCCCGATCGGGACGAATACGTGCTGTACGAGATCGAGCCGGACCGCTGGGTCGGATGCTTCCGGAGTCCCCATCTCGAGAATCACGTCTGTCGTGAACCGGATCTGGACTTCCGCAAGGACGATCTGCTCTAGCGGGCGGAATGGGCGGTGTCCGACCCATCCGCCGGCGAGATCACGGTCGATCGGCCTGAAAATCCCGATGCGGTTGCGCCCTCGACCTGCCTGCCGTCGAATCCGGCCCCGAAGACCATCACCCCTCCAAGCCCACCCCAACCGTCGCCCCAGGAGAGACCATGCCCCTCATCGATGCCGGCAAGAAGGCCCCCGCGTTCACCCTGCCCGACCAGGACGGGAAGAAGCACGCCCTGAAGGATCTCGCGGGGAAGCCCGTGGTCCTCTACTTCTATCCGAAGGATGACACCTCCGGATGCACCAAGGAAGCTTGTCAGTTCCGGGATCAGCTCCCCGACTTCAAGAAGACCAGGGCGGTGGTGTTCGGGGTCAGCCCGGATTCCGTGGAGAGTCATCGCAAGTTCGCCGACAAGCACGATCTCAACTTCACGCTCCTCGCCGATGCGGCTCGCGATGCCGACGAGAACCCGAAGATCTGTCTGAAGTACGGGGTCTGGCAGGAGAAGTCCATGTACGGCAGGAAGTACATGGGAGTGGTGCGAACGACCTACCTCATCGGCCCCGACGGAAAGGTCGCTGAGCGCTGGGACAAGGTGAAGGTCCCGGGGCACGCCGACGCGGTGCTCGAGGCGATCCGCTCGCTCTAGTCGCGGTCGCCCTCGGGAACGGTCGTGGTGTGCGGTACTGGGGTCTGCCTCGCCCGCAGGGCAGCGCCCCTCATCCGGTCGTATCGGTAGGAGTCGTACCAGTCGATCACGACGATGGCCGTGAGACCGACCCAGATGGCGAGCAGCCCCCCTCCCAGAACGGCGCGGAGCCGGTATCGCGGCCGAGCCGGTGTGAACCTCGGCAGGGCCGCGGAACGAAGACCGCACTCCGGGCAGTCGGCGTCCCATGGGAGCCCCTCGAGATCATGGCCGCAGTTTCGACAGAGCACCCGCTCGGGATCGGTGGACCTGCTTCGGGAGATCGCGGGAATGATGCCGCACTCCGGGCAGGGACCTCCCACCGTCGTTCCGGTCATGTCGTAGTCGCACTCGGGGCAGGTCCGTTCGATGATCCGTCGTCTGGCGGACAGGATCTGCCGGATGGCGACGAGGGGAAGCCCCAGCCAGATCGCGAGGATGAGGAGTTGGATCAGCGGCACGGTCGGACGATATCCTGAGTCGATGTCCGATCCCGTCCTTCGATTCAAGCGGCTCGATTCACGAGCCGTCGTGCCCGCCCATCAGTCCGATCAGGCGGCAGGACTCGATCTGCATGCGGTGCTGGAAGATCCTCTGGAGATCCCCCCCGGTGAGATCGTCCTGGTGCCCTGCGGCTTCGCGATGTCGATCCCCGTGGGTTGGGAGGCCCAGGTCCGGCCGCGCAGCGGTCTTGCGACCCGGCACGGAATCTCCATGCCCAACACGCCGGGAACGATCGACGCCGACTATCGAGGCGAGGTCAAGGTTCCGCTGATCAACCTCGGGAAGGCTTCTTTCACGCTCGAGCCGGGGATGCGGATCGCCCAGATGGTGATCGCGCCGGTCGCCCGGGTGGTGGTGCAGGAGGTCGAGAGCCTCGATGAGACCGATCGTGGCGGCGGTGGTTTCGGTTCCACCGGCCGTTGAGCCTGATTCCATCGGCTGATTTCGATACCATCGGCGGATGTCCACAGCCACCGATGTGACCGTTCCGCTTCTCGACCTCAAGGCCCAGTACGCGACCATCCGCGACGAGGTCGAACCCGTGGTCAGGGAGGTTCTGGAGAGTCAGATCTTCATCGGCGGGCCGAAGGTGGCGGCGCTGGAATCCAGATGCGCCGATTACCTCCGCATGCCCCATGCGGTCGGATGCTCGAACGGATCGGATGCGATCATCCTGGCGCTCGATGCTCTCGGCATCGGTCCCGGCGACGAGGTCATCGTGCCGACCTTCACGTTCTTCTCCACCGCAGGAAGCGTCTCGCGGGTCGGAGCCACGCCGGTCTTCGCGGACATCGATCCCGCCACGTATCAGATCGATCCTGTCTCCATCAGGGCGGTGCTCGACTCCCGTCCCAAGGGCGCGGTCAAGGCGATCATCCCGGTGCACCTCTTCGGACAGGCCTGTGATCTCGATGCGGTGATGGCCATCGCCCGCGACCACGATCTCAAGGTGATCGAGGATGCGGCCCAGGCGATCGGCACCGAGGACGTCCATGGAAGGCGGGTCGGTTCGGTGGGAGACGTCGGCACCTACAGCTTCTTCCCGAGCAAGAACCTCGGCGGTTTCGGCGACGGCGGACTCTGCGCGACGAACCACGAGGAGATCGCCGAACGCATGCTTCGGTTCCGCAATCACGGCATGAAGCCGAAGTACTTCCATCATGACGTCGGCCTGAACAGTCGTCTCGACGCCCTTCAGGCCGCGGTCCTTCTCGTGAAGATCGAACACCTGGATGCCTGGAGCGCCGGGCGGCAGGCGAACGCCCGACACTACGACGAGGCCTTCGCCTCGGCGGGGGCGACCACCAGCGCAGTCTCGCTCCATGAGGGGGGCCTTCCACTCAGGACCCCCCAGCCGGCTCCGGAGGGCGCCCGGCACATCTACAACCAGTACGTGATCCGGGTTCCGGCCGAGCATCGCGACACCCTTCGGAAGGCGCTTGCGGATGCCTCGATCGGCAGCGAGATCTACTATCCGAAGTGCCTGCACCAGCAGGACTGCTACCGGGATCTCGGCTATGAGGCGGGGGCCTTCCCCCATGCGGAGCGGGCGGCGGGCGAGGTCGTCGCGATCCCGATCTATCCCGACCTCACCGAGGCTCAGAAGGCCCACGTGGTGAACACGGTTCTGGAGACGGTCCGCGGCTTCGCCTGAGCATGCCGGTTCTCAGATCAGGTCCCGAAAACCGCTCACGCCCAGCGGCTCGATCACGCTGAAAGGCTCCGCGGTCTCCACGCCGATCCGGCTGCCCAGGAAGCATGCCTGCGCATCGAGCCATTCGATCACGCTTCGGTTCCGCTCGTTGACGGTGAACTGACTCTCGTAGGCGAGGATCGCCTCCCGTTTCCGATCGTGGAAACCGGTGGTGTCGACGAGGAACGAGGGGTCGGGGATCGTCTTCAGGTGGGTCGCGTAATAGTGGACGAGGCGCGAGGGATGTCGAGGTTCGCCGGGGATGTCGGTCTTCGTCAGTTTCGCATCGAATCTGGCGTCCTCGACGATGCGGGTCGCGGCCCGATGATCTGGATGGGCGTCCTCCGGATGCGGACAGAAGATCCAGTCGATCTCCCGGGTCCGGATGACGCCGGCCACCGCGTGGCGGCAGGCGATGGAGTGGGCCACCTGGCGGTTCACGAACCCGTGCTCGCGGCCGAGCATCATGCGTTCCACTCCGAGGATCTCCGCGGCCTTCGCCGACTCCCGGGCTCGAATCTCGGGGGAGCCGTGCGGAGTCGGTTCGCCGTCGGTGAGGTCGAGGAGGAGCACGCGATGACCCTCCGCCGCAAGGCGGAGGATGGTGCCGCCCATCGCGAGTTCCTGGTCGTCGGGATGAGGTCCGACCACGAGTACGTTCACGCGTCCGTCTCCTTGCTGCTGGAAGTATCCGACCCGGAGGTGGGCCGGTTCAGGGAGTCGGCGGAGGATACGGTGCGGAGAAGGTCGTCGCAGGTCCGGGTCACCCATCGGGAGAGCCGTTCGACGTCGTCGGTGTCGCCACGTCGGCGGGCGGCGGCGATCTCCGCGAAGCCCCTGGAGATCCGTGCGAGGGGATTCCGGTGCTCGAGTCCCCATGCATCGATCGCGGGAGGGAGCGCTACCGCGGCCAGGGCGCCCACGCTTCCTCCGTCGAGACCGGCAAGGGACCCTTCGAGCCTCGAGGAGAACCAGGTCACGAGTCGTGCGGGAGGCGACTGTCGCTCCAGTCGATCCAGGTCCCGGTCGAGTCGTTCGAAGTCGCCCTCCGCCCCAGCGATCGCCGCCAGTCGAAGTCCGGGGGTGATCGTTCGGGCGGTCCACTCCACCATGCTGCCCGAGACGTACCAGCCTCCCCAGCGATTGAAGATCTCCAGTCTTCGCACGATGTCAGGGTCATCCGATCTCATCGCATTCACGTCGATGAGCAGACCGCAGAACCGATCGAGACACATGAGCGAGATTCGTCCCGGTCCGTTCCACACCCCCGCGGAGATCTCATCGACCCACTCCCGTCTGCCTCGTTCGATGCGAGCGACGAGTTCGACCGACCGGCCGGCGACCAGTTCGCTGACTCGGTCGTCGGGATCGAGCAGCATCATCTCGCCGGACAGGGGGACGAAGCGGTCGAGGTCGTTCGTGATCTCGTCGTGCCTTCGAGCGGCTTCCGCCCGCGTTCGATCGTCGGCCAGGGCACGAGCCAGCATCCGCATCCGCGTGGAGATGCCGCGGGCTGCGGCGGGCTGCAGGTGGGTCAGTCGTTCGACAAGATCCCCGGTCCTTCGCAGTCGGTCGAGATCATCCGCCGAATCTCCTGCCGCCTTCAATCTCTCCCTCACCGCCTCGTCCGGATCGAGGCGGGCGTCGCTCATGCGGTCGAGATCCTCGATGACCGCCCGGACCTCGCGTCGATGTCGGTTCTGGATCCTCCTCGCCGAGGCCTGCAGCCCACGATCGACGGCATCCGGTTCCAGGGAGCCGGATTCGATCATGATCTCCACGATCGCGGCCCGGTGTTCGAGGAGATTCGAGCGACGCGTCGGATCCTCGATGTTCCTGATGACGGCGCCGACCTCCACGAGACGCTCGATGTCGGCAGTTCGAGTTCCGGGAAGGGAGGAGAGGCGTTCGAGGTCCGAAGAGATCCTTCGCGTCGATTCCACCTCCCCGGTCGACCATCGGTCCTCGGTCCCGGCCGGAGCATCGCGCGTGCCGACCATCGATCGGAGGGGCCAGTGGTCCTCGAGGGGTCGTCGTTCCACCAGCTCGATCACGTCTCGAATCGGGGCCAGGACCAGGGACAGGGTCTCGTCCAGCTCCGCCGGGGTCGTGGAGGGACGTCGTCGCAGTTCGTCAAGGGCGACCCGGTGGAAGGTGGCGAGGCGTTCGATCGCCCGTCTTCGCTCATCCTCGGTGAGTCGTCGCGGCGGTTCACCGAAGAGCTCTCCGGAACGATCGATTCGGTCCATGCGCCGGGACAGGCCACCGACCGAGTCCGAGAGTCGAATCGCCTCGAGTGCCGCCACCGCGGAGGCCTCGTCATCACCGCGGCCCCGGGCCGCGAGTTCGATGACGATTCGGCGCAGCTGGTTTCCCGCGAGCAGCGTGGCCGAGGCTTCTCGCTCGGATCGCAGCCCCGCGGTCATCCGGTTCGATATCTCGTCCAGCACCCCGGGCCCGGTGAGGGGGATCGGCGACATCCCCATCCGATCGGAAATGATCTCCTGCCCGTGTCCGATCGAGGAGGATCCGACGAGCAGGCCGATTGCCGCGAGCGTGGGGAGGATGTTCGATCCCTTCACGAACCTGCCTCTCCGCCTTCGAGGACGTCCGTGTAGAGCGCCTCGAGATCCTCGACCATGGTCCGGTGGTCGAAAGCGACTCGACATCGTTCGCGACCGGCCCGGCCGAATCGCTCGGCCAGTCCCGGATCGGTTCGCAGCCGGTCGACGGCGGTTGCAAGGCCCCGGAGATCTCCGGGAGCGACGAGGATGCCGGTCTCGTCCGGGATGCAGACCTCGGGGGCTCCGTCGAGGGCGTAGGAGATCACCGGACGCGCCGAGAGCAGGCCCTGGACGACGGCGCGGGGAAGTCCTTCCCGGTAGCTGGGATGCACGAGCACGTCCATGGCCCGGATCCAGCCGGGAATCTCGGATGGATCCACGAGGCCGGGTGCATGGACCTGGTCCTCGAGGCCGAGATCCCGGACGCGGCCGAGAAGACGTTCTGACCACCAGCCGTCACCGACCCAGAGAAGATGCAGTCCGGAGTCCTCGCGCATTCGCTTGGTGAAGGCGTCGATGAGGTCGTCGTGCCCCTTCAGTTCCGCGAGCCTGGCGATCGTTCCGGCGATGTAGGCATCCTGAGGAAGACCGAGCCGCCGCCGGGCGTCCTCCATGGTCTCCTCCACGAGATAGGGTTCGACCACCATCCCGCTGCGGACCGTCCGGTACTGCCGAGGGTTCCCGATGCCGACCGCAAGGGCCTGGTCCCTCATCGCATCCGCCACCGTGGCGATGGCGTGGCATCGTCGGGCCGCCCACCTCTCGGCCCGTATGTAGACGAGGTTGCGGAGTCGTGACTGATAGGGGTGGAACGGAAGGCCGTGGATGGTGTGGATCACGGCGGGAACCCCGACGTCCCATGCCGCGGCCCGACCGAGGATGCCCGCCTTCGAGGAATGCGTGTGCACGACGTCCGGACGCCAGTCCCGGATCAGACGACGGAGTTCCTTCCGGCAGCGGAGATCGCGGCGGGGCGAGATCTCCCGCACGAGATCCGGAGTCTCGATCGCCTCGATGCCTCCATGGGCACGGACCTCGGGAAGCATCGTCCCCTCCGGCCCTTCGATGGGGCCGTACACGAGAGCCACGTCATGTCCGTCGTCCGACTGGCCGGCGCAGGAGAGCACGGTGTTCTCCTGGCTTCCGCCGAGGATCAGACGGGTCGACAGGTGCATGATCCTCATGCCGGATCCTCGGGAGGGGACTCGGGAAGGTCGTCCGGTCCGTGATGAATCCAGCGCAGCGACAGGCCGTGGGGGGGAAGGGTCTGTCCCGCGAGACGACGCTCGCCGGTGGCGAGGATCTCGTCGATGCGGTCGGGATTCGTGCGGCCCCGGCCGACTTCGAGCAGGGTTCCCGCGATGATCCTCACCATGTTGTAGAGGAAGCCGTTTCCGACGATCTCCATCCGCACGCGACTGGGGCCGGGACTCGTGACGCGGCAGTCGAAGATGGTGCGGATGGTGTTGTCCCGTCCATGATGCTTCTGGGCGAGGCCGGCGACGTCATGGGTGCCGACCAGCCGTCGGCCTGCCTCGTTCATCGCATCGGTGTCGAGCTCGTATGGAGCCCGGTAGACCGTCCTCCGGTCGAACAAGGGGGGCCACGTCGCGGGGGGGCGGCCGGTGGAGAACTCGTATCGGTAGCACTTGCTGCGGGCGTCCGAGATCGGGTCGAAGTCCTCGCCCACGATCGCCGCCTCTCGAACCTGGACGTCGTCGGGCAGTCGGCCGGTCAGGGCGACCGCGAGTCGATCGATGTCGATCTCGCGAACCGTGGTGAACGCCGCCACCTGTCCGACGGCGTGGACCCCGGCGTCGGTCCGGCTGGCCCCGACCACCGGAACATTCTCGTGGAACGCGGAGAGAACCGCCCTCTCCAGCGACTGCTGCACCGTGCGCAGTTCCGAACCGTCGGGTCGGATCTGCCGCTGCCAGCCATGGAAGTCGGTGCCGTCGTAGGCGACGAGGACGCGGTGGCGAGGCACGAGTGGCTCAGTGTCCGAAGAGGTTCTTCGAAGCGAGCATGCCCTTCTCCTCGAAGTAGGTCATGGCGTCATCCACGCTCGCGAAGATCTGGGTGGCGGTCTCGGTGATGAACGGGCTGGGTGCCTTGGAGGGCTTCCAGACCACGTAGACCTCCTTGGTGTGCTCGAAGGCGTGATGAAGCTCGCGCTCCACCCCACTGGAGAGACCGGGAATCCCACCGGGCAGTTCGGGGATGTAGGACACGATCATGTCCGACTGATCCACCAGCTTGAAGTCCCGCATGTAGATCTGCCCGTCGACGTCCCCGGCGATGTCGAGGACCTCGCGGGTCGGGATCCGGACCGGTTCGTCGCCCTCCCGGGCGGAACCGAACATGTGCTGGGGGATCTCCACGAAGTCGTGGCCGTTGCGGGCGGCCGCCAGAGCGTTCTCCAGCAGCAGCTTCTCATCCACGTCGCCGGGGTCGAACGCGATGAAGTGCTCCGCGATCTGGGCCCGGAAGTCGTCGATCTCCGCGAGCACGTCCGGCATGTCGACCACGTGGCTCATGGGGAAGGAGGGGTAGACCTTCCTCATGTCGGGGCGGGTGACGAGGCGGACGCAGGTCTCCAGGGTCGGCTGGTGACGGCCTCTGCTCAGGATGTAGAAGTTGTTGCCGCATCCCATCGCCTGGGCCATGAGCTCGGTGGCGAGGATCTCCTCCTCCCGCCAGACCATGCAGTCCTTCAGGGTCGCGTCGACGATGTGCTCCTTGTGGAGCCTCTCATGGACGACCTCCACGTTGTCGACGAGGCAGATGAACAGCTCGGGGGCCAGCGCCCGGATCTGATCGAAGTCGAAGGCGCTGAAGAGACCGTGATGCCAGCGGAACGTGGCGTGGGTGTTCACCATCACGTTGCGGTGCTCGTCGACCGGTCGGGTGGCGGCGATGATGTCCTTGAAGGCGGCGCGACGCAGCGAGTTCAGCCGGCTGATCGGCAGGTCGAGGATGCGGCCGGGGCGGACGTCGCTGGCCTCCTCGTACATCATGTCGCCGACGTTGAAGAGCTCGATGTTCTCCCCGCGTTCGCCGGCGAGATTCGCGGCACCCGAGAGGTAGGGCTTCTTGTCGACGCCGATCTGTCCAGTGACGATGGCTCGCATGTTGAATCTCCTGGTACGGCGGAGCTTTCGTCCGCCTCGCTACGGCATCGGTGTATTCGACTTCATGCCACGATAGTTCCGCAACCACGCCGCCCGGGCCCTCGGTGGAGGCCCCGACCCGCGTCGGCGGCTGGCCAGCAGCCAGTTGACAAGGGCGGTGAGGGCGATGATCCCGGCCACGACGCCCAGAGCGGTGAAAACGACGGTGGGAAGGCTCTCGCCGGCGAGTTCGCGGCCGATGAGGATTCCCAGAAAGACCTGGATCGGGGTGGTGATGGCACAGCAGACGATTTCGACCGGGATGAATTTCCGCCATGGCATGTGCATCAGGGCGGCGATGGTCAGGGCGGGTGACCTCGTACCCGGGATGAACCGGGCGATGAGGAGGACTCCGGCCCCCCGGCGGTCCCACTGGTGCTTCACCTGGAGCAGGCGACGGGGGTGGATCATCCTCCGGAACCACCGGACTCCGAGAAGCCTCCGTCCGAACCTGCCGCAGATCGTGAACCAGAGGAAGTCACCTCCGAGCACTCCGATGTAGGCGGCCGCGAACGTGGACCAGATCGGCATCTCCCCGCGGCCGACGAATATTCCGGCGGGGACGTTGACCAGCTCCTCGCCGATCGGGACGCCGAATCCCGATGCCAGGAGGAGCGCGATCATCGCCATCCATCCGAATTCCCCGAGGAAGTTGTGGATGAAGGTTTCCATGGGCTCCGTGCGACCGGTCCGTCGCCGATCCCACGAGTGTAATAGCCTCGGCACTCGACCGACACGTTCGATCGGAGGGACTTCTGGCCGACGACCCGCTCCAGCCTCGAATTCTCGTCGCTCCCGACTCGCTCAAGGAGACGATCGATGCTCCATCGGCCGCCACCGCGATCGCGGACGGGGTTCGTGTGGTGCTTCCACGTGCGGATGTGTTCGAGGCCCCCATCGCCGATGGTGGGGAAGGAACGCTCAAGGTCCTCGCGGCTTCGATACCGGACCTCGAGATCCACGACACCGAAGTGCCGGGCCCACGAGCGGATCGACCCCCGATCCGCGCACGGTGGGGACTCCGCAGGGATCGACGGCTGGCGGTCGTGGAGCTGGCGGAGGCCTCCGGTCTTGCTCGTGTGGCTCCCGCCGACCGGGATCCCATGGTCACCGGCACCGCCGGTCTCGGCCATCTGCTCGAGACAGCCCGCTCGAGGCTCCTGAGGGGCGGCCCTGAGGCCTCCGAGCTCCTGCTGGCGGTCGGTGGAAGTTCGACGGTGGATGGCGGCATCGGGGCGGCACGGGCCCTTGGGATGACCGTGGTGGGGCCGGGTGGGCCCGATCAGCGCCCCCTTGGTGGGGTCGATCTCCAAGCCGTCTCGAGGGTTCACCTTGAGGCGTCCGTTCTGGACCGCTGGGAGGGAGTCCGTCTGCGTCTGCTCGCCGATGTGGTGAATCCTCTGCTGGGGCCGGACGGTGCGGCGAGGGTCTTCGGCCCGCAGAAGGGAGCCGATGAATCCTCGATCGAACGGCTCGAAACCGGACTGGAGGTTTGGGCCCGCAGGATGGCGTCCCTGGCGGGCGGCCCGTGCCTCGGGGCGGGCACCGGAGCGGGGGGAGGGGGGGGAGTGGGGCTGGCGCCACTGCTTCGGGCCGGATCACGAGTTCCGGGCGAGCGGACGGCCGATCTCGGATCGCACCTTGAATCGGGTTTCGAGGTCGTTGCGGAGATCGTCGAACTGCGTCGTCGGATCCGGGCGTCCGACCTCGTCATCACGAGCGAAGGCTCGCTCGATCGTCAGTCAATGATGGGCAAGGCGGTGGGGAGGCTGGTCGGGATGGCGGAGGAGGCGGGGATCCCGGTCATCGCGGTTCCCGGGACTTCGCAGGGGCTGGACGAGGCGTCCGCTGCTCGATTCGAAGTCATCCGATGCCTTGCGGATGAAGTCGGGGCCGATGCATCATGGCGGGAACCGTTCGAGGCGTTGCAGAGGACGACCGCCATCGCCCTGCGATCGTGGTCACCTTCGGATTGATCCCGGCCGCCGCATTCGCGAGATCCTCCGGTCCGGCATGAACATCGCCCGCCATCGAAGGATGGCGGGCGATGAGTGGTTTCCTGATCTCGGAACGGTTCAATCGCCGGGGATTTCCCCGCCCGATGGCGTCCAGTGGTCCGGACGGTCCTCCGCCTCGTCCACGCGGAGTCGGTACTCCTCGCTGTCCGGGGCGTACTCGGGGCCCGGTCGGACGTCGACCTGGATGCGTCGAGCGCTCGAAGGCGGCACGGTCAGCTGGTTCGAGAGCCTGCCGGACTGATGCGGCGCCTCCCAGACCTCCCACTGCATGCGATCCGGCGTCTGCACGGGGTCGTCACCCTTGCCAACCAGGAACTTGAAGGTCAGCTGCTTCCCGACGGGAAGGTTGATGGTGAAGAAGGCCTCGTCGGTTCGGGTGTCGATCACCCTGATCGTCTTGGGGCTCCACGTGGTGGAGATGTAGGTGAAGGTCGCGTTGGTGCTCGGCATGAAGCCACCGTTCGGCGCATAGCAGCCGGTGGTGGTCAGAAGGCAGGCAGCGAGGGCGACGGCTCCGATCGACCTGAGTCGCATTCTTGGATCCGGGAGACGAGGGCAGGACCTGGGGTCGGTCCGCGCGGACCGTCCCCCCGTGTCGATCTATCGGTCTTCCAGCGGGCACTGCTTGAACCGGATCATGGGGACCGCTGCAACCCGGGGCCTCGGGGTGGGGATCGGGGCCGAATCCCGGGGCTTCCCCGGGCGTTGGAGGGGGACTGGGCGTCTCGGGTGCTACAGTCCGGCGATGACCACCCCATCGCCGACGTCACCCATGAGGATCGGACACGGTTACGACCTGCACCGGCTCGAACCCGTCGCTCCGGCGGGTGCGGGACGGCCCTTCGTGCTGGGGGGCGTTTCCTTCGACCACGATCGCGGCCCCGTGGGGCACTCAGACGGCGATGCCCTGCTGCATGCCGTCACCGATGCCCTGCTGGGGGCACTGGGGGAGGATGACATCGGCCAGCTCTTCCCCGACGATCATCCGGACTGGGATGGAGCGTCCTCCGCGATCTTTCTCCAGGAGGCGGTCGAAAGGGTGAAGCGTGCCGGATACCGGATCGCGAACCTCGATGCGACGGTCATCCTGGAGGCGCCGAAGATCGGACCCCGGAAGTCGGAGCTGAGACAGCGGCTCTCGGAGTTGCTCGGGATTCCGGTCGAGTCGGTGAATCTCAAGGGGAAGACCCATGAGAAGGTGGATGCGGTCGGTGAGGGACGTGCCGTCGAGGTTCACGTCGTGACCCTGCTGGTCGCGGTCGGTCGGACCGACTGATTCATCCCTCGCGATCCCTGCGATGTCGATCGATGGCGGCGCCGAAGGCGCGGCCTCGTTCCTCGTAGTTGCTGAACTGATCCCAGCTCGCGCAACCCGGACTCAGGAGGATCACGTCGCCGGGTCGGGCCCGGGCGAAGATCGCATCGACCGCGGAATCGAGGTCTTCATGCGGCACGGCGCCCGCTGCCGCCAGTACGGGGCCGGTCTGTCCGATGGCGTGCAGGCCGGCGAGACGTGACGCCAGCTCCGCGATGGGGCCGAGATCCGCACCTTTGTCGTATCCCCCGGCGATCAGATGGATGCGTGCAGGATCCTCGAACGCTCCCACGGCGAGGAGCGTCGCTTCCGGAGTGGTCGACTTGGAGTCGTTGAAGACCCGGGTGCCGGCGGTGTCCCCCAGAGACTCCAGCCGGTGCGGGAGGCCCTTGAAGGAGGAGAGGGAGGCACGAAACGCCCCGGCCAGATCATCATCGACCGAGGCCGGATCGCGAAGTCGCACGTGTTCGAGGGCGATACGGACGGCGAAGCGGGCGTTCCCGAGGTTGTGGGCGCCGGGCACCGAGAGCGGGATCGGCGGGCCATCCACCTGGTCCGGGGGCTTCAGCAGTCGAGGGCCGTTGCAGACGGGGGAGGGCTCGGCGATCGCGCTCTTGCAGGCCTCGTAGTGTTCGAGGGTCTCGTGCCAGTCGAGGTGATTGGGAGCAAGGTTGGTGATCGCCGCGATCCCCGGCGTGGCCCGGTCTTCGGGGCGTCCGCCGTCGCCTGCCAGCCAGTGGAGCATGAAGCTCGAGAGTTCAAGGACGATCGAGGCATCCGCCGGCGGGGGATCGTCCAGCAGCGACCCTCCGATGTTCCCGGACAGCCTTGCATCAAGGTCGGGTCTGACGGCGGTCAGGGCGTGGTGGACCATCGCGGCGGTGGTGCTCTTTCCGGCGGTCCCGGTGATCCCGATCAGATGTCCGGCGGGTCGATCTCCGATCGCGAGGCGGATTTCGGTCAGCAGTCTCGCGCCTGCATCCCGCGCCGCCTGCAAGTAGGGGTTGCTCCAGGGTCGGGGGACCGCTGGATTCACGATCACCAGATCGGCCTGTTCGAAATCCTCCCTGCGATGACCCCCGAGGTGGTACTCGACCTCGATCCCCTCGAGCTCGGTCAGCGACGAGCGCAGCGTCTCGGCATCCGCGACATCGGTGGCGATCACCCGGGCTCCCAGATCGGCCAGGTGTCTGACCGCGGCCACGCCGCCACCGAAGCGACCGACGCCCATCACCACGGCCCGGCATCCCTGCAGGTCTCCGGGGATTTCGTTCCTCTCGATGTCCGAGTCCATGAGTGGGAGCGTAGACGGGGCTACACTCGGCCGCCATGACGGCCTCCGATCCAGGGAATCCAGACCCATCCTCTTCCGGAGGAGATTCCGGTGCCGGTGTCGCCCACCGGCCTCGGGCGAGCCGGCTGGCGATCGCCGCCTTCGTGATGGGACTGGGGGGGGTCTGTCCGCCGCTCGGCTTCATCGCCATGATCATGGGCTTCGTCGCCTACTTCAGGATCACGAGGAGCGGGGGGCGGATGGGTGGTCGGGGATATGCCCTCTGGGCCCTGGGGATCGGAGCCGCGACCACGATCATCTGGATCGAAGTGTGGGATCGAAGCGGCAGCTGGGGGCTCGAGCAGTGGGAGACCGGCATGGAGACCGAGATCCGTGAGATCTTCGCCGCCGCTTCCGAGGATGACGCCGATGCCATCCGTGTCAGCATGGGCATCGAGCCGGGCGGTCATCAGGAGGGCATCGAGGGTTTCATCAGCGAGGTCAGGGGAGGCGGTCTGGAACCATGGTCGATCTCGATCAAGGCGGTCAAGCCGGTCGACTCCTCGTTGAGTCAGCCGGTGATGGAGGCTGACGTCAGGGTCTACGCCACGGACCAGACGATCTGGACGGGTGTCGCCCGCTTCGTTCTGGAGCCGTCAGGCACCTTCTCCCTGGACAGTCCGGATTCCCTGCTGGCCCGGCCGGTCATGCAGCGTTTCAAGCTCATCGGTCCGGACGGTCGGATCCTTCGTCTTCCGGAGATGCCCGCGATCCCCGCGGATCCCCCGGTGGAGGACACCGACGACCTCCTGCCTGCCACGGGAGGCGAGTAGACTTCGCCCGACACCTTCGGAGATTGGAGCGACATGAGTCAGGTTCCCTCTCACTTCGAGACGAGCGTCCCGGCGGCAGACTCCGGCGAGACGCCGCCGTACAGTCTGGCGGCGATCGTCTCCCTGATCTCGGGTCTGCTCTTCTGCATTCCCGGCATGATGATCCTCGGCCTGATCTGCGGGATCTTCGGGTTCTTCACGACCGGGGATGGAGCGCGTCGAGGGCGTGGGCTCGCGATCACCGGATTCCTGCTCTCGCTTCTGGTGACCGTCGGCTGGGTCATCGGCATCGCGACGATCTCACCCTGGATCAACGGCACCTTCACCTTCGCCATGGAGGCGCCCCGGGAGACCCTGACCGCGACCTTCAACGGTGACACCGAGGAGGCCCGGAAGCGGTTCCTGGACCAGACCCGACCCTCCGCCGAGGAGGTGAAGAAGTTCGCGAGCGACGCTCAGGCGAGGTGGGGGGCCTGGCAGTCGGTCATGGTCAAGGATCCCGGCAACGGCGGGGCCGGAGGCGGATCCGACTTCCCGATGCCGATCAGCGTGACCTTCGATTCCGGGGTGGTTCCCGGGACCGTGTACTTCTCGAGCGGGGATGATCAGAGCGGCAACCCGGAAGATCTCGCGATGTTCCAGTCGGGGAACGACTTCAAGTCGATGATGCTGATCGACCGGATCACCCTCGAGCCTGCGACGGGTGATCCGCTCACCCTCGGCACGCCGCTGCGGAAGGTTTCGAGCCCCCTGATCGATCCGCCCTCCGACTCCGGCTCCGAATCGAAGCCCACCGAGGAGGCGACCTCCACGGAGAAGAACGATGGGGGGGACACGGGCGAACAGGCCTCGAAGCTGGAGAAGGAGGCGGCCGCCCTCGAGGCGTCCGCCGCGGCGCTCAAGGACGATCCCACGAGGAAGGCCGACCGGGATCGGATGCTCGAGCAGGCCGGCGAGAAGCGTTTTCAGGCCGCCGATCTTCGCCTGCAGGAGATCAAGGGCGATGAAGAGGATGCCGATTCGTGAGCGATCTCCCCGCACCTGGTGAACCGATCATCGAGGTCAAGGGGTTGCGGAAGGTCTTCGGGAGCCAGGTGGTTCTCGACGGCCTGAACCTGGACATCCTCCGGGGTGAGACCCTCGTGGTGATGGGCGGTTCCGGATGCGGGAAGAGCACCTTCCTTCGGATGCTCATCGGATCCTTCCCTCCCACCGAGGGCACCATCACCCTTCTCGGTCACCAGATCGATCAGCTCGACGAGGAGGGGCTGAACGAGGTCCGAAGGAAGTTCGGGATCCTCTTCCAGTCCGGTGCGCTCTTCCAGTCGATGACCCTTGCCCAGAACGTGGCACTCCCGCTCGAGGAGCACACCGATCTTGATCCGACGATCATCGACATCCAGGTCAAGATCAAGCTCGAGCTGGTGGGGCTTCGGGAGCACGCGGACAAGCTTCCCGCCCAGATCTCGGGCGGCATGAAGAAGCGTGCCGGACTCGCCCGCGCCCTCGCCCTCGACCCGGCGATCCTCTTCTACGACGAACCATCGGCCGGCCTGGATCCCGTGACCAGCGCCGAGATCGATCAGTTGATCGTCGATCTGACCCGGAAGCTCGGCGTGACCAGCGTGGTGGTGACCCACGAGATGGACTCCGCCTTCACCATCGCCGATCGGATGGTGATGCTCGACAAGGGGCGGGTACTTCGGATCGGCACCCGCGACGAGTTCGACGAGCTTCGTCATCTTTCGGACAAGGACGCAGGGAGTCTCGACGAGAAGGATCAGTTGATCCGTCAGTTCCTTCGCGGCGATCCCGTCGGTCCCATCACCCGACGCCGGGAGGAGACCAACTATGCGGAGGATCTGCTTCAGACCGCGGATCCTCTGATCACCGCGAGTCCCGCGGTCGAGGCCACCCGCAGGAAGGCCCGTTGACCGACCTGCCACGACGACATGTCCGGACACGGTGAATGAAGAACGGGCGGGTGCCGAAGCACCCGCCCGTGTGCATGCTGGAGGAAACGGGTTTCTGTCTCAGCAGTCACCCCAGGCGCCGAGCAGCAGGCCGAGGTCGGCACCGTCGACGATCCCGTCGCCGTTGATGTCCCGGCTCGCGGTCCCCCAGGCTCCGAGCAGGAGACCGAGGTCGGCACCGTTGATCACGCCGTCGCCGTTGAGGTCCTCGGGGCAGGGCTCCTCGAACGGTGTGCAGGTGATGGCCAGCTCACCGCTGCCGGTGGATCCGTCGGGGCTGCCGATGCGGATGAGGACCGACTGGCCCTCGAACACCAGAGTGGACACCGAGGCGTCATCGCCGCAGACGTCGTCCGCACAGGCCAGAGGCGAATCACCGCTCGACGGGCAGCCGCTCGAGGCGTTGTAGACGTCGAGTCGGCTGTCGAAGTTCATGCCGCAGGTCTCGATGTCGAGCTGTCCAGTGCAGTCCGAGGTGTAGACGAACCAGACATCCGCCTGCACGCCGGGGCCGTTGGTGGAGCTGCAGGAGATCGCGGTGTCGATTCCGCTGTCGGTCGCTCCGAGGGTCGAGATGTTGGTGACCCCCTCGCTGACGCCGGTGGCATCCGCACATTCGTCGTTGGGCGGGCCGGGCAGGCCTCCGCAGTCCACGTTGAGCACGCCTGATCCGGTCGAGCCGTCGGAGCTGCCGATCCGGATGTAGTACTCGGTTCCCGCGATGGCGAACGTGGAGACCGAGGCCTGGTTACCGCAGGAGTCGTCGGAGCAGGCCACCGGTGAACTGCCGTTGGTCGGGCATCCCGATGCTGCGAGATAGACGCTGATCCTCGAGTCGAAGTCCGTGGCACCACAGGTCGAGAAGTCCAGGGTGCCGGTGCAGAAGGCGGTGTAGGTGAACCACACGTCACGGGTGACGGTGGGGCCGTTGGTCGAGGAGCAGCTGAGAGGATCATCGATGCCGCTGTCGGTCGCGCCGATCGTGGTGAACGCATTGTCCCCGCCGGACAGGGCGATGGCGTCGGCACACTCGTCGTTCTCGATGCCGGAACTCGGATCACCGGAGATGCTGAAGTCGTCGACGAACCAGTCGTCGTTGGACTCGTTCACGTCCACGCGAAGTCGGAACCTCACGCCGTCGTAGAGGGCGGCGCTGGGCAGTTCGATCTCCACGAACTGGTAGCTGGTCATGTTCGTGCCGTCGGAGACGTGCTCGGCCAGCACGGTCCAGTCGCCGCCGCCCCTCAGGTACTCGCAATAGAGCGTCTCCCCGTTCTCGGGGCCGCGGTGCTGGTAGTAGTAGCTGATGAAGCCCTGGTCGGAATCCTCGAGCAGGACCTCGTTCGTCCGGATCTCGTCGTCGCCGTAGAGATTGCCCGACGTGGCGTCCAGATTGAGGCTTCGGGTGCCGCTGGGCTCGTTCACACCGACGGTGTTGGCCGAGCAGCCGTTGTTGTGGATCCACGACTGGATGCTCGGGCTGGTCTCGAACTCGTCGAGGAACGGAGGGATGATCGGCTCCCCGAGGTTGATCAGGCAGGACGCGGAGTTTCGATAGCTCGAGATCGCGCTCTGGGCCGCGGCCCCGAACTTGAGGTTGCTTCCGCTGATGCCGTTGCAGCCGCCGTTGCTGGAACACATGATGTGGCAGGGAGTGTTCGAGTCGCAGTGCCCGCTGCCCCAGTTGTGTCCGAGCTCATGGGCGGTCAGGGATGTCCGGAAGGTGACGTTGCCGGTGTAGCGGCTCTCGACGATGCCGTAGTAGGCCGGGGAGTAGCACACCACGCCGACGTACGCGAGACCGATGGTCCCGCCCGAGAAGTTGACGCCGCTGAACATGTGCGACACGTCACGCTGGATCTCGTTTTCGGGCGCGCTTCCCCAGGTCGATACGAACTGGTTGAGGCGGCCGTCGATGCTCGTGGACGTGTAGGGGTCGCTCGAGTTCGAGCGGATGATCACGGTCGTGATCTCGTAGACGATGTCCACGTCCCGGGTGTAGATCGCATCGGTGTTGTTCATGATCAGCTCGACGTCGTTGAGAGTCGCGCTGAGGTTGCTGCTGTTCCGCTGATAGAACTCGTAGTCGCACTCGATGCCGATCTCGACGAGTTCGAAGGTGGTCCCGGCGAGACCTCCCATGTCCCCGGAATCATCATCGTCCTCGGGGAGAGGTCCTTCGGGAAGGTCGAAGAAGTCGTTGCCGCAGTGGCCTTCAGCGGTCGCGGCGGACGATTCGAAGATCACGTGGGTGCCGGCAGGGAGGTCCAGCCCGAAGACGCTGGCGGGCTGGATGGCCAGTTCGGCGTCGTCTCCCCGGTGGACGATGGCATGCAGTCCGTCGTCGAGAAGGCTGGCGGAGACGATCCCGCCCACCAGACCCGTGGCCTGGCCTCGATAGGTCCGGGGGAAGTCGACGGGAGTGTCGACGAGAGCGCCGTCCCCGTGATCGACGAAGAGTCGGAACTCCTCGCTGCGAATGGAGATCGAGGTCAGGTCAAGTTCGTACGTCGTCCCGGCGAAGGGGACGTCGATGATCATGTCGCTGGGAAGACCCGCGGGAAGATCCAGCACCGCGAGTTCATAGTGGTTGATCCGTCCGTTCTCCTCGATGATCGGAGGAAGCACGTCGGGCTGGAATGCCTGGAGATTCGGTCGGGTCGGCTGAGGAGCCTTCCGGACCTGGGCGTCGGCACCGGCGGCCATGGCCAGAGCCGCCATGGTCGAAAAGGCAAGGGCACGACGAGCGAGAGTGAGGGGGGTGTTTCGAAGCACCTCTGATCTCCAGTTTCATGAGTCGGTGAGGCCTGTCCGTGTGCAGGCCTCGGTCCCGGACCTAAGGGTAGCCCGTAAAGGGGGTTCTCACCACGGATAACCCTGCAGACAGTGGCTTCCCGGTTCCGGTTCGGGAGGTTGTCCGTCCATATCGGACGCCCCTAGGGGCGTCGGGTTCAGGGAAATCCGGAGAAGAAAACGGACCGGCGGCCAGAGGCCGCCGGTCCGGGAATGTCGGGCGAGGATCGAATCCCTGTGAGATCGATCAGCCGCAGCCCCAGGCCGCGATCAGCAGGCCGAGGTCGGCCGAGTTCACGACGCCGTCGGCGTTGAAGTCGGCGAAGCCTCCGGGAGCCCCCCACTGGGTGATGAAGATGCCGACGTCGGCACCGTCGACACAACCTGAGTTGTTCATGTCGTAGGGGTTCGCGGCCTGACCGGGAACGGCGATGTCCTGGACGTCGACGCTGGAGTTGGTCCGGAAGACGTCGACCACACCGGTTCCTTCGGCCGGCTCGGCGTCGCAGGTGAACCAGAAGTTGTACATCGTTCCCCAGCGAATCGCGTTGGCGTCGGGGTTCTGCGAGTACTCGTCGGTCGACCAGACCACGGCGTTTCCGACCACGGCACTGGCCCAGTCTCCGGTGTCGTAGGGCTCGCCGGAGTGGCTGTCGATGTCGTTGAAGCCGATGCCGGTGATGTTCGCTCCGGCGGGGACCGGAATCTCGAAGCCGTTCACGTTGTAGTCGGAGGTCAGGTTGTAGACCGCGTATTCGTAGCGGTAGGTGCCGTTGCCGTTGTCGATGACGTCACTGGCCACCCAGACGCGTCCGTCGTTCGGAATGTCGACCGGACGCAGCTCGACGGTGCTGCTGTTCTCCTCCCAGGCGAAGATGCCGGGGAGTCCGAGTCGGGTGCCGCCGGTGGGGTTGAGTCGGTAGCCGGAGTTGTTGCTGAAGCTTCCGACATTGACCTTCCTGTAGGACGCATTGTTGAGCTGGTTGCCCGCCTCGTAGTCCTGAGCATGGAGGTAGATCGAGTCGCAGTAGTAGTTCGATCCGGGATTGCTCTCGGGGACGAGGTCCGCCTGCAGCACCTGCATTCGACGGCCGATGGTCGGGGCGGCGCCGGGAAGGTTCTGCGGGGGATACTGATACCAGCCGGTGGCGGCGTTGCACTGCGAACGCGGGGCGAGGCCGCTCTGGTCACCGTTGATCGAATCCGAGTAGGGATCCGAGCACCCGGGGCCGAGCAGCTGCGGGCAGCCGAAGCCGGCCGGGTCGCACGAACCACACTGGTTCTGCTGGAGGGCGCAGAAGCCGTCCTTGCACCACGACATGCCGATCTGCTTGAGTCGACCATCCTCGAACTGGAACAGGTTCTGCGGGATGCGAGGGTGCCGGTTGTTGTTGGCGTACCACTCGAGGTCCACGTCACCGAGATTCACACTGGTGGTTCCGACCGAGTAACCCTGGATGCCGCCGGACACGCCCCATCGATAGATGCTGGGCATGTCGCAGACCGCGACGTCCGCGCCGACACTTCCTGCGGCTCCATCACCGCCGGGGACCGCGTCTGCAGACATCTGGCCGAGAAGGATGGCCGTGCTGCCAAGAAGAAGTGAGCCGAGGGTCAAGCCGATCTTCACGGTGTGCTCCGATCTGTTCGTGTCGTGCGTTGGCGGAAGGCCGCGGCAGGGAATGAGTCTTCTGACCG
>PAQL01000037.1 GCA_002709295.1 Phycisphaerae bacterium | reverse complement strand
CGTGGCACCACTGTTGCCACCAATGCCCTGCTGGAGCGAACCGGCCGACGCGTGCTGCTCGTGACGACCGCTGGCTTTGAAGATGTGGCGGACTTCGGGGAGCAGGTGCGACCCGAGCTGTTCGAGCTGGCTGTGCGCCGCGCGGCGCCTCTTGGAATCGAGGTCCTGGGCGTTCCCGGACGGATCGGTGCCGATGGTGACGTGGTCGCATGTCATCGGCTCGACAGCCTCGATGCAGGGGTGCGGGCGGCACTTGCAGGCGGCATTGAAGATGCTGCAGTGGTGCTGGTTCATGGCCCCCGATCGCCGGCGGAGGTGCAGCGGGTAGCGGACCACCTTCGACGTCTGGGGGTGCCCCGCGTGGTGGCCGGGGTGTCGGTGGCGCCTGCTGCGGATTTTCTTCGTCGCCTGCACACGACCATTGCCGATGCGTCCCTGTCACCCCTGTTGCCGCGGGCTCCGGGTGGCTGGATGTGTTCGGACGGTGGCCTCGCCCCTCATGACGCGGACGAGTGGCGGGGGTCCCGGGCGGTCTTGTCGGGACCGGCGGGCGGGGTGGTGGCCACGGGCATGCTCGCGCGTCGGAGCTGTGGTGGCCGCAGCGTCATCGGCCTGGACATGGGCGGCACCAGCACCGACGTCTGCCGCATCGATGGCGCGGTTGGTGTTCGCACCGTTGATCACATCACCGTCGGTGATCTGACGCTCGCCACGCCGGCGGTTCGTCTGGAGACCATCGCGGCGGGTGGCGGCAGCTGTCTCGGGATGCAGGGTGGGGTGTTCACCGTTGGGCCGCGCAGCGCTGGATCGGATCCGGGGCCCGCTTGCTATGGGCGCGGTGGACCGCTCGCGCTCACCGATGTGGAAGCGGTCCTGGGCCGACTGCCGACCTTTCCCTCGGTCGCGGGGCCGCAGCGAGATGAGCCGCTCGCGCTGGAGTCTGCCCGGGGCGCTCTGCGCGCCATGGTGACGGGTGAGCTGGAAGTCGCTGCGGCTGGCTTTCGCGAGGTGGCCCACGAAAAGCTGGCGCAGGCCGTGCGCCGGGTCTGTGCGGTGGACGCCGCCGATCCAGCGGAGCACGTGCTGGTGGCCTTTGGAGGGGCCGGGCCGGCGCATGCCTGTGGTGTGGCGCGGGCGCTGGGCATCCTCGAAGTGCGTGTTCCGCTGCTGGCCGGCGTCTTTTCGGCGGTGGGCATCGGGGCCGCTCGGCGACGGGTGGAGCACACTGCGCCCATCGTTGGTCAAGGTGAGGCGGCCGCGCTGCTGCGCGCCGCCTGGGAGGCCATGCGGGCTGGGCTGCCGCCCGGCAAAGAGCAGGTCTTCTTGTTGGCGCGTCATGTGGGCACGGCCGGTGTGCTTGAGCTGCCCCTCGCAGTGCCAGCCGCCGCCAAAGACCTGGTCCTGCTGCAGTCCGCAGCCGGGGTGTCGGTCTTGCGGCTGACCGGTGCGCTGCTGAACGACTTTCATGCTCTTCACCGGCGCCACTTTGGCTTTGAACGACCAGAGCTGCCGGTGGAGGCGGTCGCGGTGAAGGGGGTCTGGCTCGAGGCGCCGAGACCTGTCCCGGAGCTGGCGGTGGACGCCCCCGCGGTACCTGCGCCGAGCTGTCGCGCCTGGTTCGACGGGGAGTGGCGTGAGGTGCCGGTCTTCGGGGTGGGCAGCTCGGACGAGCCGGTGTGCTGGGAGGGGCCATGCATCCTCGTCCTGCCTGGGGCCACGGCCGTGGTTGAGCCCGGCTGGCAGGCCCACCTCGAGGACGATCACGTGGTCCTGCGCGACCAGCAGTCGACGCTGCCGTCGCTGGGTGCCGCCGCTCATCCCACCCACACGGCTGTCTTTGCTGCGCGGCTGGGTGGCATCGCTGAAGCCATGGGCGAGACCCTTGCCCGCCTGGCGCGCTCCGTGAGCATTCGAGACCGGCGGGACTTCTCGTGCGCCATCTTCGACGCCCACGGCTGTCTGGTGGTCAATGCGCCGCATGTTCCCGTGCACTTGGGCGCGATGGGACAGACGGTGCGGGCCTTGATCGCGGCACGGGGAGACGCTCTGCGCCCCGGACAGTGCTGGGTGACCAACGACCCCTACGACGGCGGCTCTCACCTGCCTGACATCACCGTCATCGAGCCGATCTTCGATGTGCATTCCGATGCGGTTCAGGCCTTCGTTGCCTGTCGCGGGCACCACGTCGATGTCGGTGGATCGCGCCCGGGATCGATGCCGCCGGATGCGGTCCACATTCGCGAGGAGGGGGTGGTGATCCCCCACAGCCTGCTGCGCGGAGAGGATGGCCGGCTTCGGGTGCCCGAGCTGGGTGACTGTCGGCAGCCCGCGGAGGTCATCGCGGATCTCGCAGCGCAGGCGGCCGCGTGTGCGGAGGGCGGCCGCGGGATGGTCCGACTGCTCGATGTTCTGGGGCCAGCGGTGGTCCGTGCTCAGCTTGCGCACGTGCAGAGCACTGCAGCCCGTGCGGTGGCTGAGGTGCTCGCAGAGCGCGTCGGGGTGTGGACTGGCGAGGAGACCTTCGACGATGGCACCCACCTGCGCGTGCGGCTGGAGGTGTCGAAGGACCACACCCGGGTGGTGATTGATGCACCTGCCCATCCTGGCAACCTCAACGCGCCGACTGCAGTGGCCCGCGCCGCCACCCTGTATGTGCTGCGGTGTCTGGTGGGGCTGCCCATTCCGCTCAACGAGGGTGTGCTGGACAGCGTGGAGGTGTCGGTCGAGCCAGGAGGGCTGTTCGACCCCAGCTGGCCCCGTGCTGTCGCCGGCGGCAATGTCGAGACCTCGCAGCGACTGGTGGACGCCCTGCTGCAAGCCCTTCAGGTGTCGGCGGCCGGCCAGGGCACGATGAACAACCTCACCATTGGAACGCCCGCTGGGGCCTGGTACGAGACCATTGCGGGCGGCACTGGGGCCACGGCCGACGCCCCTGGGGCCACCGCGGTGCAGGTGCACATGACCAACACCCGTGCCACGGATGTGGAGCGTCTTGAAGCGCGCTTTCCCGTTCGACTCGAGCGCTTCGCAGTGCGGCGGGGCAGCGGTGGACGCGGTCGCCATGACGGTGGGGATGGTGTCATCAAGGTGTGGCGCTTCTTGGCTCCTGCGGAGGTCGCCATGCTCGCGGGCCGGCGAGACAAGGGGGCGCCTGGGCTTGCGGGGGGGCGCCCTGGCGCGCCGGGTCGCGACCTGCGAGACAGAGGAGCGGGCTGGGAGCCGGCCCCGCGCGCGTGGTCTGCACGGCCCGGTGACCGACTGCGCGTGGAGACACCCGGGGGCGGTGGCTGGGGAGAGCCCATCTGAGCCCCAGGGACGCTGGCGAGTCGGTCGGCGCTGGCGAGTGACGTCTCCACCCCCCCTTCCCAATCCGCCGTCGCTTGCGCTGGTACGGGCTGTGCTTGAGAGCGGGAGGACCCTGGCGAGACCCGCTGGTGGTTTGGTCGGCAGGTGGGCTTGAGATGAGGGACAGGCGCAACAAGGTGCGGGGTGGGTGGCCCCGATGGTCGCAGGCACCACTGCCGACCATCGCCCTGCTCATGGTCCTGGGTGCGGTGTTGGGTCGGTATGCCCCCTTGCCGGAGCTGGCATGGCTGGCTTCGCTGGCCCTGGCGCTCCTTGGGGCCGTGTGCAGACCCAGGTGGAGTGCGTGCCTTGCGGTGGGACTGTCCGCGATGATGCTTGGCCTCGCCTTGGGGCGTCCGCAGGAGCCGACTCCAGCGATTGCTGACCATGGTGTGGTTCAGGGAACGGTCACGCAGTCTTCAGGTCGCTCGGCTGTGGTGGAGACCCCCCGAGGCTCCTGGCGCTTGTCCTTCTACCCAGACCCCGCACCTGCTGTGGGCACCCGATTGTCGGCGCAGACACGCCCGTCGAGACCCGCCGTACGACTGCCTCACGCGCCCCATCCCACGGCTGCAGACCGCCGCGCCGGTCGCCGTGGACGCCGGGTTGTGCGGTGGATCGAGCTGGGTGGCGAGGCGCCTAGCGCTCCACTGGGGCTCGGAAGGGCACGCCATGGGGATGTGCTCGTCGCTCTGGCCACCGGTCGCAAGTCCGGCATCGACCCCGGGCTGCGGGCCCTGCTGCAGCGCACTGGGACGGCCCATCTGCTCGCAATCAGCGGGCTACACATCGGCCTTGTGGCGGGGCTTGTGTACCTCGTGGTCGGCAGCCTGGGTACGAGGCTGCTGGCGAGGCTGGCGCGACCCTCGGCGGCGCCATGGCTGCGGGCGCTTCAGGCGGTGTTGACGGTTGGTGCCGCGGCCTTGTATGCCCAGCAGGTGGGCTGGCCGGTATCGACCCAGCGGGCTGTGGTGATGGTGACGGGTGGGGTCCTGGCCCGCGCCGTGGGACGGGCGGTGACGCCCTGGTCACTGCTCGCGGCGGCCGCCATCGCCGTGGTGCTGGTCGACGCAAGTGTGGTCGAGGAGCTCGGCTTCGGTCTCAGCTTTGGTGCGGTGATGGGGATTCTCGCTGTCTCACCTCGGATTAGCCGGTGGCTTCCACCAGATCTGCCATGGCCGGTTGCCAGAGGGCTGGAGGGGCTGGCGGTCACCCTCGGCGCGATGGCGGGGACACTCCCCCTGACGGCCTTGTGGTTCCAAGAGCTGTCGCCTCTGAGTCCTCTGGCCAACGCGGTTGTCGGTCCCATCTTTGGCACCGTGGTGGTGCCAGCTGCGCTCGTTGCGCTGCATGGCCCGGCCTTGCTCCAGCCCGCGGCGCTCTGGATGGGAGACCAGGCCGTCGAGCTGTCGCTGCTCTTTCTGGAGACGCTTGACGTGGCGCCCTGGAACCCTGCGGTGGGTCCCTTGGGCGCCCTGTGTCTCGCCGTTGCAGTGGCGCTCCGTCGGCAGGCCTGGGCAGCCATACCGCTCGCGATGGTGATCCTTGGCGCACGCAGCTGTCCGCTGCAACACGACGAGCTGCAGGTGACCTTTCTCAGTGTCGGCCAGGGCGACGCGGTCTTCGTGCGCTTTCCCGATGGTCGACGGTGGCTGGTGGACGGGGGACCGCCCTCCGAACGGGTGCTCCGATGGTTGCGCACGGAGGGCCACACCGAGCTCGATGCGGTTCTTCTCACCCACCCTGACAGCGACCATCTCGGCGGTCTGGAGGCAGTCATCGCCAAGCTCGATGTGGGACGATTCGTGGCCGCGCGGCCGCCGGTCGGCGAAGAGTCCGCCTACCGGAGGGTCTGGCGCACGCTCGCTGCGAGGCGCATACCGGTCGCCCTCGCTCGAGATGGTCCCGTCACAGGCGTGCCGATCTTGCACCCCATGCCGGGCTGGCGTTCCGCGGTGGGGGCGGCGGCCATGCGTCGTCCAAAAGACAACGATGACTCACTGGTTCTGCACCTTGAGCATGGTGAGAAGGGGATCTTGCTGACTGGAGACATCGAGGCGGTCGCGGAGCGGTGGCTGGCGCCACAGCTGCCATCTGTGGAGGTTCTTCAAGCGCCGCATCATGGCAGCCGAACATCATCGACAGCCGGGCTTGTTGCCGCAACCGACCCCGACTGGGTGGTGATCTCTTGCGGACAAGACAACCGCTTTGGTCATCCGCACGCCGCTGTGCTGGCCAGCTGGCGTGGGCGTCAGGTGGTTCGGACCGACCGAGATGGGACGGTGAGGGTGCGCCTGAGTCGCCATGGCGTCCGGGTGGAGCGCTGGGTCCATCACTGGGGCTGGGTGCCGCTGTCCCGTCGACCATGGCGTCCGCTGCTGCCGCGAGGGCTTCCATTGCACCGGTCCGGGTCGTGATTCGGTTCGCCGTTGTGAGCTGAGCATCGACTGATTGAGCGGCAGGCTGGTTTTTCTCAATAAACCCTTACGTGTACGTAAAGGTTCGGTTACCGTCGAGACATGACGACGGCCACAACACCACAGCCTCGCGCCGAAGCGTCGGCAGCTGATCCCCCAAAGGGAGAGGAGAAGCTGCTGCGCGTGGGTGAGCTCGCTGAAAAGACGGGGAAGACCCGTCGGGCCATCCGTTTCTATGAAGAGCTGGGGCTGCTGGTCCCTGCTCGTCGCACCAAGGGGGGCTTTCGTCAATACGATGCCTCCGCGCTGGTGCGCATTCACTGGATTGACCGGCTCCAGGAGCTGGGCTTTTCGTTACCGGAAATCGGCAAATTCCTCGCAGCGCTGCACGAGCAGGACAACGGCCCTGCAGCGATGGATGAGCTTCGGGCCTTTTACGCCAGCAAGCTCTTGGTTACACAAGAACTCTTGCAGCGGATGCAGGCTCTTGAATCTGAGCTGCAAGAAAGTTTGCACTACCTGTCGGCGTGCTCATCCTGCTCGCCAGATACCCATCGCAGCGCTTGCCGAACTTGTGAGGCTGCAGCCCACGGCGACGGTCCACAGCCCGTACTTGTTGCGGCTGTCCACGCCCACGGCTGACAGCTGCGCGTCGCTCGCGACGCTGGAGTCCCCATGACCACTGAGCTGAAGCTCCCACTGTACTTCGACAACAACGCGACCACCCCGTGTGATCCGCGGGTGGTCGATGCCATGGTGCCCTACCTCTTCGAGCACTACGGCAACCCGGCCAGCCGTGCGCACGCCTACGGCTGGGTGGCGCGGGATGCCGTGGCGACTGCACGCCAGCAGGTCGCGTCGCTCATCGGCGCACAGCCGAAGGAGATCGTGTTCACCTCTGGTGCCACGGAGTCCAACAACCTCGCGCTCAAGGGTGCGGCCCGCTACCTCGCTCGGAAAGGCAAGCACATCGTCACGGTGTCGACCGAGCACAAGGCCATCCTCGACTCCTGCCATGCACTGGAGCGAGAGGGCTTCGAGGTGACCTACCTCGAGGTCGACTCGGAAGGTCTCATCTCCCTCGACGCGCTCAGGGCCGCCATCCGCGATGACACCACCCTGGTCAGCGTGATGTTCGCCAACAACGAGATCGGTGTGGTCCAGCCCATTGCTGAGATCGGCGCCATCTGCCGCGAGAATGGTGTCCTCTTCCACTGCGACGGTGTGCAGGCACTGGCGTGGATGCCGATCGACGTGCGGGCCATGAAGATCGACCTGCTGAGCATGTCGGCCCACAAGATGTACGGCCCGAAGGGCATCGGCGCGCTGTTTGTTCGCCGCGGCCGGCCGCGCGTCCGGGTTCAGCCCATCATCGACGGCGGTGGCCACGAACGCGGAATGCGCTCGGGCACCCTGCCCACTCACCAGATTGTGGGCATGGGCAAGGCCGCCGAGCTCGCCGCAGAGTCCATCGCGTCTGGTGGCGTCGACAAGGTGCGCGCCTTGCGCGACCGACTGTGGGACGGCCTTCGCGCCAACCTCGATGAACTCTACATCAACGGCTCCTGGGAACACCGTCTGCCGAACAACCTCAACGTGAGCTTTGCGTACGTTGAGGGCGAGGCCATGATGATGGGCATCAAGGAGATCGCCTGCTCGTCGGGATCTGCGTGCACGTCTGCGAGTCTGGAGCCCTCATACGTGCTGCGCGCCCTCGGCGTCGACGTCGAGCTGGCACACACCTCGATCCGCTTTGGCTTGGGTCGCTTCAACACCGAAGCCGAGGTAGACTATGCCGTTGAGCTCATCACGAGAAAAGTCCGCTTCCTGCGCGAGATGAGTCCGCTGTACGAGATGGTCCAGGAAGGCATCGACCTCAAGTCCATCCAGTGGACCGCGCACTGACACTCCCTCTTTCAAGCTAGCCCCGGAGAATCCTGTGGGATACAGCCAAAAGGTCATCGACCACTACGAAAACCCCCAGAACGTGGGAAGCCTCGACAAGGCTGACCCCATGGTCGGGACCGGCCTCGTCGGCGCGCCTGCATGTGGCGACGTCATGAAGCTTCAGCTCAAGATCAACGACGACGGCATCATCGAAGACGCCAAGTTCAAGACCTTCGGCTGTGGTTCCGCGATTGCGTCCAGCTCGCTTGTCACCACAATGGTGAAGGGCAAGTCAGTGGTCGAAGCGGAGCAGGTCTCCAATGCCGAGATCGCCCGTGAGCTGGCGCTTCCCCCCGTGAAGATTCACTGCTCTGTGCTGGCTGAAGATGCCATCAAGGCCGCCATTGCGGACTACCGGCAGAAGCGCACCGAAGGCTGAAGCACGCACTTCGTCCTGGAGGCCACCATGGCCATCACCATCAGCGAGGCAGCCGCACTCCGTGTGCGGACCATCAAGAAGAAGCGTCAGACGCCCGAAGCTGTGCTGCGGGTGGGGGTGCGCGGTGGTGGCTGCTCGGGACTGACCTACTTCATGGACCTGGTCGATTCGCCGGAGCCGAAGGACAAGATCTTCGAGTTCGCCGACCAGGAGGTCACGGTCGCAGTCGACCGCAAGAGCTACCTGTTCATCAACGGGTCCGAGCTCGACTTTGAAAAGACAATGGTGAAGACAGGCTTCCTGTTCCGCAACCCGCTGTCGAATCGGTCGTGCTCGTGTGGGGACTCCTTCACCCTGTGACCGCCTCGGCGGTGTGGTGCTCGCCCCTGGACGTCCATCCATGATCTGCTGGAATTGCCGCGAGCCTGTGGGTGGAGCCGTGTGTCCTGGATGCGGGAAGCTCCAGCCACCGCCGCCGCTGAAAGAGAGCGACTTCTTCAGTCTTCTCGGCTTGCCACGCAAGTGGGACGTTGACGTGCGCGCAGTGGACAAGGCGTGGCGGAAGCTGACGCGGCAGACCCACCCAGACCGCTTCACCCGTGCCCGCGCGGTCGAGAAGCGAATGGCCCAGCAGTGGACAGCACGGGCGATGGACGCCCGCGCCGTGCTGCGCGAGCCGAGTCGGCGGGCCCTGTACCTTGCGACCGGCCAGACCGACCTCCCTGAGCAAGGTGGGCCTGAAGTCGGAGACGACTTTCTTGAGTGCATGTTCGAGCTCCAGATGGCAGCCCGCATGGGAGACGACAGCGTGGCGGCGCAGGTCGAGGCCCTCGATGCAGCCAACCTGGAGCAGATCGCAACCATCATGCGCAGGTACGATGACAGCGGGGAGGGGCTTGAGCAGATACCGGCGCTCATCGCTCGACAGCGCTACCTGCGCACTGCACGGAAGCTCGCGAGCCCCGCGTCGGAGTAGACAAAGACATGGCCAACATCGGCATTGACCTCGGCACCACCCACTCTCTCGTGGCGGTGGTCCTCGGCGGCAAACCTCGGGTGCTTCTCGATGACGACGAGCGCGCTCTGTTGCCTTCGGCCGTTCGCGTGGGCGATGACGGGGTCCCAAAGTCGGTGGGCTACCCCGCAATCGCAGCGGCCGGTGAGGCGGGTGGCACGACCTTCACGAGCTTCAAGCGCTTCATGGGGCGCGGGGCGTCGGATGTGGCCGAGGAAGCCGCGCTGTATCGCTACGACCTGGTTGATGATGACGACGGCATGGTCCGCTTTCGCGTCGGCCCACGCACCATCAATCCGCTGGAGCTGTCGAGCTTCGTGCTGCGACTGCTGCACGCCCGGGCCGAGGAGTGCTTGTTTGCGCGGCCCGCTGGCGCCGTCATCACGGTGCCCGCCTACTTTGATGATGCCCAGCGTCAGGCGACGCGGGATGCTGCGCGAGTGGCAGGCATCGAGGTGCTCCGGCTGCTCAATGAACCCACCGCGGCGGCGCTGGCCTACGGGCTGAACACCGCGCAAGACGGACAGCGGGTGGCGGTCTACGACCTCGGGGGCGGCACCTTCGACATCAGCATTCTCGAGCTCTCCGACGGCTTCTTTCAGGTTCTGAGCACGGCAGGCGACACCCAGCTGGGTGGCGACGACTTCGACCAGGCGCTGGCCGCGCTGTTGCTCCAGCAGGCGGGCGTCACCGATGCAGACGGCCCCACCTTCCGGGCGGCAGTCATGGCCGCGGAGCGGGCAAAGCGCGCCCTCACAGACGCCGAGAGCACACTCATCGAGGTGGAGCTCGCGGGTCAGGCCGTCGAAGCCGGGATCGACCGGAGCACCTTCGAGCAGCTCATCAAGCCCATTGTCGAGCGCACCCGGGCGGCCTGTCTGCAGGCCTTGTCCGATGCCGAGCTCACCGCAGCCGACGTCGATGAGGTGGTCCTGGTCGGCGGTTCCACCCGCGTTCCCCTGGTCCGTCACTTCGTGGGTGAGCTCTTTGGGCGCACGCCGCACTGCGACCTCGATCCCGACAAGGTGGTGGCCCTGGGTGCGGCCATTCAGGCCGACCTGCTCACCGGGCACAGCGAGCTGTCCGATGACCTTCTCCTGGTCGATGTGGTGCCCCTGTCGCTGGGTGTAGAGATGATGGGGGGGACCACGGAGCGGATCATTCCGCGCACCTCCAGCATTCCGGCGACTGCGTCGCAGACCTTCACCACCCACGTGGATGACCAGACCCATGTGGAGCTGCATGTGGTGCAGGGGGAGCGGGAGATGGCGCGCCACAATCGCTCGCTCGCGCGCTTCAAGCTCGGCATTCCGCCCATGCCGGCGGGGATGCCGCGCGTGAAGGTGGAGTTCGATGTCGATGCCGACGGCATCCTCACGGTGAGTGCTGTCGAGGAGCACACTGGGGCCACGGCCACCGTCGACGTCCGCCCCACCTACGGTCTGTCTGATGACGAAGTGGAGCAGATGCTCGACGACGCCATCGACAATGCCGAAGAGGACATCGACGAGAGACTGCTCATCGACGCTCGGGTGGAGGGCGAACAGATCCTTCATTCCCTGCGCAAGGCGCTCACCGTCGACGCTGACCTGCTCGACAGCGGGGAGGGGGATGCGTTCGTGGCCTTGGCCGACGACCTCGAGGCTGCCCTCGGGGGGACCGACCGTCGGCGGATCCAGAGTCTTGGCGAGAAGCTCGACCAGCTGACGGCTCCGTTTGCACAGCGTCGGATCGAGCGCGATCTCGCCCGGGCCATCCATGGCCGCATGGCAGACAATGTCGCCGAGGTGCTTCAGTAGAGGGGCGGGGCATCCCTGGTAGGCTCGTGGTGCTGTGACCCACCCATCTCCATCACGCGGCCTCTGGCTTCGACCTGCTCTTGCCGCGACTGCGTTGTTGGCTGTGCTGTGCCTGGCGGCTGCTGTACGCTTGGCACACATCGATGAAGTGACCCTGGGAAGCGACTCCTTGGGTCAATTCCTTGGTGCCTGGAGTGTGCTCCAGGGGGGCACTCCGGTCCCGCCGAATCCAGAAGGAGGGCACAGCCTGTGGGTGCTCGGCTTGCCGTGTGTGATCGGGGCAAGCTCACTCAAGCAGGTGTTCACCCATCGATTTGTGCTGGGCGCGCTGGTGGCCCCGCTGGGAGCGTGGGCGGCCCATCGTCTCGCGAGCCCGACCCGCTGGGCTTGGCTGGCAGGGGCTCTCGCCGGCCTGCTCCTGGCATGGGATCCGGGTCTGGTGGACACGCTGGTGGTGTCCTTTCGGGGATACGGCGCACCGGAATTCATCGCTGTGGCGATGGTGGGGATCTCTGTGGGGGGCCGTGCCGGTGCGGTTGTTGCGGGGGCGGCCTTTGTGGCAGCCACCGGTCAGCATCCCATGTCTGCCGGAGTGGGCCTGGGTCTGGCTGTGTTGATGTGGGCCCAGGCTGACCGCGCGGCGCTTGGCTTCGCCGTCGCTGCGGTCGCGCTCTGTGCCCTCCCGCGGCTCCACTGGATCTGGCAGCTTGGCAGCTGTGGTGCTGGCTTCGTGGAGTGCCTCGGATCCGTGGCCACAGGCAGTGCAGAGCCTGACGTGAGTGCCATCACCATGCTTCGTCGGGCCTTCTGGGACCGCGGTGTGGTGGAGCTGGGGCTGGGAGCGAGTCTTGCGGTGCTCACCGGACTGGTTGCGGCAGCCTCTCATCGACACGGTCGTCGACTCGCGTGGGCGGGCATCCTTGCTGTCTTGGGTGTGCTGGCACTGGGACTGAGCATTCAGGGGCTTCGGCCGTACCACCTGCGGGCTGCCATGCCGGTGGTTGTGGTGGCTGCCGCGGTGGGCTTTTCGCTGCGGCCCTGGGCGCTGGGGGTTGCTGGACTGTGTCTGTTTTTCGGCGGCATTCGACTCGAAGCGCCCCATGGTCCCGCTGGAGATCTCGCAGCGGTGGATGCCCTCGGCGCGGCCCTGGCGCAGGGAGGAGAGGCGGTGCGGGTCGAGGCGGTGTGGTTTGAGGATCCGGTTGGTGTGGAGCCGGCCGGCGTGGTGCTGGCTGCGCGGCAGGCCGGTCTGTCCACCGACCTGCTCACCATTGAAGAGACGGCGCCGCTGGTGTTGTTGGTCAATGGGCCCGCGTCCGGTGAGCTGCCCGTGCCCCTTCCGGCGACCGATGGTGAGCTGGATGGCATTGCGCGCGAGGCGGTCCCTGGGACCCGGGTGGTGCGCTTTGTTGGGCTCGCCGAGGCGAGGGCGTGGATCCAGAGCGCGTCGACCCCGCCGGTTGTGAGCGGGGGGTCGTTTGACTGGGTCAAGGCGATGAAGCCTGGCGTCGGAGCGTATGAGGGTCTGTGAGGGGAGCTCGATGCCGAGCTCGAACGCCCTCACAGACCCACCGTGAGCTGAGCGACCTCAGCGGCGGCGGCCGACGAGGCCCACCAGTCCGAGGAGGAGAAGGCTCCAGGCGCCACTCGCTGAGCGGTCGATGGTGGAGCAGCCTCCGGTGGACTGGGCGGAGAGTGTGGGGCTCGCCTCGCTGGGGGTCTCGGCTTCGTAGGCGGGCGACAGGGTCGTGACCTCGTCTTCCTGCTCGGCCTGCTTTTGGGGGTCGCGGCCGTCGCAGTCCTGGTCGATGCCGTCTTCGGGGGTGTCGGGGTAGCCGGGGTACTGGCGCGCGTTGGTGTCGTTGCAGTCATCGCCACCAGCGGACTCTGCCCGGTGACCGTCGCCGTCTTGATCGAAGTCGTCGTTGCCTGCGCAGTCGGCGTCCACGCCGTCGTACCAAGCGTCCTCTGCGCCGGGGTGCACATCCGAGGCGTTGTCGTCGCAGTCGAGGTCGGCGGGCCAGCCATCCCGATCGGCATCGGCGTGATCGAAGCCATCGCAGTTGGCGTCGATGCCGTCGCCACCGGACTCGCTGGCGTCCGGGTTCACGCCTGCATCCGTGTCGTCGCAGTCTGCACCCGAAAAAGAGGCCGCGTCGAAGCCATCGCCATCCTGGTCGTAGTCGCTGCTGCCGTCACAGTTGGCGTCGATGCCATCGTAGAAGACATCTACGGCACCTTCGTGCACGTCGTTGCGGGTGTCGTCGCAGTCACGCCCGTAGACGAATCCGTCGCCGTCCGAGTCTGCGAGCGGCCAAGCGTCGGGCCCGCCGTACATGCCGGCGTCAGAGGCGCTGCCGTCGGGGTCGAGCTCTCCGCCGATGCCGAGGTCGAGGGCCGGCGAGTCCAGGGTGAGCGCAAAATCGTCGAGCTGAGCGTTGATGAAGGCCGGGTCACGGTAGGCCTCGTTGACCTCGTAGTTCACGGTCCCTTCGATGGTGGTGTTGGAGCCGATGCCCCAGAGCAGTCCGTCGGAGAAGTCCACTGTGCCGGTCGCCTCCACGGTGATGGCGGAACCTTCCGTGTGGGTGAGGAGCACCCCGGACAGCGCGGTGCTGCCACCGCGGGAGTAGAGCCCTGCGCCCTGAGCGGCCACGGCTTCGGTCCAGGTGGCATAGGCGACCTCAAGCGTGCCCCCCGACTGGTACACCGTGCCGCCGGACTTGATGGCGCGGTTGTTGCTCCAGTCCGCGTTGCGCACGTCGGCCGTGCCGCCGTCCATCCACAGCACACCGCCCTGGTCTGCGGCGCCGCCCCGCGCGAAGGTGCGCACGAGGCGGATGTCACCTGACTCAAGGCGAATCGCCGCGCCGCTGCGGGCGCTGTTGTCCATGAAGACGAGGTCGTAGCCGACCAGTGAGGCCTCATTCAGCACGCGAATGCCGCCGGCCACCACGCCGCGGACCGTGTCGAAGTCACAGTCGGCCAGCATGGCGGTGCCCCCGTCGAGCTCGAGTGCTCCGGTGCCGGAGCTTGAGGTCGTGTCGATGGCGTACACGGTGGTGGCCGACAGGGTGGCGTCCTGACTCCAGATGGCGCCTGCTCGCGAGCCCTGGGAGGCGAAGATGCCGAAGGTCTGAAGCTCGGCTGTGGAACCGGGTTGAAGTACGACCGGTGCCTCAGCCCCGTACCAATGGGAGACCACAACCTGGTTGGCCCGGACTGTGGCGCCGGTGCCGACTTGGAGGGCGGGGCCAGCGACCGGGCGGGCCGGCGTGGGCTCAATGGCCAGCGCCTCCAACACGAGGTCGCCTTGGAAAACCTGGATGCCGTCCGCACCGATGTCGACGCGGCTCACCGACACCTCGGCGTCCGCGTGGGTGACCCGGATGCCTGCGAGGCTGGCATTCCCGAAGCCCACGAGCTTGAAGTCGGTCTTGCCAGCGCGGTTGATGTTGGCTGTGGAATAGTCGCCGGCTTCGAGTACCACGGTGAGGTCTTCACCCGGAGTGGCTGCGGCGATAGCGGCGTCAACGTCGGCGTAGTCGGCACTTGAAGAGCTGCCCACCTTGACGGTGGCGGCCATGGCTGCGCTTGGCAACCCCATTCCAACTGTGGCCAGCAAGGACACGAGCGCTTGGCGTGGAGACATGCTTCCTCTCTTGGGTCCCGTCGGTGGTGCTTCATGCACCACGTGGGTCCGTCTTCGTCTCCGGGATCGGCTCGACGGTCATCCGACATGACCCCGTCCCCGACACTGGCTATGATTCTGGCGTGAACGAACCCGATACCGTTCCCGAGCAGATTGGCCCGTACAGGGTGCTGCGTCCTGTCGCGCGTGGGGGAATGGCTGCGGTCTACGAAGTGGCCGAGCCAGGTACAGAGCGCCGGCTCGCTCTCAAGCTGCTGGAGCGTCAGTTCCGTGGCCAGTCGCGCTTTGGTCGTGAATACAGGGCCCTGACACGTCTGGACCATCCGAACATCGTGCGGGTGTACCGGTACGGTGTCTCTGCCGAAGGCACGCCCTTTCTGACGATGGAGCTGCTCGATGGTGTCGCCGCTCAGGTCCATGCCAAGCGCAGCGGTCGGCCTGGTGCTCCCGAACGCACCCGAGAGGCGGTGCGGATCATTGCGGAGGTCGCCCGCGCCCTCACATACCTCCACGGCCGAGGGATCGTTCACCGCGACCTGAAGTCTTCGAATGTGCTTGTGCTCCGAGATGGGCGTGTCAAGGTGCTCGATTTCGGCACGGCAAGGCTCGCGGATGCGGCAGAGGCCATCGCGCGACATGGCGAGTTCGTGGGAACCTACGCTTATGCGGCGCCCGAGCAGTTCAGTGGTGGCGACGTCGACGCGCGCACCGACCTGTATGCCCTGGGCGTGCTGTTCTACCGTTTGCTCACCGGGCACCGTCCCTTTGACAGCGACTCTCCGGAGGAACTGCGCCAGCTGCACGAGGATGTGACACCCCGCGACCCGTGCAGCATGGTCCCAGGGATTCCCGATGAGGTCGGCGTTGTTGTGATGCGCTTGCTGCAGAAGTCGCCCGATGACCGGCCCGAGTCTGCAGCCCAGGTTGAGAGTGCCTTGACCCGCTACGCGGTCGCTCGTCCCCATCGAATGAACCTGCCCGAACCCGATGTTGTCGGTCGACACGAGCGCATTGCCTACCTTCGGACGATGCTGTCTGAGGGGGAGGATGTCCGCTCCCGGGTGGCAGTCCTCGCAGGTCCGGCTGGAACGGGGGCTGCGCGTTTGTTGCGACAAGCTTGCGCGGACGCGCGCAAGTTGGGATGGACCGTCGTCGACGATCGCATGACGGGAGTGGCCGGCCTGCGTGGCCTGGCCGGAATCGTGCGTTCGATCTGTAGGTGGGTCGGAGTGCGTTCGCACCCGGACCTGGGACGGGTACTGACAGCGGTCAACCGGCCTGCTGACGGTCGGATGTCCACAGACATCGAGCTCGTCGGGCGCCTCCTGGTGGAGGCTGTGGATGCTCGGAATGGTCCGGTTCTGTTTGCGATTCGCGACCTTGCGAGTGCCTCTTCCACGGTCCTCGATGTTCTGACTCAGCTGGTGGCTTCTGGCCGACCTGTTGTCGTGTTGGGAAGCGTGTCGTTGGAGCGTCTCGGGGTTCAGGCGCACTTGTCGCAGCACTTTGGAGCCATCGACTGGCTGACACTGACCTCCTTGCCGGCGGCAGAGGTTCGGCAGCTTGTCTCATCCCTTCTGGGCCTGCGCAATCCGCCTCCGCGTCTTGTTGCACGGCTGCATGAAGCTGCTGGGGGGCGGCCTGGCTTTGTCGTCGACATTCTCCGAAAGATGCAGCGCTCTGGTCTGGCATCGGCGAATGACGGTGGGCCGGTAGACCTGTCTGGCGGTGTGGTGCCCCTGCCGGAGTCGGTGGCGGCCCACGCCCGCGCAGGGCTGCGGGATGTCGACGGGGCCGCCAATGACTTGCTGCAGTGTCTTGCGGTCGCTGACACCCCTGTGCCCACGGAGCTGCTCCCTGGACTGGTGGGCCTGCCGAGGCCCGAGCTTGTGTCGCTGCTGGCAGCGCTGGAGGACCGCCACCTCGTCGTGAGCCTCGCGGAGGGGGCGGCCTGGAAGGTGAGCTACGGCTTGCTTGCTGAGGTGGTACGTTCGCGCCTGCGGCCGGCGAAGAGGGCCGCCATTGTGCAGCGACTGGCCCTTGAAATGGTGGACTCGCTGCCGAGCCCGGCAGTGGTCCGCTTGCAGCTTGAGGGAGGGCAGGTGGGTGAAGCCACCCGCACCGCTGTGCAGTGGGCCGAGCGGGCGCTGGAGGATGGGGCGGCTGCTGAGGCGGCACCTGTTCTCGGACGTGTTGTGCACGCATGGCGCGGCGTCGACTCTCGCAGAGGTTGTCCGGGACCCTTGTTGACGCTGCAAGCCCGGGCAGCGGTCGCCTTGCAGCCCGGAAGTCCTCGTACAGCACAGATCCTCGACCGACTTCAGGAGCGGGCGGACGTCTCTGCAGCGGAGGTCGCCTACCTGCAGAGCCGGCACTTGCGATGGCGTCCCGAGCTTGCGGGTGCAAAGGAACAAGCCCGTCTGGCATGTGCCCTTGCTGGGGATGCTGACGAGCTGGATGTGTTCCTGGAGGCTGGTCTCGCACTCGCTCAAGATGCCCGTTGGTCCGGTGACTTTGAAGATGCACGTGAACAGGTGTCACAGGTCGCCGCCCGGGTACGCCGGCTGCGTGTTCCCGAGTTTGATGCTGCGCTCGCCATTGAGTCTGCTGCCATCGACGTGTGCGCTGGCAATCCCGAAGCTGCCCTGGCCACGCTCGATCGGATCGGTGGTCGCTACCTGCATACGCTGTGCAGTCGTGCGCAGGTGGGGGTGGTTCGCGCGTCGGCTGCGACGGCGCTGGGCCGTTGGACGTATGCCCTCGGAGGAACCACCTGGCCGCTGCTCGGCGAGATTCGTCTGCAGGGGTGTCCAGCGGCGCATGTACCCCTGCTGATCACAGCAGCCTCGGCTCGCCTTGCGCTCTTTCAGCTTGGGGAGGTGCGTGACCTGCTCGACGAAAGCCGCGCTGTGGGCCTGCCATGTGCGCCTGTCTGGCGTACGCGTCGTTTCCGTCTGCTGGGACAGCTGGAGCTTGTGTCGGGTGCACCAGACACCGCCATCGAGCAGCTCGGGCGGGCGCGCGATGCAGCACGTCGCGACGGATTGCTGCTCGAAGCCTGTCACGCGGGTGGATGGCTGGGGCGTGCGTTGCTGGAGGCAGGCAGAATAGATGAAGGTCTGGCAACGCTGGATGAAGCCATGTTGCAGGCGGTTGCCTTGGATCGGGGGCGACACGCAGAAGATGTCATTTTGTGTCGCTTGGAAGGGCTCGCAAGCCTGAGAGCGCCGCCACGCGCCGTTGTGCGGTCGGCCATCGCGGCAGCAGAAGGCCTTGCATCTGGGGGCAGTGCGGTGATGCGTGCGCGGTCATGTGTGGGGCTTGTTCGAATTCATCGCGATGATGATCCGAGTCGTCAGAGGCGTGCAGTCCAGAGAGCCCGAGCGGCCCTCGACGCATTGGAGACGAACCTGGCCGCGGAGGAGCGTGCGGCACTGCAGATCCACCCCTGGCGGGTTGAAGTAGAGCGGGCTCCGTCGCGGTGAACCGCGATGAATGCGTTGATTACGGCCGCATGTGCAGCCCGCATCAAGTCCGAGTCGACGCAATCTGACGAAGAGGTCTATGGAGCGAGTCCGCCCTACCTTCCCTGGGTGTGGAATCAGGGCTGTCTTGTGCTCTTGAATTGGCTGGCAAATGTTGACATGGGTTTGTAGCTAGCGTAAGAGGGTGTTTGTGAAGGCGACGGCTCGTGAAGTCGGTTGCAATCCAGTTTTGGGCATATTGAACCCCTCCCACCGGGAGGGTTTCTCAACGGTCTCTTTGTGGAGAGTCCGCCCAAAACAGGAAGAGGTCGACCCCTCGGAGCCTTCGTCCCGTCTGATTTGTTCTGGTCCCGCATGGCCGAGCTGGAACTTGCTGGCTTGGTCGCCATAGTTGTCTCTTCTGCCGTTTTCACAGCCGGTAGCCGTTTTTGGAGTCCGCGATGCCCCGCCCCCGCAAATCCTACCCCGAACTGGAAGCCCAGCGTCACTTGCTTGGCAAGGTTGCAGACGGCGAGGTCGCCGCCCGCGCTGGCACCACGGCATCCATCGTGGGCCGATACCGGCGCTCGCTTGGAATCAAAGCCTACGAGGGCTACAAGTTCTCGGCCAAGGGCGCTGAAGCTGCACCCAAGGCAGCCAAGGCTCCAGCGAAGGCCAAGGCTTCCTCGAAGACCAAGACTGCAGCCACAGCAAAGGCGCCCGCGAAGTCGAAGACCGCTGCGAAGGCAAAGGCGCCCGCCAAGTCGAAGACCGCTGCGAAGGCAAAGGCGCCCGCCAAGTCGAAGACCGCTGCGAAGGCGAAGGCGAAGGCGCCAGCCAAGTCGAAGACCGCCGCAAAGACGAAGGCGCCAGCCAAGTCAAAGGCCGCCGCGAAGACGAAGGCTCCCGCCAAGGCAAAGACGGCATCCAAGTCGAAGGCCGCAGCGAAGGCAAAGGCCCCCGCCAAGGCAAAGACGGCATCCAAGTCGAAGGCCGCCGCGAAGACAAAGGCCCCCGCCAAGGCAAAGGCGGCATCCAAGTCGAAGGCCGCCGCGAAGACGAAGGCCCCCGCCAAGGCAAAGACTGCGGCCAAGTCGAAGGCGCCTGCCAAGGCAAAGACTGCGGCCAAGTCGAAGGCGCCTGCCAAGTCCAAGGCGAAGGCAAAGGCCCCCGCCAAGGCAAAGGCCCCCGCCAAGGCAAAGGCGAAGGCCCCCGCCAAGGCGAAGGCGCCTGCCATGTCCAAGGCGGCCGACGCGTCCTCCGCGGGTCGTTCCAAGATCACGCCCTTCCACGACAAGGTTGGTAGCGTTCCCGACAAGGAAGTCGCAGCCCTTGCGGGTGTCTCGACGGAGGCAGTGCGCATGTATCGGCGGCGTCGGGACATTCCTCTCTCGGTCGAGAAGAAGGCGGCCAAGAAGAAGACCCGCAGCCCGTCGCGGCGTCGCTCCAAGCTGGATCCGTACTTCGACCAGCTTGGCAAGGTGCCGGACGCCGAGATTGCGGCGAGGGCCGGCGTGACGCCCGAGAACGTTCGTGCGTACCGCTCCCGTCATGGCATCGAGGCAAACTACCGCCAGAATCGCCGCCGCAAGGCCACCGCCAAGGTCGCGGCCGCTCCAGTGGCTGCCGCGGTCGCAGCAGCAAAGGCTCCGGTCGTTGAGGCCGTCGCTGTCGAGACCCCGGCCGCCGTCGAGTCGAACCGCCTTCCCGATACCCAGGCGTGGCGATTCACCTTGGCTGGCTCCGAGACCAGCTGGGTGCTCCTGGCCGGCGACATCGCCGAAGCTGCTGTCAAGGCGCGTGCCGCGGTGGAGACCCTCTCCCCCGGCGGTCGCATTGGTAGCATCAACCACCTCGGTGCCGCACTGGTCTGAGAAAGGTCCCGGGTCAGCCCAGTGCGGCTGACCCGGTCTGGGCTCCAAAGCCGTTGGACGTCTCGTAGATATACGGGGCGTTTTTTTTTAGCGGTGCCTGATTCGACACATCTAGTCTTGGCGGCTGTATGTCCAGATGGGGCGCTCGACAGTCTGCAATGCGTGGTTTTTTCTGTGCCTTCCGGGGGGAGGGGGGGGGCAGCGTCCTATTTTAGAGTGCACAGCCCCGCTGCTTGACGATGCGCCGGGCGATTCCAGGTGGTAGATGGCCGGTATGCAAGCCATCGACTCCGCACGCTACCTTCCTTCCAACACCAAAGCTGCCACTGATGCGGCCGTCACCCCGATTGCAGCAGGCATGAAGGGGTCGATGATCCTCAAGATCGCCGGGCAGGTGAGAGAGCTCATCGCTCAAGGTCGGGTGGTGGCGAACTTCACGGTGGGTGACTTTCGGCCTGAGCAGTTTCACGTTCCGAGTGAGCTGTCTGCTGGCATTCGCCGCAGCCTTGATGCGGGTGCGACCAACTACCCACCGGCCGACGGCGTGCCTGAGCTGAAGGCTGCGATCGCCCGCCTGGTCGAGCGCAGCTGGGGAATGAAGATCGACCCCAGCTGGGTGTGCGTCGGCAGTGGGGCGCGGCCGCCGATCTACTCTTCTTGGCAGCTGTTTGTGGAGCCGGGCGATCGTACCGTCAGCTTCCTGCCAATGTGGAATGTCGGCTACTACGCCCACCTGTTCGAGTCCGACCACATCTTTGTGCCCACCAGCGCTGACACGGATTTCTTCCCCACCGTGGAGCAGGCCCGGCAAGCCATGCGTGGAGCGCGGCTCGTGGTGATCAACACGCCGTTGAATCCCACCGGCACGATGATTGATCCCAAGGTGCTCGAAGGGATCGCTCGGGCTCTGGTCGAGGAAAACGAGGGTCGCGAGCGGCCGTGCATGCTGCTGTTCGACCAAGTCTACTGGGCCATCACGTCGGGTGACCGCGCCCATGCCAATCCTTGTGTGCTGGTGCCCGAGTGCACCCCCTACGTCGTGCATGTAGACGCCATCAGTAAGTGGATGTGCGCGACAGGTCTGCGCGTCGGATGGGCCGTGTTGCCGCCGTACCTGCAGGGCCGCATGAAGGCACTCATTGGCCACATGGGAGCTTGGGCACCCCGACCGGAGCAGCTCGCCGCGGCGGCGCTCATTGACGACGAAGCGGCCTTGTCGTCTTGGTTCGACGAGCTCAACCAGCAGGTGACGGCTCGTCTGGAACGACTGTACACTGGCATCTCTCGGCTTCGTGACGATGGGCTTGCGGTGGATGCGATTGCCCCTCAGGGTGGCATCTACCTGAGCTTCCGCGTGAACCTCGTGGGGCGGGGCTTCGACTCCAACGAGGCGATCCGCACCTGGCTGCTCGACACGGCAGGGGTGGCGGTGGTTCCATTTCAGGCCTTCGACATGGTGGAGGACTCGGGCTGGTTCCGCATGAGTGTTGGAGCGGTGGGCCTCGACGACATCGATGGTGCGCTTGCGCGTCTCGAGTCTGCTCTGCGCAGCCTGGGCTGAGTCGGCTCGACGCTGGCAGCCGCTGCGATATGCTGCTGCGGTCATAGCGGAGGCGACATGGCGACAGGTTCGGATCGACGGTTTCGTGATGACGGCGCGTTTCGTCGAGCAACCAACGAAGTGCTGGAGATGTTGATCGACGAGATCGACGAGATCGAGGCCGACCTCGACCCAGGACTCAAGCCCGGGAACCTGCAGGTCGTGTTCGAAGACGACGGCAGTACCTTTGTGCTGTCCCAGCAGACGCCCACCCACGAGATCTGGCTCTCCGCCAACCTGACAGCGTGGCACTTCTTCTACGATGGCCAAAGCTGGGTCGAGCGCGACTCTGGCGAGGACATGCTGTCGTTGCTCGCTGGCTTGTTCAGCGCCAAGCTGGGCGAGAAGATCGTCTTCGGCGCGAACGGTTGATGCGGAAAGATACCGAGGTGTAGGCCGGGTGGAAATCTCCCCCAGCTCTCCGACAGTATCGACCCAACGCGCGGAATGGCCGCCCTGCCCTCGGTCCCGGTGAAACTGAGCCCCGATGTCTGCTCCGACGCTGCCACCCCGCTACCGCGAGCCGTCGTTCATTGGCGAGGGGGCGACGGGTGTGGTGTGGCAGGCGCGGGACACGCTGGCCGATGAGCTGGTGGCGATCAAGATTGTGCGCCGTCACCTCGCCATTCTCGATCGCTTTCGAGCGCGCTTCGCTCGAGAGGTGGCGCTGTCGGCCCGTCTCGTCCACGACAACATCGTGCCGGTGAGGGACTTCGGTCGCCTTGACGACGGTTCGCCCTACGTTGTGATGGACCTTGCGACCCAGGGCAGTCTGGCTGAGCGGCTGGCCTCAGGTGTCCCCCTCGGGCGAATCCTGGACTGGATCGACGACGTCCTCGCGGCCCTCGCACACCTGCATGCCCGTGGTTTGGTTCACCGCGACATCAAGCCTGAGAATGTCTTGTTGGCAGATGTTGGTGAGGGTCGACCGCGGGCTTGGGTGGCCGACTTCGGCCTCGCTGGGGCCCGCACCGAGGTCGCATTCACCGGTGAGTCGGTGGCGGGCACGCGCGAGTGGATGTCCCCAGAACAGGCCGACGGTCGAGTCCAGGAGCTGGGGCCTTGGAGCGATCTGTATGCCGTGGGGCTGTTGCTCAATGTCGCCATGGGCGGAGCGCCTGTGCGGCTGACCCGCGCTGCCCGTGGAGACCGGTTCACGCCGAGTCGCGTGCGTCTTCCGAGTGAGGTTGCGCCAGCACTGGCGCGCCTCATCGATGTGCTGTTGCACTCAGACCCGCGGCAGCGCTTTGACCGTGCGGCCGACGCCCGCCGTGCCCTGGCCGCCGCGCGCGCAGACCTCTCCGACGACGTGGCTGCGGCCTCGGTCTCTTCAGATGCGCTTCCCACCTCGTCCACCATCTTCCCGGTGCCGCTCACCCGCCGTGGGCTGGTCGCGGTGGCCAACCTGAGCCCGAAGGACTCTGCCTCGGACGGAAATGCGCCAAGCTGGAACCGTGTGGCGCCTTCGCCGCTTCCGGACGCCCTGCCAGAGCCAGTGGGCCTTGGCTCGCCGGCACATGCGATCGAGGTGGTGTCTTTGCGACAGCCACCGCCTCCGGCACGCCCGGAGGAGCAGCGGATCCTGTGGGAAGCGGCGCGCGAAGTGGTGCAGAGCGCGCGCCCGAAGGTCATCTTGCTGGTTGGCCGAGATGGCAGCGGCAAAGGGCGTCTCGCGGACTCCGTCGCTGAGGTGCTCGATGAGGGCGCGTGGATGGAGGTCATCACGCTGCGCTACCACGACCCGCCTGCCGAAGACGATGGTTACCGCGGTGCCGTCCTCGAGCTGCTCGCGCCCTGGAACGACGGCCGTGCGGATGCGGAGGAGCGGATCGCGGGGTGGCTGGCGCGCGACCGAGGTGTCGGCACCGACGCAGTCATCGACGAGGCCCATGCGCTCGCTCGCTGGTGCGGCTACCGCGAAGAGCGCGAGCCACCCATCAACGCATCCTTGGGGTTGACCTACCTGCTGCGGCACCTCGATGCCCGCGGCTGGCGGGGGGGCGCTGCTCTTGTGCTTCAGGACGCGCACTTCACCTCGGCCCGCGCCGACGGCTTGGGAATCTGCCGGGCACTGCTCGAAGAGACGGTCGGTGTTCGGCCCGTGCTGGCGGTGGCCACGCTGTCTCGGGATGCGGTGGAGTCTGAGCCGCTGGCGGCTGAGGTCGCTCAGCTTCAGCAGCTCGGAGCGGTGAGGGTGGACGTCGACCGGCTGGAGGCATCCGCCATGTCGGACTTTCTCCAGAGGGCTCTGTCCGTGGAGGAAGAGCTGGCCGATGCGATCGCGCCACACTGCGGGGGGAGTCCCACCTTCGCCACTCTGTTGATTCGAGACTGGGGGCTGCGCCACCTCATCCAGCGTCGTGGTGATGGTCGCTTCGTGCTGTGTGATGGCATGGCCAGCGACGACCTGGAGCTCATCGTTCCCCGCACAATCGACGATCTCGCCGCGCGGCGGGTGGATGGTGCCCTCGCGGTCACCGAGAGCCCCAACCTTTGTGCCCAGGCGCTGGCTGTGGCGGCCATTGCAGGACAGGCGCCGCCAGCGCAGGTCGTGCGTGAGGCCAGCGGTGAGGCCCTGGACCACTTGTTGGGCACCGGGCTTGTGTCTCAGCGAGGCTTTCGGCTTGTGTTTGAGGCCCACTGCATTCGCGACGTGGTTGTACGTCGCGCGATGGCGCAGGCCAACCTACGCCAGATCCACGGACGCCTCGCCAGCGCATGGGCTGAGCTGGGCGACAGGGTTGGTGCGGATGTCGACCTCAGCGTTGGCAGGCATCGGCTTGGTGCGGGGCAGCACGCCGAGGCGGTCGTGCCCCTGCTCCGCGCCACCCGCAGCAACATCGCGTCAGGTCGCGTCGAGCTTGGACTGCGAGCGGGGCGACTCGCGCTGGAAGCGGCCACGGGGGCCGATCGTCAGATGGCCCGTGTAGAGGCCCGTCAGCTGATGGCGGAGGCTCTGCTGGGGCTGCATCGTGCCGAGGAAGCGGCCGAGCTGCTGCACACCTCGGGACAAGACTGGCGAATGGACCGCCGGTCACGCGCCCGAGACGCGGTCTTGCGGGCTCGGGCTGCCATTGCCACGGGGGCCCTCGACTCTGCGGCGAGGCTGCTCGACAGCGCTGCGGCTGGCTACGAGGCCACGCGCGACCGTTCGGGCATGGCGGTGGCGGCCTTTGAGCAGGCCCGCCTGGTTCGGGTCTCCGGGCATCCGCTCAAGGCGGTCGAGCGGTACTCACGAATGCTCCGCATTGTGCGCGAGCGTGACCTTCAGATGCGCGTCGAGGCACTGTCGGGACGCATCGAGTGCTTCGTGGCTGCAGGCCGGGTCGCTGAGGCGGTCTCCGATCTCCGAGAGCTGCAGGAGGTTGCGCGCCAGAGTCTGGACACCCGCAACATTGCGCGGGCGGCATTCGTCACGGGGCTGCTGCGGCTCACCCTTGGCGAGTACCATCTGGCGGAGCGCCACCTGCGCACCGCGCTGGCCCTGGCTGCGACCCTCGGCGATGACCGTACGCAGATGGAGTGCCACAACGTGCTCGGAGAGACCGCCCGGCTTGCGGGTGACCGAGAAGCGGCTGCGGCGCGCTACCGGCACGCGGTGAGGGTGGCCCGGCGCCTGGGCTGGGCGCCGCGGGCGGCGGTCGCGCACCTGAACCTGGCCATGCTGTACCTGGGAGAAGACGATGTGGCGGCACGCCGCGAGCACGCCGCCGCGGCTGAGCTGATCGGTCGGGACAACAGCCACTGGGTGAGGATCTTCGTGGCCTTGTTCTCGGCCTGCTGGTCTGCGGAGGCCGGCAGCATGGAGCTGGCACGTACGCAGCTGCAGGATGCGGTGGAAGCAGGTCTCGCGCGTCTGCCACTGCCCGATGCAGGGGTGCTGCTGTCGCGCCTTGCCAACGCAGCCAGGGAGCGGGGGGCGGCCTACCTAGAGGCCCGTGCGCGTGAGCTCGCAGGTGAGCTTCAGCTGCCGATGCCCCAGCCGGAACCAAAGCCCGTGCCGGTTGTGCGCATGCAGCCTGCCGAGGACCCCGCCGATGCGCCCACGGTGATCTTCAAGCGCATGGCCACGGACTGAGCCCAACGGCTGACTGCTGGGTGATCTCGTGTGGTGAGCATGCTAGAGGAGGGCTTCGTCTATTTTTCCATCCAGTGGCGCGGCCGTCATGGTTCAGCCGCTTCAGGAGTCGCGATGCGCCGTGCCCTGCCTCTCTTCGTCCTCCTTGCGGGCTGTCCCGAGCCGGTTGCCACCACGGATGGCGCGATGTCGTCGCCTGGCGGAGGCGCTGGGTCGGTGGCCACTGCACCTGTTCCCGCGGGCGGTGGTGGCGCTCCTGCGACCGATGGAGGCGCAGGTGGCGCACCCGCTGTCGATGGTGGCGGTGCGGGAATGGGCACCTTCGGGTCAGCGTCCCCCGACGCCGACCTTGAGCCGCGGTACGCGCAAGACGACATCGACGACGCATGGGTTGTCAGCGGCACCACGGCCTGTTCGAGCTGCTCGGGCGCGATCCTGGTCCGGGTGCTGCCGCCGCCACCCGACCAAGGCGGCGCAGACGAGGAGATCCACCTGATCACCCGCAAGTCCTACGACGAGCCCGGTGAGTTCGAGATCAAGATCCCCAAGCGCTACTCCACCGTGGTGCTTCAGGTCGTTGATGATGCAGACGAAGACGGCAAGCCGAGCATGTCCGAGGCGATGGGGATCCCCACCTCGGGACCCACCAAGGTGGCTGGCAACGTCTCCGATGTGGAGCTCATCGTCGGTGTCTTCCCCGAGGCCCCCGCGATTGACGGGGTCGGTCAGACCCTCGAAGCGCCTGGAACCACGGGTGCTGCGCCCATGGGCGATGGTTCGGGGCCGCCGGCAGGTGGCGCCGAGGGTGCGGTGCCGGGTGATGGCGCCCTGCCAGCCGGTGGGCCGGAGGGTCCGCCGCCAGGTGGCGCGGGCGGTCCAGATAGTCCTGTTCCGGGTGGCGCGGATGGGGCGGCGCCCACGGGTGCGCCTGCAGAAGGTGGGGCACCCGTCCCCGAGCCACCAGCTGACGGTGGCTGACCCAGGTGTTGCTTCGGAGTCCCCGCGGCCTCCAATCGCTCCAGAAGTGTGGGAGTTCTCTGAGCTGCTCGCCCACACCTTCGGCCTTCCGTCCGAGCTGGCCTTGGCCTTGCTCGACCTTCACGGTCCCGAAGACACTCGGGTCATCGCTCAGCGAGGCGAGCTTGTCGCGGGTCTGATGCTGGAGCGCGTGGGGCAGGTCTGGGGCCAGCGGGTGGTCCCCACTGCCCTGATCAGCGGTGTTGCGGTGCGCTTGCATGCCCGTCGCCAGGGGCTTGCGGGCCACCTGTTGCGTTCCTCGCTGGCAGACATGCGCGAGGCTGGGATGGCCACGGCGGTCCTGTATGCCTCCAACGACGCCATGTACCGCAGCATGGGCTTCGAGCATGCGGGCTTGAGTCTCACGGTGTCGGCGCCACCCGCGGCTTTTGCCCGCCCGGGGCAGGTCGAGCGACTGCCCGTTGTCCGACTGAAGGATCCCCTGCCGGCGCGTCGGCTGTACCACCGGTCCATGGTGCATCAGGACGGGGCGCTCGATCGGGGTGAAGCAGGGTGGGCGACCATCGCCGGAGAGCACCTCGAGAGCGTCTCGGAGTGGATCGCCCTTCCTGGTCCGGACAATGAGCTGCGGGGCTACCTGTGCTACCGGCTGACGGGCGTGGGGCCAGACCGCAGGGCGACCATCACCGACTTTGTCGCCACCGATGCGGACGCGGTGGCCACTCTGCAAGCGGTGGTGTCACGGATGGGGCCCCTGGTCAGCGAGGTGCGACTCAACACCTCGCCGGATGATCTGCTGTGGTGGGGACTCACCCACCCGCTGGGGCCCCCACTGCGGGCGCAGCCCTGGCTGCTGCGTGTTCTCGACCCGGCTCGGGCCATCTCTAGCTGGGGCTTTTCGTCGAGCATCAGCGGACAGCTCTCCGTTCGTTGGCGGGATCCACTCTTCCCCGAGGACGACGGCGACCATGAGCTGGTCGTCGACCGCGGCCGGGGCCGATGGCAGCCCGGTGGGGCGGGCACTCTGCCCTTGTCGCCGCGTCCGCTCGCCGCCCTGCTCACCGGCCGGGCCAACGCGCGCACCCTCCGGCTCTCGGGCACCGGTCGGTGGAGTGAAGAGCAGGACGCCCTTCTCGATGGCATCTTCGCTCGCCGAGACGCGTGGATGCGAGACCGCTTCTAAGGAGAGCTCGGGGCCGGCTTACCGGGACGCGCCTTGCCCTTCTGACCGAAGCCTGGCGGACGAAGCCCGTGGGTGGGGTCCTGTTCAGCCTGCGCGATGTCGGCCACGAAGGCTCGCGCGGACTCGCTGGCTTCCGACAGTCGCTGGGCCGCATCGTCAAGGCCACCGACGAGTGCGAGTCGACCATCGATGGCTTGCAGGATCCCCAGCCGGTTGGGACAGGCCCAGTCCTGGTTGTGCAGTGGCAGGTGGTCCTTGAGCAGTGTCCGGGCGTGCTTGAAGTGACCGCGTGCCGCCAGGGCCCGCATGCCCACATTGCGCAGCTGCTTGACGTTGTAGAAGCGACTGCCGTGGGAGTGGGCGTCGACGGCCTGCACCGCAGCTCGAACGCGAGCGGTGAAGCCATCGGGGTCGCTGCTCACCAGCTCGGTCAGCTCGGCGGACAGCCCGGCGAGCCATCCCTGGTAGGCCGCGTCATCGGCGCCCATTGACCACAGCTCGCCAATCGCGCGGGGGCCGGGCTCGCCGGCGCTGTCGATGAGGCTGTCTCCTGTTGGCAGCGCGCCCAGCTCAGCCACGGTGGGGTCCACGGTCTCGACAGGACCGATGCGGGTGAGGGCCTGCAGGCGCCCCGTTTGTTCACTGACGCCGCGAAGGGCGCCCAGGCGCTCCACCAGCGAGCGGTGCCAACGCACCCACGCACGCCGGTCGAAGTGTCCCCAGGTTGGAACGAGTCCCAATGGGTCGGCCATCACGCCCCAGGCCACCCACTGCTGGACCCGCAGGCGGTGGCGGTCATCAAAGTTGGTGAAGCTGTCGAGATCCAGTGCTTGTGGCGGACTGGCGAGGCGCTCGAGCACAGGGTTCGGGTCTTCGCCAGACAGTGCGAGTCCGATCACCCCGGCAGCATCCAGCCCCGGCTTGATGGGCTTTCCGGCGATGCCATCGAGCAGCTCAAGATCGCGCTGCAGCACCTTTTGAAGGGCGGCGTGCAAGCCTGCTGTCACGGTGCCGCGGCGGCGGGGCGCACATGCAGACAGATCGCGCTGGGCCTGCACCAGCTCGGCTCTGGCCTCGGGCAGCGCGCCGCGTTGGGCTGCCCGTCGGCAGCGGTCGCGTCCGAGCCATGCCAAGTGGCCCATCAAGCGCATGCGCACACCGTCCCAGTCGCGCTCGCCGTACCAGATGGGGTCGCCCACAAAGCCGCCGGCGTCCCATGTCCAGATGTCGAGATCTGGGGGCAGGGGAGGGGCCTTCTGGCCGCGATCGAGTCCGGGGCGGGCGGCGTTGAATTCGAAGCCCGTGGGGTCCTTGGAGGTTGGCGCGCGGCCGTCGGTGGATGCGCCGCCGCAGCCGACCGCGGCCACACTGCCCAGTCCCACAAGAACGGTTCGTCGGGTCATCTTCATGGTGTGCGCTCGTCGTCCTTGGCACAGCGAAAGCCCGAGGTCTTGCGTCGGATCTCGGTCAGAAAGCGGTGCCGCTCGCCGCCTGGGTTGGGCCGCAGGTCGAAGAAGTAGCTGCCTCCACGCACGGCCACGTACAGGCCCGGGCCGGCTGCGTGAACCTGACGCACACCGGTGGGATGTGCGGTGGTGGCGGCGGGTGTCAGGCTGACGTGGGACCAGTCGTCGACACGGTGGTCAGACGTGAACTCCCACGCGTTTCCGAACATGTCGCGGGCGCCGTAGATGCTCTCGCCCGAGGGAAAGGCGCCCACGGGCGAGGTGGTTCGGTAGCCGTCGCTGTCGTCGAAGTTGGGGGTCTCCATCCGACCGTGGTTGAGCTTGTCGGCTGCGTAGGTGTTGCCCCAGGGGTAGTCGCGCCCATGTCCCCATGGCCCCAGGGCAGCGAGCTGCCACTCCGCTTCAGTGGGGAGTCGCTTGCCCGCCCACGCGCAGTATTCGGTGGCGTCGTACCAGCTCACGAGGACCACGGGGTGGTCTTGGGTGCCATCCGGTGGCGTGCTGCCGTCCCAGTTCCAGCCCGCCGCAGCCCACCCCTCGGCGACATGGGGTGGTCGGTAGCCCGACGCTTCGATGAAGCGGGCGTACTGGCTTCGGGACACCTCGGTCTCGTCGATCCAGAAGGCATCCACCCAGACGTCCATGACGGAGAGATCTTGGCCGCCGCGAAAGGTCCACTTCTCTGCCTCGCCAGCGCGGGGCCGCCCGGGAACGCGGCCACGGCGCTCCGATGGGCCCTGCTCGCCGCGCGCGGAACCCCCTTCACCGTGATGTCCGATGGCGGCGGAGGGGGCTGCCCCGCCGTCGGCAGGGGGAGGTGGGGCGACCTCCACCAGTGGGGCAACTCGCCTTGGGCCCAGCTCCACCCAGCTGCCCGTGACGTACACGAGGCCATTGTCGCGGTGAATGGTGGGCGGTGGCGTCTGTGTCGATGGCTTGCGCTTGCCTTGGCCGTTGCTCCGACCCTTGGCCTTGCCCTTGGCTTTTCCCGCGCTCCGACCCTTGGCCTTCGCGCGGGCGGGGGCACCCCTGGGGGACGACTCAGACGAGGTGGAGGCCGTCGGCAGGGGCGCGTCTTCGGGGGGATCCTGTCCGCCGGTGCAGGCGACCAGAGCCATGGCCGCACAGGCTGTGGGCCACCGCCTCATGGTCCCTCCCACACACAGCGAAAGCCCGTGGTGAGGGCGACGCGGTCGGGGCGGGCGGGCTCTCGGTGTCGACAGCTGCAGTAGCTGGGCAGGTTCATGTAGGAGCCGCCACGCAGCACGCGCCAGGGGGTGTTCGCGCTGGAGATGGGATCGGTGTTGCCCGTGCCCCCCCAGTCGCGTCGGTGGTAGCGGTCGGCGGTCCACTCCCACACGTTGCCGGACATGTGCTTGAGGCCGTCGGGGGTCTGGAGGCTGCTCTTCTGTTGGCTCGCGGCCACGGTGCTCACCGCGCTCACATCTCCAAACTTGCCGCCGGCGTACCACTGTGCCGCTACCGAGTCGTCGTCTCCCCAAGGGAAGCGCCGGCCATCGGTGCCACATGCGGCCCGCTCCCACTCGGCCTCTGTGGGCAGTCGTCCGCCGGCCCAGCGGCACCACGCATCGGCCTCGAACCAGGTCACCGAGACGACGGGATGGTCGCCGGCTCGGCCAGCTGCGCGAAGGTCTGCTCCTGCGCCACCGGGATGCTGGGCCAGCCAGGCCCGGCCGTCTTCCGACCACAGCTCTGTGCGCCGATAGCCACCTTCATCGACAAAGCGGGTGAACTCGTCGACCGTCACCTCGTGCTGCGCGATCGAGTAGACCGCGAGCTTCACCGTGCGCACGGGCGCGTCGGGCTCGGCTTCACTGCCTTGGGTGAAGGCACCGGCGGGGATGACGACACGCGCAGGAGGACTGCTGTGAGCCGCTGTGACGCACAAGAATAGAAGTGGCGACAGCAGGAAGACGGACGGTTTGCACGGTGCGGGCATGGGTAGAAGGGGTATCTGGTGGAGGTGGGGCCGGCTGCCTGGGCAGGTCGGGCCCTGTGCTTTGATGCCTCTGTACCCTGGAGCACCATGTCCCGCTGGAGTCTGCCCGCACGCGCAGCGTCGGTTGTCGCCATCGCCCTGTCCTTGGGATGTGGGAACGAAGCCGCTGCGCCGGTCCCCGATGGCAATCCCACCGCTGCAGCTGAGGCGGCGCCCACGCCACCACGGCCCGCGGGGACACCGGGTCGCGGCAAGGGGGCATCTGCCCGTGGCAATGGTCCACCCTCCCGTGGCAGTGGTCCACCCTCCCGAGGCAGTGGTCCGCCCTCCCGGGGCAAGGGGCCGCCTCCCAAAGGCGCCCACGGTCATGCTCCAGCGGGTGTCTCTGGGGCCGCTCTGCAGGATCCCAGCGGCTTTCCCGAGTTCCACTCCTGGCAGGCCCCGTCTGGGCCGCCCATCACCGGTCTGGGGGGCTGGAGCAGTCCGGTGCGCTTGTCTCCCGGACCCGATGCGGGCGGAGGCTATCGGCCGCAGGTTGCGGTGGGGGCCGACAGCACCCTCCATGTGTTGTTCTACGGTCGCAAAGACGCCGGTGATCTGATGGTCCACCGCGTGAAGGGGCCCCAAGACAAGGACTTTGGACCGCCCGCTCGTCCCGGCTTTGACAAGGGGCGAAACTGGGGGCCGGATCTGGTGGTCCGAGACAATGGGAGCGTTGCAGTGGTCTTCGACCTCGCCGATCCCGGCCCCGCGAGCCAGGGCTTCTACACCGAGTGGTCGGCGGGGCAGTGGTCCAAGCCTGAGCCCCTGACGGAGGGGGGGCCCGAGCAGGAAGTGGGCTCCGGACATGTCGCGCATGGGGTTGGCGACAGCCTGGCCTACGTGTGGATCGGCAAGAAAGTGGGCCATGAAAACCGCTTCCGTGCCTGGTCTCGCTGGTTCAGCAACGGCAGCTGGGGCGCGCCCGTTGCCCTCTCTGATGGGGCCGCAGACGCGTGGCACACCAACGTGGAGCGCCGGCCCGATGGAAGCCTGCTGGTGGGCTTCGACATCGGACTTGGGGGCGCGGAGACCACCTTGTACGTGGCCGAAGGCAGCGGCGGCTCCTTTTCGCCGCTGGAGAATGTCACCGCGACCGGAACGGCGGGCGAGCGACCCCACTTCGCGTCCTGGCGCGCCGCCGAAGACGACCCATGGACAGACCACATGGCCTACTTCCACAAGGTTGGCGGCAGGCCCATCCATGTCTACACGCGCACGGGCGGGCCCGGCCGCTGGGGAGCCCCCGAAGAGCCGTCGAAGGGCTACGGCGGCTTCCACTTCGACCCCGAAGTGGCGGTCGATGGAGACGGGCGGCTGTGCTTGGTGTGGGGCTGGGATTCCGGTGGGCAAGCCGAGCTGGTCTACGCCATCCGTTCGGTGGATGGGCGCTGGAGTCAGCCGCGGCGTGTCGCAGAGCTCAAGAGTGGCAAGCCTGGGCTGGCAAGCCTTGTGGCCGGCCCAGACGGGGCCTTCCACGTGGTCTGGAACCAGGGCGTGCGCGGCAGCAGTGAGGTGTTCTACGCGCACCTGCCACCGGGGGCGAGCTGATGCGGTTCCTGTTGCTCTTCGTCTCGCTGGCCTTGGTCGCGGGCTGCGGCACGCAAGCTCCGGTCGCCCCGGAGACGCCGACCACCCCGTCCCCCGACAAGGAGCCTCCGCTCCAGCATGGCCCGCCGCCGACCAAGGCCTTTCATGCGACGCCCACTTTCTCGCTGGAGGGTGAGGTCGCTGAGGCGCCACGCAGTGTCGTCATCGTGTCCCTGGACACCGTCTCTGCACCCATTCTCGCTCTGTATGGCGGCATGGCGCAGACACCGAACCTCCGCCAGCTCGCGCAAGCCGGCGTGCGCTTCTCGGATCCGGTGACCCACTTTCCCGAGACCTGCTTGTCGCACTGGACGCTCATGACGGGTGTGCTTCCAGAGGCCCACGGAAACGCACCGGCCCACGCGGGCTCCCGCTACACCGGCCCGACGCTCGCTGAGATTGCCCGCAAGCACGGCTACGCCACTGGAGCGGTCATCGGCGGGGTGACTCTGCAGGATCGCGCCTGCGGTCTGTCCCGTGGCTTTGCACACTACGACGATCAATTTCCGCTGGATCCCAAAGACATGCGACGGCCCGCCAAGGAGGTCACCCGGCGGGCGGTCGACTGGATGGGACAGCAGACCCAGCCCTTCTTGCTGTTTGTGCACTACTTTGATGCGCACTTTCCCTACACGCCGCCGCCGCCATGGGACACCCGCTACGACCCCGACTTCCAGGGCACCCTCGATGGCAGTGACGCGGCCTTGCGACCGCTGCGCGACGGCCTGCGCACGCCCACCGCCGCGGAGGTGGCGCACATCAAGGCACTGTATGCGGGGGAGGTGAGCGCACTGGACGCGGACCTGTCGCCCCTGTTGAGGGCGATTCCGGACGATGTTCTGGTGGTGGTCACCGCCGACCATGGTGAGAGCTTCGGGCACGACTACTGGTTCAACCACCGTGGCGTGTTGTGGGACGACGTGATGCGGGTGCCCTTGCTCATGCGCGGGCTCAAGGGCGTGCCCCCTGGCGCTGTTGTGGACGGGACGGTGGGCCTTGTGGACGTTGCGCGCACGGTGCTGGCGGCGGCTGGACTTCCCGCGGATCGCCGCATGAGTGGACGCGACCTGGGCTCGGTGGACCCGACCTCCGTGCCCGTTGCCCAGGCGGCCATCACCGATCCCTGGGCGGGGGCGTCCTGGCTTGCTTCTCGCCTGGATGGCGACAAGGTCGTCGTGCGGCCGGACGCTCCAGCGCAGCGCTTTCAGCTTGAGACCGACCCCGATGAGCTGGCGCCCACAACCGATGGGGCGTCCGAGCTGGGCGAGGAGGCGCGGGCGCGGTGGGATGCGGCGATCGAGTCCTGGGCAGATGCCCAGGTGGCCGCCCCGGTGCGCGACCTGTCGCCGGAGGAGGCCTCGCAGCTCGAGGCGCTGGGCTACCGAGATCCCACCGCCCCGCCCGTGCCCCACGGCAAGGCGCCCGGCCGCCCCCCCGGGCATCGGCACAAAGCCAGCCCACCCACGCCCCCTCAGCGTCAGTGAGCCCCGCGCCAGTGATCCCTGTGTCGGTGAGCCCCGGCCGTCAAGCCCGCGGCCGCCAACCGCGCATGCGTCTCGCGGACAGCCGGTGTCCGCCCGCGGGTCTCGGCTGAGGTAGCCTCCGGCACTCGGAGGAGCTCGCGTGTCCAGGTTCACCATTGGTCGGTTCGTGCTGAACACACGCCTGGGCCGAGGCGGAATGGGCTCGGTGTGGGGCGGCGAGCATGTTCCCAGGGGTGTTCCGGTTGCTGTGAAGGTGCTCCATGCACGCTTTGCCAACGACTCCTGGTTTCGAACATCCTTCGCCTCCGAGGTGCGGGCGGTTGCGCGCCTTGACCACCCGAACATCGTCACCATCCTCGACCACGGCATCCTGTCGATGGAGGACCTGCCAGGGCTGCCGGTGGACGAGCCCGACATTGGCGTGGGGAGTGCTTGGCTGGCAATGGAGCGCCTCAGCGGCACCCCGATGACGCGCTTCAAGGGGCGCTGCCCGTGGAAGCGGCTGCTGCCATGGCTACAGGGCCTGCTCGCGGGCTTGGGGCATGCGCACGCCCGTGGGCTGCTGCATCGAGATCTCAAGCCGGCCAATGTGCTGGTGGATGGCGATCGGGCCGTGCTGGTCGACTTCGGGCTCGCCCGTGAGCTCGACGCGGATCCCGATGAGGCGCATGATGGCCTCGTGGTCGGCACGCCGGCCTACATGTCACCAGAGCAGTTCGAGGCCGATGATGCCGGCTTCGGACCCTGGACCGATCTGTACGGACTGGGCTGTCTGGTGTGGGCGCTGGTGACGGGTGCCGGGCCCCATGGTCAGCGGCGCTCAGCGGGGGAGCTGCGGCATGCCCACCTGAACCTTCCGGTGCCGCGCCTCACGGCTCGTTCGCCAGTGCCGGTGGGCTTTGAGGGCTGGCTGCGGCGACTGCTGGCCCGGCATCCGCTCGATCGCTACCGCTGTGCGGCCGATGCACTGCACGGCTTGAACCAGCTCGCGACGGGTGCCGTGGAGTGGGCGTCCTTCCAGCCCCCAGCGGAGCCGCCTCGCACGCCCGTGGCCGCGCCCCTGCAGGTCCGCTGGCCTGAGCCTGTCCGTCGCCGCGATCGTGCCCCGGAGCTGCTTGGGGCGGGCTTGCGGCTGTTTGGGCTCCGCCAGCCGCCCCTGATCGGTCGTCTGGCCACCCAGGAACGCTTGTGGGAGGCGCTGGGGGACGTGCACCGCGGGGATGCGCGGGTGGTCCTCCTGGAGGGGCCTGCTGGTGCCGGCAAGAGCCGCATCGTGCGCTGGCTGGCGCAGACCGCCCATGCGACCGGATCCGCAGAAGTGGTGCATGTGCGGCATGGTGAAGAGCCCGGTCGTGGAGATGGTCTGATCCCAGCCTTGCGACGACACCTGGGTCTCGTGGGGGGTGACTCGGCTGCTGCCCGTCGGCGGCTCGATGCGCTCGCCGACCGCTGGCGCCTTCGACAGGCGGAGCGCGTCGAGCTCATGGCGATGCTCCTTGTGGTGGGTGTGGTGCGGCGGTCGGGGCGTGGTGGCGTTCAGCGCAACAGCCTGCTGAGCGCCCTGCTCGATCGCCTCAGCGAGGCGCGTCCGCTGCTGCTGTGTCTCGACGATGTTCACTGGGGGTCGGACACGCTGAACTTCGTGGCCCAGCTGCTCGACCGCCCCCCGACACTGCGACCGCGTGTGATGATCCTGATGACGGCCCGTCCCGTTGTCTCGGGGAGCCCTGTCGATGCCTTCCTGCGACGCATCCTGCAGTCGGTGGGCTCCGAGCGTGTGCCGGTGGGTCTGCTGGCGCCGGGCTGGCGAGGGGCGCTCATCCAGTCCCTCGCGCCCGTCGAGCCGGCACTGGCCGAGCTGGTGGAGACCCGGGCGGGCGGCAATCCGCTGTTCACCGTGCAGCTCCTCGGTGACTGGGTGGCCCGCGGTCTGCTCGAGGTCGGTCGCGACGGGCTGCGCCTGACCGCGGGGGCCGATGTCGATCTGCCATCCGACCTGCATGCCCTTTGGCAGCGTCGTGTGGACATGGCGCTGCGCCACCGAAGCTCCCACGAGCGGCAAGCGGTGGAGCTCGCCGCTGTTCTGGGAACGCATGTCGACCGATCCGAGTGGGAGATGGCCTGTCTGGAGGCGGGCTTTGGATCCTGTGACCGGGTGCTCGACGATCTGCTCTCGGCTGGCCTTGCCCATCCCGACCCCCTCGGTCTCGAGCGCGGCTTCAGCTTCGTGCACGGCATGCTGGCCGAGAGCTTGCAGCGGGCTGCCAAGGCACAGGACCGGCTTGTTGGCTTGCGCGAGGCGGTGCTGGCAATGCTGCGTCGACGGGCGTCCGACGAGCAGCGGGTGGCGCTGCGAACCGGGCATCTGCTGTTGAACCTCGGCCGGCCGTCCGAGGCCATTGCCCCCCTGGGAGACGGGGCTTGGGCAGCGGTTCGCGACAGTGAGTTTCTCGAGGCGGAGCGGGGACTGCGGGCGCGGCAGGCGGCACTTGAGGCGATCGACGCCGCGCCGGATGATCCCCGCTGGGGAGAGGGATGGGTGATGCAGGCCCGGGTGGCCCGCCGCCGCGGTCAGCTCGCCACTGCCAGAGAGTCGACGAAGCAGGTGTTGGCGGCCTCGCCGGCACAGAACGCGGGTCCTCATGCTGCGCGGTGGACGGCTCTGGGCAGTCAGGCGCACCGAGAGGGAGCTCGACTGGCCGTGCTGGCCGGGGAGCATGACGCGGCCATCGATCACGCCCGTGCGGCGCTGGCGCTCGCGCGCACCCTGAAAGACCCCGTTGCCTTGGCTTGGTGCCGGCGAGACTACGGGCTGCTCCGCGTGCAGGCGGGCGCCCGCATGGGGGAGGTCGATCGGCTCCTTGCAGCTGCCCAGTCCACCTTTGAGGCCACAGGGGAGGTGTTTGGGGCGGCGGACTGCTTGCGGGCACGTGCTGTGGTGCGCCACCGCGAGCGGCGAAGCAGCGATGTCGAGCACCTGTGCCGGCATGCTCGGCGGGCTCTGCGCCGCTGCTTGACCCTGCAGGAGCCAGCTCACACGCAGGCCGCGCTGGGCGATGTGGCGCGTCTGGCAGGTCGCACGGCGGAGGCTGTGCGCTGGTATGCCGCTGCAAGGGAGCGCTTTCAGCACATTGGGCACCCGGGGCCTGCGCGCCTGCCGTGGCGCGAAGCCGCAGCTCGGCTCGATCGCTCCGAGCCCGATCCCGCGCTTGTTCAGCAGCTGATCGAGGGTGCGGCCGCCGTGGATGCCGGCTTCATGGCGGCGGTGCGGGCGCGCTTGTGGCTGGCCATGGGCAACGAATCGGCCGCCATCATGGAGCTGAGTCAAGCCCTGCGCGGTTCAGATCCTGAAGCTGCGGAGCAGGCAGAAGCGCTGGCGCGGCGGGCAAGGGCGGTGATGGCCGATGACTTGGCTGCGGAAGCCGCTGGCTTCGCTGCCCGACAGTGGGGCCTGCTGGGCTGGCCGGCGCGCGCCCGCCGCGCTGGCCACTGAGTCCTCCTGCGAGGTGGCCTGACGCCGAGGCTTGGCTCGGTCTGGCGGGCCCCGTCACGCCGTTCATCCCAGCGGGCGATCCGGCTTCAAGGACGAGACCTCTGCCGTGGCGCTGATGGCGACCACGAGTCCCGTGCACATCGCCAGCAGCGCGCCTGCCGCGTCCAGGGACATGGCGCCTGTGACCAGACCCACTGCCGAGATCGCGGTGAGAATGAGTGTGAGCTCTGGGCCATGCGTCTGCAGGGCGCTTGGGGTGTCGGCCTCGAACTCAAGGGGGTCGCGGCTCATGAAGGTGCGAATCTGGGCGCTTGGAGTGCTGTTCATGGGAACCTCTGGAGTGCGTTGTGTCGAGCTGTTGAGTACGTCTCGGTCGTCGGGCGAGCTCTGCAGCTCTGCGTCGCGGTAGACCGTGCGACCGACTTCACTCCCCGGTACGGATCGAGGCCTCCCGATGTTCACCCCCCCGTCTTCAAAGGTGCGCGGCGCAACATGCTCGCGCCTGGCCGGCTTGCTGTTGACGCTGAGTGTGGTCGGCGCCTGCGACAGCCCGGCGCCTGCGCCCACGTCGTCGCCGACGCCTGCGCCCACGTCTTCGCAGGCGCCCAGTCGTCCGTCCTCGCCGTCGAGCGCCCCCTCCCCGGCGGGTCCTGCGCCCGGACAGGACCGCGCTGCAAGCGGCATGACCTGGTCAGGGGCCTGGGCGGTCGCCGTGCCGCCGGCCGCATCCTGCGCCGAGCGCGATGACGATGGCGACGGCTTCATCGATGCGAGGAGCTGCCCGGCTGGCGCTGTGGCTCGCCTCGACTGCGACGACACCGACCCCGCGGTCACCCCAGCCACAGAGCGCTGGGTGCGTCCCGGTCCCTTCTTGATGGGCAGTGTGGGGACGGAGTCGGGCAGTGATGAGGGGCCGGTCCATGTGGTCGAGCTGTCGGGCTTCTGTCTCGACCTCACCGAGGCCACGGGGGCCGCTGTCACCGAGGTGGTGACCGACTTCACCTCTTCGGCGCGCCCGGGGCTGCCGGCCCTGCCCCTCACCCACGCGCAGGCGGAGGCCTATTGTGCTGCCAAGGGCAAGATCCTGCCCACGGAGGCGCAGTGGGAGAAGGCCGCGCGCGGTGGCTGTGAGCTCGGAGACGACCCCAGTGCCTGTGATCCAGGCGACCTGCGGGCCTATCCATGGGGGGCAGCAGCGCCGAGCTGTGACCGGGCCAACCATGCCCAGGTGAGCCCCACGGGCCCGCGTCCTTGTGTGGGCGGACCTGTGGCCGCAGACGCGGCTTCCGGCGGCGCGGGACCCTACGGGCACGTGCACCTCGCGGGCAATGTCTGGGAGCCGGTGTCCGACCTGTGGCACCCCAACACCTACGGCGAGGGGACGGCCCGCACCGACCCTGCTGGCCCCAAGGGGGAGGGTGCGCGTGGGATCCGAGGCGGTGGCTACGACACCTTCACCACCAACATGCGGGTGTCGAACCGGATGTCGGTTCTGGTGGCCGGTTCTGCCATCGGAGTGCGCTGCGCACGGTCCTTTGTAGAGCCCAAGCACGACCTTGTGACGCCTCTTGAGATGGTGACCATGAGTGGAGAGGTGCATGGCAGTGCCGAGCTGCCCCTCGCCGGCAAGGCGCTCTACGTGACCGCCTTTGCGGTCGGCGATGCCCAGGGTGGGCAGGTGCGTCCAGGAGCCAGTCCCATGGCTGAGGTCCGCCTGACGCCCAATGGGTCGCGCACGCAGGGCTTCGCACTTGAGGTGCCCGCCACCGGGCCGGTGCTGTTGTTTGCGTCCCTCGACGCTGGTGCGCCCAAGCCGGGCGTTCCAGCGAGTGGGTCGGGCGGTGTGGGTCGGCTGGCGTCCTCCGTTGAGACCACTGCCGACGCCGAGGGGCTGGTGATTGCCCTCAAGCCGCTGCCGGGTGTGGTGCCCATGCCGCGAATTGATGGTCCGCGGCCGCCCGGACGGTCGGGTCCGCCCCCGCGTGGCGGAAAAAGGCAGTGATTGTCACGGTGATGCTGTAGACGACTGTGGGTCGCACGCGTGCAGCGCTGGAATAGACGGCACTGTCGGAGGTCGACATGTCCCGTTTTGCGTCCTTGTTGCTCGCCTTTTCCCTCCAGTCACTTGTGGGCTGTTCGCCGGCCGCTGGTCTGGCGCCTTCGCAGGCCGCTGCGGAGACCGGGCCGGTTGTCGGCAAGCCCGCGCCAGGCTTCACGCTGACCGGTGCCGATGGTGAGACGGTCAAGCTGTCTGAGCTGCTTGGAAAGAACGTTGTCATCGAGTGGTTCAACCCAGACTGTCCCTTCATCGTGTCGGCACACAAGGGCGGGCCGCTCGAGACCCTGCCCAAGGAGTGGGTCGATCGCGGCGGCGTGTGGCTCACCATCAACTCCAACGCGGCGGGAAAGCAGGGACATGGTCAGGAGCGCAACACCAAGGCGAAGTCTGAGTACAGCCTGCCCACAGCGGTTCTTCTCGATGAAGATGGCAAGGTGGGGCGCATGTACAACGCCCGCACCACGCCGCAGATGTTCGTGATCGACGCCAAGGGAACGCTGGTCTACGCGGGAGGCCTCGACAATGCGCCGCGTGGACGGGCGCCGTCTTCGGGTCTGCAGCCGTGGTTGAAGCAAGCGCTCACTGCGGTCGAGTCGGGCGAGAGCCCATCGCCTTCACAGACCAAGCCCTACGGGTGCTCGGTGAAGTACGCCGACGGCTGAGGGTCGGTCTGTTAGGGGGCCCCGGTGAAGAATTCTCCTCCGATATCGGCCCAACTGAGTCTGCTTCGTGTAGGCGTAGGGGCGCTGCTGCTGTGGTCTTTGGTTGCCTTGGTGGCCGGGCGCCTGCAGTGGCGGGGAGTCCTGCTGGCGCCAGCGCTTCACGCGCTGTTGGTGGCGGGCATCCTGTGGTCCACCACAGTTGTGGCCGCACGGCGCGACCCGCGGTTCGAGCCGCCGCCGGTGGAGCCGCCCGCGGAGCCTGGCGAGCCCCGGCGCAAGGTGCCCCGACTGGAAGGGTCCGTCTTTGGGGTGCTGGCTGCTGGAACCCTTGCCCTGTTGGGTTCACTGGCGGGCATCCTCTACATCCTGCCCGAGGTCGAACTGGCGCCGGCCGAGTCTGCAGCCCTCGCGGGTCTGGCGCTCTTCGGGGCAGCACTCGCGGTGCTGCTCGCCCGCTATGCGGAGGCGCCAGCTGCTTCGGGGGAGCTCCGCTCCGCACTGACACCGCAAGAGTCCTCTGGCTTGGGTGCGTGGCTGCGTACGCTTGCTCTGAGCAGTGGTCTGGGGGCGGTATCGCTTGCTCTGCGGGCCGCCGGGCAGGTGTGGCTGGAGGTGGAGCTCAGCCTCCTTCAGTTCGCCGTCATTGCAGGCCTCTGTGTGGAGCCGCTCGCCCGCTGTCTCCCCGCGCTGTGGAGCTGGTGGAACCTCCGCTCGGGTGGCTTGCCCACCCAGCTGCCCGCGGTCAACGCGCTGCTGCCAAGGGTGCTGGCGTCCCGGCTCAACCCGGTTGCGGCGGCCTTTGATGTCCTCGACGACCTCTTGGGCATCGACATCCGGTCGAGCTGGGCCCTGGCCTTCGTTCGCCGCTCTCTTGCCCCGCTGACCGTGGCTGTGGTGGTGGCCGGATGGCTGTCCACCGGTCTGTCGATGGTTCATGCGGATGAGCAGGCGGTCAAGGAGCGCTTCGGTCGTCCGGTCCCGGGGGATGCCCTCGGACCTGGCTTGCATGTGATGTTCCCATGGCCTGTCGACCGGCTGCGACGCGTGTCGACCGGGCAGGTGCGTCGCATCACCATCGGCCACGAGGAGGAGGAGGAGGTTCCGGCTGAGCTCGCCGCAGCCCTCGACCCCGGCGATGCGTCCGACGAGGTCCTGGAGAGGGCCCTCGCTGAGGCGCAGGCTGGCGAAGAGGGACCGGAGAGCCGCTTGTGGGCCCGTCAGCATGCCGACGAGGAGTACACGCTGCTGCTCGGCGATGGACGTGACCTCGTCACCATCGATGCGTTGCTGTATTACCGCGTGGCCGACCCTGAACGCTGGCTCTACGGAATGCAGAACCCGGAGGCGGCCCTCCGCAGCCTGACCTACCGAGCGGTGATGTCTCGCGTGATCTCGCAGACACTCGATGATGCCCTTGGCCAGGACTTCCACCAGCTGTCGGCCAGCCTTGAATCACAGATTCAGGCGGAGGCGGACCTGTACGAGCTTGGTGTGGAAGTGGTGGACTTCTCACTGGGCGCGCTGCATCCGCCCGTCTCGGTGGCGGAGGACTACCAGGCTGTGGTGTCGGCGCAGATAGCTCGGGACACCGACCGGGTGTCGGCAGAGGCGTACCGCGTCGGTCGCTTGTCCAATGCGCGCGCCGAGAGCCTGTCCTCTCTTGCGTCCGCGCAAGCCACCGCGGCGCAGCGTCGTGCTGCTGCTGTTGGGGAGGCCGCGGCCTTCGAGGGCTTGCGGGCGACTGTCCGCACCGATGAACAGCGCTACCGCTTTCGACGTCGCCTGGATGCGCTGCAAGAAAACCTGCATGACCGACCGCTGGTGATCATCGACGAACGCATCGAGCGTGATGGCGCGCAGCTGTGGCTCAAGCCCGAGGTGGTTCGTGGCTGGCGATAGCTGCCTGCCCGTGGCGCTTGCCTTCGCGGGTCACCCGTGCATCCCAGAGGTCCTGGGATTCGCCTTCATGGAGGACCCATGACCGGTCCTGACACTGCTGTTCCCCGCGCACTCGACTGGCTTCGGGTGGTGATCGGCCTTGCGTCGGTGGTTGGGATCCTGCTCGCCGCCACTGGGTTTTCAGTGCCTGCGGGTGAGTCGGCGATTGTGGTTCGCTTTGGCGACCCCACGCGCGTGATTCAGGAACCTGGCCTGTACTGGAAGGCGCCGTGGCCCATCGACCAGGTGGTGTCTCTGGACCTGCGCCGGCGGGCGTTCGAGACCGGCCACGCCGAGATGCTCACGCGGGACCGCAAGAATGTCGTGTTGGTTGGATTCGCCATCTGGCGTGTGTCCGATCCGCTCGCCTTTCACCGCAGCATTGGCTCCATCGACAACGCGGAAGACAAGCTCGACGGCTTGCTCACCAACGCCCAGATCGGCGTGCTGGGACGCTTCGACCTACAGTCACTGACCTCCACCAACCCCAGCCTGCTCCGCACGTCGGAGATCGAAGCCGAGCTGTTGGCGGCCGTGGTGGATGTGGCGCGCGACCAGTATGGAATCGAGGTTCTCGCCGTGGGCTTTCAGCGACTGAGCTTGCCCGAGGACAATGTCACGGCTGTCTTCAAGCAGATGCGCGCGGAGCGCAGGCAGTATGCAGCACGCTACGAAGCCGAAGGCGCGGAGGCCGCTGCCAAGATCAGGGCCGAGACCGACCTCGAGGCTGCGCGAATCCGGGCCAGTGGCACCGAAGAGGCTGCCCGGATCAAGGGCGAGGCCGAGGCGGAGGCTGCCCGAATTTATGCGGAGGCACACCGACAGGACCCGGACCTCTACCGTTTCGTACGGTCGCTTGATGCGCTCGACGAGGTGGTGGGTTCGGACACCACTGTCATCCTTCGTACCGACAGTCCCCCATTTCGCTTGCTCACGAGTGAAGGACGCTGAGTGGCTGAACCTGCCAATGTCCGTCGGCTCCGTGCGGAGCTGAAGCGCTTGCTCCAGCCGGCGGTGGTCGGCTTGTTGTGGCTTGTGGAGCGTCTCCACTGGTGGCTGCTGCTGCTCTTGGCGGCCTACCTCACGAGCGGCATCACCATTGTGCAGCCCGACGAGGTCGCGGTGGTGTACCGCCTCGGCAGCCTGGTTGGCGATGGTGCCGGAGCGATTCGGCAACCGGGTGCGCTCATCGCTCTGCCGCGTCCCATCGATCGGGTTGAGCGGGTTCCGACGGCCAAGGTGTTTGAGTCTCAGCTGCGTGAGCTGCACTTTTCCCAGGTCGAAGACAAGGCCACCCGCTACCTGGTCACCAGTCGCACCACCCTCGATCCCGAGCGCGTTGGCTACGTGCTCACCGGCGACCAGAACATCGTGCATGTGGCGATGGTCGCTCGGTGGCAGGTGAGTGATCCCATCGCGTGGGTGCAAGCGGTGGAGCGTCCCGAGGAGCTGCTTCGAGCGGCTGTGTTGGCGTCGTCGGTGAGCGCCCTGGGCGGCCTTTCTGTTGACTCGGTTCTGGCGGATGGCCGCCAGGAGCTGGTGGGAGAGATCACGCGTCGGTCTCAGACCCGTCTCGACGCCTGGGGAGCCGGGCTGCAGCTGGTGTCCTTGGAGCTGGTCGAGCTTGGGCCGCCGCAGCAGGTGCGAGAAGCCTTTCGAGAGGTGCAGACGGCGGCCATCGAGGCCGAGACACGGGTAAAGGCGGCGCAGGAATACCGTGAGCTCCAGCTACCCAAGGCCCGCACGGATGCGGACCGCCAGACCCGTGAGGCCGAAGCCGTCGCGCTCGACCTCAAGCAGCAGGCGCGCTCGGAGGCCGAAGCCTTCCTGGTCTTGCTCGAGGAGTACCGGCGTGACCGGTTGGTGGTACGGGAGCGGCTGTACCGCGAAGGCGTGGAGGCTGTTCTCGATGATGCTGGCCTTGTCGACTTCGTGCCGCCGCCTGCCAGCGGTGGCCGCTACGATGGCACGCGGATCAGCGTAGAGATTGTGCGCAAGCCTCGCGTCGGGGGGCGTGATGACTGAGCCTGCACAGACGGCGGCTTGGGAGGTCGTGCTCGACGCTGCGGAGCGGCGTCGGATCGCGCTGCGGCTGGGAGGCGACTTAGTGGGCGCGGGCCTGTTGGCGGTGGGCTTTGGCCTGTCGGTGTGGCGTCCCGACCAAGCCCAGGTGGCGTCCCTTGTCCAGGCGATTGCTGCGCTTGTGGTCGCAATACCAGTGTTCATTCGCGGGCTGCCGGCGCTCGTTGCACTGCGTCCGCGAGACACCACAGACCAGCTCGTGAGTCTCGCTGTGTTGGCTGCCATGGCCCAGGGCAGCTTTGCGACCGCAACCCTGGTCCCCCTGGTGCTCGACCTCGGACGCCTGTTCGAAGAGCGCACCTCCTTGGGAACCCGCGCTGCCATCGCCGGTCTGCGACAGCTACAGGAGCGTGTACGCACTGCGGTACGGCTCGATGCCGACGGTCAGGAGACCGAGGTGGCGCTCACAGATCTGCGCGTTGGCGACCGCGTGCGCGTCCGACCAGGTCAGGTGTTCGGCATCGACGGCCGCGTACTGCACGGCAGCTCCGTGGTGGATCAGGCTCCCATCACCGGTGAGAGTCGCCCCGAGGAGGTCGCTGCCGGCACGGACGTCTTTGCGGGAACCCTCAACTTGTCTGGTCTGGTCGATCTCGAAGTCACCGGGGCAGGCGCGGACACGGTGCTGGGACGTGTGGCCACCATGCTGCGACAGGTGGTGGATGCCCGTCCGCCGGTGGTGCGGACGCTGGAGCGTCTCGGGGCAGGCTACGTGCCTGTCGTGTTGGCGCTGGCCGTCACGACCTTGTTCTTCACCGAGTCGGTGGAGCGCGGCATCACTGTGCTGGTGGTGGCGGTGCCGACCGCTCTGGTGGTCGCGGGGCCCGCTGCGATGGTGGCAGCCATGTCGGCGGCCTCGCGTCGAGACATACTGGTCAAGGGTGCGGCATTCCTGGAGGCAGCCACCGAGGTGGACGCTCTGGTGATCGACAAGACCGGCACGCTCACCGATGGTCGGCTCGCGGTGACCGCAGTGCAGCCGGCGGCTGGGGTCTCCGAGGACGAGCTGGTGCGGGTGGCGGCTGCGTGTGGACAGGGCTCCTTGCACCCGGTGGCCCGGGCCGCGATCGCAGAGGCGGAGCAGCGCGGTCTGGAGCTGGTGGACCTGACGAAGCTCGATGCCTTGGAAGAAGTCCATGGTCGCGGCACCGAGGCCCGCTTTGGAGACCGCGTGCTGCGGTTTGGACGGGTCAGCTGGCTTGCGGAGTGTGGCGTGTCGGCACCCGACGAGGCGGAGGGCACCGGAGTGGCAGAGGGCGACCGCTGGTTGGGCACTCTGCAAATGCGCGACACGATTCGAGCCGATGCAGAGGAGGCGCTCGAGGCCCTTCGAGCAGCTGGCATTCAACGGATCGTGTTGGCCACGGGTGACCGCCACTTCGAGGCGGTGCGGGTGGCTGTGGCGCTGGGCATCGACGAGGTTGTCGCTGAGGTGCTGCCTGAGGCGAAGCTGGATGTTGTGAAGGCGGAGCAGGCGGCTGGGCGCAAGGTGCTGATGGTTGGCGATGGGGTCAACGATGCGCTGGCGATGGCCCAGGCCGATGTGGGTGTGGCGATCGGTGCACGCATCAATGAGGTGGCCCTTGGAGGCTCCGACGTGGCCCTGCTCACAGATTCCCTGGGTCGTGTCCCTGAGCTGATCGCCCTCGCCCGTAAGACGCGGCGTGTGCTGTGGGGCAACCTTGCGATCTCACTGGGTGTGGGGCTTGTGCTTGTGATCGCGGCAGTTCAGGGAAGCCTGTCTCCGCTCACGGGTGCGCTGCTTCACGATCTGAGTGCGCTTGTGGTGGTTGCACACTCCGCACGGCTGATGACTCAAGCCAACACAGACACCTAAGCCCCCCTCTCACGCGCCGAGACACGCGTCGTCTCGAGCCTGGCTGGCCCGCGTCTTGGCACCACAGACCCTCACTGTCCGTGTCCGCCCCCCACATACGAATGCCCCAGGGCCTGCGTTGGAGGAGGCCTGGGGCATCTATCGACGGTCACCATCGAGAATCGGGTTCAGCCGAGGGGGAGTGCCTGCACCCAGTGGGCGAGCCGCTCAGCCTCGCGGTCGGTGAGATTGATGGGCAGCTCAATCTGCACCGTCAGGTCCGCACGCAAGCGCAAGCTGTGGCGAACGGTCTGAGAGGCGTCTGACTCGTCTGCGCTGGTGGCGACTGCAGCCGGCGTGGCCGCTGCCAGAGCGGGAGCGGAAGCGTCCTCTGCTGGCGCGCTCGACTCAGGGGGCTGGACCCAAGCCATGCGGGTTGCATATCCTCGTCGACCAATCGTGAAGGTCCCGTACCCAGCCTTCTGCCCTTCTTTGAGGGCATTGCGTAGCTTCACGGCGCTGAAGACACGCCCATTGGAACTCTTGAACTCTTGTTTTTGAAGTTCGCTGACAGGGGTTTCCGTACCGACGAGCTTCTTGAGGTTGATCTGACCAAGCAGGGCCTGGAAATCTGCAGATGGATCAGAGGGCATGCAAATTCTCCACGTGAGAGTAGCGTTTATTGGACACAGTTAGATTCGTATTGCTTTTGGTGATTAAGCGCACCATTTTTCAGATCTCTGGATGCTGCATCCTGTCATGTCTTCTGCAGGGTGTCGCGGACCTTGCTGGTGCAATACAGGCGCCGGCCGCTGAGAGGTCTCATGTCGTTTTTTCGCGCCGCAGCTTGGACGAATGGTCCGGCGCGTCTTTGGTTGGCCCTGGGGCTGGGACTGCTGTGCAGCGGTGTTGCTGGCATCGTCAATCAGGTGGTGTGGCAGCGGGCACTGAAGGTGGTTCTTGGCGGATCCGAGACCTTGTCCAGCATGATTGTCGTGCTGGTCTTCTTGGCTGGCCTCGGACTGGGAGCGGCCGTGGCGGCGCGGATCGCCTCCCGGTCGCGCAACCCGATGATGTTGCTCGCTGCTCTTGAGCTTGGACTGGTCTTGACCAATGCAGTCGTTGCGATGGTCTTGGCGATCGACATCTCCGAGACGGTCTATGCGGTTCAGCGCGTGGCATTGGGAGCGGGCATTCCCTTGCGTCTGGTGTATGCGGTGGGAGCCGGCGCGACCTTGCTGCCACCGACCCTGCTCATGGGAGCGACCATCCCGGTGGCATCCGAGGCAGCCCAGCGGCAGCTCGGCGGTCGAGATTCAGCCCTCGTGCCTGTGCTCTTCTTCGTCAACACCGCTGGGGCAGCCTTGGGGGCCATTGCGGCCAGCTTGTGGTGGTTGCCCTGGTGGGGACAGCGCCGGGCGCTGCTCGGTGCCATCGTTCTGAATGCAGTCGCGGCCTTGCTCATCGGTGTGTTGGGCCGTGCGCGACAGGTCGAGCCAGCGGTGTCTGCTGCCAAGGTCGATGTTGCCCGTCCAGTCCGGGTGGAAGAGCTGCTCGGGGCCGCCCTGGGCTTTGTGTCCCTGGGCTACGAGATGCTTCTGTTTCGGGCGCTCTCGCTTGGTCATGGCCCCCTGCCGATCACCTTCGCCCTTGGCCTGACTGCCTTTCTCATCTGTTGGGCGCTGGGAATGGCACTGTCGCGACGTGTGGGTGGCTCGGGCGGTCTCACCGCGGGACTCACCGCAGCTGCGGTGGCGTTGGCTCCGTTGGTCCTCGATTGGGACGCCGCCCGCGAGGGGGCCGACTACGGCGAGCTTGGCCCACTGCTGCCGGCCGCCATCCTCTATGGGATCCCGGTCATTGGGTTTGGATTGCTCTACGGGCAGCTTGTCTCACGGCGAGCGGAAGACTGGGGGCGTGATGTCGGCCGCTATTCGGCCTTCAACACCGTTGGGTCGTGCCTTGGCGTGCTCTTCTTCACGCTGGTTGCCTACGAGGCACCTTTTGCCGCGGGCACGTCCACCGTGGCGCTCGTGTTGGTGGCTGTGGCGTGTGTCGAGTGGCGTGTGGGCGCCAGCAGCAAGCGAGAGCGATTGCACGCCGGTGTGTTTGCAAGTGCGGCCGTGGCCGGTGCGGTCTTCTCACTGTCGGTGGGGCTGTCGTGGAACCCTACCCTGGCCGAGGATGGTACGGTGACCTACTGGGGGCGAGATGGTGTGGTTGCTGTCCACCCCGATGGCGATGTGTTTCTGGATGGGTTGTGGCACACGCGCCTCACCGAAGGACCGGATGGACACGTCGGTCGCCCCTACACTTGGGTCATGGCAGCAGCGGCCGTTCTTGCGCACGACGACCCTCATCCGAAGCGCGCTCTGGTCATTGGGGCTGGGGTGGGCGTATCGGGTGCCACCCTGGCGGGGGTCGAGGGTCTAAAGGTCGACGGCTATGAGATCAACCAGACATTGCGGCGCGTGTTGGAGGACCGGCCGGATCAGACCCTCCACGCGCTCACCCATCCTTCCTTGAGGTGGATCTGGCAGGACGCACGCACTGGGCTTGCACTCGATGAGACCCGCTACGACATCATCCTGTCTGCGCCTCTGCACCTTCGCCAGGCGGGCTCGAGCCTGCTGCTCAGCCGGGAGTATCTGAGGCTGGTCAAGTCGCGCATGGCTGAGGGGGGGGTGCTGGCGGTCTATTCCAACGAGGGGCCTGGAGCTCAGTCGCAGCTGGTTCAAGCCACTCTGGCCGAGGCCTTTGCCTACCGGACCAGCTGGTATGACGGCATCGTCACCATCGCGTCGGACAGTCCCATTGAGGTGACCGCTGCGCGCATCGAGGAACGCATGATGCGTGAAGATCTCCTCTACACCCAGATGTCGCAGCTGGACCGCGCGCTGTCGAGCGATGGCGGCGATGGCATCCAAGGTCTCTGGGACGGCCCCATGTCCGCAGACACGCTTCCCAACGTTGTGATTGTCGACGACTGGCCGCTGGTGGAACACCCAAAGGTGGCCGATGCGCTGGTGCCGACTCGGGCCTCGAGGTGACAGCTGAGCCCGCCCGGCCGCGATAAGGCGGCTGACCTCTCCTGGAGCAGTGATGTCCCGTGCGTCTGCGTTTCTCCTGGCTGCGGGCTTTGGCTCTCGCTTGCGTCCGCTCACCCTTGCACGTCCCAAGCCCCTGCTGCCGATGTGTGGGGCGCCCATGCTCGATCATGTGCTCGCGCATGTCCGTCAGCACGGTCACACGGATGTCCTGGTGAATGCACACCACCTGTGGAAGCAAGTCGCCGCCTGGGCGGAGACCCGGGGAGTGGCCCTTCAGGTCGAGCTTCCGGAGATCCTCGGCACTGGCGGCGGCTTGAAGGCCGCAGAGGATCGCCTTGCCGACGTCTTCGTGGTCGTCAATGGAGACATCCTCAGCGACGTCGACCTGACGGCGCTCGCCGATGCCGTGACCGAAGGTGGGGCTGCCATGGCGCTGCGGGCGGATCCCGTGCTCGGTGAGCGGGCGCCTGTGGACGCCGACACCGACAACGTGGTCGTACGAATGCGAGAGTTCGCTGGCACCCCGGGCGTGGGCATCTCCGGCACCCACTTCACCGGTATTCACGCGGCGCATCGAAGCGTGCTTGCGGACGTGCCCGACGGCTTCGCCTGCATTGTGCGGTCGGCCTACACGGTGCGCCTGCCCGCTCGGCGGATTCGCGCCATCCGCCACACTGGACGCTGGGTCGACATCGGCACGCCCGCCGACTACCTCGACGCCAACCTGGCGGTGCTCGACGGCGATCTGGCCACGGCCCTGCCCATCTGGGAGCGTGGTGAGGGCGCACAGGGACGCCACTGGATCGGTGCAGACGCCCGTGTCGAAGGTGAAGTGCGGCACAGCATTGTGGGTGAGGGCGCGCGGGTTCCTCGGGCGGCCCGCCTCTCCGACTGTGTGGTCTGGGACGGCGTGACGGTGCCTGCAGGTGACCACCACAGGGTGGTGTTCTTCGATGATGGCGCGCTGGAGGTTGGTGACAGCGGGTAGCATACGCGCTCAGCCTTCTGCGCTGGAGACCGCCATGTCCTGCCCACGGCTCCCATTGAGCTTCTGTGCCCTGCTGTCGTTGTCCATCGCCTGTGACGGGGGAGACGAGGCATCCAAGTCCAGCGAAGAAGCGGACGCCGACACCGACGCCGACGCCGACACCGACGCCAACACCGACGCCGACACCGACGCCGACACCGACACCGACACTGACACCGACACCGACACCGACACCGACATCGACACTGACACCGACACCGACATCGACACCGACAACGACAACGACACCGACACCGACAACGACACCGACAACGACACCGACAACGACACCGACACCGACACCGACACCGACAACGACACCGACACCGACACCG
>PAQL01000036.1 GCA_002709295.1 Phycisphaerae bacterium | reverse complement strand
TGATCAGGAGCAGCAGGAACAGCAGCAGGGTGATCAGGAGCAGCAGGAACAGCAGCAGGGTGATCAGGAGCAGCAGGAACAGCAGCAGGGTGATCAGGAGCAGCAGGAACAGCAGCAGGGCGATCAGGAGCAGCAGCAGGAAACGGACGGAAGCGCCTCCGCCGAGAAGTCCGACGATGAGACATCCGAGGCCGCGAAGGCCGGCGAGGGACGCATGAGTCGCGAAGAGGCCGAGAGGCTCCTTCAGTCCGTCCGGGACAAGGAACGGCAGCGACGAAAGGCCAGGGCCGAGGCCGAAACGAGGTCCGAGGACCGGCGACCCCCGGTGAGGAAGGACTGGTGATGATCATGACCCGAACACGGATGCTCGGCCTCCATGCGATCCTGGGCATCCTTCTGACGCTGGTGATCCCCTCGACGGCTCTCGCCCAGTCGACCGTGGAGTTCAAGATCGATCGTCGGGAGGCATGGGTCGACCAGCCGTTTCTTCTGCAGGTCGAGGTCGTCAATGCGGAGGCCCACGATCCTCCGGTGATCGAGGCCACCGAGGGCGCCGAGATCGAACTGCTGGATCAGACCAACGAGAGCAGCTTCACCCAGATCGTCAACGGGCGGGTGTCAAGAAGGGTCACGGTCACCTACACCATCGTGATCACACCACGAGTGGCGGGCGTCATCGAGATCCCGGCGATCGAGGTGGTGGCGGACGGCAGGACCTACACCAGCAAGCCATGGCGGATCATCGCGACCCGGAGCGAGGTCGGAGATCTCATGTACGTGGACGTCCTCGCATCACCCGACGAGGCATGGGTGGGTGAAGCCGTCGATCTCACCCTCCAGTTGTGGGTGAAGCAGTACCGGGACTCGGATCTCGGGGTGGTGCTCGATGCCAACCAGATGTGGGAACTGATCGACGAGGCGGGATCGTCATGGGGCATCTTCAATGAATCGCTCCAGCAGTCCATTCGTGAGCGAAGACCCCCCCGAGGCCGTCAGGTCGATCGGGACGGGACCCCCTACTTCCTCTACGAGATTCCGATCGTCCGACATCCGATCAAGGCGGGAGACGTCGAGATCGGGGACGTCAGGATCCTCTACCTGCATCCGACCGGCCTTCGGAAGAAGCGCGACTTCTTCGGCCGTGCCCAGATCGAACTGGTCGGCTCCAGGCCGGTCATGGTCGACGTGGATCGCGCTCCCGTCGTGGTGAGGGCCCTTCCCGAGAAGGGACGTCCACCCGGCTTCACCGGGGCGGTCGGTCGCTTCCAGGTCCGGGCCAGTGCGAGTCCCCGCGAGGTCTCCGTCGGAGATCCGATCACCCTGACCATCGAGGTGACCGATCTGGGAGACGGATCCTCGATAGATCTCGCCAACCTGCGTCCCCCCGACCTTCGGACCGATCCGGCCCTTGACGGCTTCCGGATCCCCGACACCCCGACCACGGGAGTCGCGGAGGGGCGCCGGAAGACCTTCACCGAGACGCTCCGACCCGAGCGAGACGACCTGACCGAGATCCCCGGCATCGCGTTTCCAACCTTCGATCCGGAACTCGATCGATACGTCATCGAGCGCACGCAGCCGATTCCGATCACGGTCAGCCCGAGCGAGCGTCTCGACCTCGGCGCCGCGGTGATCGGAACCGAGGCCGCTCTCGGACCCGCGGCGACCAGACTGACGATCGCCGGGGGGACCCTTCGTGCGAATCGTCCGGTCGAGGCGACCCTGCTCGGACAGTCCACGATCCGCATCGGTTGGTCGGTCGGCTCTCTGATCGCGGTGCCCCCGATCGCCTTCGCCGTCGCCACCCTGGTTCGATCCAGGATCCGGCACCGGCACCTGAACCCGCATCTGATCCGAGCATCGCAGGCCCGCCGGGACGCCCTCGCCGTCCTCGACGGGGACGGCACCACGGCGGACCGGGTTCACCGCGCCCTCGCCGGGCTTGTCGCGGCCCGCCTCCATCGTGCGGATGTCGCGATGACCCCCCGGGAGATGCTCGAGGCCGTGGAACATGCGGGACTGGATGGTGAATCGAGGAAGGAACTCAAGGCCGTTCTGAAGGCCTGCGAGAATGCTCGATACGCGGGCGGAGCCGGCGATGATTCCGGTGATGCGGAGCTTCTGGAGCGGGCTCGGATTCTCGTGAATCCGCTTGATCGCATCCGACCCGAAGTGGAATCCACCGAGCGGAGGGAGGATCGATGATGAAGCTCCCCCGTCATCACGTCCGACTCCTTGCCGGCATCCTCTGCATTCTCGGTTCGACATCCGCCCTCGGCGTCGATCCCGCGACGGATGTCCGGGCCACGGCGGTCGCCGCCGAGGAGGCCTATCGCCGGGGAGTGGATGACGTCAACGGTTCGGCCGCCGCCAGAGCCGCCTTCGAGGACAGCGCCCGCCTCTGGAGAGAGGCGATCGCGGACGGCGCCGATGGCGCCTCCTCCTGGTTCAATCTGGGCAACGCCCTGGTTCGAGCGGGCCGGGTGGGCGAGGCCATCGTGGCCTATCGTCGAGCGGAACGACTCTCCCCCTCCTCCGACGACATCGCCGCCAACCTCGCCGAGGCCCGACGCCGGGTCGACCGACCGATCGAGGCCGATGCCAACGACCTGACCTTCTCCGACCTCTCCGCCTGGTGGGATCCCATGCCCGCGAAGGCACGCCTGGTGGTCTCCATCGCGGCCTGGTTCCTGTTCTGGGGGCTGTTCTTCGTTCGATCCGGAGTGGGTGCCGACGCCAGACGAGGCGAGCGTGAATCGGTCACTGCCGCATGGCGATTCGGGCTCGTTTCGACCATGTTGATCGCGGTCGTCTCCGGCGCGACCATCGCGGGCGATCTGCTTCTTCCGGGCTGGCGCATGGTCGGCGTGGTGACCGCCACGGAAGCGACCCTTCGGAGCGGGAACGGTGATGGTTTCGAGGCGGTGACCACCGAACCACTCTGTGAAGGCGTGGAGTTCGCGATCCTGGAGAACCGTCCCGGATGGTGGCGAATACGTCTTCCGGACGGAACCCTCGGATGGATCTCCGAAGTGGATGCGGAATCCGTGGATCCGGGCTGAGCGGACCGTCGACATCCTCGAAACGAAGACGACCCCCCCGGCGAGGCCGAGGGGGCCGATTCTTCCAACGGAGAGGGTGGGATTCGAACCCACGATGACCCGAAGGCCATACCGGTTTTCGAGACCGGCGCGTTCAACCGCTCCGCCACCTCTCCCGGGATCGGAGAGTCTAGCTGATTCCCTCGGAGGGGATCGAGCGGTTCATCCCGTCCAGTTGATCAGCAGAAGCCCGAGATCCTCGCCGTTGGTGGTGCCGTTGCCGTTGAGATCCGTGGGTCCGGGCTGGCCCCAGCCCACCAGGAACAGGCCGAGGTCGGAGCCGTTGACACTGCCGTCCCCATCGAGGTCTCCGGGGATCCCGGAGGATTCGCAGGCATCCGCGGAGCCGTTTCCATCGAGATCCTCGCAGGTCGTTCCGGGACCCTGCCAGATCGCGCCGGCCTGCTCGGCCTCCTCCTCGGTCAGGACGAGACAGAACCCGTTGGAGAAGCAGGATGCGCCGATGGGATCCGGACAGTCGGTCGACCCGCAGTCGGTGCCATCTCCCTGGAACACTCCGTTTGCGGCGGCGCACTCCTCCGGCGACAGACCGTCGAGGCAGGAACCGTCCGGAAGGCAGCACGCGCCCTCCGGGAAGCAGAGGTAGTCGTCGCATGATTCGCCCGCCGGCCCGGGGATTCCCCCCGCAAGCAGGCAGTCGCCTGGAGTCAGCTGGACGCAGCCTCCGGTCGATTCGAAGCAGCAGGGGCCGGTTCCGGAACAGTCGACCTCGCCGCAGTTGGTGCCATCGCCCTGCCAGATGCCACCGACATCGTTGCAGGTCGTCTCGTCGAGGATCGAACAGGTGCCTCCGCCGGTGCAGCAGGCCCCGAGTTCATCGCAGATGCTCGGGGTCCAGGTGAGTCGCTGGACCCAGTCTCCCGAGGGTCGACACACCGATGGAAGATCGGAGAATCGCTTCCACCCGGCCGGGCAGCCGAAGATCCCGCAGTCCTCGATGTAGATCCAGTTCCCGTTGGCGACCTGGAGTCCATCGGTGTCCGTGCAGGGGAAGGCGTTGAACTGCGGGTTCGGTGGCGTGAGACACTGGTTGCTGGAGGGCTGGTTGTGCTCGATGATCTCGATCCCGACGGTCACCGTGTGGGAGCCGTTGTCCGCCACCCAGATCTGGTCGGGATCCGAGGGATCGACGGCGAACTGCAGGTTCAGGCCGGTGGTTCCGGGAGGCATGACGATGTGAGGGAGAAGATCTCCGTCCGAGGTCGCCGAGAAGATCGACGGTCCGTCCGTGGGCAGCCCCTCCCAGACATGCACGGCCCAGACCGTGGTGGTCTCCACCGCGGTGGCGCTCGTGGCGAAGAGGGTCTCGATCAGGTCGATGCGGACCGGAAACGCCTCGGCGGGAAGCTCGTAGGAGGTGGCCAGGATCTCGCCTTCGATGATCCCTCCCTGTGCGACGTACTGACCCGGTTCGAAGTCGCTGGAGGTGTGCGCGACGACGACCGGCTGACAGGTGCCGGCGATTCCGCCCTGACCATCACCCGGACCGCCGAACCCATTCGATCGATCCGACACCCGGCGCAGAGCGACCTCGTACGGGGCCGGCGGCGCGGCCGCCTCCAGACCGGACGAGACCAGAAGGACTGCGACGGTCGCGGCGGACGCGAGGGCATCTCTGAAGGGCATCATCTGGATCTCCTGGTCGGCTCTCGAAATCCGATCCTGGACGAGGAGCGGTGCTGGTCGCAGGTCGGCTCATCAAGCCCGAGGAACGACCTCTCACGAGTGTAGATGGCTCCTCGCGGGAGGCGAATCGAATCAAGGAAGGAATCGTCCGATATGGGACAGGTTCCCTCCCTATCGGATGTGGGGGCCGTGGTGACCAGATCCCGTGTCTCAGCCGAGAGTCCGCGTGACGTGCTGGAGCAGCTCCTCGGGCTCGGGAAGTCGCCCGGGACCGGACCGCCGACATGCCTGCCACCCCTCTCCGGGTTCGATCACCCGGAATCCATCCGTGGCGAGCCCCTCGAGATTCCGACGAGTCGCTGGCTGATTCCACATCTCCGCGTTCATGCTCGGGGCGAGCAGCACCGGCACGCGGATCCGATCGACCGCCGCGAGGATGGCGGTGACCGCATCGTCGGCGAAACCGGCGACGAGGCGGGCGGCGGTGTTCATGGTGCAGGGAGCCACCAGCACGAGGTCGAGCTCGTGAGCCAGTCTGACGTGCTGCGGATCCGCGTCGTCGAACTGGTCCCACTGACTGGTGAAGACCGGTCTGCCACTCAGTGCCTGGAAGGTCAGCGGGGTGACGAACCGCGTCGCGGCCTCGGTCATCGCCACGGTCACCTCCGCCCCTCGCTGGGCGAGAGCCGAGACCACGTGACAGGTCTTGTAGGCGGCGATGCCTCCGCACACCCCGACGACGATGCGACGCCCCTCGAACGAGGAGACGTCCTCGCCGTCCGCTGCCTCGCGTTCGGGGTCCCGGTCGGATCGCATCATCAAGTCGACTCCCTGCGGAGTTCGAACGGGATCGTCAGGCCTCTTCTTCTGAAGCGCCTTCGTCGATCGAGATCTTGTCCTGCATGATCTCCTGGATCACCACCTCGAGATCGGACATGCCGTTCCGTTCGACCAGCGGTCGCGCCCCATCGATGATCTCCCCCAGCCGTCGCTGGATCAGGGCGGTGAGGCGGAAACGTCCGCCGACCTTCTGCACGATTTCATCGCTCTTCAGAGCCTCGATCATGGCTGGATTGACCTCTTCTAGGGAGACTGGACCGCATTCAAGCCGAATTGGACATGATACACCCACCAGCATGGCCGATGCCACCGGCCCGCCCCGACCGATACCCTTGTCAGATCCCCATCGGAAAGGGTCGGAATCGGCCCGAAACCGCCCTCAGAGGCCAGGAACCGCATCACCACCATGGCATCCGCTCCCTGGAAGCTGATTCTCAGGATCTCTGATCGGCTCGGCCTCGGCCGGGAATGGTGGCTGCTCGCCCTTGCGGCGGCCTTCGGTCTCTTCATGGGTGTCGCCGCCCTCGCCTTCATCGGTCCGATTCAGGCCCTCGAGCACATGGCCGAATCGATCGGCATCGAGAAGCCCGGGCTCATGCTCTGGCTGATCCCCCTCGTGCCGGTGGTCGGTGCCCTGGCCACGGGCCTTCTGAATCGGGTGATCCCGGTGGACTTCAAGGGCCACGGTGTCTCCGCGGTGATCTACGCGGTCTCACGCCGCCAGTCGCGCCTCCGACTCAGGCTCCTGCCTCGACAGTGGCTCGGATCGACTTTCACCATCGCATCGGGCGGCTCCGCCGGACCGGAGGGTCCGATCGTGACGATCGGCGCGGTCCTGGGTTCCAACCTCGCGAGACTCTTCCGGCTCGATGCCAAGAGCGGCACGACGCTCCTGGGCTGCGGGGCGGCCGCCGGCCTGGCATCCGTCTTCAACGCCCCCCTTGCAGGAATCTTCTTCGTGCTGGAAGTCCTGCTGCGTGACTTCTCGCTGCGGACCTTCACCCCCATCGTGGTGGCCGCGGTTCTTTCCGCCGCCACCACCCAGACCATTCTTGGAACCAACGAACCTCTCTTCGGGGTAGGTCCCTCGTTCTTCCAGCAGGACGAGATCCCCTTCACGGTCGGCATGACGCCTCCGTTCGTGCTGCTCGGAATCGCCTGCGGGATCATGGCGGTCCTCTTCACCCGTTCCCTTCAGTTCACCGAGAAGCGGTTCGAGGGCATCAGGAAGGTTCCGACGCCTCTTCGTCCCGCGATCGGGGCGGGCCTGCTCGGTCTGCTCGGCCTGGCCTACATGCTCGTCTCGCGGATCGACCTCTTCGGACTCGAGGCGGAACCCATTCCACCCTTCATGGCCAACGGATACATGGTCATCCAGCGGGTCCTGACTCCCGACTTCTACGCCGCCGAGACGGGATCCACCCTCGTCGAGGCGTGGCCGAGCATCATCGGACTGCTCGCCGTCTGGGCGGTGCTCAAGATCGTCGCCACCAGTCTCACCCTCGGTTCGGGCGGAGCCGGCGGTCTGTTCGCCCCGTCCCTGGTGCTCGGTGCCCTGGTGGGCAGCCTGTTCGGCGTGGTGGTGGTCGGCACCGGCTGGTTCCCCGACGCCAGCCCCGCCCACTTCGCGCTGGTGGGCATGGCGGCGATGGTGGCCGCGACGACTCACGCGCCCATGACCGGAGTCATGCTCGTCTACGAGCTGACCCAGACCTACGCCCTGATCGTTCCACTGCTCCTCTGTGCGGTCCTGAGCGTGATCATCGGCCGCCTTCTCGCTCGTGAGAGCGTGTACTCGTCCGAACTGCTCGCCGCAGGCGTCCGGGTCGGAGGCACCACCGACCTCACGATCCTCCGACGCCTGACGGTCCGGGATGTCCCGCTGATCCCGCCGGTCACCGTGAAGGCGGAGGAGAACGGGCAACGACTCCTCGAGCTCAGTGAACGATTCTCGGTCTCCGACTTCGTGGTGGTCGACGAATCCGACTTCTATCTCGGCATGGTGACCGCCGGGGATCTCCAGGCGGCCCTGGTCTTCCGCGAGGCGATCCCCCTGCTGCAGGTCGGAGAACTCGAACGCAAGGATCTGCCCTGCATCGAACTGGACGACACCCTCGACGTCGCCCTCGACAGGTTCAGCGGGCATGACGCCGCCAGTCTCGCGGTGGTCTCGGGCCCCGAGGGCTCCGCTCGCGTGATCGGCATCCTGACCCGGACCCGTCTGATGCGCGAGTATCAGCACGCGCTTGCGGAGTCCTGACGCATGGACCCGAGGGATCGAAGCTTCGGCACCCGATGGAGAATTCGAAGTCGACGCGACTTCGCCGCGATCCATGCTGCGCGGGTCAGAAGCGAGTCGGGGCCCCTCCTGGTCTACGGTCTGCCCAACGATCTGGGGCATCTTCGAATCGGGATCTCGGTGGGCCGGCGGGTGGGCAACGCGGTGGTCCGCAACCGGGTCAAGCGGAGGATCCGCGAGGCCTTTCGAATCCACCGATCCGAATGGCCGACCGGTTACGATCTCCTGGTCGTCGTGCGGCCCCACGAACCGGATTCGGTGTCCGCGTACGCGGACGATCTCGGCCACACGATCGGGAGACTCGACAGGTCATGGCGAAGAAGGCGAGCCGATCACGACGATCCACGGGCATCACCGCACGGCTGATGCTGCTGGCGATCACCGGCTATCAACGCCTGCTGTCACCCTTCCTCGGTGGACATTGCCGTTTCCAACCAAGCTGTTCCCGCTATGCGAAGGAGGCCATCGAGATGCACGGCCCGATGCGGGGCGGATGGCTTGCATTCAGACGGGTCACCAGATGCCGCCCGGGCGGCGGAGCCGGCTTCGATCCGGTTCCCGGTCTTGAGAACGAGCCCTCCGGAGCGTCCTCTCAGTCCCGGTCCTGATCCGGATCAATGGAAGGGATGTCCGGCCCGGACGATGACGTCTCGTCACCATCCGGTTCGACTCGTTGAAGGCCGCCCCGTCGAAGTCCGAGTGCGAACCAGGGGGCGCACAGGATGCCCAGCGGAAGATAGACCAGGAGTTCCGCACCGGACTCCAGCAGGGCGAGCTGCTCCCACGGAACGTCGACCACCGAGTCGGAACCGAGACGGGCGGCCGTCCAGGCCACGGCCAGCTCGCGGAAACCGAAACGCCCCACCGGCATGAGGTTCGTGACGAGAGCGACCACCGCAAGGAGGATGATGTGGGAGGGCGTCATCTCGATCCCGAGGATCGCCAGCGAGAAGGCGATTCGGCCCGCATAGGTCCCCACGTCGAGAAGACGAAGCAGCAGGCCGACCCAGCGGGCCAGGCGGGACTTGAGAATGCGGTCGGTGCCGCGACCATGCCGCCGGATCCATCCGATCCGGGCGATCAGCGAGAGGCCCGAACCGGCGACGATGATCCCGATGGCCACCAGAACCCACCAGCCCGCCCCCACCCCGGGCGCAATGAGCGTCGCCACGCCCAGCACTCCGAGAGCGGTGAGGATCAGGACCAGCAGGGAGGCGAACCATGCCACCACATCGAGGAATCGAAGGCCGTCCACCCTCATGTGCCACGCGAAGCGCGAGATCATCCCGAGCCTGACCGGTGCGTAGTTCAGCATGGTCGCGACGAGATTGACCCCCTGCAGCTCGAGGAAGCCGACCCGCTTGATCGGACGGATCGTGGTCCAGAACGCCGCTCCATTGAAGAACGCGCTGAGAATCGTGCAGCCCAGAAGTCCGACGAGGAGGGATCGATCCGCCTGCACGACCCGTTGCCAGTCGCCCTCCCGGATCGCGATCATCACCAGCCAGGCCAGGATTCCGAGCCCGGCGACGAATCCCGCGACCTCGATCGTGCGTCGAGTGCGGGAGACCGAAGGCACCGGTCCATCATTCACCGTGGATTCCTTGTCGTCCTGATCTGACTTCATGGGATTCGGCCGTCCATCTCATCATCGGCCGTTCCACGCCGTGACCTGTTCGTTTCCTGCTCTCGCTCGACTCCGGTGATCGGCCCGGCATCGATGCCGATGATCCCGTGGGTCGCGCCGTGAGTCGATCAGCCCTCGCGGACCGGATTTCGAAGTCGTCCCACGCCTTCGATCCCGATCTCCACCACGTCCCCGTGACCGAGGAACCGAGGTGGATCCATCCCCGCACCCACGCCCGCGGGCGTGCCGGTGAGCAGAACCGTGCCCGCGAGCAGGGTCGTGCCTCGCGACAGCTCGGCGACGAGATCCTCGACCGGGAAGATCATGTTCGAGGTCCTCCCCGACTGGACGAGATCTCCGTTCAATCGGGTCTCGATGAGGAGGTCCCGGGGATCCCCGGCCTCCGAGAGCGGGATCGGGGGGCTCATCGGGCAGAAGGTGTCGAAGCTCTTGCCACGACAGAACTGGCCGCCGCTCCCCTGCTTCTGCCACCACCGGGCGGTCACGTCGTTGGCGACCGCAAGATGGGAGACGAATGACAGGGCGTCGTCGGCAGGGACGTCTCTGGCGTCCCGGCCGATGATCACCGCCAGCTCGCCCTCCCAGTCGACCTCCGGCCCGTTCTCGCGACAGGCGGGGGGAATGACGATCGGATCCTCGTGACCGATCACCGATGCGGGGTTCTTGAAGAAGACCATCGGACGCGTGGGGGCGTCGTTTCCAAGCTCGCGGGCATGGTCGGCGTAGTTGCGACCGACACACCAGATCGCCGGAGGCGGAGTCGGGCTCACTTCTTCTCCGCTCCGACGTCGACCGCCTCCTGTCGGGCCTTCGCGGCCTCCGCCGCGATCGCCTGACTCCTGCGATACGCATCCATGCCGGACGGCTCCGGGAAGGCCTGATCGAATCGATAGGCCTGGGCGAGGGGGGTGTTCATGAACTCCGCCTCGATCTCGGGACGGACCGCGTCGTAGGCCATCCGCTTCTGATCGTCACCGGCGCTGTTGTAGATCGTCAGACGATCGATGAGCGGAAGGGAGCGATCCAGAAGCACCGCGCGGAACACGTCGCGAACGCTGGTCTCCAGATCTCCCACGAGATCCTTGATCCGGCCGGCCCCGAACTTGTTGACGTAGTTGTTGGATTCGTTGCCCTTGAAGTAGGCGGTGAGCTCTCCGGCGAAACGGATGGCGTCCTCCAGGACCTCGGGTCGATTCAGCAGGAGTCCTTCACGGAATCCCCTTCGCAGCGAGGCGTAGACGTCGCTCCGGGCCACCTCGGGCTGCATCTCGTATTCCCCGGTCGCCTGGTTCTTGACGAACTGCTCGATCGGCACCGAGTACCCGGCGTTGGGGATCACCCCGCCGGTTCCATAGAGGGAGTCGAGATAGGCGTACATCTCCTCGGCATCCTTGTATTCCCCCGCCCTCCACAGTTCACGAACCGCCTGCTTCATGAAGTTCTCGTGGAAGTTCGAGAAGGAATCGCCGCCTCCGCCCCGGGAGTCGTAGTGCTTGTCGTAGACCTCGCGGAAGTACCGGTCGATCGCGCGGATCCACCTCGGATCGCTGAGGCGTCCGGGATTCTCCTCGCTCATCGGATCCACGCTGAGCAATCCGCTTCGCGCCAGCGCCTGCATGGCCTGCAGCCAGATACGGTCGTTGTTGATCACCTTGTGGACGTCCTCGACGCCCTCGTACCGCTTCGAACCCCGCTCGGTGCCGAGTCGCGCCCAGTAGAGCGCGTGAGCCTGCGGATGCCTCCAGTCCAGAGGTCCGATGTCCCGGGTGAACTCGTACATCACACCGGGATTCATGTTGTATTCCTCGCGCAGGACCCTGGCCCGCAGATAGGCGAGGAAATTCAGCACCGGCGCCCGCTTCTGAGGGTCGCTGAGCACGCGGTCGAAGGCCGCGTAGACCGGATCGTTGGCCTTGAAGGCGGAGTCGAGTCCGAGGATCCGGGCGTAAGGCGAGTTCTTGACCGCGAGCCATCGCCCGAGGTTGATGAGGAACTCGGCATCGAGGGTCACCCGGAACCGGGGCCCCTGGGCGTCGAGAGCCTCCGTCAGCTCGTCGACGATCGCCTGGGTGCCGGGGACGAGGGCTTCCGCCTCCTCGAGGGATTCCGGAGCGTCCGCAACCGCCTTGATCCACGCGATCCGATCCTCGTGGTCGAAGGGCGGCGGACCGAGCAGATAGTGCCACTCCTCGGCGAACTCCTTCTTGTAGTGGAAGTGGGCGTCGTCGCTCACTCCGTCGATCTTGTGGGCGAACCAGAACGCCAGATCCTTGTGGAGCACCACGTCGTTCGGGTTGTATCGGAGGCCCTGATTGCGGACCAGGTCGATTCCGGCGGTGACCCAGTCCCACCGTTCCTCGGCGGTGTTGGTCATCACGGAGATGTTGTAGGCCATGTTGTGGCCGTGGAAACCCCACACCTGGGCGAAGCGAGGCTGGAGCTTGGTGATGAGCTCGGCATCGCTCATCACCTCGTAGAACTCCCCGTCCTCCTTCATCATGTTGACCTTCAGCCAGAGGTAGTCCACGATCACGCCCCGGAGGGCTCCGATCGCGGTGCCGAGCGCCACGATGGGTGGCGCCCCCTCCACCGACGAATCGGTGTAGCGAAGGCCGTATCCGTCCCGGGAATCGAGGATGCCGGTCACTTCCCGAGTGCGTCCGCCGTCCCGCCACCTGACCTTCACGATGTCCCCCAGAGCACCCTTCCACGTCCTGGTGCCCGCGTCGTAGTCGATCTCGAGGTCCTCGTCGCCGGAGACCCTCTCCACGGTCGACATCCTTCGGATCATGCTGGTGAAGATCTTCTCGGTCTCGACGTCAGGGAGCCGATCCCGGGTCTCGGGGTCGACCACCGTCACCATCAGATGATCCTGTCCGGCCTTCTCGACGATGATCGGAAGAAGACCCCCCCCCAGCACGATGAACGTGCCGGCAAGAAGGATGGCGACGATTTGGACGATGCGGTCTCTCATGTGACGGTCGGTCCAGTCTGCGATCGATCGGGACGTCGTCCCCGGATACGCCCGGTCGGAGGGCCCGGTTCGGCCCGGGCCGGGCGATCAGCCATGTCCGGAATAGGTCGCGAGTTCTCGACGTCGGAGGACCGCCCATCCGATCAGCAGCACGGTGCCGCACCAGAAGATCCCGATCACCGCGAAGTCCCGGAACACTCCTCCGATCGAGACCAGTCTTCCCTCGACGACCATTCGATTCGGACTCGCCTCTCCGAAGGGACTGAGGAGCCACTCCGCGGCCCTCGCCACCCCCGCGATCACCATCTGGACCAGCTTGATCACGAACCACGCGTCCTCATCGGGCCGGAACTGGGAGAGGCTCGTCGAGATGAACGGCGTCATCGATCCGCCGATGAACACGGTGAAGGCCAGCAGCATCGCCACCGGGAAGCTCAGGAAGGTCGAGGCGACCACGCCGAGCATGCCGAGGAACGCGAGCTTCACCCAGTTGATGATCATCGCCCGGAAGAAGTTCGCCTCGAAGCTCGATGCCTGCCAGAGGATCTCGAACTCGTCGGCATCGAACATCAGGGTCGCGCCGTTGGCGAAGAACATGCGACTCGCCTCGCTGGGGGAATCCGAGAATCCACCGTTGAGAATCTGGATCCTGAGGGTGCCGTCCTCGCCCACCAGCTCGGAGGGAAGCATGACCCTCTGCCACTGCTCGGGAATGACGTCTCGCTGGATCTCGTCGCCGAATTCCGGGAATCGGAACACGATCGGATAGCGATCGGTGCTCTCCGAGCGGCCGATGTGGCATCGATAGCGAAGGGTCAGATTGCGTCCGGAACGTGCCGCGGAACCCAGCCCCTCGAACACGTAGGTCCGGGCGTCGTACTCGCGGTTCTCGTTGAACCCGCCGGGTGGAACCGCACGCTGGCGGTCGAGGTGCTCGCGTCGGAGTCGCTGCACGATCCCTCGAATGACGTCGAACTCGTCGGCCTCGCCGGCCTCCACGCGATCCCGGGTGATCTTGTCGTTCTGATACTCGGTGTAGGCGAGCTCGCGGACCTGGACCTCGGTCAGCTCGTCGTAGGTCGGTCGGATCCCGATACGGGCGGTGAGGATCTCGTCGTGGACCTCGATGACCGACTGCGGGTCGTTGGCCCGGGTCCCGAGATACTCGGTGAAACCGAAGATCGAAAGGCCGCCGATCAGCAGCAGCACGAGGTTCAGCAGGCAGATGCCGACCCACTTGCCGAGGAGGTACTGCGCCCGTCCGAGCGGCTTGGTCACGAGATGCCAGATCTGGCGGTCCCGGATCTCGAAGCTCACGGTCGCGCACGCGAGGACGAGGGTCATCACCGCCGCGATTCCGTAGACCAGCGACATCGAGTCGCTCAGGAAGTTCTGCACCTGGTAGCGGACTGGTTCCGTCGGGTCGATCCACAGCGGGATCAGGGGCAGGGCGATCAGCATCGCCACGATGAAGGCGAGGGTGATCCGGAGTCGGGTGCTCTCGCGCACGACCGTCTGAGCCACCGCCGCCACCTGCACGATGCGGCCGGGGCGGCCGTGACGGGAGAGCATGGTCCTTGGCTCGGCGATGAGACCGAGCAGGAGCACCAGCGACCTGATCAGGATCTGGAAGGTCGTGACGAGCACGCCGGCGCCGAGGATGGAGATGCTCAGTCCGGTATAGCCCCTCGCTAAGGCCCGGAACGCCGGGAGCATGGTCCCCCCCAGGGCGAGCACCACGGGAAGCGTCACGCCCGTCCAGATGACCACCAAGAGCCAGGCCGTGACGAGGAGGGCCGCCCACAACAGGAACTCGGGGCGGTCGATGAGCGCGGGCCGCAGCCAGTCGGGAATGGTCTCGCTCACGAGGAGCGCGGAGATCTTCGGGATCTCGAGGAGGTCCCCCGAGGTCTCTTCGAAATAGTCGGCGATCGACGCCTGGATGCGCGGGCCGCCGTAGACCCGGCCCCCGGCCTCGACCTCGCCGGTCTCCAGCAGTCGGACCGCCACCGCGTCCTGTTCGAGGCTGTTGGCCTCCCGAAGCACCTCGACCACCTCGTCGAAGCGGGTTCTAGCATCCTCGGCCGCCATGTAGACGCGCCCGAAGGTCGCACCGACGGCGATCAGGGCGACGATGGTCAACACCACCTTCGCGATCGGACGATGCTGGAGGTCGTCCAGCAGCCGCCATGTACGGCGGAGAAGCGTCACGGCAAGAGGTCCGACGAGTCACCGCCGAGGAGATCGTCGATCATGCCCTCGTCGTGCCCCTCTGGGGCTTCCGGCAGGTCGGTCGCCGGCATCTCGGCGCCCTGCTCCTCGTCGGATCCGCCCTCGAGAAGATCGTCGAGGACCGCATCGTCCGCGGCGGCGGACTCGGTTGCGGAAGCCTTGGCAGCGGCGGCCTTGGCAGCGGCGGCCTTCTCCACGACCCGGGTCACGGGCTTCGGGGCATCGCTCTCGAGAGCCTCGATCAACGAGCTGCCTTCGACGGCATCATCGCCCTCTCCACTGAGGAAGGAGGCCGTGGCCCCGCCCTGGAGGGCGCCGGAGGTCTTCTCCGCCTCGGCCTGCGCCTTCTCGACGATCCCCATGAAGAGATCCTCGAGACGCTGCCGCGGTCTCTCGACGGAATCGATCGCCAGTCCACGGCGTCGAAGCGTCTCCTCGACGTCGTGAACCGCATCATCATCCAGGGAGGCGGTGTTGATCACGGTCCGCTGCTCGTCGGCGAGCAGATCGGTCGTGGCACCCTCGGCGTGGATCCGGCCGCCGTAGAGGATCACCATTCGATCGCAGACGTCCTCGACGTCCGCGAGCAGATGCGAACTGAGGAGGATCGTGGTTCCTCGACGCCCCAGATCGAGCAGGAGATCCTTGACCTGCCGGGTGCCGATCGGGTCGAGACCCGAGGTGGGTTCGTCGAGGATGAGCAGCTCGGGATCGTTGATCAGGGCCTGGGCGAGACCGAGTCGTCGGCTCATGCCCTTGGAGAACTCGCCGACCGATCGGCGCCGGACCTGCGACAGGCCGACCATCTCCAGAAGCTCGTCGATGCGTCGGACCCGGGTCCTTCGGTCGAGCCCGAAGATCCGTCCGTAGTAGTCGAGGGTCTCCCGGGCATCGAGATACCGGTACAGATACGACTCCTCGGGGAGGTATCCGATCCTGGACTTGATGGAGACGTCGGACGGCTCCCGGCCGAAGACGCTCAGACGCCCTGAACTCTTGTGAAGGAGTCCGAGGATCATCTTGATCGTGGTGCTCTTGCCCGATCCGTTGGGGCCGAGGAGACCGAAGATCTCATGCCGACGGATCTCGAAGTCGATGCCGTCCACCGCCCGCGCCTTGGCACGCATCCAGAAATCGGTGAAGACCTTGGTGAGGCCGGCCGCCTCGACGACAGGCTCGCCGAAAGCCGGTCTTCCCTCCATCGTGACCACGGGTTCGGACTTCATTGCGCTCATTCCTCGGAATCCTCACGACCGAATCCGCCGCTGGCGTCACGCTGGAGCCTTCGCCCCGCCTTGTCGATGGAGATCTGCCGGGACCCGAGTTGGAATCCGGAAAGATCGGTGTCCTTCATCGCGGCGTTGGTCCGCCTCTGGAGCGAGCCGTCCCGCCTGGCGTTGGAGACCTCCTTGGAGCTCTTCATCCTGAGGGCGAGACTGCCGAGTCCCGGAGGAGCCGAGATGACCTCGACCTCCCTGCCCTCGAGCACGTCTCGATACGCATCGAGCCACAGCTGTCGGACGAGCTGCCGGGGATTCTCGCGATAGCTCGCGGAGAGACTGTCGACCCTTCTCGCAAAGGTGCCGAGCCCGGATTCGATCATCGATCGATAGGCACGGGCCCGGGTCAGGGTCGTGGCCGCCTCGCCGGAGATGTCGCTCTGGTCGAATCGGGCCCCGATCCTCGCAAGGACCTCGTCCGCGGCCGCGGCATCGCCTCGGGAGATCTCCGTCTCGTATTCCGCGATCAGGGTGACGATCTCCTCGAACGCGGCCGCACCGGCGGCATCGTCGAGGATCTGAGTCCCGTCCTGGCGAGCGGTGGTCACCGCGGTCTTCGCTCGTTCCCTCGCCTCCTGAACGCCCTGGACGCTCTTGGCGACCGCGAACGGCGGCATCCGGTCCGTGCAGCTCAGGCTGGAGATCCTGATGCCCGCATTCAACTCGTCGAGGGTCCCCTGGGCGTTCTCGCGGATCTCGGAGTTCGTGCGATCACGATCCTCCACGAACTCCTGAAGCTCGAGATTCGCGGCGGTGTGGACCGCGGCCCTCGCGATCGCGAGCTGGACCACCTGGTCCGCCTCGATCGGAGTGAACTGCTCGAGGAAGGAGACCGCGTCGTCGACCGAATAGTCGGCGGTGATCCGACAGTGACCGAGGTCACCGCCCTTGAGGATGAGGGACCCGTCGCCGTTCGGCCGGATCGGCTTGGAGGTCGCGGCGAAACCGATCGCGTCCTCGAGCGACTGCTCGGTGGCGCCACCCGGCCCCATGGTTCGAAGCGAGGGGAAGAACGCGTTGTTCATCACCACGGTGCGCCGCATCGGAACCTGGACGATCTCTCCGACCGGATAGGGCCAGAACGCCTGGAGTCCCGAGCTCACCTGGCGATCGATGCCCTCGCCCACGATCCGCCCGAACAGCGTGCGGACGCCCGTGGAATTGTCGCGGACGGTCTGGAAACCGCTGAACAGGAACACCACCGCGAGACCGAGGATGGCGAGCTGCAGGACGCGGTAGCTCAGCCGAAGAGCATCCGCGAGGCTCTGGTTCGCCGGATCCATGGCGTCGTGGAAACCGACGTCCGTGGTCTCGTCACGCACCTCGAACTCCGCCGACTTCTCGCGTCGGGGAGCCGCAGGCTCGTCTCCTTCCTCGGAGACGGGGACCAGTTCGGGATCGTCGGGTCGCTGATCCTCGGTCATCGTGCGCCTCCCGTGCCGCCGGCGTCGTCACCGCCGTATTCGGCGGCGGGTCGGGGAATCCCGGCTTCGTCGGTGGGTGCGTCGAGATCGATGAGATGGAACGGCGCCTTGGTCATGTCGGTGACGAAGGTCGTGGAGCCGCGAAGGCCCGCTCGGAGCGTCTCGAGCCAGGAGAGGAAGATCGCCAGATCCGCATGGTCGCGCATCTGCTCGTAGTAGCGGGTCGCCTCCTCGTTGCCCCGGGCCTCGATGCTGGCCGCCCACTGCTCCGCGAAGTCCCGGATGATCTGGGCCTGAGCGGTCGCCTGCTGCTTGATGGTGTTGGCCTCGGACTGACCGCGAGCGGTCTCGAGGTTGGCGAGGGTCTCCTGGACCGCCGACATCCTTCGCATGACCGCGGTCGTGGTCTTGGCGGGGAAGATCACCCGACTGATCCCGACCGAGAGCGGGACCACGCCGGACTTCGCGTTGTCCTTGATGTCGGCGAGGATCGAGGCCTCCGCCTCGGGAAGCTTGCTGTTCTTGCCGATGAGCTCGTCGAACCGGTAGCCGCCGACCTGATTCATGGATCCCTGGAGGAGGGTCTCCAGCTCGGCCTTCACGCCGGAGAGTGATCCGTAGCTGTTGTAGAAGGTCTGGGCCTGTTCGTCCTCGTCACCGATCTTCCACAGCATGTAGGCCTGGACCATCACCTGCTGATCGTCGGCGGTCTGGACGGTCACCAGCGGCGAACGGACCAGCTGGCTCCGGGTGTCGAGCTTGGCCACGCTGTCGATGAAGAACGGCAGCTTGAAGTGCAGCCCCGGCTCGCGAACGATCCCGGCCTCCCGGCCGAGTCTCGTGGTGACCGCGAGTTCATGGAAGTTCACCGTGAAGGTCGTGTTGAAGAGGATCAACACGAGCACGATGATTCCGGCAACGGCGGCGGTGATGGTGCGATTCATTTGGGATCCAGCCTCGGGTTCATGAGGATCGGGAGCAGCCGACAGGCGGTCACGATCCGTCCTCGGAACTATCCATGTATTCGCTCAGGTCGAGCCCCTGCGAGGGCTCCTGCATCTCGAAGTCGAGATCGGTCCGCTGGGGATCGACCCCCAGCACGTACTTGGCACGGACGCCGGCGAGCGACGTCTTCAGTATCTCCATGATCCGCCGCTGGCGGTACAGCTCCGGAGCGGCGTCGTAGGCCCCGGCCTCGCCGATCACCTCGGAGGCCGTTCGTCGCGCCTCCATGTGGATCTCCCAGCGAAGGCTGCGGGCGGCGGCGATGAAGGACGCGATCATTCCGGGGTTGTCCCGGAGGATCGCCTGGATCGCGAGGCGTGCCTCGACCACCTCCGAATCCCCGCGTCCCTTCTCGTTCTCGAGTTCGTAGAGGGCCTCGATCCGCCCGACCACGTCGCGGGCGAGATCGGCGTTGCCCACGAGGGCGGCCAGCGAGCTGTCGGCGGTCCGCCTCGCCTCCTCCAGGGTCTTCCGACTGTTCTGGGCGTCGATCGAGAGCTCCTCGAACATCGCCACCGCCTGGCTCGGCGGCCGGAGGGCGGGAATCGCCACCGACACCACCTCGATGCCGGTCGACGCCTCGTCGAAGGCCTCCTGGACCCGACGTCTCAGGGTGGAGGGCAGGGCCGCCCCCCGTGGGGAGAGGACCTCGTCGAGCGTGAGGGTGGAGAGCGTCTGGGTCACGATGCGGAGCGCGATCTCGCGCAGTGCCTGCTCGCGCATGTCGAGGGTCGAGCGCCGGGCACGATCGTCGTTGCAGAACTCGAGGTACTCGATCAATCCGTCCTTCGCGATGCGGTAGCTCAGCAGCACGTCCGCGTCGACGAGGGCGAACTGGTTGCTCACCGTGCCGCCGCCGGTGGAATCCCCGGGTTCGGGGCCCTCGTCGATCTCCACCTGCTCCTGCGCGGTCACCAGTCGATCGACGGTCCTGGTGATCTCGACCGGAAGCGGATTCGATGCGACGAGGAACAGCGGGTTGTCCGATTCCTCGTTCGGATCCCAGACCAGGATCTCGCGTCGCTCCCGAAGCGGACCGTTGAGGGGGATCTGGCGGATCTTCGAGGCCTCGACCGTGGCGACGGTCTCGAAGGGCCACGGCCACTTGAAGAACACCGTGCCCTGCTGGACGTCGCCGACGATCCGACCGCCTCGAAGCCTGACCGCCTGCTGACCGGGTTCCACGACCGCGATGGAGCTGAGCCCCACCAGCACGACGAGGGCGAACACCAGGAGCCAGACGAAGCTTCGAAGAAGCAGCTGGTAGCCCCAGGAGCTGGTGATGTCGAAACCGAACTGGTAGTTGACCGCCTCGTTGATCGAACGGACGAACGAGTCCGGAGCCGCGAAGAGGCTGAGCACCCGGGAATCGAATGCCGGCCGCGGAACCTCTCCGGGTCTTCGGGGACGGTAGAGGTTCAGGATGAAGTTGAGGACGATCTCCGCCGCCACGAACAGCATGAAGAAGCCGAGACCGTGGGCGACTCCCTCGAGGACCGCGGGGTTGTCGAAGAATCTGAAGGCGATTCCGACGGACACCGCGAGGAGCACCAGGGCGTTCCCCACCATGTATCCGGCGCCACCCCGCAGGATCGCCCAGACCGAACGAGCCGCCATCCCGGCGACGAACCTCGAGAAGATGAACGCCAGGAGGGCCAGCCCGAGTGTGATCGCCAGCTGCCATCCGAGATTCGGTCCGACCGTGAACGGCTTGATCTGCTTCTCGGGATCGTCGATGGAGGCGAACCAGGCCAGGGTCCACCAGCCCATGACCACGAGCAGCGTGGCCAGCAGGAGACTCGCTCCCGGCATCAGCCACGTGTGCATGAGACGCAGACGACGAGCCGCGACATCGGTGTCGCCCTCGTCGAAGATTCCGGTTTCGCTTCCCCGCTCCGCGGCCAGCTCGTCCCGTTCGAGGGCCTCGAGCCGCTCGAGGCGATGCTGGTGGAAGACGACGATCAGCGCGGCCCAGACGATGAGTCCGCAGAGGACGGGCATGCTCGCGATCGTGAAGGTGGAGTCCGCGAAGACGACGCCGTACACCAGCATGACGAGTCCGATCGCCAACTGGAGAAGAAGGCCGAATCCTGCTACTCGCGTTGCCTGCTGGTAGGCGAGATGGTCGGTTCGCATGCGATTGGGATCCGCTGGGGCCTCAGACTGGCTACGGCGACGTGTCGCCGATACTCGGCTTCCGCGAGACGACCCGGATGGGCGAACCGCCTCGTGATGCGAGACCCCGGAGGTCCGGGCTCGCCACGAGATCGGCTCGAGGCCGTCCTGCAAACCCTGGACCGTCAACTTCCGATCCAGATCGAACCGGCTCGCTCCACTGGGGTACGATGCCGAGGTCGGCGGGTTCGCTCCGCAGGGTCGGGATGATACCCGCGGGCCCGAAACGTCGTCTGAAATCCAGCCCTACAGGGGCAGAATCCGGCCGATCCGGCCGGAATGGCCGCCAGGAAGTCCGACCCACGATGGCAATACTCGAACAGCTGCTCGCGATCGCACGAAACACGCTCTTCGAGAGCATCCGGCAGCCGGTCCTGCTGGTGGTCCTGCTGGCCTGCGGGATCCTGGTGGTCCTCAGCAACCCCTTCAGCGCCTACACCCTCACCGACGACCAGCGCATGTTCGTGGACATCGGGATGTCCACGATCTTCATCGGAGGAGCGGTCCTCGCGGCCTTCGTGGCCACGAACGTCCTGACCCGCGAAATCGACAATCGAACCGTGCTGACGGTGGTCTCCAAGCCTATGCCACGGCCGATCTTCGTCCTCGGCAAGTTCCTGGGGGTCGCCGGAGCCCAGACGATCGTGATGATCTTCCTGGCCGTGCTCTTCATGCTCGTGGAGATCCACGGCGTCCGGGAGGCGGTCGCGGATCCCTGGCATCTGCCGGTCCTCCTCCTGACCAGCGGTGCGTTGATCCTCGGTGCCGCCGCCGGGGTCTGGTGCAACTTCTTCTACGGGTGGGTCTTCTCCAGCACCTTCATCGTGCTGACCACCCCCCTGCTGATGCTGGCCTACGGGCTCTGCCTGATCCTGGGTCCGGACTTCACCCCCCAGCCCGCCTCACGCTCGTTCCAGGGCGACCTGTGGGTCGCCATCCTGGTGCTCTTCATCGGGGAATACGTCCTGACCGCGATCGCGCTGGCCGCCAGCACCCGGCTCGGCCAGGTCCTGACCCTCGTGACCACGGTCGGCTTCTTCATCCTCGGCCTTCTCTCCGACTGGATCTTCGGTCGACGCCTCGCTCGCCTGGACGAGATCACCAACGGCATCATCGACGCCGGCGGTTCGCCCGACTTCGCCCTGCAGGCGGAACAACTGATCCTCAAGATCGCCTATTCGGTGGTCCCGAACTTCCAGGTGTTCTGGCTCGCCGACGCCATCACCCAGAAGGCATCGATCCCGGTCGACTACCTCGCCACCACGATCCCCTACGGCCTGTCCATGATCCTGGTCGCGCTCGCGGTCGCCGTGGTCCTGTTCCAGAGACGCGAGGTCGGCTGAACGAGGTCAGACGACCCGGTCGTTCCAGCTCTCGACCTGGCTCGCCCGGCGACGATTGGTCAGAAGGAACCCGATCACCACGGGATAGATCATGGGGAGCCCACCCACGATCAGGATGTTGCGGGTGCTGGCGGATCGGATCTCGTCCTCGGACTTGTCCATCCCCATCCGGGAGAGTTCCTGTCCGGAGATCTCCTGATTCCGCTCCCGGATCATCCTCACTGACGCTTCCTGGATGCGGAGCTGGAGATCGACGTTGTTGTCGATCGCGAGAAAACCCAGCACGATGTGGATGAAGACGGAACAGATCGTGGCCACCACCCAGAACTTCAACAGCCTCACCGCAGCCGCCCGGCGACGAATCAGCCCCACCGCCCCGACGGCGAGGACTCCCGCCAGGATGAGCCCGATGGCCCCGGTCACCACCGTGGACACGGTGATCCAGGCGGGCATCTCGAGTCCACCCTCCACATCGATGCCGGCAAGCTTCAGGCCGAAGTCGCCGAGAAAGAGGCTCGCGGTGCCGCAGGTGTTGGAGAAGAACCCCAGCAGCGCGTAGATGATCGATATCCAACCCAGCACCGTGGGCCAGGTGACGCGCCGCGATTCGAGATCGTCCTCAGGCAGGTCGATCCTGGAGGATCCGCCAGTCGATCCTTCGTCGGTCATGAGTGCCTCTTCCAGTGATCGTGAAACACCCGGCTGCGATACGCCCGGCGATTCCGATCAGTTGCGATCCCGATTCCGGGCCCGCTGACGACGTTCACGCTCGATGGTTCGACGGAGCTCGTCCTTGCTGCCGCCCGGACGGCCGAGGTCCCACATCATCATCGGCTCGCATCGATCCCACCATACGAGCAGCTCCTCGAGCAGGGAGATCGTGCGCTCGGGACGAAGCTGGAGATCCCGAAGGATCCGCTTCACGTCCTTTTCGCATCGCTCGCAGAGACGGTGCCAGTTCTCGTGGATCTTGCGTCCACGGTTGGTGATCTCGTGCCACTCCTCGAGATCGAGGAGCACCGCGAGCTCCTCCTCGGTGTTGGCGATCCCGTCGATGAACTTGCTGTCCAGCGCGTTGTCCGCGTTGAGGGTCAGGACCTGGGTGTTGTCCGAGATCGCGAACTCGCCACGCATGTCGGGATACCAGGTGACCTTGCCGGTCTCGGGATCCTTGTCGTAGCTGGCCATCTTCGTGCGGGTGACCATGCATTCGGCGGGGATCCGGTTCCGACCGCCCTTTTCGGCGACATCCCCGAAGTCCTTGACCCAGGCGGCGAGCTGAGCACCCTCGATGGACTTGGTCCCCGCGAACATGACGGCGGATCCCATGGCTCCGACCTTCTCGAAGTAGATCTCGTCGCAGTGGAGTGCGGTGAACGCACCCGCGGAGATCGCCTTCTTGATCCAGGCGACCACTCGATGCCGCTTCTTCAGTTCCAGCAGGGTCTCGGAGATGTTGTCGCCCTCGAGCACCAGGCCGCCGGGCGAGTTGATGTGCAGGACGATGATCTGGCCGGGGCCGTACTTGTCGGCCTCACGGGCGATCTCCTCGATCGACTCGTGACGTGCCAGCGTGCCGACCTGGCCCTCCCACGGAAGGAAGAAGACTCCCGGCTTGGAGGCCTTGAGAAATCCGTCCTCCCCCCGGGTCGTGCTGGGGACGATCTGTCCGCCTCCAGCGGCTCCTCCGCCGTCCGAGGACTCTCCGGAGTCGGCGGTGTCGACGATCACGACGGCCTCCCCGGTGCTGTTCATGCTCACGATGTCGCTCTCGAAGATGGCCTTGGTCGCGACGGACCCCGCCACCTCACCACGAACCGCGACCAGTCGATACGGCATGCGACCGTCGACCTTCACCACGTTGCCGGTCATCGTCTGCTCCACGCCGTTCTCGACGAAGACCACCACGACCTCGGCACCCTCCTCGCCCCGCCAGCTCGAACCATTGGCGAACTGGAACTCGTGTTCGGCAGCGACGGCGTCCGTGGCGAAGGTGCCGAGAAGCATGAGGACGAGGACGGACAGGCAGCGGGCGATGATCATGGTGACGTTCTGCTTGAATGACTGGTTGGAGATTCGAACTTCGTTCCTGTGGAGGGACCCGTCAGCGGCGATGCCGGTCGTCGGTCCTCGGTGGGAGTCCCGACGGACGACGATCGATCACGGGCCGAGTCCGCCGCCGCCACGACCGCTTCCGCCACCACCGCGACGATTGCGTCCGCTCCTGCGGCCTTCGGCGATCTGGCGCTTCATGGCCTCGATCTGGGTCTCGAGCTGGAACAGGTCGATGCCGTAGTCCTGTCGCAGACGGGCGGCGACCGCGGGGTACCTCTGTCCCGCCTTCAGCACCTTCTCGAGGGCGTTCTTCGCGGCCCCGAGGTCGGCGAGCGTCCCGCCGCTCTGACGGTCGCGGGCATCCTTGAGCCAGGAGGCGCACCGTTCGAAGGTGCGTCGCCAGGTCTCCTTGTAGTCGTCGACGAGCTTCTCGCCGGAGTCGGCGGTGCCGTACTCGCGGTAGCCCAGAAGGAACATCAGGTCGTCGAGGTTCTGGACCGTGCCTCGGGAGAGCATCACCTGCTCGGCCGAATCCGCGTCGAACCGGGCGACCGACTTGTCACTGCTGTCGATCGTCCAGACGGTTCCCTGGAGGTCGTTCGAGAACTGGACCTCGCGGCCCTTGAACTTGACTCCGAGATCGTGCTGGGGCTCGATCATCGCGTTGGAAAGCTCCATGGGGAACCCGCCGGCCTGCGGGAAGCCCGTGGCGATGCCGACCCAGGCGGCATACATCTTGGCCCGCACGTCGGGGTCCTGCCAGCCTTCGGCGAACCCGCGGATCGCGTCGATGCCCCACAGCCGGCCACCCTCGGACATGTAGATCGTGGGCCACGACAGGGCGAGCAGACTGGAGGCTCCCACCGAATCCTCGATCCACATGATCTGCTTCGACCGGTCGACGGGAAGCTTGTTCTGCAGATCCATCATCATGTCGCGGTAGGCCTCGAGCTCCTGCCAGAGCCCGGCCTCGCGACGGTCGTCGTTGGCGATGTGGAAGTTGTTGTCGATGTCGGCCGAGTCAAGTCTGAAGATGACGAGATCGGGGTTCACCTCGTTGGCATCCTTGATGACATCCTCGTAGATGTCGGGATGGATGTCGGTGCCCATCTGTCCGGAGAACGGAATGACATAGACGACCGGCGCTCGATCCGAGGTGTCGGAGCCCGCTGCGGAAGTGGTTGCCAGAAGCGTCGTCGCGATGCCGAGAGAGAGGGTCTTGGCCATGGCCTGATCCTTGCTTGAAGGTGATGCCTTGAAGGTGAGGCTGAAAGCAGGTGCCGAACATCCAGCGACGCGAGCCGCCGACAGGTCAGGGGGATTCGTGATGCCTTGCGACACTGAAGCCACCTTCGTCGAGAATATCAAGTATTCGCCCGCGATCCCGGCTCAAGAAGGGGCCGGATCGGGCCTCAGACCCGCAAGGAGGCCCTCCGAGTCATTCCCCCGGCCCGGATTCGCCCGCCAGACCAAGGGCGTGCTCGAGGGCCGAAGCTCGATCCTGAACCCGCCCCTCCAACTGGGCGTCGTAGGTGGCATCGAGGATGGCCTTGAATCGAGGTCCCGCCTGCAGTCCGGCATCCAGGAGATCGTCACCTCCGATAAGTGGTTGCGGAGAGAGCCCTTCCGCCCTGAAACCATGGAATTCGGCCTCCACGCGCTCGCAGAGCTCCGACTCATCGACTGTGGCGATCGCCAGTGATCTCGCAAACTGGGGCCGCCCGGCCAGCCGTTTTCGATGCGCCAGACTCGACTCCGTCCATCGTCCGAGGATGGCCTGTCGTATCCCGAGCAGAGCCTCGAGATCCACCAGTTCCCGGTTGGACAGGATGAGCGCCTCGGTGAGCCTGGCGGGCGATCCTGCAGCCTCGGCCGTTCCCCGGTCGAGTTCCCAGGCGGTGAGGGCGTCGATCCAGTCCGCCTGATCATCGAGAAGTTCGAGCCGCTTCAGGCCACCTTCCACCCGACCGGTCCCGAGAATCGAGACGTCGAGGCGCAGCGATTCCGCCATCGCGGCCGCGATCGCCCGCGTGGGATGCCCGAGCATGCGACGAAGCTCGTGACCGACCCGCTCCCGACTGACCCCGCCGAGCCGATCCGATCGGGCGATGATCGCTTCGCGGGTCGACGGATCGATCTCGAGCGAGAATCGGGCGCTGAAACGCACCGCCCGCAGCATCCTCAGGCGATCCTCCTCGATGCGATCCTCGGGGACCCCGATCGCCCGAAGCACGCCGGCATCGAGGTCGTCGCGTCCTCCCACGAAATCGATCACCTCGCCGGTCCCGGGATGTTCGAAGAGCCCGTTGATCGTGAAGTCGCGTCGCTGGGCATCCGCCTCGGCGGAACCGAACGAGACCTCGCTGGGCCTCCTTCCATCCTCGTAGGCACCATCGGATCGGAAGGTCGCGACCTCGATCATGTGACCACCGGAAGGAACGAGCATCACACCGAAATGCGCCCCGACCCCCCTGGCGTGGGGAAACAGCGAGGCGACGGTCTCCGGCCGGGCGCTCGTGGCGATGTCGTGGTCGGTGGGTTCCAGCCCGAGAAGCCGGTCACGGACACAGCCTCCGGCGAAGTAGGTCTCGTGCCCGGACTCGAGAAGGACCTTCGCGACATGCATGGCCGCGTCCCCGGGTGGCAGCATCCGTCGGGAATCCGTCATTCGACGTTCGCCCCGGGGTCCTCGCCCGTCTCGGTCCGCACCGGGGTCCTGCCATCACCGGGACCCGGAGGGGGATAGTCGGGACCGAATCGCTCCCGGAGGCGATGCCGGCAGCGGAGTCGAAGTTCGTCCACGCGTTCCTCGAGCTTCAGAAGAGCGGCAGGCATGCCGTCGGAAAGCAGCTCCTCCCGATCGATGGGCTCCCCCACCTCGAGTTCGATCGCTCTTCTCCAGCAGGGGATCGAACGCTGGCGGGGCCACGCGTCGAACGACCCGTCCATGCCGACCGGAACGATGATGGCATCGGAGCGACGCAGCAGCAGTCCGATCCCGGACTTGAAGGGATGCATGGCTCCATCGGGCGTCCGACTGCCCTCCGGGTAGATCAGGACGCAGCGGCCCTCCGCCAGCTCGGTGAGGGCGGATCGCATCACGGACTTGTCGCTGCCGGTGCCGGACACCGGCATGCCTCCGAGCGAACTCAGCAGCCATCCGAGCGGGGGACGGAAGAGCGTCTCACGTGCGAATGGTCGGAACGGGCGGTCCCGTGCGACCGAGGCGCTGAGAATCGGATCGAGGAACGACTGATGGTTCGAGAGGTAGAGAACCGGGCCGGTACGGGGGATGAACTCCCGACCCGTGATCCTCAGCCCGAAGGCCAGCGAGACCACCGTCTCCATGAGGAATCGCCACCCGTCCCACCACAGCACGGCGAGACGCGAACGTCCCGGAGCCCTGCGGGAGGCCTGGAACCAGCCGCTCAGCACCCCGTCCCCTCCGAATGGTCGCTCTTTCCTCCGGGCATCGAGTCACGGACGATGGAGACGATCCGTTCCACCACCATCTCCAGATCGAGCGAGTCCGTGTCGATCTCGATCGCGCCCTCCGGCTTGATCAGAGGTCCCTCCGAACGGGTGGCGTCAAGGCGATCCCGAACCTCGATCCCGCGCAGGATCTCTCCGACATCGGGACTGCCGCCGTCCTTCTCCACGATCTGTTCAGCTCTTCGACGCGCCCGGACCTCGGGCGAGGCGGTGAGGAAGAACCGCGCGCTCGCGTCGGGAAACACCACCGAACCCTGGTCTCGCCCCTCGGTGACCAGTCGGGGATGCCTTCTCGCGAAATCCCGCTGGGCATCGACGAGGCGATCACGCACTCCCGGAAGCGCCGCGACGATCGACACGATCGACTCCACATCCGGGCGGCGCAGCGAATCGCCCGGATCGACGCCGCCGACCTCGACGACCGTTCGATCGCCGTCGGGCTGCGAGACCACGGGATGCTCGTCCATCGCGGCCAGCAGCCGCTTCTCGTCCGCGGGGTCGATGGCATCGCGGCCGGCCAGCCAGGCGACGGCTCGATACATCGCTCCGGTGTCGAGAACGAACAGGCCGAGGCGCGACCCGACGGTGCGAGCGACCGAGGACTTTCCGGTCCCCGCCGGACCGTCGATGGTGACCACCAGTCGATCCCCGGTCCCGTCGGAATCACCGGAAGACGGGCGGTTCGAACCGCTCGATGGATCGGTTCGGCCGTCCGCGAGGTTCATTCGCCCCCCCCGGTGCCCTCGCCATCCTGCGCGGTCTCCTCCCCCGCCACATCCTCGGGGACCTCGGGAGCCAGCGCGGATTCGATCCGACTTCGAGCCTCGATGATCGACTTCGCCGCGTTGGGGCCACCGACATGATCGAGGCAGATCGCATGCTGGTATCCGACGGCGAGCACCGAGGCCAGTCCCTCCTCGAGCCCGTATGGAGTGGGGTCGGTCCTCCCGGCGTTCTGCTTGCCGTCGGGGCCGGCCTTTCCGACGGTGGCGAGGATCGTGCCGGCATAGGGAGCCAGTCGGCGGAGGACTCCGGCGAAGTCGCCGGTGTCGTGAGCAAGACGGAAGTCGGGAAGGGATCCGATCCGGAACCCCCCGATCTTCTTGATGAGTTCGGTGAGCCGATCGGCATCGGCAGTGACCCCCGAACCGCTCCGGATCAGAAGGCTGACCTCGAACCGGTCGATCCGCTGCATCGCATCACGAATCGTGCTGGCGGTGAGTTCGAAGGATTCCTCGCTGTCCTCCTGACCCTCGATGGAGATCCCCAGCTGGGCACAACCCAGGATGCCTGCGGCCTTGGAGAGACGTCCGATCCGCTCGATCGAAGCGGCCCGGATCTTCGCATCCGGATTGGCAAGATCGAGCGGCTGGTCCTCGACCAGAAGCAGCATGGGACACCGGGCCTTGTCCCCGGCGTCCCGGAGGGCCTCCAGGGTCGAGGCGGAGGCTCCAGCCAGCATCGATGTGGGTATCGAGAGGCCCCTGACCCCGAGCTCCCCGGCCCCGAAACCGGGCATGTCCTCCAGGGCGAGCGGGTCGTCCGAGGACTCGATTCGGTCAAGAAACGGAGCGGTGGATGCCGTCACGAGCAACTGCTGCTGGGCCAAGGGAACTGTCTCCGATGCAGGAACGACGGTGTGCCGTCCGGGGCCGGAGTGTACGGCAGGCCGGCAGATTCCTCCCGCAGGACCTCTGAAGAGGCTTTCCGGATCCCGGGTGGGTTCGTTGAACAGGCGTCCGACCCTCCATGCCGCACTCAAAGGAAGGCCTCCCCCAGAGTCACAAGGTGCTGGCGGGGGCCATCGGCAGGGTGTCAACCCCGGTGATTCCGGGGTTCGAGGATCTCCCTGAGGGTCTCGGAATGGCAGTGAAAAAGAATGCACCAACCTGTGAGGGAAGGTGCATTCCGGAGGGGAGAAAGATCAAAGTGAAGGGCCTTTCGGCCAACCGAACTATAGCCCGCAAACGATCGCTTTACAATGCTTAGAGCCACTTGAACGGGGGAATGGGGCATTCGCCCCGGGTCATCCATCACCCGCCCCGATCCACCATTCGCACAACGGATTGGTGAGGTTCCAGATGCCCGATGTATGATCCTCGCCCACTTCCCCCCCTCGACGGAACCCCCCCATGTCCAGCCCTGCAGATCGTCGCTACTCCGAGTCGCACGAGTGGTTCAAGGTGGATGGTGACATGGTCACCATCGGGATCACCTCCCACGCCACGGAGGCGTTGACGGACATCACCTACGTGGAGATGAAGTCCGCGGGCACCACCCTCTCCCCCGGCGATTCCGCGGGCGAGGTCGAATCCGTGAAGACCACCAGTGACGTCTACACGGTGATCGGCGGTGACGTCGACGAGGCCAACCAGGCGGTCGTGGATGATCCCTCGCTCGTCAACAGCGACCCCTACGGCGAAGGCTGGCTGGTCAGGATCAAGTCCTCGGACCTCGGGCCCATCGACGGCCTGATGGAGGCCGCCGCCTACGACCAGATGAACGGTTGACCGAGGCTCGCATCCGAAGCCCCGATTCGACGAACTGCGATTCCGTGAGTTCATTGCATACTCAATCGAACGACTCCGAACCCGGATCGACCTCGACCTTCCGCGGCATCAGCGTCCGGAAGGCGAACAAGTCGTACCGGATCGGATCGAGATCCGTTCAGGCGGTCCGTGATCTCGATCTCGAGATCCACGAACCCGGCCTGGTCGGGGTGATGGGGCCCAGTGGGAGCGGCAAGTCGACGCTTCTGCATCTCCTCGGCGGCCTGGATCGCCCCGATTCCGGCGAGATCGTCGTGGGTGGATCCCGGGTCGATCGGATGGACGAATCGGCCCTGACCATGTTCCGACGCCACGGCATCGGCATCATCTTCCAGCAGTTCAATCTTCTGGCATCGATGACCGCGCTCGAGAACGTCCTCCTCCCCGGCGTCCTCGATGGCGCGGAATCGGAGTCCCTCGAGGACCGGGCGAGATCCCTGCTGGAGGATCTCGGCGTCGGCGAGCGGATGCATCATCGTCCCGACGCGCTCAGCGGTGGCGAACAACAGCGGGTGGCGATCGCCCGGGCCCTGCTCTTCGAGCCTCCCGTGGTCCTCGCCGACGAGCCGACCGGTGCCCTCGACAGCGCCGCCAGCGACCGCCTGTGGCGACTCCTCGAGGAACTGTCGAACGAACGGAAGGTGCTCGTGCTCATGGTCACCCACGAGCCTGCGGCGGCCGCCCACTGTCGCCGACTGTTCATCCTGAGGGACGGAAAGGTGGCCGACGAGTTCGACACGGAGGGTCTCGATGCGGCCAGGCTGGCACATCGCGCGACACGCCCTCTCGGGACGTAGGACGCGAACCATTCTCCTGGTGGTGGCGGTGACCCTCGCAGCCGCTCTGGTCACGGCCGTCTCCACCGGAGTCAGGACCGTCCAGGCGACGGTCGAGTACCGGATCACGCGGTCGATCGGCAACGTGGACGCGAGAATCATCCACCGCTACGGCTCCCCCTTCGACGCCGGGCTCGCGGAGGAGGTCCGCTCCTGGCCCGACGTCGACGAGGCGGCCCCGCGAACCGAAGGCGCCCTGACCCTCGCCCGGCTGGACGACCGTCGCGACAGGGACGGGCGTCGTCTCCGGATCACCGCCCAGGCCCGGGGCGTGGACACCGCCCGCAACGAGGCGTTCTCGCAGTACGACATCCTCGAAGGGCGTGCTCCGACCGGCCCGGAGGAGATTCTCATCGACCCGCTCACCGGGGATTCCCTTGAGGTCGGGGTCGGTGATCGCCTCCGGGTGGAACGATTCGGTCCCCCGATCGAACTGGAGATCGTCGGCATCCGCGACCGACCGATCCTCGGAGCCCTCCAGAAACCCAAGGTCATGGTCGACACCTCGATCATCGAGGAGGCGATCGGTCGAGAGGGACGGGCCAGCCTGATCTCGATCATCCTGGACGAGGGCGTCGATGTCCCGGCCTGGGTCGAGGCGAACAAGGAACGCATCTCCACGCCGCTCCTGCTGGAGGCCGCGGAACGGGCCCGCGCCGGCTACGACCGGCAGGTACGAGCCTCGAGGGTCGGCTTCAGAGTCGGCGTGATGGTCTCGTTCCTGGCCTGCGCTTTCATCGTCGCGATCGGCATGACCACCGCCATCGGGGAACAGGTCCGCCAACTCGCCATGCTTCGCTGCGTGGGCGCCTCGCGGGGCCAGCTCGCGAGTTCGCAGGCCATGGTCGGACTGCTCATCGGCGGGATCGGCGGTCTCCTCGGAGCCCCGATCGGCATCGGCCTCGCGGCGATTCTGCGCTGGTGGTACGCCGATCTGCTGCCCGGAGGTCTCTCCGTGCCGCTGGAAGGGGTGCTCCTCTCGGTCTTCGGATCGGTGGCGGCCGGACTTCTGGGTGCGGCCTGGCCCGCCTGGCGGGCGGCGAGCACCACGCCGCTGGAGGCGCTGGCGAACCGGGCGAAGGCTCCGAGACGATCCACGATCCTCGTGATGGCCGGCATCGGCGCGATGCTCGCCGGTCTGCAGATCTGCCTGCTCGCCATCCCCGACTCGGAGATTCGATTCCTCGTCTACGGATTCGTGGGGCTCCCCGCCGTGCACATCGCGTACTTCCTACTCGCGGTTCCGGTCTTCGCCCTGCTGGTCCCGGTGCTCGCACGTCCGGTCGCGGCATGCTTCCGTCTGCCCGTCACCCTGGTCCGCGGCAATCTTCACGACGGGGTCATCCGGCTCGGACTGACCGCGGGCGCCCTCATGGTCGGACTCTCGGTCCTCGTCTCCACCTGGAGCAACGGACTCGCACTCGTCGACGACTTCCGTGAACGCGTCCGGTTCGCGGACGGCTTCGTGATGAAGACCGGCGGCCTCGGCGAGGAGGAACAGGCCTTTCTCAAGACGATCCCCGGCGTGGTGGCCGCGAGCCCGGTCGGCTACCTGCCCCTGCGGGTCGCGGAGGAGGATCGACTCGGCACCGGGGAGTTCGCCCCCCCGAACGTGGTCTGCGTCGGTTTCATCCCGGACGAGTTCCTGTCCTTCAATCGCGTCGACTGGATCGAGGGTTCGCCGGAGGTCGCCATCCCCCGGCTCTCGGAGGGCGATGCGGTCCTGGTCGCCAGCGAGTTCCTGATCGCCCGAGGGCTCGGAGTCGGCGACATCATCCGTCTGGGGGCCGAGGGGGACGAGCATCCCTTCGAGATCGTCGGCGTGGTGGGTGCCGCCGGCCTCGACATGGCGACCGGCATCTTCGGGATACGAAGCATCTATCTCGACCATGCGGTGAGCTGCGTCTTCATGGACTTCGACGTCGTCGCGGAACGATTCGGGACCCGCGAGGCCTTCATCATGCAGCTCGATCTCGAACTTCCGGAGGATCCCACGGAGGCGGATGCCGCCGAAGCCGCCATCACCGAGATCGTCCGGGAGGAGGTCCCCGGCGCGATCTTCGCGAGTGGACGGAGCATCAAGTCCCTCGTCGACGAGATCGGCGGACGCATCCTCGCGGTCACCACCACGATCGCCAGCGCAGCCCTGCTTCTCGCATGCCTCGGCGTGGGGAACGTGGTGGCGGCCGGCATCACGGCTCGCGGCTACGAGTTCGGCGTGCTTCGAGCGGTCGGCGGCAGTCCCGGCACCGCTCCACGACTCGTGCTGGCTGAAATCACGATCACCGGGATCGCCGCCGCGATCACCGGGACCGCGCTCGGCGTGCATCTGGCCTGGATCGGGGTCCTGATGTACGAGGATCTCGCCGGCATCGACCTCGCCCTCACCATCCCGATCCTCGCGACCTCGATCGGAGCGGTGGTGGTCGTGGTGTCCGCCCTCCTCGCCTCCATCCCCGCCTCGCTGTCCCTGCTCCGAAGACCACCGCGAGCCCTGCTGGCCACGGGTCGGGCGGGCTGACCGGAGGCCGTTTCACCGGCTACCCTCGTCTCATGGCCGAATCGCCCTTCCGTCTCACCTCCGACTTCGCACCGACCGGCGACCAGCCGCGGGCGATCAAGGAGCTGGTCGACGGGATTCGCGGGGATCGACGGTCCCAGGTGCTGCTCGGCGCCACCGGCACCGGCAAGACCTTCACGATGGCCAACGTGATCCAGCAGGTCGGACGTCCCACCCTGGTGGTGAGCCACAACAAGACCCTGGCCGCCCAGCTCTTCGAGGAGCTGCGGGAGCTCTTCCCGCAGAACGCCGTCTCCTACTTCGTCTCCTACTACGACTACTACCAGCCGGAGGCGTACATACCGGCCCGGGACATCTACATCGAGAAGGATGCGAGCCGGAACGACGAGCTCGATCGACTGAGGCTTGCGGCCACCAGCAGTCTGCTCAGCCGCCGGGACGTGATCGTGGTCGCCAGCGTGTCCTGCCTCTACGGACTGGGCTCGCCGACGGAATACGCGCGCAAGACGGTCATGCTGGAGAAGGGACGCTCCCTCGACCGACGCCGGTTCCTGCTCGGCCTCGCCGACATGCAGTACGTCCGCAACGAGGTCGATCCGGTCCGCGGCCAGTACCGGGTCAGAGGGGACTGCATCGAGGTCTTCCCCGCCTACGAGGAGCACGGCATCAGGATCGACCTCTGGGGCGACGAGATCGAGGGACTCCAGCTCTTCGATCCCCTGACCGGGGAACTGCTCGCCGAGGAGACCCGGGTCTTCATCTTCCCGGCCGTGCACTACGTGATGCCCGAGGATCACAAGGCCGCGGCGATCGCCGCGATCCGGACGGAACTCGCGGACCGCGTCGAGGATCTCAAGGAGGAGGGCAAGCTCCTCGAGGCGCAGCGGCTGCTCGGAAGAACCAGATACGACCTCGAGATGATCGAGGAGGTCGGCTACTGCTCCGGGGTGGAGAACTACGCCCGGCACTTCGACGGACGCAAGCCCGGTGCACGCTCCTTCTGCCTCTTCGACTACTTCCGCCACGGCTTCTCGGGATCCCATGCCGAGGACGGGTCGGGCGACCCCGACGACTGGCTGGTGCTCGTCGACGAGAGCCATGTGACCCTGCCCCAGATCCGCGGCATGTACTTCGGCGACCGCAGGAGAAAGGAGACCCTGGTCGAGCACGGCTTCCGGCTTCCCAGCGCTCTGGACAACCGCCCCCTCCAGTTCGAGGAGTTCGAGCAGCTCGTCCCCCAGGTGGTGTACGTCTCCGCGACCCCCGGCCCCTACGAACTGGAACAGACCGAGGGCGCGGTGGTCGAGCAGGTCATCCGTCCCACCGGACTCGTGGACCCGCCGATCGAGGTCCGACCCGCCCGCGGCCAGGTCAACGACCTCACCGATCTCTGTCGGGAGAGGGCCGAACGAGGCGAACGGGTCCTGGTGACCGCGCTCACCAAGAGACTCTGCGAGGAACTCACCGACTGGCTCGAACGCCAGGGGATCCGGGTCCGGTACCTCCACTCCGAGATCGACACCCTCGAACGACTGGAGATCCTGACCGCGCTCCGGGAGGGCGAGTTCGACGTGCTGGTCGGCGTGAACCTGCTGCGGGAGGGCCTCGACCTCCCCGAGGTCTCCCTGGTCTGCATTCTCGACGCCGACAAGCAGGGCTTCCTCCGTTCGACCTCGGCCCTCATCCAGACCATGGGGCGGGCGGCCCGGAACGCGAACTCGAACGCGATCATGTACGCGGACAAGGTGACTCCGGAGATGCAGGCCGCGATCGACGAGGTCGATCGACGACGGGAGAGACAGCTCGCCTACAACCGCGAACACGACATCACCCCGTCCACGATCCAGAAGGCCATTCGCCGAGGCATGGAGCAGGAACTCGCCGCCAGGCGCACCGCCCGGGCCGCGATCGGCGACAAGCAGGGCGAGACCTACGGTCGGGACGATCTGGTGAGCATGTTCGAGGAGGCGATGCTCGAGGCGGCCCGGAACCTGGAGTTCGAGAAGGCGGCCGAGCTGCGAGACCGGATCGAACGACTGAAGGCTCTTCCCGAGGGCGGCGAGCTCACGATGGACGAGGCGGGCGCGCCGCGGACCCGGGCGGGCAAGGCCGGATCCGGTGCGGGTCGGAGTCGGGGACGACGCGGCCGGGCCGGGTCCTGATCAGGGGATCGAGTCGGGCCAAAAACAGAAGTCGCCGCATCATGCGGCGTCGGGAGGGCGTCTGGAGTCGGGTTGTCAGTGGTGCCTGGTGCGGGCCTTGATCGCGGTGCCGCGGAGGCGGATACCGGTCGAGGCCTTCGAGAGGATTCGCCTTGCATCAAGGCGGATCCCCTGATCGCGATGGCCTCGAACATGGCCGTCCGCGACCTCCGTCCCGCGGAGGCGGGTCTTCGGATTCGGATTGAGGACCAGACGGGGCATCGGGATTCTCCGATTCATCGATCGAACGGGACCTGACCTGAAAATCGGCTTCAGGCGTCCCCACAGTCAAATGTTCGGCAGACGGGCCCCCTTGTGCCACCGTATTCATGGTTTTCCGTGATCTTCACCCCAAAGTCCGCACCGTTCCACCCAGTTTGCCGGCTCCGGCGCGAGTTCCCGGACGAATCCCGGGCGGTCACCGGACCCCGGGCCTGCAACTCCTAGAATCGAATCCTCATGACCAGCCAGGATCCATCCTCCACCCGGACTTCAGGCACGGTCCGCATCCGCGGAGCCCGGGAGCACAACCTGAAGGACGTCGATCTCGAGTTCCCTCGAGACCGGCTGGTGGTGATGACCGGCGTGTCGGGTTCGGGCAAGAGCTCGCTCGCCTTCGACACGATCTTCGCGGAGGGCCAGCGCAAGTACATGGAGTCCCTGTCGGCCTACGCCCGACAATTCCTCGATCAGATGAGCAAGCCCGATCTCGAGTCGATCGAAGGGCTGCCACCGACCATCGCGATCGAACAGCGGGGTGGCGGACACACCCCTCGTTCCACGGTCGCGACCACCACCGAGATCTACGACTACCTCCGACTCCTGTTCGCCCGAGCGGGAAGACCGACCTGCTGGCATCGGGATGCCTCGGGGCGCGTCTGCGGGAATCCGATCACCGCGACCAGCCCCTCCCAGATCGTCGATCTGCTGCTGGACCGGTTCGCCGGACGTCGGGCCATGGTCTGCGGTTCGGTCGTCAGGGGCCGGAAGGGCTACCACAAGGAGATCGCGGAGGGCCTCCAGCGACAGGGGTTCGTTCGAGCGAGGATCGACGGCGAGGTCCGTGATCTGCGGGACGCCCTCAAGGAGGGCGGGGAGAACCCGCTCGAACTGGGGCGGTACGAGATGCACGACATCGAGGCGGTGGTCGACCGCATCCGGCTCGATGCGGACAGTCGCCAGCGACTGGCCGAAAGCGTCGAGACCGCGTTCAAGATCGGTTCCGGTTCCCTGGTGATGCTGATCGAAGACGGCGACGACTGGCAGGAGCACCGCTACAGCGAGCACTTCGCCTGTCCTGATCATCCCGAATGCTCGATCGAGGACCTCGCTCCGCGGCTCTTCTCCTTCAACTCGCCGCATGGAGCGTGCCCGGACTGCGCGGGTCTTGGAACCGTGAACGAGTTCGACGAGGCGCTCGTGGTCCCCGACACCGCCAGGTCCCTCAAGGAGGGCGCAATCGAGCCGTGGCGGAAGAACGGCCGCCGGATGAACATCTACTACGGACGCCTGACGAGGAAGTTCTGCGAGGCCCACGACGTCTCCCCCACCACCCCCGTCTCGAGGATCCCGAAGAGGACGTGGCGGGCGCTGATGGACGGCACCACCATCGGCGGCCGGCCCTTCGAAGGCGTCCTGCCCAATCTCCGCCGTCGATACGAGAGCAGCGAGAGCGAGTACGTCCGCGAGAAGCTTCACGGATACATGACGACCGCGAAGTGTCCCTCGTGCGGCGGAGCCCGACTCCGCCCCGCCTCCCTCGGGGTGAAGATCGAGGGGGCCGACGGGGAGCTCGACATCAGTCAGGTGGTCGGCCTCACCATCGAGAACGCCACGAGGTTCTTCGATGATCTGCGGCTGGATCCCGAGGGGGAGGCGATCGCCACGCCCATCCTTCGCGAGGTTCGATCGCGTCTGGGATTCCTCGGATCGGTCGGTCTGGACTACCTCACCCTCGATCGCTCGAGCGGGACCCTCTCGGGTGGAGAGGCGCAGCGGATCCGGCTCGCCACCCAGGTCGGATCGGGACTGGTCGGTGTGTGCTACGTGCTCGACGAACCCACCATCGGCCTCCATCAGAGGGACAACGATCGACTGATCGGAACCCTGAGGCATCTGACCGACATCGGGAACACCGTGCTGGTGGTCGAGCATGACGAGGACGTCATTCGATCGGCCGATCACGTGGTCGACGTCGGGCCCGGACCGGGTCGGCACGGCGGCAGGGTCGTCGGCCAGGGCACGCCGGAGGAGATCGAGCGCAACGAGGACTCCCTCACCGGGATGTATCTCTCGGGTCGGCGACGCATCGAGATCCCCTCCCAGCGCCGGGTCCTCGATCCGAAGAAGTCGCTCGTGGTCAAGGGCGCGGCCGCGAACAACCTCCGTTCGATCGACGCCACGTTCCCCCTCGGCGGGATCGTCTGCGTCACCGGAGTCTCCGGAAGCGGCAAGAGCTCCCTCGTGAACGAGGTGCTGCTCAAGGCCGCTCAACGCACGGTCACCGGCACGAAGGTGGTCCCCGGTCCCCACACCAGGATCAACGGTCTCCAGAGGATCGACCGGGTGGTGGACGTGGATCAGTCCCCGATCGGACGGACTCCCAGATCGAACCCCGCCACCTACACCGGGGTCTTCGACGAGATCCGCAAGCTGTTCACCATGACCACCGAGGCCAAGATCCGCGGCTACCAGCCCGGACGGTTCAGCTTCAACGTGAAGGGCGGACGCTGCGAGGCCTGCCAGGGCCAGGGTGTCCGTCGGATCGAGATGCACTTCCTCCCCGACGTCTTCGTGGAATGCGAGACCTGCCGCGGACGTCGATACAACCGGGAGACCCTCGAGGTCCGGTTCAAGGGCCTGAACATCGCGGACGTCCTGGATCTCACGGTCGAGGACGCGGTGACGTTCTTCGACGCCCATCCGAAGGTCCATCGGATGCTGTCGTGCGTACGGGACGTGGGTCTCGACTACATGCAGCTCGGACAGGCGAGCACCACGCTCTCCGGAGGCGAGGCACAACGCGTCAAGCTCGCCAGCGAACTCGGGTCGCGTCCGTCCGGCCACACGCTCTACATCCTCGACGAGCCGACGACCGGACTTCACTTCGACGACGTGCGCAAGCTCCTCTCCGTGCTGCAGCGACTGGCCGATGCGGGCAACACCCTCGTGGTCATCGAGCACAACCTCGACGTCATCAAGTGCGCCGACTGGCTGATCGACCTCGGGCCGGAGGGCGGGGACGGAGGCGGCATGATCGTCTCCACGGGAACTCCGGAGGAGGTCGCCTCCGATCCGACCAGCCACACCGGACGGTGGCTGGAACCGATGCTCGCCCGTTCCACCGATCACCGGGGAAAGACGTCCTCCACCACCCGCACCAGATCGAGGACCGGAACGAAGAAGACCGCCACCACCAGGAAGGCCTCGGCCGGGAAGACCCGGGACCGGAAGCCGTCGACCAAGAAGAAGAAGAAGAAGGCCGGAACCTCGAAGAAGTCCTCCACCCGCAAGAAGGCCTCCAGCTCATGAGCCGGACCGTGACGCTCGCCGCCGTGCTGGTCGCAGGCGTCGCCGCCACCCTCGTCCTGGTCAGCATCCAACGCGGATCGATGAGAGACGGCGCCATTCTCGACGGCATCGTCGATCCGGACCCCGGTATCAGGGCCCGGGCGTGGTCTTCGAGGGGACCGGCAGTCGATCGCAGGATGGTGCTGGAACGCCTTCATCGACACCGGGATCGACCCGAGGTCCTCGCGGAGGCGGCCATCGAGTTCGATCGACTCGGATGGCCCGCGGATCCGACCCTGGTGGTCGCCGCCGCCCGACTCGGTGATCCGGAACCGTTGATCGCATGTCTTCGCGCCCTGGATCGAACCGAGGAGACCGAGCACCTCGAAGCCCGTCGGGAACTCATGCGCGGCGTGGCGGCGACCCTCGGGGACCCCGGACTCCGGAACTCGAGACGTCGAACCGGCGATCGCATCATGGAGGCGTGTCTGAAAGGACTTCCGCCCGGGGATCATCCGCTCCTCATGGAGGCGATGATCGACGAACGCACGAGCTCTCCGGACGGGGACCGTGCTCTGCTCGCTCTCGCCCTGCTGGGTTCGACGCCGAGCGACGATTTCGCGACCAGTCCCGCCATCACGCTGGCCGGGTCCATCGCCTCCGGTGAACTGCCGGCCGACCCGGATGCCCGTGCCCTGCTTCCCGCCTGGGTCCTCGCCGGTCCGAGACTCGCTTCGGACGGCGAATCCGAACTGCGAGAGAGAGCCCGGCGGGACGATTCCGACGCCGGCAGGGTGCTCGCGGTGCTGGATCGCGATCGATTTCTGGGGAGTGCCGGCGCGGTGCTTGCGGATCGAACGACGACCTTCGATCGACGGGCGATCGCCGCCACCCGGCTCCTGGAACACGGTCGACCTCCGGGTGACGCCTCGATCATCAATCTCCTTCTGAGCGGACCCGGAGACGCCGATGGCAACGTTCATGCCGCGGCCTGCATCGCGTGGCGCGGACTGTCCGACAGCGCCCGGGAAGGTCTGCTGGATCGCTGGTGGCGTTCCGAGGATCCCGCGGAGGTCCGGGCGGCTCTTCTCCTCGTCGCTCTTCGGCATCATGAGGGCTTGCTGGCCGTGGACGATCCCGCCCGCCTGGAGATCGAACGTCTGGCTCGCGATCCGGAGGCTCCACCCGAAGTCCGACGGACCGCCCGCCTCACCGCCCGGGCCACGGGCGACTGGCCGTTCGATGCGGATGAGCTCGACGCCGAGGTCTACGCCGACCGGACCCGGCGTCTCGAGGACGGCCGCATCGATCCCGATGCCGTGCTCCTCGGTCTGATCACCGGAGACCCGGTCGCCGAACGGCTGCTGGTCTCGCAGCCCCTCTCTCCGCCTCCCGATGCCGCCGCCTTCGCGCGGGAGATCGCCTCTCGACGAGCCCTTGCCGGGCTCTTCCACCCCGAATGGATCGACTCCATCGGGGAACCCGTGCCGGGCGACGAGAAGGCACTCCGACTCTGGACGGACCTGCTCGCGGCGGCACGTCTCGCGGCCGGGTTTGCCCAACCGGCCTCCAGCGGCGAGGATCTCCCCAGATGACCCGCGACTCGGACGGATACCTGACCGCCCTTCGGGCCCTGATGATGCCCTCGGACACCAACCACCAGGGCACGGTGTTCGGTGGTGTCGTGCTCAGCCGGGTCGACCAGGCCGGCTACCTCGAGGCCCGACGTCACGGTCGACATCGCTGGGTCACCGCCTCGATGGATCAGGTCCACTTCATCGCGCCGGTGTACACCGGCGATGTCGTGTCGTTCCGGACCCGGACCGTGCGCGCCGGGACCTCCTCGGTGAAGGTGGAGGTCCGGGTCGAGGCCGAACGCCACCAGGGCGGCGAGATCGTGCTGGTGACCGAGGCGAACCTCACCATGGTGTCGGTGGATTCCGAGGGACGATCCATCCCGTTCGCCCAGGCCCCCGGATCGGAATCGGAGGGGTGAGCACCGAGGTTCCATCGACCGAGGGCGCGCTGCGACTGGGATGTCTGATCTCGGGCGGTGGACGCACGGTGCTCAACCTCGCGGAGGCGTTGGAGCGGGATTCGATCCCCGCGGACATCCGGGTGGTGATCGCCCATCGCGAAGCGGTGGCCGGTGTCCGACGCTGTCGTGAGGCAGGTCTGCCCGTGACCATCGTGCCCCTCGGTGGATCGGACGAGTCCCCGGATGCCGTCTCCGACCGCGTGGATCAGGCCCTCGAGAAGGCGGGCGTCGACATGGTCTGCCTTGCGGGCTACCTGCGACACTTCCGAGTGGGGTCGCGATGGCAGGATCGAGTCATCAACATCCATCCCTCCCTCCTGCCCAGGCACGGTGGTCCCGGCATGTACGGGTCCCGGGTGCACGCGGCGGTGATCGAAGCGGGTGACGCGGTGTCCGGATGCACCGTCCACGCGGTGGACGAGATCTACGACCACGGGGCGGTGATCCATCAGCGGGAGTGTCCCGTCCTTCCCGGCGACGACATCGACTCGCTGGCGGCACGAGTCTTCGCCGAGGAGTGCCTGGCGTTCCCCGAGGTGATCTCCGCGATCTCGAGGGGGGAAGTTTCCATCGATCGTGGACGGGTCCGCGGCTCCGTCACATCCCGCTGCTAGCATCAGCCACATGGCCGTCCTCTCCCTCGTCCTGTCCGCCATCCTCTGGTCGGTCCCCGTCGAGGCGCCCGCCCCCGCGGCGTCGATCCCGGCCGAGGCGGCATCCGTCGTCGCCGACGACAAGGATCTCCGCGAGCGGATGATCGTCAGGGCGTTCTCGGCCGCCCGCTACGAGAAGGCACTCAGACTCGTCGACGAATATCTCGCCCTGTGGCCCGAGACGCCTCACATGCACTACAACCGTGCCTGCGCGTTCGCACTGATGGGGCGGAAGGATGCCGCGGGCGAGGCGCTGCTGGAGGCCGTCAAGCACGGCTTCCGGGACTTCGAGACGATGAAGCGCGATCCCGATCTCGCGTCCATGCGGAATCACGAGACCTTCACCGCGATCCTCGAGGCCAGGGAGCGGGTGGTCGCCGATTCGACCGACCGGAGGATGGAGGCCTTCAGGGGTCGGTACGACGAGGGCTACGTCCAGGAGCGCGACGAGAGCCGGAGGCTGGTGATCGCGACGGGGCTCGGCGGTCGTGCCCACGCCGAGATGATGGAGATGATCTCCCGCCAGGCCGACGAGCAGGCGAGGAATCTCTTCCCGGGAGCCCGCCTCGACTGGTGTTTCGTGCTCGTGCCCACCGAGAAGGACGCCCCCGAGGTGTTCAGGCGGGAACTGGACATCGACGATCCCCGCCGCACCCCCGGCGTCTATCTCCATGGTCGACGCCTCCTTGTCTCGCGGGACATCGGGGCGAGCATGCGGCACGAGTTCACCCATCGCATGCACTGGGCGGACATGGACACCCGGAGGCAGCGGCATCCGATGTGGATCCAGGAAGGCCTCGCGAGCCTGTACGAGGACTACGAGTGGCGACCGGACGGTTCGGTCCGCTTCATTCCCAACATCCGGCACAACATCGCCCGCAGACAGGTCGAGGCCGGCATCGATCTTTCCTTCGAGAAGCTCTTCCTCCTGGACTCGGATTCGTTTCTGGCCGGCAACGCCCGCTACTACCCCCAGGCTCGTTCTATCTTCGAGTTCCTCGCGGACATGGGGCTCCTCCAGGAGTGGTACTCCACCTACTGCGAGCTCCACGACCGGGACCCGTCCGGGGCCAAGGCCTTCGAGAAGGTCTTCGGCCTGCCGATCGAGGACGTCAACGACCGCTGGCAGCGATGGGTCCGGGACCGGGGGGGCATCGACGACAGGATCGAACCGGGCGATGCCTCGATCGGGATCACCGGAGTCGATGCCGGTGACGGCATCCGGGTGCAGTCCGTGGTCGGCCTCCAGGCCCGTCGAGCCGGGCTTCGTCGCGGGGACGTGATCATGAGGGTGGATGGCCGGAGCGTTCGTTCCCAGTCGGAACTGGTGGTCGAGATCGCCGGACGGGAGGTTGGCGACATCGTCCGGCTGGAGGTCCGACGGGGCAGCAGCGTCCGGATGGTCGAAGTGAGGCTGGAGGCACTCCGGAACCGCACCTCGGACTGAGGCGGCAGACGCCGGAAGGCCCTCCCGAACTTCGAAACCCCAGGTCAGGCTAGAATCAGTCCACCATGGGCAAGGAACCAACGAGGACGTTCCGAAGCGACTTCAAGCGGTTCTTCGGCAAGGGACTGGGCGTGCTTCTCCCGTCCGTGCTCACGCTCTGGATCCTGGTCAAGGCCTATCAGTTCGTGGATTCGACGATCGCCCAGCCGATCAATGCCGGGGTGCGGACCGGGATCGTCCAGATCTCCGAGCACTGGAAGCCGGCCGGCGATCTCTTCGCCCCGTCGGCCGAGGAGATCGAGGCCGAGACGGCCCTGAGGGCCGACGCGAAGCCCGAGGACCGGACCCCCGGGAAGATCCGCGACGAACTCATAGCCCGGAAGGTCGACGAGTGGTGGACCAGCTGGTCGATCGCCCTGGACTGGATCGGAATCCTGGTCGCCGTGCTCGCCGTGTACTTCGCGGGCCGACTGCTCGGAGGCTTCCTCGGCAGGCGGGTGCAGAGACGGATCGAGGACGTCATCACCAGCGTTCCGATCTTCAAGCAGGTCTACCCCTACGTGAAGCAGGTGGTCGACTTCCTGTTCTCGGACGACAAGCCGATCAAGTTCAACCGGGTGGTCGTGGTCGAATACCCGCGGAAGGGTGTCTGGTCGGTCGGACTGGTCACCGGAAGCACGATGCGGAGCATCGAGAAGAGTTCCGGCGACGCCGTGACCATCTTCATCCCCAGCTCCCCGACCCCGTTCACCGGCTACACGATCACGGTGCCTCGGTCCGAGGTGCGGGAACTGCCCATCTCGATCGACGAGGCCCTGCGATTCACGATCTCCGGAGGGGTGCTGGTGCCCCCGAAGGAGGCCATCCCGGAACCGGATTCCGAAACCGCCGCACCCGTCCCCGATCAGGACCGTATCCTTGAGGGTCCCGGTCCGGATTCCGGCAGGAATGACGGAGACGACGCCGGGTGAGTCGATTCATTCATGCACATGGAGCCGTTCCCTCATGCAGATCAATGTCTCTGGCCGGCACGTTGAACTCACCACACCGATCGAGGAATACTGCCACTCCCGTGCCGACCACCTCGAGAAGTTCCGCGGCCACCTGCAGTCGGTCACCTTCGTCCTGGACAAGGTTCATGACGATTTCGAGGTGGAAGTGATGGCCGACGTCGAACACCACTCGGCATTCGTGGCCCGCGGCACGGATCACGATCTCTATGCAGGAATCGATTCCGCGATCGACAAGCTCGTCAGGCAACTCCACGACTGGAAGGAGAAGATCTCCGACCACAAGACCCACTGAGGTCGGGGATCAAGCACATGAAACTTCGCAACATCGTCGTAGACGACGCCATCGTCACCCGTCTCGAGGGCAGCAAGCGCAACGAGGTGCTCGCCGAACTGATGGACTCCCTCGTCAACGCGGGTGCCGTCTCTCCGGACCATCGTGACACCTTCCTCGAAGGGGCCATCAAGCGTGAGAAACGCGGCACCACGGGATTCGGGCACGGCGTCGCCGTGCCGCACGTGAAGACGCCGGACGTGGACTCCCTGAAGATCGCGATCGGAATCAGCGAGTCGGGGATCGACTTCAAGGCCTTCGACAAGCAGCCCGTCCACTCGATCTTCCTTCTGGTGAGTCCGGAGGAGAGGCCCGAGGAGCACATCGACGCGATGGAGGCGATCTTCACCTGCCTCGGTCGGGACCAGTTCCGCCGGTTCCTCCGCCAGGCCGAATCCGCCCAGGACGTGCTCACCCTGATCGACGAGGCCGACGCCGTCCAGGCCGGCTGAATCCGAGACCCCCCGTCACCGACGGGATCCTCCGTCGGACCCGACCCTCCCGCCCATGCCGAGCAGGACCGTCACCATCTCGAACAAGCTCGGACTTCACGCGAGACCCGCGATGATGCTTGCCGAGTGCGCGGGGGGATTCAAGAGCAAGGTCACCATCCGGCGCGAGGACGGCGGCGACGAGATCGACGCGAAGTCGATCATGCAGCTGCTGATGCTTGCGGGCACCCGCGGAACCCGTCTCAAGGTGAAGGCGGAGGGCGGCGATGCCGGGGCGGCCCTGAAGGCGATCGGTGATCTGGTCGAATCCGGCTTCGACGACGAGTGAGCCCACCCGGGGTTCACGCACGTCGAACCGGCGGGGTCACTCGTGACCCGACGGTCGGGTCATCAGGTCGTGGATCGCCGATCTCGGATCGGCGCCCTCGAGAAACACCCTTCCCACCGCGTTCATGATCGGCAGATCGACGTCGAGGGTCTGCGACCGCTCGAGAACGCTCCGGAGGGTGGGCACGCCCTCGACCACGCACTGCTGTGATTCCACGTACTCGGCGAGATCACATCCGCGGGCGATCGCCTCTCCGCATGCGCGGTTGCGCCCGTCGGGACTGAAGCACGTGGTCGCGAGGTCCCCGACTCCCGCGATCCCCTGGAAGGTCGCCTGGTCGGCCCCCATCGCGACTCCCAGCCGGGTCATCTCCGAAAGCCCCCGGGCGAGCAGGGCGCTCTTGGCGTTGAAGCCCAGTCCCAGTCCGTCGCAGACGCCGGCCGCCAGCGCGATCACGTTCTTCAGGGCCCCCGCCAGCTCGACCCCGAGGAGATCCTCGCTCTCGTAGATCCGAAACCAGTCCGTCCCGAAGGCCTTCCGCACCCGGGTCGGCAGTCCGGGGCACCCGGATGCCGCGATGACCACCGCCGGCTGTCGCCGAACGAGTTCGCTGGCGATCGTCGGTCCGCTCAACACCGCGAGCGAGGCATCCGGGAGGACCTCGTGAATCACCACGGTGGGCAGCAGGCCCGATCCGATCTCCAGCCCCTTCGCGGTCGAGACCACCGGGACATCGGGATCACCGGATCCGTTGACCGAGGCGAATCGCTGCCAGGCTTCGCGGACGTGCTGGGTCGGAACGGCGTTGACCAGCAGCGTGCACTCCCCCGCGACCGATTCGTCGTGAGTGAGCTCGACCCCGTCGGGAATCGTCCATCCGGGCAGCCTCGGACTCACCCTCGTGCTCCTCAGCTCGTCCATGGATTCACGGGAGGGACCCCAGACGACCACCCGCCCGGCGCCGGCCTCGACCGCGGCCGCAGCCATGACGAACCCCATCTGACCGGCCCCCATGATGAAGACGCTCTGGTCCATGTCGCCGAGTGTAGGGCCTCCCGATGCCCCGGAGAGTCATCAGGGGCCGATCTCGGCGAACCCCACGGGGAGGACAGGGGTATTCCGGACGGATACACTCTCCTCCCCGCTCGAACAGATCTCCCGATCCATTTGGAGCTCGAGCGGAACCGTCGACTTCGATCCGGAGCGTCCCACATGAGCCAGTTGACCGCCACCGAGCCGGTCGCCGCCGATTCCAACGTCCAGGGCTCCCCCTCCACGGCGGATCCCGGTTCGGATTCCGGAGGTCGCAAACTCGAACGCCAGCTCTTTCTCGCTCTTCTGGGCGGGACCCTGCTGCTGGTCGGCGGGCTCGCCAAGCTCATCTCGATGTCGGACGTGGTCAGCGACATTCCCGCAGCCGTGGGTGCGATCCTTCTTCTGCTTCCGCTTCTGCGCGGTGCGGCGAAGGAGATCCTCCGGGGCGCCCCCTCCGGTGACGCCCTCGCGGCCCTCGCCGTCCTTTCCGCCATCGCGGTCAACCAGCTCCTCACCGCGGGTTTTCTCGCCCTCTTCCTCTGGTTGTCCAAGCTGATCCTCAGCCGGACCGCGTGGGGCGCCCAGCGGGCGATCCGCGAACTGGTCGAGCTGACGCCGGACGTGGCCCGAAGGATCGACGATTCCGGTTCCGAGACCGAAGTCCATCTCTCCCAGCTCCGTCCCGGCGACATCGTCCGGGTCCGCCCCGGCGAGAACCTCCCGGTCGATGGTCGGGTGGCCGACGGCACCAGTTCCGTGAACCAGGCATCCCTGACCGGCGAGGCGGTTCCGATCGAGGTCGCGAGCGGGGTCGAGGTCTACGCGGGCACCACCAACCTGACCGGACAGATCGACGTGGAGGTGACCGCGGTCGCCGGCGAGACGACGATCGGCAAGGTCGAGTCGCTCATCCGCGAGGCGGAGAGCGCCCGAAGCGACCGCCAGGAACTCATTGAACGACTCGCCGGCTTCTACGTGCCGGTGGTGATCATGGTCGCCGCCCTCGTGTACTTCTTCACGATGCGCAGCGACGAGATCCGTGACGACGCGGCGATCCGGGCCATCACCGTCCTCGTGGTGACCTGCCCGGGCGCCCTGCTCATCGCCTATCCCACCGCCATGGTCGCGGCGTTCGCCAGCGCCGCCCGCCTCGGCATCATGATCAAGCAGACCCGCACCCTCGAGAGCGCCGCCACCGTCGACACCGTCGTGATGGACAAGACCGGCACCCTGACCACCGGACGATTCGCGGTCGGACGGCTGGCTCCGGCCGACGGCGTGGATGGTGCGACCCTGCTCCAGGCCGCCGCCGATGCGGAACAGAGCTCGAACCACCCGCTCGCCCGCTCCATCCTCGAGACCGCGGAGAAGGCCCGGATCAAGCCCGCCGCCATCGAGGAGTACCAGGAGTCCCACGGACGGGGCGTGAGCGCCCGTCGTCCGGACGGGCTGATCCGCGCCGGTCGTGGAGCGTGGTTGAAGGAGATCTCCCCTTCGATCGACGACCAGATGACGACCGTGGAGGAGAAGATCGCCGGCATGTCCAGCGTGCATGTCATGCTGGGAGACCGCTACCTCGGAGCGGTCGGGCTCGAGGACAAGCTTCGCCGCAACGCCGGCGAGGTCTGTCAGCACCTCCGCAAGCTCGGCGTCCGACGCATCTGCATCTTCACCGGTGACCGACTCGACGTCGCCAAGCGGGTGGGCATGACCGTCGGCGTCGATTCGGTCGAGGCGGAATGCCTTCCGGAGGAGAAGCACTCGGAACTCAAGCACCTCATCGCGAATGGTCACCGCACCCTGGTGGTGGGTGACGGCATCAACGACGGACCGATCCTCGCCAGCGCCGACGTCGGAGTCGCGATGGGCCTGTCGGGGTCGGACATCGCGACCAACTCCGCGGGCGTCGCCCTCATGCAGGACGATCTGCGACACGTGCCGTTCCTGCTGGAGATCGCACGGAAGACCAGGTCGATCATCACCCAGAACATCGCCGCCAGCCTCCTGCTCGCGGTGGTCGGACTCGCCCTCGCCGCGACCGGCAACATCAACATCTGGGTGACTCCCTTCTATCAGGCCGTGGCCTACCTCTTCGTCATCCTCAACAGCCTCCGACTCGTGCGTTTCGGAGAGGACTTCGCCGAGGATGAACAGGCCAGAAGAGCCCTGGAGACCGAGCGGGCCCGTCGAGCCGATCGTTCCCGGGAGGCGTCGGTGCGACTCGCGAGAAACTGAGCCACCCTCCGCCCTCCGATCGAATCGCATCCCCCCATTACGGGAATCGCTGAAATCTCCGGCGATGCCCTCCCGGGAATCCTGCATCGACTCCGGATGCGGGGATCGACGTCCGTCACCAGGGAATCAAGATCATGTGGATCCTCGCTCAGAGTGCCACATCTCCACCGCCGAGCGTCTGGAGCGAGGTCATCGGAAACCTCACCGGAACCGGCACCGTGACCATGATCCTGATCTTCGGGATCCCGATCATCGCCATCGCCATGGGACCCTTCGATCGATCATGGTGAGCCGGTCGAAGGAGCGGACCCGCCGGGAGGTCGCCGCCCAAGTGGCCGAGGGCTCGATGACCGCGGACGAGGGCGAGCGACTGCTCTGAGAGCCGGCTCGCCGAAGGACGACTGAGTCCTGCGGCGGAACGAACTCCCACCACGTCGTGACCATACGATGCGGCCGTGATCCGGCAACCGCACGTCATCCCAGATCCACCCCGAGCCACGACCAGCCGCCGAGACGGAGAGGTCAGGTCTTGATCGAGTTCGATCGACTGCTGTCCGGACTCCGGCAGGTGAAGCCGTCGCTGGCCCGAGGGCTGATGCCGGCGATCGACGCCCTTCGTGAACGGTCACCTTCGGAGGTCGGGGAGACCCTGGGCCGACTCCTGCCTCCCGACGAGCCGGGATCACCGACTCCCGGCGATCTCCCCGTGCAGGGGGGACGAACGCTGCCGATCTTCGTGATGGGGGCGGGGAGGGGAGGCGTCGCCAGGGATCTGACCCGCCTGATCGCGGAACATGACCTCGACACCCGCTGCGTGATCGTGGAGACCGATCCGCTTCGAATGCTCGCGACACTGCTTCGCGACGACTGGAGCCCGGTCCTCGCCGAGGACCGGACGCGATTCGCTCTGGGATCCGACATCCCGGCGTCCCTGCAGGAAGCCCTTCCCGAGGAGAGCGATCCCCTGCTCGAGCCGGTGCTTTCCCCGGCGATCAGACTCGTTCGATCGGACGAACTTCCCCATGCCCTCGAGATCGAGAACGATTTCCGGCGCGAGGCCCTTGCCCATGCCGAGGGGTTCAGAACACGTTGCCGGGAACAGACCGCGAAACGGGATGCCGCCGACACCCCCCTCTCGGGGAGACGATGGCGGATCTGGTCCTCGGTCGGGGCCGGAACCTCGGCCCTGAAACACCTCGCCCCCTCGATCCTCGGTGCGGCCGGACGATCCGGACACGAGGGCATCGTGGACGTGACCGATTCCGAGGCTCCCTTCACCTCCAGCGGACTCTCCCGTCGCGCGTTCGATGTCGACCCCGATCTCGTCCTGTCCTTCCTCAAGCCGGGTCGGACCCTCGCCCCCTGGCGAAGGGACATGCCCGGCATCGTGCTGGTCAGCTCGAACCCCGATCTGCTTCCGATCAGGACCTTCGAATGGTCGGATCGGGATCTGGTCGTGCTCGCCGATCCGAGCTTCGAACCGACCTACCGCGAGCTGGGTGTGGATCCGGTGGTGCGCCCCCTCGCCACCGACATTCCCGATCCCGCCGGACTCGATGAGATCGAATCCCCCCCCTGTGACGTGCTTGCCGTGGGCAGCATTCCCGATGCACGACATGCGATCGGGGATCTTCCGCGGGAGGTGCACGATCGACTTCGGGAACTGGGGGAGACATGGATGGAGCATCCGACCACGACCGCGATGGAGCTCCTTGAATCGGAGATGATCCCCGCTCCCGATGCAATCCGCCCGAGGCTTCCCCTCGCCCTGGCGTACGAGGCGACGCGACTCCGGCGCATTCGATCGGCACTGGTCCTCGCCGAGGCGGGGTTCCGGATCCGCATCCATGGCGACGAGGCGTGGAGAGAGGTCCTGAAGGGCACTGCCGCCGAGGGCTGCTGGCACGGC
>PAQL01000035.1 GCA_002709295.1 Phycisphaerae bacterium | reverse complement strand
TCGTCCTTCCAGCAGGCGGCGAACAGTTGGGCCAGCTTGTTCTTCTGCTCGGTCATCGATCTTCTCCGTTGGAATGGGCGGTCAAGGTGAGGGGAGTCGGGGTCGCGGCCTCACCCACTCGGAAAGTCAGTCAGCAGGTGGGGCTTGCGACCAGGGTACATCCGGACGATAACCACGCACCGGGCTGTTGACCAGACGAAACACCCGATACTGCGCCCGGATTGGATCTTCGAGCCATGATCGCCCTCGGGCGGGGCGGGTACGACATGACGTCCTGCCTGGCACCGAGTCAACTGAAGCGGCGTCAGACCGGTCGCCGAGATCATGTCCGGCAGTCGACCAGGTCACCGGCCGGCGATGGTCGATCGCGTCGGCGAGCCTTCACTCTGAGAAGGACCTTCACCATGAGTTCGTCGACGAGTTCGGACCGGACGAAGGCCTATGACGACTGGCCGTGGTCCCGAGGTCCAGGTTCGGTGGGGACGTCTTCAAGCACCCGTCCGTCCTCGATCCTCACCACGCGGTCGGCGTACGCCGCGACCTTCGGATCGTGGGTCACCATCACGATGGTCAGGCCGGAATCATGCCGCTTCTTGAGGAGATCGAGGATCTCCCGGCCGGTGTTGGCATCGAGGTTTCCCGTCGGCTCGTCGGCGAGGAGGATCCGCGGTTCGTTGCCCAGGGCACGGGCGATCGCGGTGCGCTGCCGCTCGCCTCCGGAGAGCTGACTCGGGCGGTGCTTCAGACGGTGCAGCAGCCCGAAGTCCTCGAGCGTCCGGCGGGTCTCGGTGGCGCTGGAGTCGGACTTCAGTCGCATCCGATCCACGACCACCCGGATGATCTGGAAGCAGAGCACGCCGAGGGCCGCGCCGACCACCGCCCAGGTCGCGGCGATCACCCCCAGCATGGTCGGGGTGGCGGCGTCGGCGGCGGGGAGGGCCACGTCTCCGAGGAACCATCCTGCGAGGGCGCCGATGGTGGCGCCGGCCGCCGCGGAGACCAGCGGCAGTGACGCCCGCATCCGGCTGGGCGGCACCATGCAGGGCAGCATGGCGTTCTCGAGCACCGAGAGCTCGGGAAGAAGGTGGTAGAACTGGAACACGAAACCGATGTCGCGATTTCGATAGCGGTTCAGGCCGGCGCCCCGCAGGGAAGACACGGTCCGACCCCGGTGACTGACCACGCCTCCGTCCGGGTCGGGAAGGTCGAGCCCTCCGAGCAGGTGGAGAAGCGTGCTCTTGCCACTGCCGCTGGCCCCGAGGATCGCCAGCCATTCGCCGTCCCGGACCTCGATCGAGGCGTCCTTGAGGACCTGCACCGGCACGCTGCCCATGCGGTAGGTCTTCTTCAGACCGGAGGCTTCCAGCACGGTCCGACCGGTCGAGGTCGAGTCGGGATGTTCGGTGGTGGTGGTCATCACTCGTACCGAAGGGCCTTCACGGGATCGGTGTCGGCCGCACGGGCGGCGGGGATCGCGGCTCCGAGCACGCTGAAGACGATGGCGCCCGCCATGGTGAGAACGGCGCTGAACCAGTCGACCCGGCTCGGGATCCGGTTGAAGTAGTAGACGCGGGGATCCCACATCATGAATCCCTCGTGGAGGAAGAGAGCGATGCCGAGACCGACGAACACGATCATCCCGACGATCGAGAGCAGCGTCCTGAGCATGCTGCCTCGAACCAGGTTGACGATCGTGAGGAGGAGGAACAGGACCGCGAGGAGAGTGGCCAGGATCCAGGTCCAGGTCGGCGCCGTCCGGCCGAGCGCCTCGTGGATGAGGTTGATGTTGTCGGTCACCAGCCACCCGAGGAAGGCGCCGATGCAGGAGCCGGCGAGGCCGATGACCAGTCCGTAGGCGAGGAACACGCCGAGGATCCCCGGGCGTGATGCGCCCACCGCCCGCAGGATGCCGATGTCCCTGGTCTTCTCGTGGACGATCGCCCAGAAGATGGACAGGACCAGTCCGGCGCATACGAGGTAGACGATCGAGAACAGGATCCTCATCAGCTCCCGTTCCTTCTCGACGGGGCCGATGATGTCGCGGAGCTGCTCCCGCCAGGTGCGGATGCCGACGAAGCTCGGACTGGGAGCCTTGCGGATCAGCGAGTCGTCCTGAAGGACCTCGGAAGCGAAACGTTCATAGGCGCCATCGACCGCGATCTGCAGCGTCTCCGGTGAGACGCCGTCCGCGGCCCGGACGAGGATCATCTGCACGCGGGCGGGATCGACGCCGATGGGCACCAGCTCCCCGGTCTCCTCGAGCGCAAGTGGATCGGCGATGACTCCCGGTTCGAGGTTCAGCATCCTCTGCGCGGTGCCGATGCCGATGAAGGCCCGTCGGGAATCGATCTGATAGACGCCGGTGGAGAACTCGTTCGCGATGCGGAATCGACGGTTGTCGGGTTTCTGCAGGCGACCGTCGCGGGAGATCGGCAGCAGCGTGATCTCGATGTCGCTCAGGGGCATCCAGTACCGGGGGAAGTCCACCTGGTAGGTGCCCAGCGCGGTCCGGGTCTTGGCGGCGGTGTCGATCTCGATGCCGAGGACGGCCCTCGGAGATCCGTCCGGATCGGCTGGATCAAGGGCGGGAATCGCACCCAGATCCGCGGGAGGAACCCTCGCACCGGGCCGGCCCTCGAGCGACGCGAGGTGTTCGGTGACGTTGGCGGGGACCTCGCTCCATGCGAGTGTCCGTTCGAAGTCGACGACCCGGGCGAAGCTCTCCGGTTCGATCCCCCAGACCTGCACTCCCTCGGTCCGATCCTCGTAAGGCAGCTTCAGGAGTCCGAAGCTCTCGATCACCGGGGTGGCGGCGGCGGCCTCGGGCAGATCCTCGATATCCTCGATGAGATCCTCGTAGTAGGGGAGGCCGGGGTCGCCGCTCCGCACGATGACATCCGCCATCAGGGTCCGACCCGAGCTCAGCAGCATGTCGAGGAAACCGCTCATCACGCTGACCACGATGATCACCAGGGCCACGCACAGCGCGACCGCCGCCACCGCGATGAGCGGGATGATCCGGCTGGTCAGGTAGCGGTTGGCGAGAAGTGGCTGGTACACGGTTGAGACGGGGGTCCTTGGTCAGGAGTCTGCATCATCGCCGGTCGCGGGCGATCGTGCCACATCGGCGAATCGCTCGAGGATCCGACGGGGAGCTCCGATGTCCACGATGGTGACCGGGCCGGTGAGCGAATCGGCCCCCTCGGCGACGAGGCCCGGCTTCAGGGCCGCCATGGTGGCGGTGGCATCCGCTCGGATGCAGGGCCCGGTGGGCCTGCCGGTCGAGGCGTCCATGCCGCTGGGCAGATCCACGGCGATCACGATCGCATCGCTGCGATCGACCATCTCCACCAGATCCGCCACCCGCCCGCCGATCGGTCGGTCGAGGCCGATCCCGAAGAGGGCGTCCACGACCACCGCACCGCTCAGACGCCTCTCGAGGTCGTCGGAGTCCATGTCCACGATCTCGATGCCGAGTCTCCGGGTCGCTTCGGCGTTCACCGCGGCATCCGAGTCCGTTCGCGGGGTGCCGGTCGAGACCACGAGGACCTCGTGATCCTCATGGAGGAGTCGTGCGACCGCCCAGCCGTCTCCACCGTTGTTGCCGGTTCCGCACAGCACGACCGCCCGGTCTCGACCGTGAGTCGCCGCGACTCTGCGCACCAGGGCCGCGATGCCGAGCGCGGCGTGCTCCATGAGGATGATCCCCGGAATGCCCAGGGCCTCGACGAGGTGTCGATCGAGGGCACGGGCCCGGTCGGGGGCAAGGATCGGGACTGGGGTCTCCCCGTCGTGGTGGTCATTCATGGCGAACACGAGGAATCTCCTCGGAAACGGGCCCATGCGAGGGTGGCCGTGGGGTCGTAGGATGCCGGGCCCATGTTCTCGACGACCGCCATTCTCGCCGGATTCCTCGGTGGCTGCGGAGTCCTGACCGGCCTCTACTGGATCATCGTCCAGGTTCGAATGCTTCGGATCGCCCGATTCACGCCGAAGCTCGAGGATGGCCTCGATCTGCAGAAACCCCCCGGTCTGGTCTCGGTCATCGTGCCCGCTCACAACGAGGAGCGGGTCATCGAGCGCCTCGTCCGAAGCATTCTCTCCCAGACCGGGATCGATTTCGAGCTGATCGTGGTTCTCGACCGCTGCACGGACGGGACCCTCGACCGGCTTCGATCCGCGGGAGGGGATGATCCACGCCTCCGCATCCTCGAGATCGACGAGTGCCCCGACGACTGGGCCGGGAAGTGTCATGCCGCGGCCCGCGGCGTCGAGATCGCCTCCGGCGACTGGCTTCTCTTCACCGATGCGGACGTCGGCTTCGATCCCCGGGTGCTCGTGGCCTCCGCGGCGTTGATCGAGAAGGAGCAGGTCGACCTCCTGAGCGCCTGGACGTCCCTGACCGCGGGGAAGTGGTGGGAGTTCGTGGTCCAGCCCGCCGCGGCCATCGCGCTGCTGAGGATCTTCCCGCCCGACCGGGTCAACAACGAGGAGCGGCCCCGTTCCTTCGCCAACGGTCAGTTCATGGTGTTCCGAACCAGCGTCTACCGGGAGATCGGGGGTCATGCCGCGGTGAAGGGACGGCTGCTCGAGGATCTCGCCTTCGCGGAGCACATGCACGAGAACGGCAGAAGGGTCCGCATCGTGGATGCCGGCGACATGGTCCGCACCAGCATGTATCGATCGCTCGGTGATCTCCTCATGGGATGGCGACGGATCCTCACCGACGCCTCCAAGAGGAATGTCGCCTACATCCTTCGAAATCTCCTGCTGGTGCTCGGTTCCGGCCTGGCCCCCCTCGTCTGCTGGGGCGCGATCTCGATGGGCATCCTCCAGGTCGCGGGGCCGGACGCCTCCCGGTCCGGGTGGGGGCTGGTGATCGCCGGAGGCTTCGGCGTCGTCTCCCAGGGAATCGCCCTCGCCCGCATCTTCCGAAGCGGTCGAATGCCCGTGGTCGGCGTGCTTGGATGGTCCATCGGGTGCATCCTGGTCGCCCTGACGCTCGCGGGTGCGATCCGCGACCTCCTGACCGGTCGTCCCGTGAAGTGGGGTGGCCGCGAATACGTCCTTCGGCCGGGGCCGCGATGATCGTCGCGGAACCCGGATCCCACGCCATCAAGAAGATCGGACACGAATCTTGCGGATCCTGCTGACAAACGACGACGGCATCGAGGCCCCGGGCATCCGTGCCCTCCACACCGCGCTCGAGGGGCTCGGCGAACTGACGACGGTCGCGCCGTACACCGTGCAGTCGGCCACCAGTCATGGCGTCACGTTCGACGAGCCGTTGATGGTGCACCGGACCTCCATGCCCGACGGCTCGGTCGGTCACGCCGTCGACGGTCGGCCGGCGGACTGCGTCAAGGTCGCTCTGCGATCGCTGTGGGAGGATCTGCACGGGAAGGGGAGTCGGCCCGATCTGACCATCAGCGGCATGAACGCCGGCGCGAACGTCGGCATCAACGTCATCTACTCCGGGACCGTGGCGGCCGCGGTCGAGAGCGCCTTCCTCGGAGTGCCGTCGATCGCGGTGAGTCTGCATCTCGGTGACCGGACCCGGATCCACTTCGACCGGGCGGCCGAGATCGCGCGGGTGGCCATCGACCGGATCCTCGAGCACCCACTCGATCCGCATTCCGTCGTGAACGTGAACGTACCGCGGACCGAGTCCCCCGACGCTCCGATGCCCGGGATCGCCGTCTGTCCGATGAACACCGCGCCCGCCTCGGACGGATACGAGAAGAGGACCAGCCCCTCGGGGCAGGACTACTATTGGCCGTCGGGCAACGGGATGGCGTTCGATCACACCCACCCGGAGACCGATGTCGAGGCGTTGATGGACCGGAAGATCACCGTGACGCCGATCGAGTTCGACCTGACCGATCATCCGCGAATCCAGACCTGGCGTGAGCGTCTGGTCGCCAGTCAGTCCTGAAACCGGGAGTCGATCATGGGTTTTCTCTGGGATCTCGTGCAGCATTCGCAGATCAACGAAGGCAGGAAGCATGCCGAATCGCTCGAGGAGCGGATCGCGTGGCTCGAGACGGAGCTCGATGCGACGCAGAAGCTCCTCGTCGAGATGGCTCGTCGTCTGGAAGAGCGCTTCGGCGAGGATTTCGACGGGGATGGTCGCGTCGGCTGAAGACGCGGGCCGCGGTCAGCGCATCAGCAGCGTGAGCCTGACCAGCGTCGTCTCTCCGGGAGCGAGGGTCTTCAGCCGCTCGCCCTTCGCCAGCCATCCGTACAGCGCATCGAGCAGGTAGCCGTCGAAGGTCGGGTCTCCGGTGGAGGAGACGATCCGTGCGGTGTCCGGTTTCACACCCCGGCCCTTTCCCGACCAGCGAGCGAACCGGAGTTCGATCACGGGGTTCCTCGCCAGCTTCGAGTTCGCCAGCACCAGGGCGGGGATCTCGTGTCCGGGTCGGATCCTCTTGGGTTGCAGATCGAGGCCCCGGGCGGCGAGCGGCCTGCCGTTCTGCCAGTTCTCCTTGGGAGTCCTGATCAGGCTGGTGGGTGCGGAATCCTGGTTCGATTCGTCGCCCGAATCCTCGGTGGGCGGATTCGGTCCCTCGCCGGGGCCGTCCGTCTCACCGTCGGCGGGTGACTCGCCGGGTTTCGGCTTCGGATCGGGTGAGGGTTCGTTCGACGGAGTCGGGGTCGGCGAGGGCGCGGGGCCGGGCTTCGGTGCGGGCTTCTCGGCGGGTTCCTCGTCCGGGGTCTTCCGGGGTGGGGTGTCGGACTCGGTCTCGCTCGGCTTCTCGGGCGGCTTCTCCTCGGTCTTTCGCGGAGTCTCCTGCTCGGAGGGCCTGGTGGTCGGCGAGTCGGTGGGCGACGTCTCGTTCGTGGCGGCCTCGGTCGGGGTCCGGGGGTCGGCTTCGGCCGGCGTCTCGGTCGGAAGGGTCGAGGGATCGGTCCGCAGCTCGGGATCGATGAGCCGTTCCGGGGTCTCGCTGGGCTCGGCGGGGAGGGTGGCGGCCGGTGCCGAGTTCGACGGACGGCTCCGGCCGGGCAGGGACGGCGGCGCAGGCACGACGCTGCCCGATGCGGATGACCCGGTGGGACCTCCGCCTCCTCCGGAGACGGGAGCGTCGACCATCGCGGCCTGTTCGACCTCGCTCAATCTGGCCAGGTGCTCCTCGTACTCCTCGTAGCCGATCCAGGTGACCGTCTCGGCCGTGCTCTCCTCGATGCCGAGGACCTCGGGCTTCTCCTCCTCGGGTTCGGGATGGAGGGCGTCGCGTTCGATCGCGCTGGTGGCGGCGCTTCCCGCGACCGTCCCCACCAGCAGAGCGATCACCAGGCCGTGGATCGCGATCGAGACCAGCACGGAGGTCCCGGTCCGGATCGAGTTGGGGCTTCCTTCGCTCACGGGTTCAGGGTACGACCTCGTTCGGACGAGGGAAACCGGATCGGTCGGGATTCAGGGGCTCTCGCCCGGAATGGGCCTTCCGACCATCTTGATCGGGATCTCCGCGAGACGAAGCCGGTTCCAGATCTCCAGCAGGGCGGGGATCCGGTCGCGAGGACCCTGTTCATCGGACACCGCGAGATACAGCACCGTCTCCGGATCCTCCTCGAGGGTGGCCCGGAGCATCGGCACCACCTCCTCGATGTCGACGGCCTCGCGGTCGAGGTAGAGACCGCCCTCGCCGTCGAGTGAGAGGGTGCGAGCCGGGCGGGGGCTGGACTCGGAGACGGTCTCCCCGGCCTCCAGCGGCTTCAGTTCCAGCGGCACCAGTTCGATGCGATCCATCAGGACCATCGCGTAGATGAAGAACGTCAGCAGGAGGAACACCACGTCGATCATCGGGGTGAGTTCGACCGTGGGGGAGGTGGTCGAACGCCGAAGTCTGACCGGCCTGACGGGGGCGGTTTCGACGGGAGACCCGCTTGCAGTCGTGGAGGAGGCCAAGCCCGGCTCTCAGGGTTCGAGTTGCAGCGACGCGATCGCGGTCGCGAGGTCGTTGTGGAACTCGAAGAGCTTGTCGAGCCCGGTCACAAGGATGACTCCCCAGACCTGGGAGCCGACCGAGCAGATCCGAAGCTTTCCACCGCCGGCGCCGAGTCGCTTTCGAAGGCGGAGCAGCTGGGCGATGTTCGACGAGTTGAGATACTCGACCTCGGACAGGTTGACGACGACGTCCGGCATCTCGCGATCGCCGCGTTCCGCGTCGTCGACGATCGACATCAGGCCGCTCATGTCCTCGCTGAAGGCGGGTTCCTCGCCGGTCTCCGCGATCACGATCTCTTCGGACCACTCGTTGAGGCTCATTCCTCCGCTCCTTCGCCGGGGACCTGCTCTTCGCCCTCATCCGCCGGGGTGGTGGCGCAGTCGATCAGGCGATCCTCCTCCCGGAGTCGGACCACCCGGACCCCCTGGGTGTTTCGTCCAAGCCTGGACACGCTGGCGGCGCTGGTCCGCACCAGCATCCCGGACGAGGTCATGAACATGAGTCCGTCGATGTCGGTGACGCGTCGGATCGCGACGACCTCCCCGTTGCGGCCGGAGGTCTTGATGTCGATGCGGCCCTTGCCGCCGCGGCTCTGGGGCCTCGAGCCGTCCTCCGCCTGGACGAGGTACTCGTCGAGGTCGGTGCGCTTGCCGTAGCCGTTCTGGGTGACGGTGAGCAGGTCGGTGCCCGGTTCCGCCCTGACCAGTCCGACGACCCGGTCGCCGGTGGAGAGGTCGATGCCCTTCACGCCCGCGGCGGCCCGGCCCATCACCCTGGCGTCGTTCTCGTCGAAGCGGATCGCCATTCCCTTGGCGGTGGCCAGGAGGACGTGGTCGTCTCCTCTGGTCCACACCACGCCGATGAGACGGTCGCCGTCGTTGAGATTGAGAGCGATGATCCCGCTTCGGTTGACGTTGCGGAAGTCCTTCAGCGAGGTTCGCTTCACCCGTCCGTGTTCGGTGGCGAAGACGAGATAGTCCTCGCTCTTCTCGAAGTCGGAGATGGGCAGGAAGAATCTCGCGGACTCGCCGTCCCGGAGGCCGATCACATTGGCGATCGATCGCCCCTTGCTGGTCCTGCTGGCCTCGGGGATCTGCCACACCCGGATCTTGAAGACCCGGCCGGTGTTGGTGAAGCAGAGCAGGTCGTCGTGGGTGCTGGCGGTGAAGAGGTGCTCGACGAAGTCGCCCTCGCGGGTCTCGCCTCCCTTGACGCCGACCCCGCCACGGGCCTGTTCGCGATAGGTGTCGACCGGCAGGCGCTTGATCCATCCCTGGTGGGTGATGGTCACCGCCACGCGGTGTTCCTGGATCAGCTCCTCCATCTCGAAGCCGTCGGCCTCGCCGTCCTCGATGCGGGTCCGTCGTTCGTCGGCGAACTTCTCCCTGATCTCGAGGCAGTCCTCGCGGATGATCGAGCGGACCCTGGCATCGTCGGAGAGGATCGCCTCGTACTCGGAGATCTCCTCGTGAAGATCCCGGAGGTCCGCGACCAGCTTCTCGATCTCGAGACCGGTGAGCTGGATCAGCCTGAGGGCGCCGATCGCCTCGGCCTGGACCTTGGTGAGGACGGCGCCGATTCCGCCTTCGTTCTCCGCGTTGGCTGCGGCAAGCAGCCGTTCGGGGATCGAAGCGGCATGCTCGTGGTCGGGCGGGATTCTGAACCGCCTCTCCATGAGCTTCTCGATGGCCTCCTCGCGGGTGCGGCTGGACCGGATGAGCCTGATCACCTCGTCGATGTCGCAGACCGCGTAGACGAGTCCCTCGAGCTTGTGGGCCTGCTGTCTGGCCTGGCGGAGCAGGTACTCGGTCCGTCGTCGGATGACGTCGCGTCGGTGATCGATCCAGTGATCGATCAGGGATCGGAGATCGAGGGTCCTCGGCTGGTGGTTGACCAGGGTGATGTTGATGATCGAGAAGGTCGACTGCAGGGGGGTGTGCTGGTAGAGCTGTCGCTCCACCACATCCGGGTTGGCGCCCTTCTTCAGGACGACCTGGATGCGGGTGCGGGCCTGGCGGCCGGAATGGTTCCGGACATCGGCGATGTCGGTGATCTTTCCGGTCTTCGCGGCATCGACGATCTTCTCGATCAGGTTCGACTGGACGACCTGGTAGGGGATCTCCTCGATGAGGAGGATGTCCCGGCCCCTCTCCTGGATCTGCGTGACCTTGCCTCGCACCAGGACGCGACCTCGCCCGGTGGCGTAGGCCTGGGCGATCCCCGCCCGGCCGACGATGGTGCCGCCGGTCGGGAAGTCGGGCCCCGGAACGATCTCCATGAGTTCCGCGAACGTGGTCTCGGGACGGTCCAGGACCGTGACGATGGCGTCGCAGATCTCACCGGCGTTGTGCGGAGGCATGGAACTCGCCATGCCCACCGCGATGCCGCTCGAACCGTTGACCAGCAGGTTCGGGAACTTCGCGGGCAGGACCGTCGGCTCCATGAGCCGTTCGTCGTAGTTGGCCTTGAAGTCGACCGTCTCGCTCTTGATGTCCTCGAGCATGGCCACGGCGGCCGCGGTCATCCTCGCCTCGGTGTATCGCATCGCCGCCGGCGGGTCGCCCTCGATCGAACCGAAGTTGCCCTGCTTGTCGATCAGCAGGCAGCGGGTCTTCCAGTCCTGGCCGAGGTTGACGAGGGTCGGGTAGATCACCGACTCGCCGTGAGGGTGGTAGTTGCCCGAGGTGTCGCCGGCGATCTTGGCGCACTTGATGTGCTTGCGGCCGGGCGACAGGTTGAGGTCGTGCATCGCGACGAGGATGCGCCGCTGGGAGGGCTTCAGACCGTCACGGACGTCGGGCAGGGCCCGGTCCATGATCGTGCTCATCGCGTAGGTCAGATACGAGTCGTGGAGCTCTCGCTCGATCTCGAGATCGACCACGTGACCGATGTTCGTCGCCCCTTCGGAGGGGTCGGAGGAAGGCGTGTCCGGAGTCGGCGTGTCGTCGCTCATGCGTGTGCAGGGGGTCCGAGGGGGGGCGTCCCGAGAGCCGGAATCGACCGGGTTTGGGAGGGGTTCGAACACCCTCGCCGAGACCGGTGAATGGTACCGCAAACCGCGGATTCACGCGGCCCGCGGAGCCTCGATCAGGGGCCTGCGACCGGGGCGGAAAGGGGCTCGAGCAGGACCACGAATTCGACGTTTCCCGGGACCCCGCGCCGTCGGGCGGACTTGCCGCCCACCAGGGGTGATCGAACGCTTCCGAGGACCGATGCTCCGAGGCCGGGCATGTCCTCGAGGACGCATTCCAGAACGCGGGGAGCGTGCTCCTGAGGCAGGAATCCGCGATCCAGCAGGTGCTTCTCCTCGGCCTTCAGCTCGTAGTGCGGCTTCACCAGGGTCGCGATCCGTCGGGCCCCGCCCGGAGAGAGCCAGCGAAGAGCCGCCGGAACGGCCAGTCTCTGCGGAGTCCAGGCGAGGTCGATCACGACCAGGTCCACCCCATCCTCGGGAGGGGTGTCGTGGAGGGCGTTGGTTCGTTCACGAACCTCGACCCTGGGATCCTGTCGAAGCGGCCAGGCGAGGGCGCCGCGACCCGTGTCGACGGCGAGCACCGAAGCGGCTCCGCGCTGGAGAAGGCAGTCGGTGAATCCTCCGACGTTGCAGCCGAAGTCGGCGCACCTCCAGCCGGTCACGTCGAGGTCGAAGTCCTCGAGTGCATGGTCGAGCTTGAGCCCGGCTCGACTGGCGAACCGCCGTTCCGCCTGCTTGTCTTCGGCCTCCCGGCCGGGATCCTCGGATGCCATGCGGACGAGCATATGCGGCCCGCCCGTCGCGGCCGAGTCATCGGGGGGAGGGGATGCCGACGATCGCGATCCCGGCCTTGTCGGCCGCGGCGATCACGTCCGGACGATTCGCGAGGATCACGCGTCCGGAGCCGACCGCGATGCAGGAGCACCCGGCGGCGGAGGCGTTCTCGATGGTCCGGACGCCGACGGTCGGCACGTCGGTCCGCATGTCGTGGTCCGACGCCGCGGTCTTCAGGAGGGTCCATCCGCCCCGCGGGCAGAGCTCGCCGGCTCGTCCGATCATCCGATCGGTGCCCTCCACCGCCTCGACGCAGATCACGTCCCGCTGTCGGACCGCCATGGACTGTCCGATGTGCAGCTCGCTCACCCGGTTCAGGAGACTCCAGCCGAAGTCGATGTCTCCGCTCTCTTCGGGAGTGGGCGAGCGTTCCGTCAGGACGCCGTCGGTGGCGACGTGTTCCGGCAGGTAGGTGGTGGAATCCACGAGCATGAGTCCTCTCTTCGCGAGATCGTCCGCGAGCGTCCTCAGAAGATTCGACGATCGGCGGTCGGATCTCAGCTTCCGGTACCAGAGATCGATCGTGTACAGGTCCGGGATCTCCCGGAGCATCTCGAGCTTGAAGCCTCTCTTGTGCATCACGTCCTTGCCGACGCGGCCGATCAGCACCGCATCGGTGCATCCCGCTCGTCTCGCGGCCCGGATCCATCCGCCGGGCCGGAGGAAGCCGACCGGCTTGAACTCGTCGCAGAGCGAGGGGAACGAGGGGTCGTGGAAGCCGCGCAGGCCCAGCCCGAGCACCCGGTGCCCCGCCGCCCGGGCCCCGCGGGCGCAGAGACCGGGCAGCTCCCCCTGACCGGCGATGATCGCGGTGGTCGGCAAGGGCGGCTATTCCTGCGGGCGGGACAAGGGGGGGATCAGGTCGGACTGATCATGGCCGTGGCCCTCGTCGGAGAGAATCGCATCGATGAGGGCGAGGGGATCCGAATCCACCGCGACGAGATCGGCGGCGGCCGGTCGGATGAAACGATGTTCGATGCCGTGCTCGATCATGGAGACCATGGGGTCGAAGTAGCCGTGATCGTTCAGCACGCCGATGGGCTTGTCGTGCTCGGCCAGCACCCGTCCGACGAGGGTCTCGAAGAACTCCTCGTAGGTGCCGAGTCCGCCGGGAAGGACGAGGAATCCGTCGCCCTCCTCGACCATGATCCTCTTCCGCTCCCGCATGGACTCGACCACCACCAGATCGTCGCATCCTTCGAAGGCGACCTCCAGTTCGGCGAGGGGGCTGGTGATGACGCCGAGGATCCGGCCGCCCTCCTCGCGACAGGCTTCGGCGACCTCGCCCATGAGCCCGCTCGAGCCGCCCCCGTAGACGAGTCTGAGATCGCGGCGGGCGAGCTCCCGGCCCACGAGCCGGGCGGTCTTCGCGAAGGCCGGCTCGATCGCCGGAGAACTGGAGCAGTAGACGGTCACGGATCGCATGACCGCAACGGTACCGGTTCGGGCGGAATCCGGGGCCTTCGGGCCCCGGTTCCGAGCGGTGCGGGAGATCGGGCCGATAGCATGCCGCCATGCTTGGTCCGGTTCTTCTCATGCTTCCGCTCGGCTTCCTGATCGCGGCCCCCCTCGCCGCGGTGCTGGTGGTGGTCGGACGGAGGGCTGGCACCCTCGATTCCGCGGGCGTGCAGGGGCATGACAAGGTGCTGCGATCCATCCCGAACATCGGCGGGTTGGCCATCGCCGCCGGGAGCCTGCTGCCGCTGCTGGGTGGACTGATCGTCCTCGCGACGATGGGGGACGAGATCGCGGTCCGCTTCCCATCGCTCGAATCCTTCACCGATCGTCTCGGCAGCCAGCGGCTCGCCTGGTGGACCATCGTGATCGGCGGCATCGCGATGCACGTCCTCGGTCTGGTCGACGATCGACGGGCGATCGGTCCCTGGTTCAAGCTCGTGCTCCAGCTGGTCTTCGCCACCACGGTGGTCGTGGTCGGGGATCTTCGACTGGTCACCGTGCTCGACGTCTTCGGTCCCGCGGGCACCGCCACCTCGGCGGTTCTGACCGTGGTGTGGATCGTCGGAATCTGCAACGCGATCAACTTCCTCGACAACATGGACGGGCTTGCCGGCGGGGTGGCGGCGATCGCGGCCGCGATCTTCCTCGCCGCGACGATCATCAACGGTCAGTGGTTCACCGCGGCGGCATTCGCCCTGCTCTGCGGTTCGCTTCTCGGCTTCCTCCTCCAGAACGTGCCCCCGGCCCGTCTGTTCATGGGTGACGGAGGTTCGCTCCTGGTGGGATGGCTGCTGGCCACCCTCACCATCCGGACCACCTTCGTCGACACCTCCGACCCAGATTTCGCCCTCGGCACGGCGTGGTACGGCGTGCTCATGCCGGTGGTGGTGCTCGCGATTCCGATCTACGACCTGGTGGCGGTGAGTCTTCTGCGGATCAGACAGGGACGCAGCCCTCTGAAGGGGGATCAGCAGCATCTCTCGCATCGTCTGGTCCGCCTCGGGCTGTCGAGCCGTTCGGCGGTGATCGTCATCTGGTCGCTCACCGCCTCCACCGGAGTGGGCGGGATCGTGCTGGGAAGCGTGGCTCCCTGGCAGGCCTCGCTGGTGGGGGCCCAGACCCTGTTCATCATCCTCGTGCTCGGACTGCTCGAGGCGGGAGCCCGTCGCAGGAGTGAAGACGGGTCGGGTCGGACGTGAGGGACGGCGAACGGTCAGCGTCCTCGATCTCCTGGGAGGCGATCGCCCTCGCCACCCTGGCGGCGCTGCGGTTCCTCTCCCCGTTCGCTCCCGACCGGCTCTTCGACGTCGATCCCGCCGGAGTCTTCGGCCCGTTTCCCGCGGTCGGTCCCTCGGGAGCGGCGTTTCTCGACGTGGTGATCCTGATCGTCGCCGCGATCGCCCTGTGGAGGGAGTCGCGCCGGGATGGTCTCGACCCCTGGATCGTCGGTCTGGGACTGATCCCCCTGCCGATCCTCGTCGTGCACGGCGCCGGCGATCTTCTCGACGGCTGGCGCGGGTCGGACTGGTTCGCCGCGGTGGTCCTCGGCGCAGCCCTCGCGCATCTGGTCCGCCTGCCCGGCAATCGCCGGATGGTGTTGTCGATCCTGCTCGCCGCGGTGGCGGTCGGAGGGGTCCGAGGTTTCCATCAGGTCTTCTGGGAGCACGCCGACACCGTCGCCTACTTCGAGGCGAACCGCGATCAGGTGCTCGCCTCCCGCGGATGGGCGGAGGGCTCGCCGGCGGCGCTCGCCTTCGAGCGTCGACTTCGACAGCCCGAGGCGACCGGTTGGATCGGTTTCTCCAACGTCTTCAGCGGACTCTCCGGCGCGGCCGCGGTGGCCCTCGTCGGCATCGTCTTCGCGCGTCGAAGCCCGGGAGCCTCGCAGCCTGATGATGGTCGGGGGGAGGGAGCAGGAGGCCCGGTGATGGTCGGCCTGGTCGCGGTCTGCCTCGCGATCCTCGTCGGCATCAACGGCTCCAAGGGCGCGATCGGAGCCACCCTGCTGGGAGTGATCGTCCTCGGTGCGGCCTTCGGGCCGGGTCGGGATCTCCTGCTGAAACGCCCGTGGATCCCGGTGCTGGCCTCGGTCGGCCTGGTGCTCGCGGTGGTGGTCGCCAGAGGGATGATGGGCGACGACTTCGCGGAAGAGAGATCGCTCCTCTTCCGATGGCAGTACCTGGTCGGAGCGTGGGGCATGGCAGGGTCGGCGCCGCTTCTCGGGGTGGGGCCCGATGGATTCCAGGCGGCCTACCTGCTGAACAAGCCCCCGACCAGTCCCGAGAACGTCGCGAGCGCCCATTCGATGGGGATCGACTGGATCGCCTCCCTCGGCATGCTCGGGATCGCATGGCTGGCCCTCGCCCTGCTGATCTGCAGCCGCCGCTCGCAGTCCGAAGTCCGGCACGAAGGCGAGGGGATCCACATCTCGAGGGCGACTTTGATGGCCGTCGTGGTCTGCATCGCCGGGTACGTCGGGTACGAGCAGCTTCGGACCGAATGGCCTCTGGACGACATCGGGATCATGATCCGACTCGGAGGGCTGGCCATCGGGGTCCTCGTCGGCATCGCGGTGTGGAGTTCGACCGAGTCGATCACGCCGGCCGCCACGAGGCTGGTGGGGCTCGCCTCCGCGGTGGTGGTGCTGGCTCATGCCCAGGTCGAGATGCTTTTCTGGCAGCCCGCATCGCTCGCCCTGGCGTGGGTCTTCCTTGCGGCGGGAGGCTCCGCAAGATCGTGCGATGCGCCCCGGTGGCGCTTCGCAGGCCGGATCGCGGTCACCACGATCCTTCTGATCGCCACGGGTCTGATCGCGGTCTTCAGCGTGCGGGCGAAGCTCCTCGAGTCGCAGGCGGCGATGGTGATCGCGCCGCTGCACCGGGATTTCCTCGACGATTCGCCGGTCACGGACGCCGATCGGCTGCTGGTCGCCGGACGGCTGGTCGAGATGGTCGATGCACACGGCTGGTACGACGTCCGCACGGTGCGCGGTGCGATGGACCAGTTCCTCATCGTGGGCGATCCGGAGGCCCGTCGTTCGGCGATCGAACTCGCCGATCGCTGGTTCGCCGCCCGGCCGGGACCCGAATCCGCGGGGCTCCGATCCACATCGGTGGTGGCGGATGCCGGACCGGATGCCGGAGAGTCGGGGCTCGAACGAGCCCTCGCCGCGGTCGACGATGCGATCCGATTCGATCCGACCGAGCCGAGGCTCGAACTCGTCCGCTGCGAGATCCTGCTGCGACTCGGTCGGCGGACGGATGCGGCGGCGTCCCGGGAGCGGGTCGAGTCCCTGGATGCCGCTCGGGCGCTCGATCCCCTCATGCAGCTTGGTGATGCGGATCGGCGACGTCTCGAGGCGTCGGGGCGCTCGCTGACCGGATCAGACTCCTGATCGATCTCTCGTGCCCGTCGGCTCAGCGATCCGAGGCGACCGCCTCGGGGTTCCGACCGTAGGTCCGGTCGGCCTCTTCGATCGCCCCCAGCACCTGGCTGGGGGTGTAGGCGTCGCTCTTCCAGATCTCCTCGCCGTTGCTTCCATAGACCACCAGCAGAGGAATCGTCAGTCGCTTCGCCTCTTCAAGCCTGGCCTTGCCGTCGGGGTTGTCGCCGGTCAGGTCGATCTTCATCGGCACGACGTCCTCCCGATCGAGGGCGGCGACCACCCCGGGTGTCTGCAGGACCGTCGCTTCGAGGGTCTTGCAGTTCAGGCACCACTCGGCGGTGAAGTCCAGCACCACGACCTTGTCCTCCGCGATGGCGTCGGCGAATCGTTCGGGGGTGTAGTAGATCCAGTCGATCGGGCCCTTCGCGGTCATGGTCACCCCGACCCACACCGACAACGCGGTGATCACGCCACCGAGCGCGGTGAGGATCACCAGCGGGACCGGGCGGCGGGTGAGCTGCCAGGTGCGGATCAGCAGCCAGAGTCCCGCGGCGGTCGCGGCCGCCGCCACGAACCACCAGTACAGGCGGCTGGGAGGCTCTCCGGGAACGACGGTCAGACCGGAGATGCCGCTGCCGATGAAGTAGAGCCCCGCGGCGAGGAGCAGCAGGCCCATGACCTGCTTGACGACCTCGCTGGCGGCCCCGGTCCTAGGCATCCTCTTCACGAGGTCGGGGAAGGCGCTGAGGATCAGGTACGGGATCGCCATGCCGCCGCCGATCGCGGCGAAGACCGCGAGCACGGTGGCCGGGGACTGGGTCGTCGCCCAGGCCGCGGCCGCACCCATCAACGGTGCGGTGCAGGGGGTCGACAGGATCGCGGTCATGATGCCGAACACGAATGAGCCGCCGATCGTGTCGTGGCTGGTCTGGACCGCGTAGAGCTTGCTCGGAAGGCGGATGGTGAAGAAGCCGGCCATCCCGATCGCCATCACGGTGATCACGACCCCCACGGTGATCGTGAAGACCGGGAACTGGAACAGCTCGCTGATCGACTGGAAGCTCTTCAGTCCTGCGATCAGTCCGCCAAGGACCATCCAGAAGAACACCACCCCGACGGACATCGACGCTCCGAGGGCCAGGCAGCGGCGGCGATTGTCCGCGACCGCGCTGAGTCCCATGATCTTGAGGGGGATCACCGGGAGGACGCAGGGTGTGAAGTTGAGAAGCATGCCGCCCAGCGCCGCGACCAGCAGCAGCAGCAGGAAGCCGCCGATGCCGTTGACATCGATCGAGAAGGTCGTTCCGAAGACGTCGAAGCTCACGATCTCGGGAGCCACGGCCCCGCCGCGGATCTTCGCGAAGATCCCCGGGTCGAAGCCTGTGAACACGGGGTCGGAGGAGTTGTCGGTTCCTGCCGCGGTGGTCCCGGCCGCGACGACCGTGATCTCGGTGCGGAGGGTCTCGGATGCCGGTGCGAGACAGAACCTGTCGTCGCAGGCCTGGAAGTCGAGGTCGAGGGTGATGACCTGCGTTCCGGCGGTGGCGTCGGGGCTGATGGTCGCGGGGATCAGGATTCCGACCCGTCCTTCATAGACGCCGTAGTTCAGGGGCCCGTCGCCGAGATCGGCTTCGACCCCGTGAAGCTCCGGCCAGAGGGCGAAGCCGGGATGCAGGGTCACCATGTCGTCCTCACCGGTCTGGACGGAGATCTCGGTTCGAATCGCCGAGCCGAAGGTCGCGTAGGGCTCCGGGATCTCGCCGGGGCCGGGCCAGAGGTGCCAGCCGGGGTTGGCGTCGAGCACCACGGCGATGATCACGTCACCGCCTGCGGCCACCTGGCTTCGGGAGGGAAGCAGGCTGGCCTTGACCTCGTCCCGGGAGTCGTTGAAGGCGGGCTGATCGTCGTTCCCGAGGTTGCCGAAGCCGAAATCGACCTGGCCGGAGGCGGATTCGACCACGGCAAGCAGGACGAGAAGGCACCAGGCCGGGGCGACGAGGCGGAGGAGGGGGCGGTTCATGAAGCTCATGTGGACAGGATACGGCGGCCGGAAGCATCCGAGCGAGCCGCTCGACGTCTCGGCCGGGTCCGAAAACGGGATGATTTCCACCTGGGCGAGCGGAATCGTCTTCGACCGGGTTCTCCTCCCCGAGGCCCTGTTCAAGCGGCAGGGACCGGGATGCCGATGTCTTCAGGGGCTCTTTTCGCCGGCAGGATGCCGGCCACCCCGTTCGGTGGAACTCACCAGGTGGATGGACATGCCTGAACCGGACATGCTCGACCAGTCCGACATCGACACGCTGCTCAGCGCCGTCGAGTCCGGCGATCTCAACGACGATCAGCCCCCGGCCCGGATCTTCTCCCGCACCCGAAGGGACTCCGAGAAGGTCGAGATCAGGCTCTACGACTTCAAGCGGCCCGAGCGGATCAGCAAGGACCAGATGCGGACCTTGCAGACCCTGCATGAGACCTTCGCACGAGGGTTCGGTGCTCAGCTCTCCGGCTTCCTCCGATCGATCGTGGAGGTCCGAGTGGCCACCGCGGAGCAGATGACCTACTCGGAGTTCATCGGCAGCCTCCCCAATCCGACCTGTTTCACGCTGCTGGACTGCTCGCCTCTGGACGGGCAGTTCTGCGTCGAGATCAGCCCGCTCATCGTGTACCCCTTCGTCGATCGCCTGCTGGGCGGCAACAACAAGGGACTGGTGATTCCCCAGCGGCCGATGACCTCGATCGAGGGTCGGCTCCTGGAGCGCATCCTGGGCCTCGGTCTGGGATCGCTCAGCGAGGCCTGGACGGGGGTTCGGGAGCTCGATTTCGGGATCGATGCGATGGAATCGAACCCGCATCTGGTGCAGATCGTGCCGCCCAACGAGGTGGTGGTGGTGATCGGGTTCGAGATCAAGCTTGGCAGCCGGGCGGGGACCATGAGTCTCTGCATGCCCTACAACGTGATCGAGCCGGTCATGGAGGATCTCAATGCCGAGAACTGGCTGATGGCGGGGCGGGGCGATGCCTCCACCGCGGATCCGGCGATCGTGGCGAAGCTTCAGGACTCGAACCTCCAGGTCGAGGCGACTCTGGCCGAGACCACCATCACGCTCTCCGAACTCGGGAAGCTCGAGGTGGGGGACATCATCACCACCGACCGGGATGCGGCGGAGCCCGTCGTGGTCAGCATCGAAGGGCGGGCCAAGTACGAGGCTCGGCTCGGTCAGCATCGAGGCCAGCGGGCACTTCGGATTCTCGGACCTACAAGGGGTGGGCTGTCCACCCCCCCCACGGGGGCCGAAACGGTGCCGAAGGCGGCTGAATCCGCCCCCAGCGGCTCGGAAGACCACCTGCAGGCTGGTTGACGCCCTTCGCCGGGCTCATTGGCCCTCGACTCGGGAAATGGATATCCTTCTGGATCGGTCGCAGCTTGCTGCGGCCGTCGGTCCCGTCCGTCGTTCGATGGTCGGGGAGGCCCGGATCGCGTGGTGCGGTCCGGGAGGATGAAGTTCGCCGATCGGTCGATCGGTGTTTGGGTTCGACGATGATCTGGAACGCCATGCGAGAAAACGCATCGGACCAGCCCCATCGCGTGATCCATCGATGACGGTCGCCTTGACTGACGTCGTCGGGATCACGGTTCGCCGTCTCATCGAGATGGCGTTCGCTGCCCGGTCCACCTCCTCAGAGGAGCCTGTCGCCATGAGGTGACGCTCCCGATCATGACGACCGCGTCCGGTCGATGATCCAGTTCGGATCATCCTCCGCTTCGCTGCGACGGGCCACGCGTCTTCAGAGGACGCGTGGCTCGATTCGTGGATGAGACCTGGAGCCGCGTCGGCTCCGTGCAGACGCTTCGGCCGGGGCCGAAGCCGAATCGTTCGACAACCAACCATCCGAATCGGACATCTTCCTCGCCATGAACGCTGAAACCCTTCGCATCCTCGACTCCATTGCTCGTGATCGGAACATCGACCGGGAACTCCTGATCGAGGACCTCGAACAGGCGATGGTCAGTGCCGCTCGAAAGCACTTCAACTCGCTCGACACCGAGGAGTTCGGCTGCAACATGGATCGGCTCACCGGAGCGATCCGTCTCTGGAGGCATGACGAGGAAGGCGTCGAGGAGGAGATCTCCCTCGAGTCGATGGGACGAATTCCGGCCCAGACCGCGAAGCAGGTCATGATCCAGCGCTTCCGGGAGGATGAACGGAACAGCCTCCTCGAGGAGTTCGCCAAGCGACAGGGCGAGGTCGTCACCGGCACCGCCCAGCGGTACGAGGGCGGCGCTCTCGTGGTGCAGATCGAACGGGCCGAGGGATTCATGCCCCGAAGCGAGCAGATCCCGGGCGAGCAGTTCCATCCCGGTGATCGCGTCCGCTGCCTCATTCTCGACGTCCGGGACGCCGGCCACCAGGTCAAGATCGTCCTGAGCCGGTCCCATCCCGACTTCATCCGCCGCCTCTTCGAGCAGGAGGTTCCGGAGGTCAACGAGCGGGTCATCGAGATCAAGGCGATGGCTCGCGAGGCCGGGTTCCGCACGAAGCTCGCCGTCAGTTCGATCGATTCGAAGGTCGATGCGGTCGGAGCGTGCGTCGGAGTCCGCGGCAGTCGGATCAGGAACATCGTCGACGAACTGAACGGCGAGAAGATCGACATCGTCCGCTGGAACGAGTCCAGCCAGGTCCTGATCGCGAACGCCCTGAAGCCCGCGGAGGTCGAGGAGGTCAGCCTCTGCTTCGAGCTCGGTCGGGCGACGATCATCGTCAGGGACGATCAGCTGTCGCTCGCCATCGGACGCCGAGGACAGAACGTCCGCCTCGCGGCGCGTCTCACGGGCTGGGACATCGACATTCTCACGCCCGAGGAGTTCGCCAAGGGACTCGAGGCGCTCGAGGAGACGGTTCGACAGATCGAGGGCGTGGAACCCGAGACTCTCGACCGAATGGGGGCGCTCGGCATGATCAGCGTCTTCGACGTCGAGGAGGTCGGCGAAGCGGTCCTCATGGACGAACTCGGCATGACCGAGGAGCTGGCGGGCGAGATCGTGGAACGCTGCTCGAGCAGGGCTCACGAGATCTCCGAGCAGCAGGAGAAGGACAAGCAGGCCGCCGAGGCCGCCGCCGCCGAGGAACAGTCGGCGGACGCCATTCTCAACGCCCCGGACGCGGCCGCCGAATCGTCGGCCGCCTCGATTCTGGGAGGGGGCGGTCCGGTGGACGCGGCTCCGTCCTCGGACGCCGGTTCGGAGACCTCGGAGCAGGCCGCTGACGCGCCCGCGACCGATGGACATGCGGAATCGACCGCCGACACGTTGCTCGGCGGCAGTGAAGGCGAGTCGGAGAGCAGTTCCGCCGGCTGATGCGGCGTTCTGGAAGGTGAAGCGAATCCCAATTCGCAGGAGACCCACGTGGCCAAGAAGACCACCACCCTGAGAGTGCACATCCTCGCCAAGGAGCTTGGGGTGTCCAGCAAGGACATCATCGCCAAGTGCAAGGCCGAGGACATCCCCGACATCACCAACCACATGTCGGCGGTGTCGATCGGTCTGTCGCACACCATCAGAGAATGGTTCGGAGACTCCGCGAAGGACGCGGGCACCGCGGTGGAGACCGCTGCTCCGGTCGATGTCGCCGCGGTCCGGAAGAAGGCCAAGAAGGTCGCGAAGAAGGTCGCGAAGAAGGTCGCGAAGAAGGTTGTCAAGAAGGTCAAGCCCGTCGAGGAGATGCCCGAAGAGGACGACGATTCGGTCGCTCTCCCCGGGAGCGTCGCAAGGCCGGCGGCAGCGGCCGGACCTGCGACCGAATCGGTCGCGGAATCCACCGAGGCCGGTACCGCGGTGATCGCGGAGGCTCCGTCCGCGGAAGCCCCGGCCGTCGGGGCGACGGATTCGACCACGGCCGACCCACCGTCCTCCAAGGCCGGTCCGTCCAACGACGTGGAAGCCGGCGATCCGCCTGCGGATGACACCGCTCGGGCCCGCATGAACGTGCCGGATCGACCTGATTCGGTGGCCCCGGTCGGTCCGAAGCTCGAGACCCCCAAGAAGGTCTCCCTCAGTGGTCCCAAGGTCATTCGAGTCGAGGAACCGGAGCCGGTCCGGGCCCCTCGTCCGCGCAGCGGCCCGCCCTCCGACGGCATGATGACCAATGCCGGTCCTCGTCGAGGCGGGGGCGCCGGACCGATGGAGACGGATCAGGGTCGAGGCGGTGGTTTCGGAGGAGGTCGTCGGGGTGGTGGCGGCGGACCCGGCGGGAAGACCCGCAGTCCTCGTCGCAACGAAGGTCGTTCGGGCCGGGCCGGCGGTGGAGGCGGAGACCAGCCGTTCCAGCCGTGGCGGGCCCAGGACATGCTCGAGCGCGATCAGGCGCTCAAGCACTCGCAGGGCTTCTTCCGATCGCACCGCCAGGACAAGTTCCGGGGTCGAGGTGGAGGCGGCGGTGGTGGAGGTCGGCGAGCGGCCATGCCTCAGAAGCCGGTCGGTCCCGTCAAGATCGCCGAGCCGATCACCATCAAGGATCTCTCCGCCGCGACCGGGGTGAAGGCCGCGGAGATCATCAAGAAGCTGTTCCTCGACGGGATCCCTGCGACGATCAACTCCTCGATCGAGACGGACCGGGCCATCGAGATCATGATGGACTACGAGATCGAGCTCGAGGTCGAGGAGGCGAAGACCGCCGCCGAGGTGATCGAGCAGCGATTCGCCGAACGCGACCGGGCGGATGAACGGGCTCGAAGCCCGATCGTCACGATCCTCGGTCACGTCGATCACGGAAAGACCTCGCTTCTCGACCGGATCCGCCAGGCGAACGTGGCCGCGGGCGAGGCGGGCGGCATCACCCAGGCGACCAGCGCCTTCCAGGTGCCGGTGAAGGCCGGGGACAACGAGCGGGTGGTCACCTTCATCGACACTCCGGGTCACGAGGCGTTCACCGCCATGAGAGCTCGTGGCGCGAAGGTCACGGACGTGATCGTCCTGGTGGTCGCGGCGGACGACGGCGTCATGCCGCAGACCGAGGAGTCGATCAGCCACGCGCAGGCCGCGGGGGTCCCGATCGTCGTCGCCCTGAACAAGATCGACAAGGCGGAGGCCACGGACACCAACATCCAGCGGATCCTCGGCCAGCTCGCTGAGAGGGATCTCAATCCCACCGAGTGGGGTGGAGGCATCGAGGTGGTGCGCACCAGCGCCATCACCGGAGACGGCATCCAGGACCTGCTTGACATCCTCGACTATCAGGCCGACCTCCTCGAACTGAAGGGCGACTTCATCGGCAACGCCGAAGGCACCGTCATCGAGGCCCAGGTCGAGGAGGGACGCGGACCCGTCGCTCGAATGCTCGTGCAGGACGGAATGCTCAACAAGGGCGACTTCATCGTCACCGGCCGTGGATTCGGCCGGGTTCGGGACATCGTCGACGATCATGGTCGACGCATCGAGACCGCCGGTCCCTCGACTCCGGTCGCGATCAGCGGCATCGATTCGCTTCCCGACGCCGGTGACCGCTTCTTCGTGGTCGACACCCTGAAGGAGGCGGAGGCGGCGGCCGAGGAACGGAGAAGGCTCGAGCGGGAGCGGGAGCTCGCAGCCCCCAAGATCACGCTCGACAACATCTTCGATCACATCGAGGAGGGCAAGAAGAAGGACCTTCCTCTCGTGGTCAAGGCCGACGTCCAGGGTTCGGTCGAGACCCTTCGGGCCGTGCTCGGCAAGATCGGCTCGGACGAGGTCCGGGTCTCGGTCAAGCACAGCGCCGTGGGCGGCGTCAACGAGAGCGACGTCACGCTCGCCGAGGCGACGGGTTCGATCATCATCGGCTTCAACGTGACCACGACCGCGAAGGCCCGGCAGCTTGCCGAGGCCAAGGGCGTGGACATCCGTCTCTACGACGTGATCTACGACATCACGGATGACGTCGAGAAGGCCGCCGCCGGTCTTCTTGATCCGGAGCTCAAGCTCGAGGTCCTCGGTCACGCCGAGGTCCGCGAGGTCTTCAAGATCAGCAAGGTCGGCGCCGTCGCAGGCTGCTACGTCACCGACGGAAACGTGCAGCGCAACGCCCAGATCCGCGTCACTCGCGATGGCATCGTGATCGAGAAGGATCGTCGCCTCGAGCAGCTGAAGCGGTTCAAGGATGACGCCAAGGAAGTCAAGAGCGGCATGGAATGCGGCATGAAGATCGACGGGTACGACGACATCAAGCAGGGCGACGTGCTCGAGTGCTACAAGACCATCGCGGTGGCTCGGACCCTCTGATCATGGCTCGTCGTCGCTTCGAGGACCCGGATCGCGGACAGTCCATCCGTCCCGATCGGATCGGCTCGCTGATCGCGAGGATTCTCCAGGAGAGGATCGTCCGTGGATTCGCGGATCCCCGCATCAGGGGCCTGATATCCGTGACCGGGGTGGAGGTCGCCCCGGACCTGCGAAACGCACTGGTCCGCGTCTCCGTGCTGCCGGCATCCGACGGTCCCCGCACCATCGGCGGACTTCGAAGCATGTCGGGGTTTCTTCGGCGGATCGTTCGTGACGAGACCTCGATGAGAAGAGTGCCCGATCTTGATTTTCGTCTCGATGAATCATTGAAGCATGATGCCGCACTCGATGAAGCCATCCGTGACGGCTTCGACCCCGGATCGTCGTCCTCGGACCTCGAGGGTGATTCCGACACTCCTGCCGACTCCGATCAGTCGGCAGGCCCGATCCCGGAAGGGGATCGGACTCATCAGCCATGACCCATGAAACGACCATCGCGCGTCCCAGCGACCGCGGCTCGTCGGAGGATCGAACGTGAAGCACAAGTGGGCCAAGCCGGCCAAGCTCAACACCTTCCTGAAGAAGCATCGAGGCAGCGATCTGCCTCTCCTTCCGGACTTCATCCGGCCGAGGGATCCGGTCGCCGTGCTGATCCACTCCTGGCTGCTCTGGGAGGCCAGCACGGAGCAGGCCGAGGTCGCGATGAGGAAGCTTCTCGACGCCTTCGTGGACTACAACGAGATCAGGGTGAGCCTGCCTCACGAGAAGGCGTCGGTCATCGGGAAGAGATACCCGAGGCTCGAGGAGCGGCTTCACGGGATCCGTCGCACGCTTCATTCGCTGTATCTGGCCCGACATGCCCTGTCCTTCGATCACCTCGAGGGCAAGGGCAAGCGGGAGATCAAGGCGGACATCGAATCGCTGGACGGAATGCACCCGTTCGTCGCCGCCCGCATCCTGAGGCTGAGCTTCGAGGTCCATGCACTTCCCGCCGACGACCAGCTCTCCGCTCTCCTTCATGAGCACGGGGTGATCGACGAACCCGTCGATCCCGATGAACTGTCGTCCTGGCTGGGTTCGACGATCAAGTCCGATGATGCCATCGACGTGATCGTGGGGCTTCAGACCGCGGTCGACGATGCCTGGGGCAAGGGAGTCATGACCAGGCTCGTGCGGAAGCACCGGCCGACAAGGGTCGTCGAAGTCGAGCTGGTCGAGGAGGAGGTGGTGCTGGAGACCGAACCGGAACCCGCCGCCAAGGCCCCCGCGAAGAAGACGGCTGCGAAGAAGGCTTCCGCGAAGAAGTCGGCGGCGAAGAAGTCGGCGGCGAAGAAGGCTCCCGCGAAGAAGGCTCCCGCGAAGAAGGCGGCGGCAAAGAAGGTCTCAGCGAAGAAGTCTGCGGCGAAGAAGACTTCTACGAAGAAGGCTCCCACGAAGAGGAAGGCGGCTGCGAAGAAGGCCCCTGCGAAGAAGAAGGCGGCTGCGAAGAAGGCCCCTGCGAAGAAGAAGGCCGCCGCGAAGAAGGCTCCTGCGAAGAGGAAGGCTGCCGCGAAGAAGGCCGCACGCTCGGGTGCCCTACGGTCCAAGGGCTGATCGGTGATGTCGATGACGGTGCTTCGAGCAGGCATCGGCATCCTGTGCTGCGTGGCATCGGCATGGCAGCCGGGTTGCGCCTCGGATCCGTCGGGCGAATCTCGGATCGAGTCATCCTCCGAAGTCGACATCGGAAGTGCCGGCGACCTCGAGCAGGACCTGCGACGGCGGGCCGCCATCGAAGCGGGGGCGAACGATTTCATCGAGCGGCCAATGCCCGCACCTCGATTCTCCGGGGCACCGGACCGGATCGATCCGACTGATGAAACCGCTCGTTCGGTGCTCGAGATCGCGAAGTCGCTGTCCGATCCCGCCGTTGCGGCGACGTCGACGTCGGAGACCGATCGTGCGGCCGTCCCGAGGTCCACGGTGGGACGGTATGTCGAGGGTCGTGCCGCTCTTGCGCGGGGTGATGCCGCGGCGGCGATCGGTCCTCTGGAGCAGGCCGTGGCAGGAGGCGGGGGCGCTGCCGCCCTCGATGCTCTCGCGGAGGCGCTCGATGCTTCGGGGAGGATGATGGATGCCTTCGCGATTCGCCGCGAGATGGCCCGTCGCGGCTGGATCTCCTCGGGCGACCGGGTCCGGCTCGCCGAGGACCTTCTTCGTCGAGGTGGTGTCGAGGAGGCGATCGCGGTCGCTGCGGCCGGTGTCCTCATCGCCGAGGACCGACGAGATCGGACGCGTGCCGCCTTGATCCTCGAGATGACACTGGGAATGGCAGGGAGAGTCTCCGACGGCGCGAGACTCCGATCGCTGATGATCTCCGACGGCGAGATCGATCTCGAGGTGGTCGGATTCGAATCCCCGGGGGCTCTGGCGCTCTTCTGGAGATCCCTCGGAGATGACGCGGCACGCGATGGAAGGATCTCCGATGCCGATCGCAGTTGGCGCAAGGCATTCGACACCGATCCATCACTCCCCCTGGGATCGGAGCGATTGATCTGGGCGGCCGCAGGACTGTCCCGGGATGCCCTTGTCCAGGTGCTCGTCCTCGATGCGATCGATCGTGAGGATTCGGACATCGAGAACGCCATC
>PAQL01000034.1 GCA_002709295.1 Phycisphaerae bacterium | reverse complement strand
GCGGGCCGCGTCTCGTGCCTTGCCGATGGCGGGCAGGAGGATGGCGATGAGCAGGGCGATGATCGAAACGACCACCAGCAGCTCGACGATGGTGAAACCGGGGCGAACGCGATTCTTCATGAGCCTGAACTCCAGTCCTCGTCCCTCGGTCGGGGAGGGCGGGGGGTTGGTGATATGAACGCCCGTCTTGGAGTCAGACTGACGCTTCGGACATGGTACATCCCGGGCGGGTGGCGTGGGGGGGAATCATCGTTTTCAGGCCCCGAGTCGCTTTTTGCAGGTCTGAAAGGGGGAAACCTGGCCGGCAAAGGCCCTCCGTTCGGGCATCGATCCGACCTCGTCGACCGGATTCGATGGTCCCGTCGGGTCCGGGGCTTCAGCCCTGCTCGGCGTCTCCGGATTGAATCGCCTCGAGTTCGCTCCACCTGTTGTAGAGCGCCTTCACGCGTTCCTGGGCGACCGAGAGCGATTCGAACGCCCGGGAGGACTTCACGTGATCCGCCATCGTCTCGGGTGCGTTGGCGATCGTCTCGAGTCTTTCGACCTCGGTCTCCGCCTCGAGGATGGTGTCCTCCATGCCGTCGAACTCCCGCTGTTCCTTGTAACTGAGCTTGCGTCGTCTCGGTCCCCGCGTCGAATCACCCGCGGGCTTCCTCGGGCGGTCCTGCCCGGTCGTCGGGGTCTGCTCGGTCGACCGCTCCGCCATGTGTCGGGTGAACTGTTCGAGCGTCTGGTACGACTTCGCACCTCCCCGGCCGTCGAGACCGATCAGTTCGGTCGCGATCCGGTCCAGCATGAAACGGTCGTGGGTGACCAGGACGATGGCGCCGGGGAAGTCGACCAGGGCCTCCTCCAGCACCTCGAGCGACGGGATGTCGAGATCGTTGGTGGGTTCGTCGAGCAGCAGGACGTCGGCGGGCTGGAGCATCAGGTTCGCGACCAGCACCCGGGCCTGCTCGCCCCCGGAGAGGCGGGCGACCGGGGTCTTCAGCTGGTCCTTGTGGAAGAGGAACCGCTCCGCCCAGCCGGCGACATGGATGGTGCTTCCGCGGAAGTCGATTCGATCACCCACCGGACACAGCGCCTGTTGAAGCGTGTCCTCGGGATTCAGGGTGGCCCGGTGCTGGCTGAAGACCACCGAGCGGAGGTCCTTCGCACGCTCGATCGTGCCTTCGTCCGCCTCCAGCTCGCCGTCGATCACCCGCATCAGGGTGGTCTTGCCCGTGCCGTTGTCGCCCACGAGGCCGAGTCTCATGCCCGGGGAGAGGATGAGATCGACCTCGGAGAAGAGGCGGCGTCCTCCGAGCGAGGTGCCGACTCCGCGAAGCTCCACGAGCTTCCGGGTTCGTCGTCGGGTGGCGGTGAAGTCGATGGTGGTGGACTTCGAATCGGCCTCGGCGCGGTCCCGGGCGTCGGAGAGGGCGGCCCGGCGGTCGGACGCATCCCTGACCTGGCTCTTGTTGCGGGTCTGCCGTCCCTGGATGCCCTGCTTCAGCCAGGCGTCGTCGCGGCGGACCGCATTGGCGAGCGAGGACCTGGCCGCGGCCGCGGCCTCCAGGTGCTCGCCCTTGCGACGCACGAACTCCGTGTAGTTCCCGTCCACCTCGAAGGTCCCGTCGGGATACGCCCGACTGAGCTCGATGATCCGGTTCGCCACCGTCTCCAGGAACCGTCGGTCGTGGGTGATGAACGCCATGGCGATCCGGGATCTCGACGCGAAGGTCTCGAGCCATCGGACGCCCGCGAGATCGAGGTGGTTGGTGGGTTCGTCCAGCAGCAGGAGGTCCGGATCGCGGACCAGTCCGCAGGCCAGGGCGAGCCGCTTCCGCCATCCGCCGGACAGCACGTCGACCGGGCGATCGACGTCCTCGAATCCCAGCTTCGACAGCGCGATCGACGCCCGCGTGGCGTCGTCCACCCGGCCGTCTCCCGGCCCGTCCATGGCGATCGCCTCCATCGCCGCGCGGCGTGGCGTGGTCCCTTCGGGAAAGAGGTCGTCCTGCGGGACGTAGGCGACTCGGAGACCGCGGCGTCGGATGATCTCCCCCTCGTCGGGCTCGTCGGCTCCGTCGAGGATCCGGAGCAGCGTCGACTTGCCCGCCCCGTTGGGTCCGATGAGGCCGACGCGATCGCCTTCCGACAGCTGGATCCGGATGCGACGGAAGAGATCGTGCGAAGGCCAGGCCTTTGAGATCTCGTGGGCGGTGAGGAGGGTGCTCATGCGGGGTTCGGGCGGGCGAGCATCAGGGATGCGACGTCGGTGGATGGATGGCGCGGTAGACCTCGTCCTCGTGGAGTCGGTACAGCTCGTACGCCGCGACGTCGTCGAAGGGCTGCATCTGACTGAAGAAGACGACCGCCACGCCCCGTTCGGGATCGATGGTGTAGTAGGTGTTCAGGATGCCGGACCAGTACCCGACGCCCTCGGGTCGGAGTCCGTCCTCGCCGCCGACCTCGATCGCCCAGCCGAGGCTGTAGCCGTCGTCCCGGTCGCCGGTGAAGGACCGCTGGTCACCGCCGGTCAGGCGCATCGGATCGAGCGACACGCTGATCCCTTCCGGGAGCTGGTCGGACATGAGCAGATCGACCAGTGCGGAGTCGAGGATGCGGACCCCGTCGAGTTCGCCCCCGTTGAGCAGGCAGCGCAGGAAGGTCGCGTAGTCGCGGGGGGTGCCGTAGAGGTCGCCCCCTCCGTAGAACGATTCCAGACGGTCGGGTCGGAAGGGGGGCACCGGCATCGGTCTTCCGGTCAGGGCGCCCCGGGAGTGGGTCTCGACCCGGTCGGCGAGGAGTTCAGGGGAGGGGTTGAATCCGGTGCGGGTCATCCCCAGGGGCCCGAGGATGTTCCGTCGGAGGTAGGTCTCGAGATCCGTTCCGGACAGCCGTTCCACCAGCTTCCCCGCGACCCCCACGTTCCTGCCGTACAGCCAGTCGGTTCCCGACTCGAAGACCCGGCGAGGCTGGATCCCGAATCCCCAGTCGTACTCGCCCTCCTCGATCACATCAGGAAAGGGCCACGCCCTCTCCGGATCGATCTCGACGTCGGCCATGATCAACGGACTGGTGAACACGTAGCCGAAGCCCGCGGTGTGCCGAAGCAGGTCCCGAAGGGTGATCGGCTCGGTCGCCGGCCGGGGCGAACCGCCCGCGGTCAGGATCTGCAGCTCGTCGATCTCGGGCAGGTGCGGAGCGATCGGTTCGTCGAGGTCGATGAGGCCCCGGTCCACCATCTGCAGGGCGGCCACCGCGGTGATCGCCTTGGACATCGAGGCGATGAGGAACAGGGAGTCCTCGTCGACGGGGCGATCGTCCTCGGGACCGTGCGTGCCGTGGGACATGAACTCGTATCGACCGTCCCGGGTGACCACTCCCAGGACCGCGGCGGGGAGATCCGTCGATTCGAAGGCTTTCTCCACCACCCGGGCCCGCTCGGCGGCCGTGGCCGTGAGTTCCCCCTCCACGGATTCCGGATCCGGATTCATGGCCCGGGTCACGATCTGGTTGTCGAAGACCTCCTGGAAGGAGACGATCGTCGACCCTTCCCACTCGATCCACATCTGACAGGGGATCGACATCTCGATTCCGGTGGCGATCACGGTGGCCGACCAGTCCGCCTTCATGGGGGTGATGAACCGGCCGTCCCCGGCTTCGATCGTCTCGATCCGGAGATCGTCGACCTCGATGTCCCGGAACACCGTGTGCGCCGAGCCCAGAGCGGCGACCAGTTCCTCGCCGGTCATCTCGCTGGTGTTCCAGGAACAGATCGCATCCGGCGCCACATGACGCGTCCAGAGGGAGGTGTCGTCGGCCTCGTAACCGGCGAACATCATCCGAAGCAGCTCCGCCTTCGAGGAGGTGGTCGATGCGGACGGGGTGCTGCACCCCGTGATCACGATCGCGATCAGCAGGGAACCGAGGATGCGGGTCGGGGGTGACGGCAGGTCTCGAAACACGATGATTCTCCGTGAGAGGCGGTCGATCGGGATCGGCGTCCCGCGAGCGGCGGCCGACAGACCGTTCGATCGGCGTGTCGTGGCCGATCACCGACTCGAGGTCCCGGATGCTCGGTCGAGGGATCGAGCGGATCGCCGTGCCGGGGTTCCTTCTCCGCTGCAGACGGAAGTTTCCGTCCGACGCGTGGTCTCCTTCTCGACCGGCACATGCGGGATCGATCCGAAACGCAGATGGATCGTCGCGGCAAGCATACTCGCTGAGGTGTGCGGAAGTCCGCGGCCGGCGGGTTCGAATCCGGTTCGTTCCCCGGTCCGATCTCCCTCCGTGATGCGTCGGGCTCGGTACGCTGACCCGTCATGGAAGACGCACTGCATCGCGACATTCAGTGGTTCCGGCAACGACTGCAGGAGGTCGAACCTCGATCCGTGGTCGAGCATCTCGACGAGATCAGGGAGGTGGTTCGCGAGGGCGGCGTGGCGGCATCGGTCCGAGGCCGGGGGCTTCACGGTCTTCCGCTCGAGGACATCCGCGGGGTGCTCAAGCATCTCGCGATCGGATTCCACCTTCGCAACAAGTGCGAGCAGAGGGAGATCGTCCGGATCAACCGACGCCGCGATCTGGAATCGACTCCGGAGCGACCCCGTGCGGAATCCATCGCCGAGGCGGGGCTCGCTCTCCGCGAGCGAGGCTTCGATGCGGAACGACTGCAGCATCTCCTCCACCGCCTGGACATCGAACCCACCCTCACCGCTCATCCCACCGAGGCGAGACGTCGCAGCGTCATCCGCAAGCAGGCGAGGCTCGGGGGGCTGATCGCCTCCCTGGACCGGGGGGAGCGGACGCCGGCGGAGATCGAGGATGCGGACTCCGAGGCCCGGGTCATCCTCAAGCTGCTGCTGGGCACCGACGAGATCCGAACCCGGCGCCTGGACGTGGCCGACGAGGTCCGCAACGGCGTCCATCATCTCGCCGGCGTCATCTGGGATGCCGTCCCGCGGCTGCATCGAGATCTTCGACGCATGTCCGAGGCGTACTGGGGATTCCTCGTCGAGGTGCCGGTGCTGCTTCGCTACCGATCGTGGATCGGCGGCGATCGCGACGGCAATCCCAACGTGACCTCCGACTTCACGCGACGGACCCTCGAGGAGATGCGGACCTCCGCGGTGACCGGGCACGTGGAGGGACTCGACGATCTTCGCCACGAACTGAGCATCTCCGACCGCAGGGTGCCGATCCTTCCGGAGCTGCTGCAGGCGATCGAGGACGATTCGGATGCGGCGCCCCTTGATCCGTCCTCGGTCCGGCACCTCGACCACGAACCGTTCCGGATGCGGATCCGTCAGATCCGCGCCCGTCTTCTCGATCGGACGATCGATTCGAGGGAGTTCGTCGAGTCGCTCGAACTCCTGCGTCGGGCGCTGCGGCACGCGGGACTCGACGAGGTCGCCGAGCGAGGGATGCTCCTCGACGTGCTGGTCCGGGCGCGGACGTTCGGTCTGCATCTGGCGACGCTCGACATCCGACAGCACAGTCGGGTGCACGAGGCCGCGGTGTCCGATCTGCTGGCCCTCGGCGGGGTGGAGAGCGACTACGCCGGTCTTCCGGTCGAGGAACGGATCTCGCTGCTGAGTCGGGAGCTCGAGTCCTCCCGTCCGCTGCTTCCTCCGGGAGCCGAGGTGGGGGAGGCCACCCGGGAGCTGCTCGAGACCCTGGCCGTGGTGAGTGACGCGGTGCGACGCGAACCGGATTCGATCGGTTCATGGGTGGTGAGCATGGCGCACGACGCCAGCGACGTGCTCGAGGTCCTTCTTCTGCTCCGGGAGGTCGGACTGTGGAAGATCATGGACGGCTCCGTCGAATGTCCGATCGACGTGGCCCCGCTCTTCGAGACGGTCGACGACCTCGAGGCCTCCAGCGAGGTGATGGAACGTCTGTTCTCGATTCCTGCCTACGCCGCACAGCTCGATGCCAGAGGTCGCTTCCAGGAGATCATGCTGGGGTACTCCGACAGCAACAAGGACGGTGGCTACTGGGCCTCCACGTGGAGTCTCCAGGTCGCTCAGGACCGTCTGGCCCGCACCTGTGAGGCGGCCGGAGTCGCGCTTCGCTTCTTTCACGGGCGTGGCGGAACGGTGGCCCGGGGTGGTGGTCGCGCCAATCGGGCGATCCTCTCCAGTCCGCCCGCGAGCCGGAACGGACGCATCCGATTCACCGAACAGGGCGAGGTCATCTCGTTCCGCTACGCGTCGCCGGCGCTGGCGAACCGCCATCTCGAGCAGATCGTCAACGCGATGATGCTGGCGACGGCCTCGACCGCCGACGGGGGGGCCGGGGAGGCGACCTCGCCGGAGCTCGCGGATCTCATGAACCGCATCGCGGTCCGGTCACGGCAGGCCTACCGGGAACTCATCGACGCACCGGACTTCTGGCCGGTGTTCATCGACCGGTCTCCGGTCCTGCACATCGGCGAGCTGCCCATCGCCTCCCGGCCGGTCTCCAGAGGCGGGGGGGATCTCGACTTCGACGCCCTTCGCGCGATTCCCTGGGTCTTCGCATGGACGCAGATGCGGGCCAACGTACCCGGCTGGTACGGCACCGGAGTCGCCTTCACCGAGGCCTTTGCGGACGATCCGCGGAACCTCGAGCGATGCCGGCGGGCCTATCGGGACGGTGGCTGGTTCCGCGCGTTCATCGACAACGCCCAGCAGGAGATGGCGAGGGCCAGACTGGAGATCACCGCGTGGTATCTCGAGGACGAGAAGTACCGTCCCCTGCTCGATCGGATCCGGGAGGAGTTCGCCCGGGCTCGCGAGGTGGTGCTCTCGATCACCGGTCAGAACGAGATCCTCGACAACAACCCGGTCATCCAGAGGTCGATCGCGGAGCGGAATCCCGACACCGATCTGATCAACGCCCTCCAGGTGGAGCTTCTGCGACGCTGGAGATCCGCGGATCCCGGGCAGCGGGAGGCCCTCGGCCCGATCGTGATGCTCAGCGTCAACGCCCTTGCGGCCGCGATGCAGAGCACCGGCTGATCAGAAGCAGGGACCCCAGCCCGCGAGGACCATGGCGAGGTCGGCGCCGTCGACGAGGAAGTCGCCGTTGAGGTCGGCCTCCAGTCGCTTTCCGGTCCCGCCCCATCCCGCGAGCACCAGAGCGAGGTCCGCACCATCGGTTATGCCGTCTCCGGTGATGTCGCTGGGGCAGCCGGCGGTCTCGTCCTGGACCTCGTAGCAGCCCATGTCGACGGCCCGGCCGACGATCCGGGGATTTCCATCGAGGTCGTCGATGCCCTCGGTGGAGGCGAGGTCGTCACCGGTGTCGATGCAGGGGGAGCCCTTCTCGAGGCGGAAGTCGCCCTTCCCGGCAGAGACGAAGCGTGGATCGAAGGCGATGTTCGAGTCGCCCTCGTAGCCGCCTTCGACGCAGCTGTAGGCGACCTCGACGAGTCCGGATTCCGACAACTGGATCTGGTTCGCGGCGCTTCCGACCGTGTTCCCCCAGACGATGGAGTTGACGACCTGGACCGGGGTGTCGGACACCTCGATGAACATGCCCCCGCCCCGACCGCTCGGGCTCACGCTGTTGTCGACGATGGTGTTGTTGACGAGGGTTCCGCCGATGCGGACGTAGAGGCCACCGCCGTCGTATCCGGTGTTCCCGGTGATGAGGTTGCCCTCGACGATGGTCCCGGGGGCGAATCCGAGATAGATGCCTCCGCCCTCGCCGGAGTTCGGGTTCGTGAACCCGTTGTCGGCGATCACGTTGTTGCGGATCTCCGTGCTCGATTCCTCGAGATCGTGGTCGTCGACGATCGCGATGCCGCCGCCGATGTCGGAGGACGAGATGTTCGCGCGGATCTCGTTGGACTCGATCACCGCGACGGCATTGAAGACGAGGATGCCGGCGGCGTACTGGTTGCTGGTGTTCCCGACGATCAGGTTGTCCCGCAGCGTCGGCCGACTCGGGAACTCGGTGCTGATCCGGATCGCCGCACCGCCGTCGTTGTTGCGGATGGTGCACGATTCCACGATCGCGTCGGAGCGGCCGGCGATGATCACCGCGGTGCCGTCGACGCCGGAGATCGTGTCCTCGATGATGCAGTCGGTCACGATGGGCGAGGCATCGGCGATGTAGATGCCGGTCTCGCCCGAGTTCCGGATCGTGAAGCCGTCGATGACGGTGGTGCCGCCCTCGCTGCCCACGATCCAGAAGGCCGTCCGGGCCTCGAGGCCGAGATCGATGATGGTCGAGGCGGGGCCGTCGGTGCTTCGGATGATCAGGTCCTTGCCGAAGTTGTCGACGCGCTCCGACCAGGTGCCCGGTCCGACCACGATCTCGGATCCGCTGGCCACGATCGACGCGGCGGTGGCGATCGTGTCGAAGTCGCCCGGCACGCTGAAGATCCCGGGAATGCCGCATTCGTCCGGGATGCCGTCCTTGTCGGTGTCGACCGAGGTGCCGTTCTCGAGATCGCAGACGTCGTCGACGCCGTTTCGATTGCAGTCCGTGAACGGGATGATCGACGAATCGTCCACGGCGCGGACCACCCAGTTGCCGGCGATGAACATCTCGATGAGGTTCATCTCCACGACCTCCTCCATGAGGTCGTCGGGGTTGATGGGGCCGTTGCGGCCGACGACCCAGCTTCGGCCGAAGCTGTGGGGGGCGGTGATGTCGAGGACGGCGGGGTACTGGAAGTTGGAACTGGCGACCGCTCCCACGAAGAACGGGGTTCCGGCGGGGCCGATGGTGACCGGGTCGGGGAAGTCGAAGGTCAGCAACGCGACCTCGTCGACGACGAGATCCTCGATTCTCGCGATCACCGTGCAGTCGTCGGGCACGCCGTTGCCGTCGGGATCGCTCCAGAGATACAGGCCGAAGGGGACGCCGATCTCGTCGACGGGCATCAGGACCTCGATCCCGGTGACCGTCTCGTGCCCCTCCTCCACGAACATGAGATTCATCCACGCGGTGTGGGTCCCGTCCGAGTTGACGCGGGCCTCGCTGTCGCCGTCGTCGAGGACGTAGCGGAACGGATCGACCTGGCAGGTGTCGATCGTGCCGTCCATGTTGCAGTCGAGATCGGGTTCGTCCGCGAGTTCGCAGGAGTCGAGCACCGCGTTGCGGTTGCAGTCGATGGAGGGATCGACGCTGATGTCGAGCTCGTCCGCCACGCCGTTGGCGTCGCAGTCGGTCGAGGCAGCGCTCAGCAGTCGAGACTGATCGAGGAAGGCGCGGGAGATCCGGAGCTCGTCGACGGTTCCGCGCAGGAACTGGCTGTAGGCGTTGCTGGCGTTGCGTCGCCCGCCGATCTCCAGAGGTCCGCCCTGGAGGTACTGGGGGAAGTTCTGCTTGATCAGCGTCTTCGTGTCGTGCGTCCCGTCGACCCCGAACCGGATCCGCTGGGTCGCGGCGTCGTAGGCGACGCTCACGTGGTGCCAGTCCAGGTCGTCGATCGCGAGATCGCTGACGATCGTGGTGATCTCCGTTCCGTCGGCACATCGGAAGACGAGCTCCCGACCGGTGGTCCCGAGGTCGCCGGCCTGGACGAGGAAGCTGTAGTCGATCTCGAAGTCCTGGGCGTTCAGCCGCTTCTTGAAACAGAGGTGCTGCCGCTGGTTGGCCCCGCCGGCGGTGCTGTTCTGGGAGAGCCGGACCCATGCCTCGATCGTGAAGTCGTCGGACCCCATGCGGAGGTGCTCGTTCGCGTCATCGACGCGGATCACGCCGGCGGTGGTCGCGTTCTTCCACTGGGATCGGAAGGCCCCGACGTTGGCGAGTTCGAGCAGGGGGACGGGGTCGACCGCCACATCGCTGCCGATCGATCCGAGTCCGTTGTGGATGCCTTCGAGGGCGTTGGGGCCCGCATCCGGCGCGTGGGGGCCGGAGAAGGATTCGAACCGCCAGTGCCCCGCGACCTGCCCGCAGGCGGCTCCCGCGAGGATCAGGTCGACCAGCAGAACAATGACGAAGGTGGACGTGCGGGACATGTCGCTCTCCGGCGATGACGAATGAGGGAGACCTGTATTCTATGGCTTGAGAGAAAATTTCCAGCCCTTGCCCTGCACATTCGGGCACCTCGAGATCACCGACCGGGAGTCTTCAGCGGATGGTTATCAGAAGTATCTGGATCGTCGTTCTTTGCGTGCTTTCCCTTCCGCGTCCGGTCACCGCCGGTCAGGGCGCGGATTCGATCCGCGTCCTCGTCTGGAACGCATGGCGGGGCGGGAACGAGGTGGATCGCGGACCGGAGAAGGTTCTCCGGGTCGTTCGCGACGTCCAGCCCGATCTCGTGCTGATGCAGGAGAGCTACGACGTCGACGGCGACCGACCGACCCTCGGCCGTTGGATCGCCTCGGAACTCGGGTGGCACGCCCACCAGTCCGAGAGTCCGCACCTCTGCGTGATCTCCCCGATGGAGTTCGACGCCACGCATTTTCACGACCCATGGCACGGGGTCGGAGTGCGCATCGAGGACGATCAGGGTCGCGCCTTCGTGGCGTGGTCGATCTGGCTCGACTATCGCGCCTACATCACCTACGCCCTGCGCGACGACCCGACGATGACCGACACGGCGCTGCTGGCTCTGGAGACCGAGAAGTCGGCGCGATTCACCGAGGTGAAGGCGCTGCTTGCGGACGTCGATGAGGTCTCCATGAAGGAGCCCTCGATTCCGACCCTCGTGGGAGGTGACTTCAACTGCCCCTCGCATCTGGACTGGACCGTCGACACCACCCGCATGTATCGCCACCGTCGCAACCTCGACCTTCCGGTCAGTCTGGCGATGTACGAGGATGGTTTCGTCGACGTCTTCCGGGAGGTGCATCCGGACCCGATCCAGCGTCCGGGCATCACCTGGAGTCCGATGTTCCGCGAGAAGGCCGACGGCACGGTGCAGGCGTTCGACCGCATCGACCGGCTCTATCTCAGGAACCCCTCGGTCGGGGACTGGAAGCTGGTGCCGGTCGCGGCGAGGACGCTCCCCGAAGGGTGGGAGGACGATCGGATTCCCGTGCCCCAGCGGGTCTTCCCCTCGGATCACGGGGCGGTCGTGCTCGATCTGGAGTGGAGACCGATCGAGAAGCGATCGCTCGATCTCCGGATCGAGTCCGTCGATCGAATCGCCGACGAGGCCCCGCACAGCGCCTTCACCGATCTCCTTCGCGTGGGCGATCGCCTGTACTGCGCCTTCCGGGAGGGTGACCGGCACGTACACGGCGCGGACGGTCGCATCAGGGTGCTGGTCCGGGATCGCGACGGCGGACCGTGGCGCTCGGCGGCGTTCCTCGAGGAGGACGGCATCGATCTGAGGGATCCGAAGCTCTCCCTTGCCCCCGACGGGCGGATCATGGTCCTCTGCGGTGGATCCGACTACGAGGAGCGGACCCTGGTGGGCGCCTGCTCGCGGGTCGCGTTCTCCGACGAGAACGGCGAGGACTTCGGACCGGTGGTGCCGGTGGCGATCGATCCCGCGGTGCGGTCCGACGTCGACTGGCTCTGGCGGGTGACCTGGGACGATGCGGGCACCGGATGGGGGGTGGTCTACCAGCATCAGCAGGACGACCCGAAGGTTCGACTGCTCTCCAGCACGGATGGGATCGTCTGGCGGCATGTGACCGATCTTCCGGTGGAGGGTCGGGGCAACGAGACCACGCTTCGTTTCGATGGGGACGGTCGCATGACCGCCCTCGTGCGCCGGGAGGGTTCCGACTCGAGGGCGTGGCTGGGACAGGCCTCGCCGCCCTTCGTGGACTGGACCTTCGACCTCCTTCCCGAGGCGATCGGGGGACCGGACCTGGTCCGTGCTCCGACCGGAGACGGCTGGATCGTCTCCGGTCGTCGCCATCTCCCGGATGGAGTCCGGACCGCGATCTGGTGGCGCGGGGACGACGGTTCCTGGGAGACCCTGGCCACGCTCCCCTCGAGTGGCGACACCAGCTATCCGGGACTGGTGCTCGACCACGACCGTCTCCTCGTCTCCTACTACTCCAGCCACGAGGGAAGGACCGCGATCCACTTCGCGGAGGCCTCGGTCATCCCGCGGGACGACGGGGTGTTCCCGTCCCGGCCGGAATCGGTGACGGTGGGCATCCGCGGCGAACGGAGCGGCGAGGATGACTGAGGCAGGCGAGGCGACCCCCGTCAGGGGATGGCGGGCGATCGGATTCGGGGGTCTGCTGACCGCCCTGGTGCTGGTGGCGCAGGCGCCCGCGGCGAATGTGGTGCCGGACGAGACCTTCGAGGCATGGGATCGGGATGGTGACGGGCGTCTGGTTCCCGAGGAGATCCCCGAGCGCCTGCGGGGAAACTTCGATCGCGTCGACAATGATGGCGACGGATTCATCGATCTCGAGGAACACCTCGCCGCGATCAGGGGGATGGCCCGCGACCTCCGGGCGGACGTTCGCCTCGTTCCGGATGTGGCCTACGCCGGTGACGGGCATCCGCGTCGCCGTCTCACCCTGGTCCTTCCGAAGCAGCCCACGGTGTCCGGGCCCCTGCCGTTGATCGTCTACATCCACGGGGGTGGATGGAGGGCCGGCGATCATCGAAGCGGGGTGCGGGTTCTCGAAGGTCTGGTGGCGACCGGACGATTCGCGGGAGCCAGCATCGGGTATCGACTCACCGACGAGGTGACCTGGCCGGAACCGTACGACGACTGTCGACGTGCTCTCCGCTGGCTTCGCGAGAACGCCCCGGGCATGGGGATCGATCCCGCTCGGATCATGACCTACGGTCATTCTGCGGGGGGGCATCTCGCAACCATGCTTGCGGTCCGGGAGGAAGGCCCGGATCGGATCGCCGGAGCGATCGACTTCTTCGGTCCCAAGGATCTGCTCGCGATGCGTGCACAGTCACCTGCCGACGGCATCATCGATCATGATGCACCGGGCTCCCCGGAGTCGCTGCTGGTGGGAGGGGCGGTTCAGGAGCGCCCGGAAATCGCACGGGCCGCGAGTCCCATCGGATTCGTCGGTCCCGGAGATCCGCCATTGCTGGTGGTTCATGGTGATCGAGATCGGCTCGTCCCGTTCGCCCAGTCGGAGACGTTCGTGAAGGCGATCCGGAAGGCAGGTGGCTCGGTGGTGTTCCTCGAGATCGAGGGTGGCGGCCACGGTGGATTCCGCAATCCACGGATCTCCGAGGCGGTGAGGGCCTTTCTCGAGCATCATCTGCACGGGAGAGGAAGTCCCCCGCGCAGCGGTTCGCTCCTCGATGCGCCCGGGAGCTAGTCCTCGTCGGTCCGGCCCGAGGCCTGGGTGATCTCGGGAAGCGTCAGCAGCTCCGAGAGCAGTCCCGGCCAGCGATCGCCGGAGATTCCCGAGAGGTTGAGCTTGATCGACTGGCTGCCGGCCTCCTGATCGACCGTGCACGAGTCGACCCGGGCGCGGATGCCGTGCCGATCGAGCACGCCGCGCCAGCCGGCATCCGATGCGTCGACTCCGGTGATCACGAGCTTCAGCGTCGACCGGTTCTCCCGGGGGACCATCCGGTTCACCGCCAGGAGGGCGAGGATCAGGGCCGCGATCATGCCGGTGCCCACGGTCGCGACGTTCAGGCTCCCGTTGCCAAGGGCGAGGCCGATCACCACCGAGAAGATCACGAAGGCCGCATCGAGCGGATCCTTGATCGGAGTCCGGAACCGGACGATCGCCAGGGTTCCGAAGAGGGTGAATGCGGCCGCGAGATTCGAACCCACGGCCATGGTCGACATCGCGATCAGCGGAGCGATCAGAAGCAGGGTCCGCCAGAGCGAGTAGATCGGACGTTCGCGATGCGCGAGCAGATGCAGGATCGAGACCACGAGTCCGAACGCGATCGCCAGGGACAGCGTGACGAACGGCGTCATGGCCGGCGGGTCGACGGCAGGAGCGGAGGAATCCAGAAAGGAGCTCAGCATGGTGGTCTCGGCGGATTCATGGGGGATCGGGGAGCGGATCGTGAAGGTCCCGGTCAGCGTGGGTCGCGACCCCGGGAGGTTCCTTCCTCGGAAGAGGCGTCCCTCCCGCTGGAATCATCGGCATCGGGGGCGAGGCTGGGGTGCTCGAGAATGAATCGCCTTCGCTGTTCGGCGAATGATCGGATCGATCCCTCGTCTCCGTAGAGGGCGTTTCGGAACCGGGCGCGATCACCATGGAACGGATCCCGGACCACATGGGCCTCGATGAGATCGCGGTACGCGTCGATGCGGGGCCCGAGGTTCTCCCAGTCCAGTTCGACCTCCACGATCCGCCGAAGCAGTTCCAGGTACTGCGTTCTCCATGCAGCGACTGCGAGGATGCGGGCGATCACCGGCCTGGTCTCCGCATCGTCGGCGAAGGCCAGGGGAGGCTGGGTGACCCCGCCGCCACCGCCACGGCCGCCGCCACCGCCACCACGACCACGCCCGCCCCGGCCGCCGCCACGTCCTCGGCGGCGCTGATCCCGATCGTCCCGGGCATCCGGGCCGGGACGACGCAGGTCACGGTCCGGACCGCCGCGTGGTTCATCGGGATCGAATCCGGCAGGCGGACCGTCGGGGCCGCGACCCGGAGGGGGACCACCGCGTCCGCCGGGTCCGCCTCGACCACCGGGACCGCCACGGGCGCCGCGACCGAAGGTCTCGTTGTTGTCGTAGTGCACCAGATGGAAGATCCCGTCGGGATCCATGTAGACGTAGTAGTCGCTGCCCCGGCTGTAGTAGCCGTCGGAATCGACCATGGCGTTGTCGAGGGCGAGGAAGTGGATGATCTCCTCGACGTCGAGATGTCGGGGAAGGGTCTCCTCCAGTTCCTCGTCGGGGGTCTCGGCGAGGATCCGGCAGACCTCGATCAGGGCGTCCCACTCCTCGGGTCCCGCGGAGTCGGTCTTCAGTTCATAGCTCGTCTCGTACTCGCTGCGATCCGGACCGTGGTACGCCAGGGCGCCGCCGCCGCTGAAGTCCGGCGGGACCTTCCACCGGACGCCCTTGCGGCTTCCGTGGTTGGCCCGGGTGAAGTCCTTGTTGATCTGCTCCACGTTTCCATAGACCCCGAGATACACGCCGTTGACGACCACCCGTACGAAGTTCGCCCGGGGGGCGGGGAGGTAGTCCTGCGCGATGTTGGAGAAGAGGACCTCCCGCATCATCGAGTCGTCGCCGTTGGCGTTGAGAAGGTTCAGCGTCCGGTGGCCGTCGATGCGCAGATCGTCGTCGTAGGCGTCGATGGAGATGCCGAAGGACTTCTTCGCCGGCATGTCGAAGGAGGTGTTGCCGCGGTAGGAGACGCCCACCTCGCCGACCGGACGACCATCGAGAAGGAGGGTCGCGGGGACCTCGACGTCGGTGCCGTGGAACGCGACCATCTCCTGATGCCAGTCGTCCTCCTCGAACTCGAGGAACAGGGTGTGCAGCACGTCCCGGTCGTAGAGCCCGGTGCCCTCGAGGCGGGGGACCGCCTCGACGTCGTCGGGATCGATCCGCAGCGAGTCCGCGAGCGTCTCGGGGCGGGGTCGTTCCTCACGGGCCCGGCCGCCGGGAGGTCCGCCTCGACGACGTCGGGGCGGACGGTCGCCGAGTTCCTCGCGGGCGAGATCCCGTTCCGATCGATCCAGACGGCCGTCTCCGTCGGCGTCGAAGCGGTCGTGGAGTTCGATGTCCCGGAATCTGGAGCCGCGCTCCTCCTGGAGCACGAGCCCGGCGCCGAAGGCGCTCGAAGCGGTGGCGGCGATGGCCACGATGCCGGGGATCAGCTGTGCGGGTGAGGACTTCGGTCGAGTCGGCTTCATGATGGGTCTCTAGAGGGGCGACATGTCGGTCCAGTTGATTGCCGATTCAGGGGCTGCGTGGACACGAATATGGGGAATTGAGGGGCAATGGTCGTGATTTCCTGCGCCGAGATCGATCCCGGCCCCGGTTTCCGACCCCCGCCCGGGTCGGTTTCAACGCCGGGGGCTCCCCTCGAACTCGATCCGAAGGGCCTCCTCGTCCGCGGGGCCGAGCTGAGGCGGGTAATCGTTCCATGCGACGCCCTCCAGCATGTCGTTCCTCCCCCGTTCGAAGAGGGCCTTCATGTGGACCGGGTCGAAGGGTTCCGCGGGGATCACGTCGAAGTCGAAGGGGATCGAGGCGAGGTGGAAGTCGAAGCCGTCACGTCGGGTGGTCAGCCAGATGCGATAGAGATCGCCGATCCCGTTGCTGTGGATCAGGCCCGAGATGGCTCGTCCGGCGATGGAGAGCAGCGATCGATCCGTCTCGTCGTACCGGAGGATCAGCGGTGCGTTTCTGATCACCCATACCGCAGGGGCCCGGTCCTGATCCGCGAGCACGTTCGAACCGCGGAACTTGAGGGAGACCGGGAAGGTGAAGACCTGGTTGGAGACGCCGCCATCGACGTGCATCTCGTCGTAGCTCTCTCCGTCCGGGCCGACGACCTCGATCAGCACCGGCGGGAACACCGCGGGTATGGATGCGGATGCGAGGATGATGTCGCAGGCGAGCCGTCGGCCTCCGGGAAGGTCCTCGGCGGCGATCGCGCTGATGCACCAGTACACGGGTTCCATCCGGTCGAGGTTCGTGGTTCCGATGAACAGTCTTCTTCCGCGTCGGTGCTCCTCGCCGATGCGGCGGAACGCCTCCTCGTCGAGCTGCTCCTCGAGAAGTCCGCGGAGACCGCAGGGTTCCCCGAAGGCATCACCGGTCAGCCCTTGGACAAGGCCTCTCTCCTTCACGAAGTCCCGGGTCGAGAACGTCGTGTAGCACCGGGCGAGCCGTTCGTCGTACTCCGATCCGAGGAAGGCGAAGGGTGCGGTCAGGGCACCGGTGGAGATGCCGGTCACGACGTTGAACTCGGGTCGGGTGCCCAGCTCGCTCCATCCCTCCAGCATTCCGGCGCCGTATGCACCGTTGGACCCGCCGCCCGAGATCGCGAGCACGTTCACCGGGCGACGGTCGAGTCCGCTGGCGGACATCTGGGATCGGAGCACGTCGATGCGTCCGGTCATCCGCCCTCGATCGAGCGCCTCGTCGTGCTCGCCGATGAAACGCCAGTCCGCCATCCCCGGGGGATCGGCCCGATCGAGGAGTTCCCGGGGCACGGGGTTCCGTTTCGCGAGGGTGCATCCGGCGAGGATCGCGGCGGCGAGGGCGAGGAACAGGATCGATGACGTCCCGTTGCGGTGATCTCCGTTCTTGTGCATCCAGTTCTCGAGGGGCATCGGTCGGGGTCCGGCGTGCGGTGGGGTGGGTGTCGCGGGCGACGAGGGTTCAGGTTCGCATGGCCCGCAGGGAATACATCAGCGGAAGTCTCGGATGACCCTCGGGGAAGCGATGGATGTCGTCGTGATCGTTCACCAGGTTCCCGAACCTGGGAAAGAGGGTGAAGTCGTGTTCCCGGAAGCCGTCGATCGAGAATCCCGCGGCGATCAGGTGGGTGATGACGGCACTGATCGGATGGGTCCAGCTGTAGGAGACGTTCTTCTCGGTGACCGCGTCCGGATCGGCGTAGGTTCCGGAGCTCTCGTCGCGAAAGGCCCGTCCGTCGTCGAAGTAGGAATCGGTGACCTCGAGCGATTCGTCGCTGAAGATGTCGGTCAGGGGATGGAACTCGACGAGGTAGAGCATGCCGCCGGGTTCGAGAAGATCCGCGATCTGCCGACTCCATCGTGCCAGGTCGTCGATCCAGCAGATCGCTCCGAGGCCGGTGTAGACGATGTCGAAGGGGCCTTCGAGGATGGAGGCCGCCTCGAGGACGTCGCCGACCACGAAGTCCGCCTTGATTCCGGTCCTGATCGCGAGATCCCTCGCCGCGTTGATCGCGGCGGGGCTGAAGTCGAGTCCGGTGACCATCGCCCCCTCTCTCGCGAGACTCAGGGTGTCGAGCCCGATGTGGCACTGGAGGTGGGCGACCCGCCGACCGGAGACTCCGCCCATCTCGTCGAGTTCGAAGGGACGGAGTCTCGACCCGCCGGTGATGAAGCCCTCGACGTCGTAGAGCCGGCTCCGGAGATGGATCGGTACGCGCTCGTCCCAGGATTCGAGATTCGCCTTGCGGTGCTCGGGTCTCATGAAGGCTCTCGATCGGGTTCCGGCCCGCATGGGCCCGCCATCTCCGGACGGGGGATTCGAGGTCGCGGATGGCGACAAGCCTACGGGAGACCCCCGCGGTGGTGTCGGACCGGATCGGGAAAGCTCGGCGGACGGATGGCCGGGATTCCCGTTCGAATCGGGCCCCGGCGGGATGACCGCTGCCACAATGAACGCGGTCCTGCCTCGTGGTCGGGCCGTGAACACCCCGCCGCATCGGATGCCGGATCCATGTCGAGTCCCAGTCGAGTGCCGGTCCTCCTCGTGCTCCTCGGAGTCGCGGTGACGATGCTCCCGGGGTGCGATGCCGGGGTCGAACCGTCACCGATGCGGATCCTCGCGGCATCGAGTCTCGAGCCCGTCGCGGTCTCCGATCCGGCCCACGGTCCTCTCGAGGTGTCGGTGGGGGCGAGTTCGGTGCTCGCCATGCAGCTGATCGCCGGCGCGCGGGCCGACGTCGTGCTGCTCGCCGACCCGCTCTGGATGGACGAACTGGAGGTGGAAGGGGTCGTCGACGCCGGCTCCAGGGTCGAGATCGCGAGGAACCGGCTGGTGCTCGCGGTGCCGACGGGCGACGGGACGCCTCCGGGTGACGGGATCCCCGCGGGTCGGCTGGCGATCGCCGAGCCTCGACACGTTCCGCTCGGCCGCTACACCGTCGAGGCGCTCCGTTCGCTCGGTTGGTGGACCTCCCTCGAGGATCGGGTCGTCCTTGCCTCCGATGCGGGCGCGGTCCTCGCCCTCGTGGAGTCGGGCGAGGTCGATGCCGGCGTGGTCTACGCCAGCGATGCGGGACGAAGTCGACGGATCGAGATCGTGCACACCTTCGACGAATCGCTCCATCGTCCCATTCGATGCGAAGCGGCCCGGATCTCGGACCGCGATTCGTCCGGTGCCTTCATCGATCGGCTCCTGCAGCCGGCGGGGCGGGCGATGGTGGAGAGTCTCGGCTTCCAGGCTCCGGGGAAGCCGGATGGGGGGACCGATCATGATTGACGCCGATGCATGGGTGGCGGTGCTGGTCTCGATGAAGGTCGCGCTCTTCGCGGTGCTCGGCATGCTGGTGCCGGGAGTCTTGACCGCATGGTGGCTGGCTCGATCCCGCTCCCGGTGGACGGCCCTGGTCGAGTCGATGGTGAGTCTCCCCCTCGTGCTTCCACCGGTCGTGGTGGGATACCTCCTCCTTCGCATCCTCGGGCGGAGGGGGTGGCTCGGCGGTCTCCTCCACGAGCAGCTGGGAGTCGATCTCGTCTTCACCTGGTGGGCCGCGGCGATCGCCAGTGCGGTCATGGGATATCCGCTTCTGGTCCGTTCGACGCGACTGGCGATCGAACTGGTCGATCGGGATCTGGAGCGGGCCGCGGCGAGTGCGGGGGCGGGGCCGGTCCGCACCCTTCTTCGGGTGACTCTGCCGCTGGCCATGCCGGGGGTGCTGGCGGGATCGATTCTCGCCTTCGCCCGCAGTCTCGGGGGGTTCGGGGCGACGATCCTGGTGGCGGGGAACCTCCCGGGCAGCACGCGGACCCTGGCCCTCGCGATCTGGACCGAGACCCAGGATCCCGCGGGTCAGGATCGGGTGATCGTGCTGGTGCTGTTCTCGGTGGCTCTGTCGGTCGCGGCGATGGTGGTCGCGGAGATCATGGGTCGGCGACTGGAGCGACGACTGGGTCGGCGTTCCTGAGCCGTCTCAATCCCCCGCGGACTGGCGTTCGGTGAACAGGAAGACCGACACTGCGAGAAGGGATCCCGAGATCTGTCCGCAGAAGTGCATCCAGACGTCGGACCAGTCGGCGATGCCCATGGTCCCCAGGGCGAAGGTCACCGCAGGATTGAAGGCTCCACCGGAGACCGGACCTGCGACGTAGGCTCCGACCATCACCACCAGCCCGATCGCGAGACCGAAGAACTGGTTCCCGGCCAGGGCCTTTGCAGTGGCCACGTTGAGGATGACCATGACCAGGGCGAAGGTGAAGAGCGTCTCGAAGACCATGGTCGGGACGATCTGCAGATCCAGGGGGAGGCTCGCCGCGGCCTCCTCGGAGAGCGGGGGAGACGCCCACATGACGATCAGCCCGGCCGCCACCGCGGCCCCGATCTGGACCAGCATGTAGGGACCGGTGTCCTTGCGGGGGGTCGCGCCGCGAATCGTCAGGGCCAGGGTCACCGCGGGATTGAAGTGGGCGCCGGAGATGTGGCCGACCGCGAAGATCATGGTGGCCAGCACCGCTCCGATCGCCACCGGAGCCAGGCCGGCGGGCAGGGAGGGATCGAAGGCGGTCATGCCGATGACCAGTACAAGGAAGAAGGTGCCGATGAACTCGACGAGCAGCTTCGAGGCGGACATGGGGAGCTCCAGGGATTTTTTGTACCGATCCGTCGGACGTGTTGGGGATCTTCCATGAAACGAACCCGGCTCGCAACCGCATCCCGCTCGCGGCGGGGGTGCGACGGGGCGATTCCGTGCCGGGACCTCAGGCCCCCGCGGTGACCCCGTCCATGATCCCGTTGAAGGTGGGGCTCGGACGCATCGCCTTCGAGGCCCGCTCCGGATCGGGGTTGTAGTAGCCGCCGATGTCCATCGGGACTCCCTGGGCTTCGTTGAGTTCGGTGATGATCGCGGTCTCGTTCTCGGTCAGAGCCGCGGCGAGCGGCGCGAACCGCGCGGCGAGATCGGGATCGTCGGTCTGTTCGGCGAGAGCCATGGCCCAGTACATGCAGAGGTAGAAGTGGGTGCCTCGGTTGTCGAGCTCGCCCGCCCGGCGACTCGGGGCCCGGTTCTCCATGAGGTACCTGGTCGTCGCCGCGTCGAGGGTCCGGCCGAGAACGCGAGATCCGGCGTTGCCGGTCTGCTCGGCGAGGTGTTCGAAGCTGGCGGCGAGGGCGAGGAACTCGCCCAGAGAGTCCCACCGGAGATGGTTCTCCTTCTCGAACTGCTGCACGTGCTTCGGTGCCGATCCTCCGGCTCCGGTCTCGAAGAGCCCGCCGCCGTTCATGAGCGGCACGATGGAGAGCATCTTCGCGCTGGTGCCGACCTCGAGGATCGGGAAGAGGTCGGTGAGATAGTCACGAAGCACGTTGCCCGTGACCGAGATGGTGTCTTCGCCGCGTCGGATCCGCTCGACGCTGAAGCGACACGCGTCGGCCGGGGCCATGGTGTGGAACTCCAGATCGGTGGTGTCGTGTTCGGCGAGGTACCGGTCGACCTTGCGGATGAGCTGCTGGTCGTGGGCCCGGCCCGAATCGAGCCAGAAGACCGCGGGCACGCCGGTCGCCCGGGCCCGGACGACCGCGAGCCTCACCCAGTCGCGGATCGAGGCGTCCTTGGTCTGGCACATCCTCCAGATGTCACCGGCCTCGACCTCGTGGCTCGTCAGCACGTTGCCGGAGGCGTCGACGACCCGGACGGTGCCCGCCGCGGGCATCTCGAAGGTCTTGTCGTGGGAGCCGTACTCCTCGGCCTTCTTCGCCATCAGTCCGACGTTGGGCACGCTTCCCATCGACGCGGGGTCGTAGGCGCCGTGCGTCCTGCAGTCGTCGATGACCGCCTGGTAGACCCCGGCGTAGGAACGGTCGGGGATGACCGCCTTGGCGTCCTGGGTCTCGCCGGCGGCGTTCCACATCCGCCCCGACTCCCGCAGCATCGCGGGCATCGAGGCGTCGATGATGACGTCGCTGGGAACATGGAGGTTGGTGATCCCGCGATCGGAATCGACCTGGGCGATCCCCGGTCCGGCCTCGTAGACCGCCGCCACATCCGCCTCGATGGCCGCGCGTTCGGCCTCGGGCAGCGAGGCGATCTTCGCGGCCACGTCGCCGAAACCGTTGTTGGGATCGACGCCCAGTCGTTCGAGGGTGGCGGCGTGCTTCTCGAAGACGGGCTTGAAGTAGGCCCGGACCGCATGCCCGAAGATGATCGGATCGGAGACCTTCATCATCGTCGCCTTCATGTGGAGCGAGAAGAGGACCCCCTTGTCGCGGGCGTCGGCGATCTGCTCCTCGAGGAAGGCGACCAGCGCCTCTCTGGACATGAAGGAGGAATCGACGACTTCGCCGTCCTCGACCGCGACCGGCCCACGAAGGGCGGTCACGGTGCCGTCGTTGGCGACGTGCTCGATCGAGAGTTCGGTGGCGGTGTCGACGGTGACCGACTGCTCGTTGCCGAAGAAGTCGTTCCCGTCCATGCTGGACACGTGGCTGGCCGAGTCGGTCGACCACTCGCCCATCCGGTGGGGATGGGCCCTGGCGTAGGCCTTGACCGCGCCGGGCGCCCGTCGATCGGAGTTGCCCTCTCGAAGCACCGGATTGACGGCGCTGCCCTTGACCGTGTCGTATCGGGCCCGGATCTCCCGCTCCTCCTCGTTCCGCGGTTCCTCGGGGTAGTCGGGGAGGTCGTGGCCCTGGGACTGCAGTTCCGCGATGGCGGCCTTCATCTGGGGGATGGAGGCGCTGATGTTCGGAAGCTTGATGATGTTGGCTTCCGGAGTGGTCGCGAGCCGGCCCAGTTCGGCGAGGTGGTCGTCGATCCGCTGTTCGGGCTTGAGACGGTCGGGGAAGCGGCTGATGATCCGCCCCGCGAGGGAGATGTCCCGGGTCTCGACCCCGATGTCGACCGCGCCGGCGAACACCCTGAGAATGGGCAGGAACGAATGGGTCGCGAGGGCGGGGGCTTCATCGGTGTGGGTGTAGATGATGGTCGGGACGGACATCTCGTTCTTCCATGGCAGGTTGGTGAGGGGGGTCGGTTGGTGAGGGGCGATTTCGCCGGAGATGGGGGGGGGAGATTCTACGTCATCACAGGCCGTCCGGAGTCGGTGAGTCTCCTCAAGAGGGGCCGATCGATGAAAACGACCCCCGCAAGGCCCGGACGGGGTTGCGGGGGTCGATCGATGTCGTGGTCGGACGGACTCAGGCGAGTACCAGGCGGTCACCCATCGCCTCGTGATGCGCCCGCATGGCGTCGCGGGTGTCCACGACCAGTCGGGCATGATCGGCCACCATTCCGTAGTCGAACGCCTCGTGGTTGGTCGAGATCAGGACGCAGTCGAAGTCGGCGATGTTCTCCGGCGTGAGCTCGATGCTCTTCATCTTCAGGTCGTGACGACGGACCCGCCGGGTCTCGGGGATGTGCGGGTCGCTGTACTCGACCTCCGCGCCTCGCCCCTCGAGGATCTTGATCAGCTCGAAGGACGGACTCTCGCGGGTGTCGTCGACGTCCGGCTTGTAGGCCAGTCCCATGACCAGGATCCTCGAGCCCTTGACGGGCTTCGCGTGGTCGTTGAGGGCGTTGGCCACGCGGTCGATCACGTACTCAGGCATCGCGGTGTTCACCTGGCCGGCGAGTTCGATGAAACGGGTGGAGCAGCCGACCTCCTTCGCCTTCCATGTGAGATAGAAGGGGTCGATCGGAATGCAGTGGCCGCCGAGGCCGGGGCCGGGGAAGAAGGGCATGAATCCGAAGGGCTTGGTGCTCGCGGCGCGGACCACCTCCCAGATGTCGATGTCCATGCGGTCGAGCACGACCTTCATCTCGTTGACCATCGCGATGTTCACCGCCCGGAAGATGTTCTCGAGGAGCTTCGCGCTCTCGGCGACTTCGGCGCTGGAGACCTCGACCACCTCCGCGATGCCCTTGCGGTAGACCAGTGCGGCAAGGCTGGTCGCCTCGGGGTCCAGTCCGCCGACCAGCTTGGGGATGGTGCTGGTGGAGTGGTCCTTCCGACCGGGATCCTCTCGTTCCGGACTGAAGGCGACGAAGAAGTCCCTGCCGCATTCGAGGTCTCGGGACGCCTCCGGGGCGTTGGCCATGATGACCGGAAGCATCTCGTCGCGGGTCGTCCGGGGGTAGGTGGTCGATTCGAGGACGATGAGCTGGCCGGGGCGAAGGCTCCGGCCGATGTGCTCGGCGGTGATCCGGATGTACGAGAGATCGGGCTCGTTGTGGTGGCCGAGCGGGGTCGGGACCGCGATGAGGATGACGTCGCATTCCCCGAGGCGTCCGAAATCGTCGGTGGCCTCGAACCGGTCGCTGGAGGCGAGGTCCTCGATCATCGAGTCTCCGAGATGCCTGAGGTAGTTCTCCTTCGCCTCGATCGATTCGATCTTGCTCCGGTCGACGTCGAAACCGATGACCGCAAGCCCGCCCCGGTGGAGGGCGTGGGCGAGCGGAAGACCGACGTAGCCGAGGCCGATCACGCCCACGCGGGCGGTGTCGTTCTCGATCCTGGTCCGGAGTTCGGCGGCGGTGCCTGATGCAGGAGTGGTCACGGGTGCTCTCTCGGAAGAGCGGATCAAAGACTCCGTGAAGAGTGATGATCCGCGGGGCGGTGGATGTGAGGCGAAGCCGGGCCCGCTTCAAGGCCGAGGATTCGATTCGACAGTCCCAAAATGTACCAGCCCGCCGGTCCACCAGGACATCGACGGCCTCTGATGGGTCCGATTTCGACGGGGACGTCAAATTGGCGAGCTCCAGCCACGAAAACACCGATTTGTACCGGTGAGCCTGCTACTCTTATGGGTCTGACCACTCTGCCGCCTTCGATGTCTCGAAGGCCTCAACCAAACGGAGTCGATCGTGAATCACGTGGACACCATGACTGCCCCGACCGCTTCATCCGACAAGGCGACCCCGGAAGAGACCGCGAAGCTCATCGCCGACGTCGAGGCCTACTGCGAGGAGATCAGGCCGCTCGAGGAGATCTGCTATCTCGAGCACCAGCCGAACCCCGCGATCCGCGAACTGGCGGTCAAGCACGGTCTGCTCGGGATGCCCCTTCCCAAGCGATACGGCGGACGAGGTGTCGACAGTCTCACCTACGCCAGGATGCTCGCGAGGATCAATCGCGAAGGCACCGGAGTGAGGACCTTCTTCTCCGGTCAGACCTCGATCGGTCAGTATCCGATTCTGAAGTACGGCACCGAGGAGCAGAAGGACCGCTATCTCCCCGCGTCCTGTCGCGGCGACTGCACGCTGGCCTTCGGACTCACCGAGCCCGACGCGGGCAGCAACCCCCTCGAGGGCACCTGCACCTGGCGACGGGAGGGTGACAAGTTCATCATGAACGGGGTCAAGTACCTCATCTCGAACGGGTCGATCGCCGACGCGGTGATCGTCTTCGCCTTCCCGGAGGGATCCGAGGGCGAGGATCGCCGCATGAGCGCGTTCATCGTCGACACCGCCGGCGACACCTTCGAGGCGGAGGCGCTCCACGCCAAGCCCGGCATGTACACCTCGGACACCGCCATGTTCGAGATGACCGAGCATCCGATCTCCGGTGACAACATGCTCGGCGATGAGGGCAACGGCTTCCGCATCGCGATGCACACGCTGGTCTCCGGACGTCTGTCGGTGGCCTCGGGATGCCTCGGCACGATCGAGGACTGCCTCGCGGAATGCCTCCGATACGCTCAGGAGCGGGAGCAGCACGGCAAGCCGATCGGCAAGCACCAGCTCGTCCAGCAGCACATCGCCCGCATCGAGATGATGCGATCGACCTCGGATGCGATGATCGAGCGGGCCGCGATCGCCAAGGAGATCTCCGACGACGCCCCCGGCGACAAGGAGAAGCTCGCCGAGGCGGACTTCGCGGTCGCCGAGGCCAAGTACTGGGCGAGCAATGCCGCTTGGGAGGCCGTCGACCGGGCGGTCCAGGTCTTCGGAGGTCGTGGGTGGAGCGAGCTCTACCGACCGTTCCGTCACCTCCAGGACGTCCGGGTCTGCCGGATCTACGAGGGAACCGACGAGATCATGCAGCTCAAGATCGCCTCGTCCCTCCTGGGCAAGGGCTACGCGGCCTTCGGTTGAGATCCGGTTCCGGGTCCCACTCACGCCGACCAACGACGATCACGGCTCCGCCATCCGCGGGGCCGTGATGTCGTATCGATCATGTTCGATGACGTCATCCGCGTCCGTTCAGGACGATGAGGCCTTCGCATCACCGCCCGAGTTCGCCTCGTCGATGGCCTTGCGCATGGCCTCGAAGCCCTGCTTGATCACCTGATCGGCGGCGGCGCGGATGATGGTGGTGCCCACTGCGGCGACCAGACCGGACATGTGGACGATCTCGGCCTTCCAGTCCAGGCGGGTCCCGCCATCGTCGTGCGGCGTCAGATCGAGGGTCGACTCGACCCCGAACTTGTTGCCGATGCCCTTGGCCTCCACGCCGATCACGACCCGCTCGTGGGGGGTGTGGTCGACGACCTGGAAGTCCTGCTTCAGATTCGCCTTGATGAAGCTGAATCCGGGCCGGACCGTGGTCCGGCAGATCCCGTCCTCGCCGATCTCCTTCTTGACCAGGCCGGGCACGATCGCGACCAGTTGATCGAGATCGATGAGAAAGGCATGGACCTCCTCGGGAGGTGCGTCGAGGAGTTCGGTGCCGTTGAAGGGTTCGTACTTGGACATGGGGGGTGATTATAGGGGAAAGGGTGGGGCGTTCATTCCCCCGTTGGCACGGTCTTCAGCATCTGCACGAGGCGGGCGGGGGAGTAGCCCTGATCCCAGAACCAGGTGACGGTCCCCTTCGAATCCAGCAGGAGGACCCGGGCGTTTCGAGGGCGTTCGGTCCCGGTGAATCGACGAATCCTCTCCGCATCCTCGCCGTAGAGCGTGACGACCGAGGACCAGTTCTCGGCGGGGATTCCGGACCTCATGCCGTCGTCGATGGTGGGCTGCAGGAAGAGGTCGGGGAACCAGCCTCCGACGGCAGGAACCTCGACCATTCGAAGTTCCGACTCCGACTGGACCATGCCGAGCATCCAGCGATCGATGTCGAACTGACTGCCCTGGACATATCCGATCAGCACCAGCGAAGGACTTCCGGACAACGCCGTTGGCAGTCGGATCGAGGCATCGTCGAGATCCCTGCCCGACACGGCGGGGAAGACCTCGCCGGAGGGGTCCCGATTCGGGATGGGCGATTCGCATCCCGGGACCAGCAGAAGCCCTCCCAGTCCGATGAGAAAGGCCGATGTCACCATGATGTGGAGCCTTCGTTTCATGCCCACAGGCTATCCTCGACGAGAAGTAGGGACGTGCTGCGGCAGTCGGTCGCGGTGACTTCCCGACGGAGGGCTGCCCATGCCCGCTTCAGGATCCTCCATGTCCGCGGATTCCTCTCGCCTGCTTCGGTCGCTCGCGCTCGGTCTGGCTGTCGGTCTGGCT
>PAQL01000033.1 GCA_002709295.1 Phycisphaerae bacterium | reverse complement strand
GTTGGCGGCTTGGGTGGTGACGCTGTCGCTGGCGGACGGGCCGGTGCTCGTGCCGTCGTCGGGGGTCACGATGCAGGTCCAGGTCTCTTCGGGACCGGTCTCTGCGGCGGGCACGGTCTCGCTGGCAAAGGCGGTGCCGGCGCCGCCGACCTCCCAGGCAAAGCGGTGGGTGACCGGGTCGCCGTCGGGGTCTTCGCCCGGTGTGAGGAGCGTGCAGGTGAGCGCCTCGCCGGCCTCCGGATCGGCGGGCGTGATGGCCACGGTGGGCGCCGAGGGTGGGGCGTTGTCTGGGCTGAGCCCGGTGTCGGTGCAGTCGGGGGCGGCCGCACAGCCGGGGTCGGCGCAGTCCACCAGCCCGTTGTCGTCGTTGTCCAGCGTGTCGGTGCACTCCCCAGCCGCGTCCCCCTCGGGGGTGGTGTCGATGGTCTTGCTCAGGTCGCCGCCGCAGCCCAGGGCCAGCAAGCAAATCAGCTGTGCGTGTCTCACATCCCACCTCCGGGGAAGAAGGCGACGGCGCCTGCCGACTCGGCCGCCGTGTCGTCATAGAACAGGCCCACCATGATGTCGTCGTAGCCATCCCCATCCTGGTCGCTGGCGGTGACGCCCACGCCCAGGATGTCGCCGGGCTCGCCTCGGATTCGGGCGCCCGTTGTGGCGAGGTCGACCCGGCCGGAGATGGGTCCGTAGGCGACGTAGGCTGCGCCGGCGTGCTCGCCGGCCACTCTGTTCTCCATGGCTCCCACCAGAGCGTCGTCGAAGCCGTCGCCGTCCACATCGCCCCCGGGAGCCACCGACATGCCCGTGCGGTCGCCGCTTCCGTGCCCCAGAAGCTCCGCTTGGGCGCTGTACAGCTCGTCGACCGTCATCGGTCCATAGACCACGTAGACCTGTCCCTGCCGCGCGCCCGAGCCGTATAGATCTTTCCATGGGGCGCCCACGAGCACGTCGGGCAGCCCGTCGGCGTTGAGATCGCCCCCAATGGCGACGGCCACCCCGGCGTTGTCCAGCATGTCTTCACCCGCCAGCCGCTCGTCGGCGTCGGCCAGTGAGACGGTGCCCGTGCTCGGACCGAGCACCACATACAGAGCCCCCGCGTTTTCCACCGGCTCGTCGGCACCCCAGGCGCCCAGCAGCAGGTCCGTGATGCCATCGCCGTCGACATCTGCTGCGGCCACAGCGGCGCCGGCGTGGTCCTCGTCTTCCTCACCCACCACGGTGGCGTGGGCGTCGGAAGGCCCGAGGCTGCCCGACAGGGGACCCGCCAGCAGGTAGGCCCCGCCCCGCTCCGTACCGCCGCCTGGAAGGCCGTAGCAGCCGACCACCAGGGCCGCTGTGCCGCGGCCGTCGATGTCGTCGGCGTGGGCGAGTGCCCAGCCCACCCTGCCGTCGACCTCGGTGCCCTCGAAGGAGGCCGTGGCCGTGGACGGACTGTGCTCTCCGCTGACGGGCCCGGCGAACAGGTAGGCCGCCCCCTCTCCGCGGGTGATCCGCCAGGCGCTGGCTCCAGCGACGACGTCGGGCCATCCATCGCCCGACAGGTCGGGACTCATCAGCACGGAGTGCCCCATGAAGTCGCCGGCGGTGCCTTGGATGCGTGCGGTGGCCGTGGACAGGCTGGCGGTGCCACGCACCGGCCCGGAGAGCACCCAAGCCAGGCCGCTGTGTTCGGTGTCCGCGCTGTGGGCATAGGCCCCCGACACCCAGTCTTCATTGCCATCGCCATCCAAGTCGAAGCCGCCCGCGCCCTGGTGGCCCGCGTAGCCGTAGGCGACCTCGCCGGTGCGAAAGCCCACCATGTCGTCGAGGTCCAGCTCCCCGAGCGGGCTGCAGCCGCCAGCGGTGCCGTCGCAGTCGTCGTCGAGGCCGTTGCCGCAGATCTCCTCCATCCCCGGATTCACGGCCTCATTGCTGTCGTCGCAGTCGCCGCCCCCGCACAGGGGCAGCTCGTGGCCATCGCCGTCGGCATCGCAGGGGGCGATGGTGGTGGAAGCTGTCGCCTGGGCGGTGCCCCCGTGTCCGTCGTCGAGGGTGAGGGTGCAGGTCCAGGACTGGTCGCCCTCGGTGCGGTCGGCGGGCTGGGTGTCGCCCGAGTACAGGGTGGTGGTGCCGGCTGTGGCGGCCACCCCGTCCACCTGCCAGCTCACGATGCCCGCGAGGCTGTCGCCATCCGCGTCGCTCAGCTCGCCGCTGGTGCACACCAGGGCATCGACCCCTTCAAGAGGGTCGGCGGGCGAGATGTAGACGGTGGGCGCCTCTGGGGCGGTGTTGCCGATTGCAGCGTCTGAGGCGCCTGCAGTGCCCACCCGTCCGTCGGCCGTGGGGGTGACCACGCAGGTCCAGGTCTCGCCGCGGGTGGTCTCCCTGGCTGCGAGAAGCTCCGTGGACACGGCTGTGTCGACCCCATCGCGGCGCCAGGTGTAGGTGTAGCTGACCGCGGCCCCCTGCGGGTCGGCGGCGGGGGTGGTCACCGAGCAGCTCAGGTCGTCGCTGGAGGTGGGATCGAGCGGGGAGATGGCCACGCCCGGCGCCGATGGCCCCTCTGTGTTCGGCTCCTCGCAGTCGGAAGAGCCCTCGCAGTCGGGGTCTTCGCAGTCGAAGAGGCCGTCGACGTCGTTGTCGGCGCCGTCGGAGCACTCGCCGGGCTCATCGCCCTCGAGTCCGCTCTTGGGGACGGCGCCCAGGCCGGCGTCGGAGCCGCAGCCGAGGGTCAGGAAGGGCAACAGCAGCAGGGTGGGACGGGACGTGCGCATGCCGCATCTTCGCAAGCGGCTGGGCGTCGGGGCAATGCAGACCTGCCCAGGTCCGAAGATTTACGGCCGGTTCGACACCTGGCCAAAGGTGTCCGCGCCTTGGGCACGCTCAGCGGCCGTAGTCGAAGGTGCCGTCGAAAAAGATCGGAACATAGGTGTCATCAAATCCGGGGGCCTTGACTGAGTCGGAGCTGCTCAGGGTGCCCTCGACCTGGTCGTCGGTCACGCTGCCTGTCCAGGGTATCGACATGACCTCCTCGTACAGGACCACCTCATAGACTCCGCTCGCGCTCAGGTCCGAGATCGTCCCCTCGAGGGTGCCGGACAAGCTGCCCCAGTTGTCCAGGTCGCCACTCATGGTGCAGCTGCCCGTGCCGTCGATCGATGTGTCCGCATCCGCACCGTTCATCGTTCCGATGCAGTCCCCCGAAAGTTCAGAAGAGCCGAGATCGATGCGGATCGTGAGCAACAAAGCGCCCGGGGTGGGGCCCGCATCGGCAGCCGTATCCGCAGCCGTATCGACCGAAGCGGAGCTGCCATCTTCTTTGTCACCGCTCTGGCAGCCCACCAAGACAACCAACAGACACCACGTGAACGGCTGAAGACACCGCATACAGCTCTCCGAATCGTTGAACAAGAGCGACCCACCGACCAACAAGTCGGGGTAGCGGCGGGGGTTAACATGGGTGGGCCATCTCATCCGAACCGCAGGCCATCAGCGCGGCCCACCGGGCCGGTCCGACACCTGGCCAAAGGTGTCTGCGCCCCAGCAGAACACCTCGTGGTCGATGTCCACCCCGCAGCTGAAGTAGTCGACGCTGTCGTCCACGTGGCTGGCCGCCGAGACATCCACAAAGGTGCCCGCGGGCGGGCTCGACTCGCCCACGTCGTCCGAGCCCCAGCAGTCCAAGGAGCCGTCGGTGCGCACGCCGCAGCTGTGCTTCTGCCCCGCGCTCACCACATCGTAGGCATCCGAGGAGGTGCTCGTCTGTCCCGCATCATCGAAGCCCCAGCACAGGGCGGTGCCGTCGGACTTGCGCAGCCCGCAGGCGTGGTTGCCGCCGGACAGGCCCTCCAGAGCGTCGGTGGGCTCGGCGCCCACGCCATGGGCGTACTCTCCCCAGCACTGCACCACGCCCGCGCTGCCGGTGGCGCACAGCCAGCTGACGCCGCCCACAATCTCCGTGAAGCCCGTTCCTGAGGGCGGATTGCTGCGGCCGTCATCGGTGCTTCCCCAGCAGCTCAGGGCGCCGCTGGCGTCGGCCACGCAGTTGTTGGTGCCCGCGCAGCCCAGCGCGGTGTAGCCGCTGCCGGTGGGGGTGTCGGTCACCTGTCCCCGGTCCCAGGTCGAGCCGTCGTCGACGCCCCAGCAGCGCAGGCTGCCGGCCGTGGTCAGGCCACAGGAGTGGTGGGTGGATGCGTCGACCATGGCGAAGCTGTCGGCGGGTGTGTCGGAGACCTTGTCGTCGTGGTCGTCGCCCCAGCAGGTGGTGCGGCCCAGGTCATCCCAGGCGCAGGCGTGCCAGGCGCCCGCGGAGACACCCACGAAGCGCCGCTCGAGCACGGTGGTGGCGGCGGTGCCCGGTGGGCCGTCCAGCTCGCCGTCGGAGGCGACCACACGGCAGGTCCACCCGTCGTCTTCGTCGAGGACCCCCACAGGCAGGGTGTCTCCCGTGATCAGGGTGGTCTCGGTGTCGCCCGTCCACAGCACCCCATCCAGCTCCCAAGAGATCGTGTAGTCGAGGGCGTCTCCGTCGGGGTCCTCGGCGTCGACGGCCAGGCTGCAGAGCAGTCCATCGAGGGTCTCGGTGGGCGGGTCGGGACTCACCACCACCCCGGGCGCCCCGGGCGCGCTGTTGGCGATGACCACGCTGGCACTGCCAGACATGTCGGCCCCCATGTCCCCGTCCCCCATGTCCTCGGCAATGGCGGTGACGGTCCAGGTCTCGCCCCGGGCCGTCAATTCGGCCGAAACCTCCGCTTCGGTCAGCCCCTCTTGCCGCTCGCCGTCGCGCTCCCAGCGCCACACCACCGCCAGCTCGTTGCCGTCGGCATCGCGCGGCAGCTGCACCAGCGCGGCGATGAGGGCGTCTTGCGTGGTGGCCGGCTCGGGAGACACCGACACCAGCGGCGGCACCGGCTCACCGGGCGCGTCTTCTTGGAGCGCCTCCACCTCGAAGTCCACCCCGCAGGTGCCCGTCTGTCCGCCGGCATCGGTGACGCTGGCCGAGAGGCTGTGGTCACCAAGCTCAAGGACCACCGCCGTGCAGCTCTCCCCACTGGCGCCCGGCGTGCTGCCGGCCCAGCTGTCGCCCCGGTCGAGGTCGGTCCAGACGACCGCCAGCTCTTCGGGCGCCGTGTCGGCATCGCTGGCCACCAGACACAGCTGCAGCTCGGGCGGCACCTGAGCGCCCTCTGCGGGAGAAGCCACCGCGCAGGCCGGGGCGGCCGGCCTGTCCTTGCCGAAGAGCAGCACGCCATCGCTGCAGCCCACAAGCACGCCCGCGAGGGTCGCAAGCAGGGTCCATGTCCGCATACCGACCTCCGGATGGCACGGGGCCTCGGATGCTACCAGCTTGAGGCTGCCCTGCTGCAGGGCTGGCGTCCCCCATCCCCGCAGGGCGTAGAATGCAGCGGCCCCAAGCGAGGACCCCATGGTCAGCTCTCATCGACCCGCACGTGTGCTCCTGCCGCTGTGCGCTCTCTTGCTGGGCGCCTGCTCAGACGCGGGCTTCAAGCGCTTCAACGCCACCCCTGTCGCCACCATCACCGCCCCCTTCGAGGGCCAGGTGGTCGTGGCGGGCGAGGAGCTCGAGCTGCAGGGGGGGGTCTCCGACCCCGATGACAGTGGCGACCAGCTGCGCACCCGCTGGTTCGTGGGCGACACGGAGGTCTGTGGAGACGCACCGGCGGACAGCGAGGGGTCGACCCGCTGCCTGGCCACCATCGACGCCACCACGGTTCGCCTGGAGGTGCGCGACCCCGAGAATGCGGCGGCCTCCGATGGCGTGAGCCTCGCGCTGAGGGCAGGGGACACCGGCGCCCCCGACGACACCGGTGAGCCCGATGACACTGGCGATCCCGATGACACCGGTGACACCGGTGACACCGGCGACCTGCCTGTCGCCTGTGCCATCACCGCACCCCTCGACGGCGCCACCCTCGACCCCCTCGTCGACACCGAGCTGGTGGGCTCCGTGGTCGACCCCGACGCCACCGCGAGCACCCTGAGCGCCCGCTGGTCCAGTGACCGCGACGGCGTGCTCGTGGAGTCTGCCTCCCTGGATGGTGCCGGCACCACCACGGCCACCGTCGACCTCTCACAGGGTCCCCACACCCTCACCCTCGACGGCCTCGACGGCGGCGAGACCGTCTGCTCGGCCTCGGTCACGGTCGAGCGTCCCGCCCCCTGTCCCGGCCTGCGCGTCGACGACACCGGCACCACCTACGCCGCCGTGGCCGCCCACTCGGACTTCATCTCCGACGACACCGCCCTGTCGGTCTCCGCTTGGGTGCGCTGGGATGGCTCCACCGGCCGCGACTTCCACCCCATCGCCAGCCAGGGATGGGGGGTCGACGCCACCTCCCGCTTCTTCCTCGCCATCGTCGGCGCCAACCCGTCCTCTGCGTGCAGCGTGGCCGATGAGGTCGGACAGGTCCACTTTGAGCTCAAGGCCGGTGGTCCCGCCGACTGCATCGCCTCGGACCGACCCCTGCCGGTCGACCAGTGGACCCACGTGGCCGCCACCTTCGACAACGGCACCATGCGCGTCTACATCAACGGCGCCCTCGATGGCACCGTCGCCGCCGCCGGCGCCACCTTGCGCAGCGTCACCGAAGCAGACCTGTGGCTGGGTGCCTCTCCCACCGACAGCGGCCTCGGCCTCGGGGGCCTGCTCGCCGGGGTGGCCATCTCCACCACGCCTGTCAGCGCCGAGTTCACCCCCAGCTGGCCGCCTGTGGCCGACGCCGGCACCCTGGGGCTGTGGCGGCTCGACGACCACGACAGCCTCGCCCGCGACGCCAGCGGGCGCGGCCACGACGCCACTCTGGTGGGCGCCGTCTGGGAGCCCGACTGTCCCGATGCCGATGCTGACGCCGACGGCTTTGTCGCCTGGCAAGACTGCGACGACAGCGACCCCGCCATCCAGCCTTGGGCCGGCGACACCCTGGGAGATGGCGTCGACAGCGACTGCGATGGCCTCGACTGTGAGGCCATGGAGGTCTCCGGCGTCTACTGGGCCGTCTGCGACGAGCCCGGCACCTGGCCCGGCACCCGCGATGCCTGTCAGGATGCCGGCTACGACGACCTCGCCACCTTCGCCAGCGCGGCCGATGAGGCCACCCCCTGGAGCATCCTTCAGGGGCTGGGCAACCCCGAGTGCGTGGTGCGCGGCTACGGCTGTCCGTGGATCGGCCTGTCGCGCAGCACCGGCAGCCTCGCCTGGGCCGACGGCACCCCCGTCTCCTACACCAACTGGGCCGGCCCCGAGCCCAGCGGCGACGGCGAGTGCGTCCACATGAACCGCTACGGCGACAGCGCCTGGAACGACACGCCCTGCGAGCTCACCGACGGCGAGTTCGGCATGGTCTGCGAGCTTGTGCTGACGCCCTGACTGCAGCCAGGTCTCTGCGCGAGTCCCATCTCTTGCGCGGGTCCTTTCTTCTGAGCGGGTCCTGTCTTCTGGGCGGGTCTGGGGCCGTTAGTGCGAACCCCGCGGACGGGACCGCCACGGAGAGAACCGACCAATGGTTGATGAATCGAAGCCCGAGTCCACCGATGGCCCCTTCCGGGTGTGGAGTCTCGACCCGGCGTACTACCAGTACAGCTGGGAGGAGCGGATGTGCGAGGGTCGGTTCGCCACCCTCGCCGAAGCCGTCGCGTGTGCACGCTCCCTTGTGCGGAAGGCGGCCGAGCGCATTGTGGCGACCGCGGCCTCACCGCATGAGGCCCGGCGCGAGGCACTGGTGTCCCCGCTGGATGACGTCTGGATCGACGGGCCCGGAGTGAGCAGGTCGGAGCGACGAGACACCGGGACCCTGGTGTTTGACTTGAAGGCGGAGCTCGAAGCGGTGGTGCAGGCCCGGTTCGGAGGGCTGCCGGCCGCCTCTGAAGAACCGGAGACCGACGGCGCCTGAGTGCGCTCTCCACACCGGCGACAGCGCCTGGAATGACACGCCCTGATTGCAGCCAGATCCATGCGCGAGTCCCGTCTTCTGAGCGGGTCTGGGGCCGCTCCGCAGCCCTTCGGTCTGCTGCGCGGGCCGGGGAGCCGCGGTCTCCCCGGCAGTGGGCGAGCCGAGGCTCGCCCAGGCTCGCCCAAGCATGTCGTGTGCCAGAAGTAGTAAGCTGCACCCAGCAGGAAGGTTCACATGCCCGATTTCCCAGTGGGACTGTCGGTCCCAGAGCTGGAGTGCGCCATCGATCCGGTTCGGCTGATCAAGTCGGCCGATGAGACGGCCCGGTCTTACCTCAATCAGCTCGACAATCGGCGGGTGGGGCTCCGTCGCCTGGGCAGCCGTGTGGCGGCGCACGCCCAGTGTGCCTCCACATCTCTCACCATGTCCTTGCTCGCCCTGTACGATGGTGACCGTACGACGATGCTCGAGGAGTGTCGGTCGCTGGCCGCGGAACAGGGCCAGTCCCTTGTGGATGTATCCAAGGAAGACATCGAGCTGGCCGTGATGGATCTCATCATCGGCACAGACTGGCAAAGGGCCCAGCGTCGCGCCCCGGCCTTCTTCGAAGGGCGCGACTGGCGTCCGCCCTCACACAGCGGCAACCGGATCATCAAGAACCCCTTCGCCCAGGCCTACACCGCCAGTCGATTCGCGCGCTGTGGTGATGTGGGTGTGTCCATCGCCTCGAGGTGGGTCTGCATCGAGCGTGGGCTTGTGGGTCCTGGACTCAACCTCGATCAGAGGTGGGAGTGGACCCGGCGTCAGTGGCAGGCGGGCGCCGAGGTCTCCTTCGAGGCTGCCTTCACGGACCGTGGTCATGTGGTGCACGTCCTCGAAGCCTCGACGAAGGAGCTCGTGGTCCATGACCCCTACGGACTGTGGCTTGGAGGCACGCGCTACATCCGCAACGGCACGGCGGCCCCGCGGATGAGCAACAGGTCTGCGGCTGCTTTCGAGCGGCGGAGCAGCCACAACCTGCCCCTGCGTGAACAGCGCGCCTCGGGGCGTGTGTTCGAGCGCTGGGGCGAGCGCAATTTGATCGCGAAGCAAGATCTTGTCGCGATCAACGGTCCAGCCTGGGTGCTCGCCATCGGCACAGGGTCGTCGGCCGTCACCTGAGCTGCTTCGCGTCACGCAGTCGATAATTAATCTTGCCAGCAACAGGCCGAACGACTACTGCAGTTGGCTCGGCCCAATCTGCCGTCAATCCGTGAAGCGCCCTCGGGTCCCGACCTGAGCCCCGCTTCCCCCTCCTGGACGTCTCGCCCCCGACATGCCGTCGGTCAGGCGCGTCGGATCGCTGCGTCTGCAGCACACCAGGAGGTGGACCATTCTCCACACTGACATCTCTGTTCTTCTCCCCCTCGGGCTCATTCGGCCGGTCTACGCCCGCCTCGAGGGCACGCGGCGCCCGCCTCACTGGGTGCGCGCCGGAGACCTTCACCATGGCCCCGCGGGCTTTGTCCTCCGGCCGCCATGGGATGGGGCCGCCTTCGAAGTGATCTGGAAGGCGGCCGTGGTCCAGACCGGCCTCCCCTCCACCGGCCGGGAGTCTGGTCCCGAAGTGGTCTTCGCCGTCCACTCCGGCACCCGCCTCGTCCCGGTGGCCCGGGCCGAGCTCAACCGGACGGTGATGCGCCACGTGCGCTGGAGTCGGTAGCCCGACTTGCAAGGGCGCCCGGCCGAGAAGCTGGGCGCCCTCATCGGTGGCCCATCTGGTTGCCTTCGCAGAATGCCTTGTACAGGCTGTGCAGATTTGGATAAGGTTGAGGGGCACTTTGCATAGGGTCTGCAATGACTTCACTTCTGCTTGCCTTCGGCCTTGGCTTGTCCGCACATGCCCACAAGCCATTCTTCTCTGGTGACTACGGCACTCCGGAGGACGCCTGGGAGGTGCCCGATCCCGACATCAGCATCGTGCTGTACCAGGAGATCACCTGCGAGCTGCCGCAGCTGTGGATGACCCTCGACGGCGAGGCGGACTTTCCGCTCTACATCCAGCTGGGGGTGCCCGTCATTGACCGCTTGAGCGACTACCGCCCGTCTGTGGCGCTCGTGGGGCCGGGCTTGCCCGCTGCCGATTCCGAGCTGCCGTTCGAGCTTCCCGATGGCACCGGTGTGCTGGTCTTCGACTCTGATGATGTCGACCAGCCCGGTGGCTTCTACGAGCCCTTCACGCAGACGGAGTCCTGGATCATGGTGGAGGAGACCGTCGTGCTTCCCGAGTCCGGGCAGGCGTGGTTGGTGGCCTGGGACCCCGGCGGCCAGACCGGCAAGCTGTGGGTGGCGACCGGCACGGTGGAAGACTTCTCCGATGTCGAGACCGCAGACTTCATCGAGTGGTCTGTGCTGGTCAAGGACTTCCACGAAGTCGACCCGGTGGTGCAGGCCAATGCCCCGCCCGAGCGGGTCTGCGACAGCGCTGAGACGCCCATCGACGAGCCCGAAGCATCGGGCGACAAGGCGGCCGCGGGTGGCTGCAGCACGGCGGGTGCTGCGGGCATGAGCTTGTGGGGTCTGGCGTTGTGGGCGTGTGCAGCGGTGTGGCGTCGGCAGGAAGGCTGACTCCTGCGCAGCTGCCCTCACCCAAGCAGTGCCTTTTCCAGCACGGCTGTTGCGACAGGCTTGACGAGAAACCCATTCATACCAGCCTCAATGGCGGCCTCCCGGTCTTCGGGCAAGGCGCTCGCGGTCATGGCCAGGATGGGCCCGTCGTAGCCGGCCGCCCGCGCGCGTCGTGTGGTGTTGAGTCCGTCGAGCCGTGGCATGTGGAGATCCATGAGCACCACATCGAAGCGGGTCGACTCCAGCTGCTTGAGCGCTTCGACGCCGTTCGCAACCATCCGTACATCGACCTCGAGGGACTCCAGCTGACGCTCCAGTACGACGCGATTCAGGGCGTTGTCTTCTGCCACCAGCACCGACAGGGGGCGCAAGCGGCCCGCGCGCGCTTGGCCTTCTGACATCTCAGCGTCCGGGCCGTGACAGGCCGGTATGCACACGTCAAACCGAAAGCAGCTTCCCTGTCCCGCGGTGCTGATGACGTCGAGTGTCCCGCCCATGCACTCGACGAGGTGACGGGAGATGGCCAGTCCCAAGCCGGAGCCACCGTGCTCACGGGTGGTGGAGGCATCTCCCTGCACGAAGGGCTCGAAGATCTGTGTGCGCAGCTCTCCGGAGATGCCCGGTCCGTTGTCTTCGACTTCGCATGCGACGCTGTCGCCGACTCGGTGCATGCGCACCACCACGGAGCCATCTGCGGTGAATTTGACCGCGTTGCCCACCAGGTTCACGAGCACCTGTCGAAGCCGAGACGGGTCGCCCATCCCCCACCCAAGCTCGGGCTCCACCTCTGCCCGGAGCGACACGGCCTGTCGGCGCGCGGCTTCGGAGAACAGCTCGAGCACTTCACGCACGATCACCGCGGGCTGAAAGGGCACCCGCTCCAGCAGCACCATCCCGGCCTCTGCGCGGCTCATGTCGAGCAGGTCGTCGAGCAGTCGAACCATGGTGCGGCTCGAGCGCAGCACGATCGACAAGGCTTCGGCGTCGGTCTCGTCGGTCTGGGAGCGGTTGAGGGTGCACTCGGTGAGGCCGATGATGCTGTGCATCGGCGTCCGCAGCTCGTGGCTCATGTTCGCCAGAAAGCGGCTCTTGGCGAGGCTGGCTGCATCGGCTTTTCGGGTGGCCTCCTCGAGGGCGGCCTTCTGCAGCTGGTTGGTCTCATGCTGCCAGCGCATGAGGCCAAAGCCGTAGAGCACAAGCACAAACATGTTGCCGAGGATCTGTCCGGGCATGCTCCGGGTGTCGAAGCCGGAGGGGTGCTGCAGCCCGAGCACTTCGATGATGTGCAGTCCCATCACGAACATGAGCGTGATGGCCGCCCAGGCCAGGCCGCTGCGCTTTCCCACCAGCACCAGTGCACACAGTGGGTACAGCGCCATCGACGGCACGAGAAAGGAGTGGATGCCGTCGCTGGACACCACCCCGGCCGCTTGGGAGATGAAGGCGATGCACAGCAGGGCGTGGGTGACCTGCACGAGCGGGCCGCCGGTGCGGAGCCACAGCAGCAAGCCCCCCAGCCCCAGTGACGTGCTCAGTGAGAGCGCGCTCAGGACGAGCAGGCCACTCCACGCCTGGGAGATGGAGAAGGCGGCCGAGAACATGATGCTCGCCAGGATCATGGTCACCAGCAGGACCGCGGTGCGCTGCGACTTGGGATCGCTGGAGAGATTGGTGGGCAGAAAGAACTGGTACACCGGCTGCAGCCACCGCACGCGGATCGCGGGGATCCGCTCCGGGTCGTGATTCGGCTGGTCTGAAGGCATCGGTGGCTTTCTCGTCAGAACAGGCCAGTGGGGGGCTACAGCGCTCGAGGCGGCTGCCTATCCCATCGGCCACATTGTCAATGACCCGGGGCAGCTTGCGGTGCTGGTCCAGTGCCTCGCCATCAGCGGCGGAGGGCTCGGCGGGTGGCCTCGGTCAGGGCATCGACCTGGGCCTCGGTGTGCGCGGCCTGGAAGGTGAACCGCAAGCGGGCTGTGCCCTCGGGGACTGTGGGTGGCCGGATTGCCGTGACCAGAAAGCCGTCTGCGAGGAGGCCTTCACTGACAGCCAGTGCCCGCTCCGGGGTGCCGACAATCAGGGGAACGATGCCCGCTGCGGGTGTGGGGAGCGCGAGGGCGGCTGCAAAGCGGCGGGCCAGCTGGTTGGGTCGGGCACACCAGGCGGGGTCGGCTTCGATTCGCTGGAGCGCGGCCTGGGCCGTGGCGACCACCCCAGGAGGCAGGCCCGTGCTGTAGATCAGCGTGCGGGCTCGTGTGCGGAGGAGATCCATGACGACGGCTGTTCCGCAGATGTACCCACCGTAGGCCGCCAGAGCCTTCGACAGGGTGCCCCCCTTGAGCGGCGCTGGATTGTCGAGGGAGACGATGCCCAGGCCGTGGGCGTCATCGGTGAGCAGCCAAGCATCATGATCTGCGCACAGCCGGCCAAGCTCGGCCAGCGGCGCGAGGTCGCCGTCCATGGAAAAGACCGTGTCGGTGAGCACCATGCATCGGGGATGGTCGGCCCGGCGGGCAGCCAGCTCGGCAGCGGCATGTGCGGCGTCGTTGTGGTTGAAGCGCACCACCGTCGCGCGTGACAATTGCGCACCAGCGTACAGGCAGGCATGGGCGAGCGAGTCGATGAGGATGAGGTCGTCCTTGCCGACCAGACTGGGCACCACACCAGCGTTCATGAGGTAGCCACTGCCGAACACCAGGGCGTCTTCGGTGCCGTGGTGGCGTGCGAGGCTCTGCTCGAGCGCGCGCAACAGGGGGTGGTTGCCTGTGACCAGTCGGCTTGCACCAGAGCCAGTGCCGAAAGTGCGGGTGGCATCGACGGCTGCGGCCACGACCTGAGGGTCGTGTGACAGCGACAGGAGATCGTTGCTGCAGAAGTCGAGGAGTTCGTGGCCGTCACGATTTACGACGCCGCCGGGCAGGCGACGTGTGCTGCGGAGATGGCGACGGAGGCGGCGTGCCTCAAGGATGTCGAGCTTCTGTCGAGCGACCAGGTCGAGTGAGCGCATTTGCCGTACTACGCGATATCGTGGTTTGCTGCCAGCAGTGGAGGCCCCGTGAATCGACCTCGAACCAACCGCGCCTATGTGGCTGCCCTGTTCGATCTGCCGTTCAATGACCTGCTGTTTCAGGCCGCCACCGTGCACCGGCAGCACTTCGACCCCAACGCCGTGCAGCTGTCGCAGCTGCTGTCCATCAAGACCGGCGCCTGCCCCGAAGACTGCTCCTACTGTCCGCAGTCCGCCCGCTACAAGACCGGTCTTGAGCGCGAGCGACTGATGGCGGTCGAGTCCGTGCTGGAGAAGGCACGGGCCGCAAAGGAGGGGGGAGCCACCCGCTACTGCATGGGGGCAGCGTGGCGCAGTCCGCGCGACAAGGACGTCGACCAGTTGGTGGAGATGGTGAAGGGTGTGCGGGCGCTCGGCATGGAGACCTGTGTCACGGCAGGGATGCTCTCCGAGACGCAAGCGCAGCGCCTGTCCGAGGCTGGCCTCGACTACTACAACCACAACCTCGACACCGCGCCGGAGCACTACGGCAAGATCATCACCACCCGCACCTATGCGGATCGTCTCGACACGCTCCGGGCGGTGCGGCAGGCGGGCATGAAGGTCTGCTGTGGTGGCATCGTGGGGCTGGGCGAAGAGCGCAAGCACCGCGTGGGCCTGCTTGTGGAGCTGGCCAACCTGCCCACGCCGCCTGAGAGTGTGCCCATCAACATGCTCGTGAAGGTGCCGGGCACCCCCCTGTCCGACACCCCGGCGCTCGATCCCATCGAGTTTGTTCGCACCATTGCGGTCGCCAGAATCCTGATGCCCACCAGCCATGTGCGCCTGTCGGCAGGTCGCCAGCAGATGACCGATGAGCTGCAGTCGCTGTGCTTCTTCGCGGGCGCGAACTCCATCTTCTGTGGCGAAAAGCTCCTGACCACAGACAATCCCGGTAACCGCGATGCCATGCTCTTCGCCAAGCTGGGGCTTCACGCAGAGCCCCACGCCTGCCCCGCCAAGCCGACGGAGGCTGTCGAGGCACCGCTTGCCGAGCTGGCTGTGGATGAAGGGGCGTGCTGTGACCCCAGCAGCGGCTGCGGTCCGTCACCCTCCACTTCCCCGGCTCGTTCAGCGGTCGACGGTCTGCTGGCGGAGACGGTCGGGGGCTTCATCGACATCGCGCGGCGCCAGGCCGTTCGCCGGACCCGTCGCCTGAGGGGAGCTGGACAACGGGACTAAGGGCCCGCACACCACAGAGCGCTCATCTTCGGCGCCAGGGACCCGTCGGGCCGTCATCGGACGGAGCCTCGGCGAACGGGCTGAAGACCATCGCGACACCATCGCCGGTACACATGGTCACCACCATGGCGGACAGCCCGGTGATCAAGCCGATGGCGACGGCTCCGATGGCCAGGCCAGGCCCAGTGGTGGTGGCCGATGCGCCCCACAGAGCTGCCGCGGCCACGGCGTGCACCGCAGCGACCCGCAGGGCGAGCTGGCGCAGCGACGCCCGGGTGAGCCATGTCGGCTTGCGGCGGGCATGGAGGCTCAGGCCGGTGGTGATTCCCACCACCATGGCGAGCAGCGGTACCCCCATGCCCACCGAGCCCGTCACCACCCAGTCGCCCAGTCCGGCCAGGACTTCGCAGAGGAGGGCTCCCAGAGCGATGCCGATGGCATCCCACCACAGCTTGCGGGCTTGGTGCGGGGATGGGGTCTGACGCAAGGGCTTCGCCTCGGTTGAGCCCGCTTGAGCGTCTCAAGCAGGCCGGGTGGGTGCAGCGGCCGCATCGTCTCCACTACCCTGCTGTGAGCTGGCGTGGTGCGGAAGGCGATGTCGCTGAAGTGCCTCCAATCGACTACGCCGCCCCCGATGGAACCGCTGCTCGCTCGCCTCCGCACTGAGCTCCGCGCCCTGCTCGCCGACAACGGCCCGGAGCCGACCCCGTCTGTGCGCGACCTCTGCTTCATCCTGGGGATGGTTGCAGTGGCCACGGTGGTCGTGGCGACCAACCACTACGGTGTGCCACGGCTCGCGGGGATCCTCAGCCGGAGCATGCCGCCGGGCGTGCTGGCGGACCCGCGTCGGACGTTCTGGGCCGGACTGGTGGCGGTGGTCTACACCGTGCCACCGCTCATCTATTGCCGCCTGTTCGTGCCGGATGTGCGCAGATCCCTGGGTCTCACCCCCACCCGCGTGCGCTCCGCAGTGCGGCTGTGGGTGGTGTTCGCGCTGTGTGCTGTGCCGTTGCTGACGATGCTCTCGACCCTGCCTGGCTTTCGTTCGACCTACCCGATGGCGCGCGGCAACATGGCCGACCCCATGAGCATGACGGTCTGGTTGCTGGCCTATGGCCTGCAGTTCGTCGGGTTGGAGCTGTTCTTTCGGGGCTTTCTGCTGCTGGTCCCGCGTCGCATCCTCGGCATCTGGGGCCTCGCTGTGATGTTGCTGCCCTATGCCATGCTCCACTTTTCCAAGCCGCCTCTGGAGACGATCGGTTCGGTGGGCTTTGGCCTGATGCTCGGTATCTTGGCGTTTCGAAGCCGCTCGATCGTGGATGGCATCGGGATGCACCTCATCCTGGCCTTCACCTTGGAGCTCCTGGCACTGGGACCGGCCCTGCGAGCTTCCTTGCCCTGGTCTGCGGGCGGCTGAAGGTGGTGGTGGACGGGTTAGGACGGCTGGCGTCGACTGGGGAGTTGAATGAACTGGCGACTTGCCTTCCCACTGGGTCCGGTTCTGCTCGGCATCAGCAGCTGTGGGTTGACGGCTCGAGAAGACGTCGAAGCGCGCTGTTGGTCGTGGGGCACGACGGTGGCGGTGCCCGATGCGCTCTGATGCCATCACCCGCGTAGAGGCCCAGCGCTGGGGGGGGCTGACGGCCTACACACTCAGCCGGGCGGATGGGCGAGCCGGCTTGCGGGCCCGGGTGCTCAGCCTTGGCGGGGTCCTTGACGCACTGTGGGTGCCGGGGCGAGCCGGTGCCTGCGACGACGTGGTTCTCGGGCTGTCGACGCCCGGCCACTACACTGATGGCAACCCCGCCTGCTTTGGAGCGCTGGTGGGGCGCTTCGCCAATCGCATCGCCCATGGACGGCTCGAGATCGATGGCCGAGAATACCAGCTGCCCCGCAATGAAGAAAATGCGCAGCTTCACGGCGGCCGTGCCGGCTTCTCCTGGCAGCCCTTTGAGGTGCAGGTGGAGGATGGCCAGCTCGTGCTGACCCGCGAGAGCCCAGATGGCGAGATGGGCTACCCCGGGCGGCTGGAGCTGACCGTCCGCATCTCACTCACGCCCGAAGGCGGACTTCGCTACGCCTACGAGGCGGTGACAGACCGTCCCACGGTGGTCAACCTGACCGCACACCCCTACTTCAACCTGGCGGGTCATGCTGCGGGTCCGGAGCGCCTCGGTCGACACCAGCTGCAGGTGGATGCGGATGCTTTCTTGCCCGTGCGTCCTGACACCCTGACACCCACCGGTGAGCTGTGTGCAGTGGCGGGCTCCGCCTTCGACCTCCGGGCGCGCAGACCGCTCGGGCCTGTCTTTCGCGATGCGCACCCTCAGATGGTTCTGCGTCGTGGCCTCGACCACAACTTCGTGCTGCGCCCGGGACGAGACCGGCGTGCTCCGGCGGCCTCCGTGGTCGATCCCGAGTCCGGGCGACGGATGGATGTCTACACCGACCAGCCGGGAATCCAGGTGTATGGCTCGAACTTCCTGTCGGACGACCTGCCCTCGAAGGACGGCGCCACCTACGGCCCCTACGCGGGCCTGTGTCTGGAGACGCAGCACTTTCCCGACTCGCCCAACATGCCGCACTTTCCGTCCACGCTCCTGCGGCCGGGCGAGCGGTGGACCTCCTTCACCGAGTACCGCTTTTCCGTGACCGAGGCCTGATGCAGCCGTGGGTGCTGTGCTGTGGGGGCGGGTCCCGTGCGAATCGGGAAGAAGGGAAGGCCACGCGGGCGGGTCTGGCTGCCCATGTCTGACCAGGGCGATGACAGAGGAGCAGCCAGGCACGCATCGCCTCTGCTACAACGGCAGCTGATGCGCTGCAGATGCGTGTTCTTGCAGGGGTTCTGCGCTCGACATGAGACGTCCATCCGACACAGCCTTCCTCGAAGAGGTGGCGGCACGCCTGCGTGATGCGGCCTCAGAGCTGCCGCTGTCGGCGCTTGAGGGCGTGGTGGACACCACCCACCCGATTGCCCAGCGGGTGCTGCGCTCGGTGAGCCTCGACGGTGGTCAGCACGCTCAGCGCGACGCACTCCTGGCGCGGATCGAGGAGCTGCTGACCTGCAGCGAGCATGCGCTGCTCCGCCGGGCCTTCGACCTGCATGATCTCGATGGCAACGGGACTCTTCAGGAAGCGGAGGTGCAGGAGATCCTCACCGACAGCCTGCGGGGCTACAAGGTGATGCTGACGACCCGCGAGCTCGAGCAGCTCAGCCACACCCTCTTCTCTCGTTGCGATCGCGACCAGAACGGTGTGATCACCCTTGATGAGCTCGCGTCGGTGCTCGCGCCCTACCCCGCGCTGCGCGACCAGATGGCCCGGACGGCAATCACCTGTCTGCAGCCTCGGCGAGCGGGCAGCACGCCTTCGTCGGGCATCTCCACCTTGGAGCGGCTGCGGCCGGTCATCAACAACCATCCGCTCCTGCTGGTGGTCGGCTTGGTCTACCTGCTCGTCAATGGGCTGCTGTTCTGGCAGGCGGCGTCACACTACGCCGCCCTCGGGTCCAACCTGAGCATCCAGATCGCGCGCGGCAGTGCCGCCTGCATTCACTTCAACGGGGCGCTGATCCTGCTTCCGGTGATGCGGCACTTTGTGTCCTGGATCCGCAACACCCGGCTGAGACACCTGCTGCCAGTCGACCAGAACCTGTCTCTGCACCGCTTGCTGGGACATGTGCTCTTTGGCCTGGGTCTGGTGCACACCGGGGCACACCTGCACAACTACAGCACCCTGTCGCAGGCGCTGATGGCCTCGCTCACGACCACGCAGGCCGGCATCACCGGGCTGCTGCTGCTGGGCTGCTTCATGGTGATGTGGGTCTGCGCGCTGGACTTCGTGCGGAGCCGAGGCGCCTTCGAGGTGTTCTTCCTGTCGCACCTGCTCTTTGTGGCCTGGTTCGGCCTCATGCTGTTTCACAGCCCGGTGTTCTGGAAGTGGATGCTGGTGCCCGGCGCGATGTTCCTGGTCGAGACCATCGTTCGCCACCGTCGGCGCAATCCCGAGGTTCCGGTGGTCTCCACCATGGCCCTCTCCTCGGGGGTCACCCGCCTGACCATCGCGCGTCCCAAGGAGCTGACCTACAGCGCGGGCGACTACCTCTTCGTGCGTGATCCCCGTCTTGCGCGGCATGAGTGGCACCCCTTCACCATCACCTCCTGTCCCGAAAACCAGGACACCGTCGAGCTGCACATTCGCAGCCGTGGCAACTGGACCCGCCGGCTGCATGAGCTCGCCCAGTCTGAGGCCGGGCAGCCCGATGAGCCGGCGCTGGTGTGTCTGGATGGGCCCTATGGCACCCCCAGTGCACACATCTACGCGTCCACCAATGTCGTCTTGATCGGTGCTGGAATCGGCGTGACTCCCTTCATCTCCATCCTCCAGAGCATGCACGCGCAGCGACAGGGCGTGGGCAAGTCGACGATGCCGCTCAAGCGGGTCCACTTCTTGTGGCTCAACCGCACTCACCGGGCCTTCGAGTGGTTCACCGATCTGCTTGTCGCCCTTGAGTCCGACAATGCGGACGGCTTTCTCGACATTGGCATCTACCTCACCGGGGTGAAGGACAGTGACCGCGTCTCGATGCTCGACATCGCCATGCTGTTCCACCACGAGCAGACCGGCCGCGACCTGCTGACCGGACTGGGCCACCGCACCACCCTGGGGCGGCCAGACTGGGAGGCTCTGTTCGCGGACTGGCGCACAGAGCACCAGGGAGAGTCCGTCGACGTCTACTTCTGCGGGCCGTTGGCATTGGGTCGGGCGCTCCGCCAGCAGGCCTTCGACAGCGGCTTTGGCTTCCACATGGAGCGCTTTTGACGCGGGGCGTGCATGCGGGTCTGTGCCGACGGCGAGGGGATCCGAGTGCCGAAGGGAGATGTCAGGCCCGGGTGCGAGCCGGTCGGATCGGTGGCAACTCGCGTCGTTTTCTGGCTTGCTGAAGGCATGCATGTGCACACCATCGTCATCGGCGCCGGCTCGGCTGGCTGCATCGTGGCCGCGCGCTTGTCTGAGGATGCAGACCGCTCAGTGCTGTTGGTCGATGCGGGTCCGGACTACCCGACGGGTGAGATCCCCGCTGACCTCGCAGACGGCACCCGCAACTCGATCAAGCACCACGACTGGGGCTTCAAGCACAAGCCCTCGACAAGCTTCCTGCGCTTGCCGCTGCCCCGCGGACGCGTGGTCGGGGGCTCGAGCGCGGTCAACACCTGCATCGGCATTCGCGCCCTGCCCCGAGACATCGATGAGTGGACGGATCTGGGCCTGAGCGAGTGGACATGGGAGCACTGCCTGCAGGCATTCAAGGCCATTGAGACCGATCTTGCATTCGGTGCCGAGCGCCCCGACATCCACGGCTCCGACGGGCCGCTGCCCCTGTTCCGACACCCGTCCTCGTCGTGGACTCCCTGGTCAGCAGCCTTTGTGGAGTCGGCCCGCGAGCTGGGCTTTGCGGACTGTCCCGACACCAACGACCCGACGACGCCCGAGGGGGTCGGCCCCCATGCGATGAACCAGATCGAGGGGCGTCGCATCAGCGCTGCGGAGGCCTGGCTCAAGCCCGCGGTGCGGCAGCGGGACAACCTCGACATCTGGCCCGGCACCCAGGCCGTCCGCCTGCGCTTTTCGGGGAAGCGGGTGGTGGGCGTGGAGCTGCAGCGCGGTGGTGAGACGCAGCAGGTCACGGCCGAGGAGGTGGTGCTGGCTGCCGGTGCGATCCACACGCCGCCCCTGTTGCTGCGCAGTGGCATTGGTGCACAGGACGACCTGGACCGGCTCGGTATCGAAGCCCACACCGTGCTGCCGGGCGTCGCCCATCGGCTGCTCGACCACCCGGGCTTCGCGATGTTCTTCCGCACCGGCGACGGGCTGGAGATCGACCCCGAAGCGCCCCTCATCCAGACCGTGCTGCGCTGCTCGTCGGGCGAAGGGCGCTGGGCGCACGATCTGCAGCTGCAGGCGGGCTCTCATGTTCCCATCGGTCACCGCACCATTCGCGCCGTGTCCTTGATGGCCATGCTCGGAAAGACCGAAGGACACGGGCAGATCCGGTGGCCCTCGGTGGCCCTCGGCAAAAAGCCCGTGATCCAGTCGCGCTTTCACGAGCATCCCGAAGACCGGCGGCGGGCGGTCATCGCGATGGAGCTGATCCAGGAGCTGGCCCAGCAGTCGAAGCTGGCCGCACTGGGCAGCCACATCTGGCCCCCAGCGCGCAGCATGTCGACCCGGGCGGGCATCGACCGCTGGCTGCCGTACGTGACGGACTCCGGCTACCACCCCTCGGGCACGGCGCCGATGGGTACCGACGACGACCCCATGGCGGTCACCGATGGCCGGGGGCGGGTGCGGGGAGTGTCGGGGCTGACCATCGCTGATGCCAGCCTCCTGCCCACCATCCCCACTGGAAACATCCACCTCACGGTGCTGATGGTGGCCCATCGCATCGCGGGCTGGCTGGCGGAGCCGTCGGGGAGCTGAGTGGCTGTGAGGCTTTGTCCGGCAGCCAGGCCGAACTGAGATAGGTCGGCCCCATGCGAACGCCCACACACACCGCGGTCTGTGTCCTTGTCCTGTTGTTGGGCTGTTCGGGCACGAAGTCAGGGCCGTCGGCCGATGCAGTCCAAGACACGGGCCCGGGCCCGTCGGAGGAAGACTCGGCCGGCACCGGCTCTGCAGGCTCTGCAGACTCGGGCGGTGGATCGGGCGGTGGATCGGGTGGCTCTGGTGAGACCGGTGGGCCTGAAGACTCGGGTGATCCGTCCTTGCCCATGGCCGTGGTGTCGCCCGAGGGCAGCTGGTGTGCGTCGCCCTCTTCGCGTCTCTCCATGCGGGACATCGGCCCGGAGCTCGGTCTCATCGACACCTCCGATGGGGTGAGCGCGCGCAAGGAGGCGGGACCGGTCGCGGCTCTTGACCTCGACGGGGATGGCCTCGATGAGCTGATCGTCGGTCACCGCACCATCGGACTCGTGCTGCATCTCAACGATGGGACGGGCTTTTCGCAGCAGGTGCTCGTCGGCGCGCGAGACCTCACCGGAATTGCCCTCGGCGACGTCGATGGTGACGGCGACCTCGACATCTGGACGGGCGGCTACAGCCGGCGCATGTGGCTGCTGCGCAACGACGGTCCGGGAGACGACGGCTGGCTGTTCACCGACATCTCGATGGGCAGTGGGCTCGACTCGGTGCCCACGGTGCCCCAGAAGACCGATGCCTCCTTCGGCGACTACGATGGCGACGGCGATCTCGACCTCTACATCAACCGGGCTGCCCCCCCGGGGGTGCTCGATGAAGAGGTGCTCGACCAGCTCTTCGAGAGCCAGGGCGATGGCACCTTTGTGGCGGTGTCGAGCTGGCTGTCGGCCGAGCAGCGGCAGGGGGTGAGCTGGTCTGCGGTGTGGAGCGACCTCGACCTCGACGACGACCCGGACCTGTTCGTGGCCAACGCAGACCAGGCGACGGCCGGGCCATCGCTGATGCTGCAGAACGACGGGCCGGGCTCGGATGCCTGGCAGTTCACCGACCGGTCGGGGGACTGCTACTGCACGGAGAACTTCAACCCCATGGGCGTGTCGTCGGGTGACTTCGACCATGACGGGGACTTCGACCTGTTCCTGACGAACACCGCTTCCGACCAGCTGCTGATCAACGACACCAACATGGAGTTCATCGACGTCAGCCGCACCGCCGGTGACCTGGCGCTGCCGACCCCGCTCCACATGACCTTCGGGTCCGTGTGGACCGATGTGGACAACGACGGATGGCCGGACATCTTCGTGTCCTCGGGACCGCTGTCCGGCGGTCCCGACCCGACCCTCGACGCCCAGCCCGACCGCCTGTTGATGAACACGGGCGGCACGCGCTTGACCGACCGGGCTGCCGCTGTCGGTGTGGACAGCACCGGCATCGGCCGTGGGGTCACCCGCGCCCTGCTCGATGACGATGGCTACCCTGAGCTGGTGGTCATCAACCTCGACGGGCCGTCCCACGTGTGGCACGCCGACTGTCTCGAGAACCGCGCGCTGGTGGTGGAGCTCCGCCAGTCGACCGCCAACACCCGCGGCGTGGGTGCGCGGGTGAGCGTGGCCTTCGATGACGGCACCACTCAGGTGCAGGAGATCAGCACCCGGTCGGGCTGGGGTGGGGCCATGGAGCCGCGGGCATGGTTCGGTCTGGGCCTGCAGGCGGCCGAGACGCTGACGGTGCGGTGGCCAGACGGGGTGGAGCAGGTGCTGGCGCTGCCGCCGGAGGCAGACGGGCGGGTCTTGGTCGAGCGGTAGGTCCGGTTCTGAGGGGGGGGGGAGACGTGGCTTGTGGGCGGAAGCTTGCGTAGGTGCGGTGCTGCGTACCTTTCCTGATCTTGATGGTGGTTGTGGCGCCTGCCCATGGCTCCTGTCGTGCCACCGTGCTGGTGGGTCAAGCCGATGCCGTTGACGCTGCCGTGAAGCCGATGAAACCAGTCTCCGAATCGGTCGGAGAATTATGATCGGATGGTTGATCAGGACGCTGTTCTGGATTCGTTTTCGGCTGGCGTTATCGCATCGATATCGAATCATGCAATGACCCACTCGAAGCTCCGTTACACTGGGAAGTCCCGAGTGTCCGGACTGTCGTTGTCGACCGTGTGGGCCAGTCGAGCCAGGGGTCATCCATGAACCGTGACGCCGCCCTCAAGAACGACCCCAATCGCCCGGGCAGCTCTCCTGCGTCGCGGCTGGGAGCGGACGACCGAGCTGAGGGCCTTGGGATCGCGGGTCGTGGCGTCCAAGCAGATGGTCGTTCCTGGGCGCCACACCGTGCGTTCACCAACGAGGCCCATGCACACTTTGGCAACCGCCTCGTCGGCGCCGCTCTGCGTGGCGAGGAGACCGAGGGCCCCGCGGCCGTCATCCACACCGTCGTGGCGCTGGGGGCGGCAGGTGTGCACGTCGGGGATGACTTCTTTGGTGTCGTCTCCAATACTCGCATGGGCGAGGTCGTGGGCGATCTGGCCAGCCAGGGCGCAGAGTCCGAGGTGGCGGCCCCGTCGGTGACTCTGGCGGCCCGTCTCCAGCGTCGGCGCAGTGGAGGCGACGGCGCGCAGCCGGCGGCGCAGCCGGTGCAGGCCGCCCTGCAAGCAGGTGGTCGACCCCTGCCGTCACAGGTGCGCGCCGACCTGGAGCGTCGCTTCGGCGGCGTGTCCTTTGCGGGGGTCCGCATCCACACCGATGGTCGGGCAGCGCGGGCGACCGAGGCCGTTCAGGCGGAGGCCTTCACGGTGGGCCAGCAGATCTGGTTCTCCCGCGGTGCCTTCTCCCCTGAGACCCGCACGGGCATGCACCTGCTCACGCACGAGCTCACCCACGTTCTCCAGAACCGCCAGAGCGAGATGATCTCGGGGGGCACTGAGGTGAACGGTGTGGCGGTCTCGGCACCCTCCGACTCCCGCGAGCGCGAGGCCGAGGCGGTGGCCCACGAGGTGAGCCGGGTGGAGGCTGCACCGGAGGTGGATGGCCCCGGGGATGCCCTCAGCCAGCTTGCAAGCCGCTGGTCCGTCGAGCTCTCGACCATGGCGGGCGCAGTCACTGGTAGTAGCGGTGGCGGTGGGGCGGAGTCTGTGCTGGCCTCGGGTGGTCCGAGCGCCGATGCCGCGGCCATCACAGCCCAGCGCGCGCCCGGTGGGGATGGTGGCAAGGAGACTGGCGGCGAGAAGGAAAAGGACAAGGCGGAAGTCAGCTACAAGACGCTGGCCGACGGCAGCAAGGTCAAGATCGAAGAAGACGGAACCGGCGGCTGGTTCCTGCGCGGTCCAGATGGCGAGAAGGTCCCCTGCAACAAGGAAGGCACGCCAACGCCCGGAACCGAAGAGCAGCTCGCAAACGACGCCAAGCAGAAGGGGGAGGGAGAGGCTGAGGTCTGTGAGGAGGAGCAGACCGAAGAAGAGACCTGTGAGGAGGAGGAAGTCGAGGAGGAGTGCGAAGAAGAAGTAGAGGGTGAAAAGGAGGAAGGTGCTGGAGACCTGACTGGTGCCGGGGGCGGCGACGTCAGCGCGGCGACCTCAAGCGGCGGTGCCCCGCTCGACTTCGGCAAGCTCAGCGAGGGTCCATTGGCGCCCTACATGCACGAAAAGTCGTGGCATGAGGGCTGGGCTGCTGCGGGATCCCAAGAGGGCGGCCTGAACACCATGGACACGGGCGACAAGGGAAGCCTGGTCCTGTCCTCCCTTGGCTCCGGACTCGCCGAGGGCTTCGTCAACGGCGCGCAGGCCCTCTTGGTCGACACCTTGCTCAACAAGGCCACCAAGCGGATCCCCTACGCGGGTGGCTTCATCGCGGCCATCGACATCATCAAGAGCCCCTCGGACTGGTGGAAGAACAGCTTTGCCGATCCGGCAAGTCAGATCGGAGAGCTGTGGGGGGGCGACTGGCTCGACAGGCTCGAGGCCATCCTCAACGTGTTCGACATGGCGAACACGGTCATCAGCACCATCTCGACTCTGCTGCTGGTGGTGGCCGGTGCCGGCTTCATCATCTCGCTGTTCTTCCCACCGCTGATGCCCTTCGTGGCGATGGCGGCCAAGTGGGGCTTGTTGCTGGGTGAGGTCAGCACCATGGCCGGTCTGATCCTCGACGTCGCTCGGGCCGCCCTGATCGCTGCGCGGTCGGCTCAGATCATGATGAGTGACGCCGACCCCGAGGTGCAGGCCAAGCGTGCCGAGCGTCTGCAGGCCCAGACCAGCAAGTGGATGACCGGTGCCACCGGTCGTGCCGGCAACAATCTGGTCCGCAAGAAAGGCAGCAAGGCCGACGGCGGCGACAGCCAGAAGTCAGGCAGTGCCAAGGCTGGCAGTGGCGGCCCCGACGCCACGAACACGAAGAAGTCCTGGCGGTCCAAGGCTGACACGGTGGGCAAGTTCTTGACCGGCGGTTCCTCGATCTCCGGTCAGTTGACCGAGACCCGCAAGGCCCATGGTGAAGCCAAGGGCATGAACAAGGCCCGCAAGGAGACGAAGGGCAAGCCTGTGGCGGAACGCCTCGACGCCATGCAGCAGGCCGGTGGTGAAAGTCCGATCATGTCCGAGGGGGCCATGAAGCGGGCGCGCAACTACGATGCTGCTGAGGCGAAGAAGTCCCAGGGTGGCGGTTCATCATCCAAGAACCCGACATCGCAGACGAAGACGGGCGGCTCCTCGAGTAGCCTTGAGCCGGCCGACATCCGCAAGGAAGCGATGAGCCCAGACTTCTGGGATCCAAAGAAGGCGGGCACTCGAAAAGCGATTCGCAAAGACGTGCTGGCAAAGGCGGCGCGCGAGACCGACCCGAAGAAGAAGGCCGCCCTGCAGAAGATCGCCGACGACATGGCGATCAACGAACAGCTGTTGAACGAGCACCTGACGGGCAAGTCCCAGGGCCCCGACACCGGCGCCGTGGCGCGCGTCACGGGCGAGAAGAAGCTCGCCGAGCATGGCACCGCAGGGCCGCGAGGCATCCAGAATGTGGCCATGGCAAAAGACGTTGCCGGCACCACTTCGGCGAATGCCATGGGCGACAAGCTGGGCTTTGAGCGCAGCTACCAGAAGTCGACCCAGCAGAGCGTCGACAACTTCGTGGCTGTGATCTACCGGCCAGATGGCACGCCGGTTCGGGCCGATGGGCAGGGAATGTCCCAGCTGGTCGACTCGCACGGCGCGCAGGCCATTGGCTACAACAACAAGAAGTGGGGAACCGACACCAACCCGAACCTCTTCGGCAGCGGGGACGACGTTCGGCGCAACGTGGAGACGGCCACCAACACGCCGCTCGCACCGAAGAAGGGCTCGACTCCCCAGCTGCATGGCAAGCAGCAGACCCGAGAGCGCAAGAAGCAACTCGAGACCCTGCTTGGCGCCAACTCCCAGAAGACCACCGACGGCAACACCCTCACGGAGGATGGACACAAAAAGCGCCAAGCACCGGTCACGACCTTCGAGGAGAAGCGCCAGACGACGCTGAACAATGCGCGGAACAAGACAGACCGAAGCCAGCGGGCGCGCAACCTCGGCCCGGAGGCGGAAGCCGTCGGCAAGAAGTTTGCCGAGACCAAGGGCGACAGTGTCCCCGAGTACTACGACGACGTCACCAACCACAGCTCGTCGGCCATGTCGGATGGGGCCACCCCGCTGAACTTCGGCACGGCCAAGACCCTCGACCAGTACGAGCACATGCCGCTGGTGATGCGCTTGGACTGGGATGGGCAGGGCAAGTCTTCTGGCAGTGGTGGCTCGTCCAGCTCGACGCACATGGGCACCTCCTCATCGGCATTCCAGGAGGCTCTCCGGCAGCGGATGGTGCGCAACGTCCAGGACTATGAGGAGGCGTCCGAGGAGTCCGCCCTCACGGGAATCAAAGACGGCGTGGTCGATGCCGTCCAGGGGACCGGTCGCGACTTCTTCACCTCCGACAACCTCGATGGCAATGACGTGGTCAACGGCTACGGTCACCAGGGCTCGGGTGGGGTCTTCGGAGCCGGCACGGCTCCCGTCGTCGACATGATCAATTCTGCCTTCAGCTCGGGGGCGGTCGACGAGCAGGGCAACGCGGTCCTCGACAAGGATGGCCAGCAAAAGCGCGTCTCCTACAAGGATCAGATGCTCGCCATGACGGGCATCGCTGGGCAGGACGCCGCAGGCAACTCTATGCATGACAACAGCCTGAAGGAGATGCAGGCGCGGGAGACCGAAGAGGTCAACGCGCGACTCGCCCAGTTCGAGCTCGACTACATTTCGGCCTCGGGCGACCTTGAGGCGCCGCCAGTCGCCCAGGAAAAGGTCGCTCAGGACGCCTCGGTCGACTGGGGGCTGTACGACCAGGAGATCCAGTCGCTGCAGGCCTGCGCGGCGGAGATCGGCCCGCTCAAGGGCGAAGCCGACCAGAGCCAGCAGCTGCTCGAGGCGGAAAAAGCGTCCGTACAGGCGATGAAGCCGCAGGTCGAGGAGCACAAGGCCGAGCTTGAAGACAAGAAGAAGAAGCAGGATACGGCCGCGGAAGGGCAGGACAAGCTGCAGAGCGAAGGCACGGCCCTCACGGAAGGGGCCAACAAGGTCCTCGCCCCCCTCAGCACCTTTGTGGGTCCCTTCAAGCAGATGGCTGGAATGGTTCCCTCGAAGCTCTCCAGCAGCGGCTCGGGAGCCGCGGGCGGCGCCGACCAGCTCCAGTCCACCTTCACTGAGTCCACCGCAACGGGCGATGCGACCTCTTCCGCAGCGGCGGAGGGCAAGACCCTGGTCGGGGGCATGAAGGCGTCCACCGAGGGAGCCTCCAACGTCACCGCCACGGCTGAGGCGAACATGGGCTCGGTCGAGACCATCGTTGACAAGGACATTGTCGAGACCGCGCAAGGCCAGGCCGAGCTCGAGCAGGCAGAGGCAGATGCCCAGGCTCGCATTGCGACGCTCGAGGGCAAGAAGGCCTCGGCGGAGAACACGCACTCCGGTGCGGTGGAGAGCATGAACACCTGGGCATCGGAGCACCACGGGGCGCGCACCGGTCATCGGGTCAAGGGCGACCAGCAGATGACCGACATCGAGACCGAGGTGAAGAAGCTCGAGAACAAGCGCAAGCAGGGCCCGGGTGACTTCCCCGCTTCCGGTCCCACAGGCACGGCCTATGCGTCTCTTGCCGGCCCGATGCCCACCGATGCGGTGTCCAACATCGACTCGGGGCTGCTGTCGGGTGGCTTTGCACTGCCCGGCTCGGTGTCCGCCAAGATGGAGTCTGCCTTCGGCCAGGACTTCTCGAGTGTGCGCATCCACACCGGCAGCCTCGCCAATGAGGCGGCATCGGGCTTCAACGCCGAGGCCTTCAACTTCGGCTCCCACATCATCTTTGGCAGCGGCATGTACCGTCCGGGAACCTCGGATGGTGACAGCCTGCTGGCCCACGAGCTCACCCACGTGGCCCAGCAGCCGTCGCACACCGTCGGGCGGGGCAGTGCAGGGGTCCGCTTGGAGCGCCCTGGCGCCAGCCTCGAGAAGGAAGCCTCTCGCGTCGCTTCCGTCATGAAGAGTGCCTCGGGCTCGTCGCTGGAGGGCATCGCAAAGCAGGCCATGCGTGGCGGCAAGCCGAAGGCCTGAACCGGGGCGTCACGCCCTGAGAGACTCGATGACCAATTCCCCTGCTCTGCGGCTCGCCCGCCTCCTTCCTGAGTCAGAGCTCAGCCAGACTGGCTGCGCAGCTCCCACGGGGCTTCAGCTGTCCATTGCCTTTGACCACCTGCAGGGCAGGTCGGTGGAGGCTGTGGCGGCGGCCTTTGGATACTCGAGCACCTACCTTGACCGCTTGAGCGCCCGGGGTGACAGCCTCGTGGTCGTGATTGCCGAGGCCGACCCGGACGCCGGCTTGGCCACGGATGTCGCCCTCGGGGGCTTGCTGCGAGACCTGCGACCGGATGAGGGCGACTTTTCCGACCTCGAGGTTGCCGAGGCGCTCGACACTCCAGCAGGCCAGGCAAGCATGCGCATCCGGCAGGTGCAGGCCGCCCTTCAGCGGGTGTTCGGCATTCGTGACCCCCTCTTCGGGAAGTCTCGCTTCGCATCGGCACGCTGGGCCGAACGGCGCCTGATGGCACCCTTTTATCTCGACGAAAAGGTCGACATGGACGTCGTTCGCGCCACGCGAAACCCGCTGTTGCCCGGCAGTGCCCTGCGTCTCGAGGCGTATCCGAGCATGCCGCTGGTGCAGCGGCTGCCCTGGCCGCCGGAGGCCTCTTGAGCCCTCCCGACACCAAGGCTGCGGAGGCCAGGCTCCTGGCCCTTCAGGAGCACATCCAGAGTCTGGGCCCCACGCCTCGTGCGGCGGACGCCCTCGACGCCTGGATGGAGGCCGCCTCGCTGGCCCTCACGCTGGGGTGGCTCGACGTGGCCAGGGCGGCCCTGAGCGATGCCCGACGTGCCCTGGAGTCGGCCCGGCGCCCCGTCGATGAGGCGAGGGTGCTCATCCAGTGGGCGCGCATTGAGACCCAGGCCGGCGACAGCGAGCTCGCGGAGCGGATGTTCTCTGCCGCTTCGGGACTGGCCGAAGAGGCCGGCAACCACGATGTGCAAGCCAAGGCGCTGGGGCTGCTGGCAGGCCGGCGCATCGCCCGCGGTGACCACCGTGGTGCGGCCCAGCTGCACCGCACAGCCTCGGTGCTTCGAGACGAGGTGGGAGACCCAGCGGGTGTTCTGGAGCATGCTGTTGGCGAGGCCACGGCGCTGCAGCTGGCGGGCGACCCGGGCCAGGGCTTCGACCTGCTGTCGGCTGCCCTCGACCACATCCGGCCCGACGCGGGCAAGGGGGTGCCGTGGCGCGCCGTGCTCGAGGCCCGGGCCATGTCTGTCTGGCTGGCGCGGCAGGCTGGGGTGCCGGGCTCGGAAGACGGCGCCTTGGATGGCATCCTCAGCGATGCTGAAGATCTCGGTGAGCGCGGCATCGCAGGCTGGATCCGTCTGCAGGGCTCGAATGTGGCCACACAGCAGGGTCGCCGCGAGGAAGCGGTGTCCCTGGCGGAAGCGGCCCGGGCCGACGCTCTGGCGACGCGCGATCCCGCGCTCTACCTGCAGGCGGCCCTGCTCTCGGCCCGACACCTGGAGGCCGATGGCGACGATGCGGGCGTGCTGAAGATGCTGCACACCGCCCGGGGTACGCTCGGTGACCTGCTCGGGGTCGACGGACAGAAGCCCCTGTTGGAGGTCATCCGCGCGACCCACGAGAGGTGGGGGGACGCCCGCTATGAGGCTGCGCGGGCCGCCTTGGCTGCCCAGGGCTGAGCTGCCGCTAAGGCACCACCCACTGGGCGCTCCAGCGGTCTTCTGACCAGCTCAGCAGGCAGCGACGGTGCCCGCCCCGTCGCAGCTGTAGCACGTCGATGTGGTTGATGGTTCCGGCCACCACGCAGAAGTTGGCTCGCCCGGACTCGGCCTGCTGCAAGGGGGGGAGGCCGTCGCCGGCTTCCTCGAGGGTGGAGGCTGGCGGCGCGGTGGCGGCGTAGGTGCGCTTCTGGTGGTCGGAGAGGCGGGCCCAAGCGGTGTCCAGGATGGGACCGGACAGGTGCAGCCTCGCGGGGCCGGATGCCCGCAGCTGAAGGCGGTGGCGGGGATTCCAGAAGTGCCAGGCCAGCGACGGACGCTGCTTGATGGCGCTCACCTTGGCGGCGCGGATGTCCGAGTGCAGCACCAGCTGGCGGGTGTCCAGCTGAGCGCTGCGAAGCACCACCGTGCGCAGCTCGGGCAGGCCGTCAACGCCCACCGTGCCGACGACCGGCAAGCGCATGGGCGAGCGTGAGTCGACCACGCCCCGCTGCCACAGCGACCAGATCGCAGCTGCGGTGGGCAGGTCGGCATCGAGCAGGGTCATGGGGTCTTCCCCGACACCGCATGGGCATCGAGGGCGGCCAGCGTGGTGCTGCGCAGCGCCGCTGGATGGGTCGCTTGCAGGACCACCTTGGGCGCCACGCCGGCTGTGCGAGCCTCTTCCCAGCGGGCCGCGCACAGGCACCACCGGTCACCTGGCTGCAGCCCAGCGAAGCCGAGGCGGGGCCGCGGGGTCGACAGGGCGTTGCCCTGACGTGCGGTGTAGTCCAGGAAGTCGGCGTCCACCTCGGCGCAGACCACGTGTACGCCGCGATCTTCGGGCCCTGTGCGGCACAGTCCATCGCGAAAGAAGCCGGTCATGGGCTGCTCGGAGCAGACCGCCAGCGGCGTGCCGCGCACCGATTGGAGGACTGTGCCGGTGCTGACGTCCGCAGTGGAGGGCCCGATCCCCAGGCAAGCATCGGGCTGCTCGTCGGAGCTGCAGGTGGACTCGGACGCGGGCGCCGGTGCTGCGGTCCCGACCCCGCAGCCCACCAGCATCGACAAGATGAAGAGACATGGGCATCGCATGCCGTAGAGCTACCGGCATTCCGCTCCGCGTCCAGCAGGAAGCGAAGGTTGGCCTCCAGCATGGGCTCGGCAGCAAAGCTGCGCGGCCATTTGTGGATGTCGGTCGCGAACTTAGAACCGCCGTAGAGTTACGCGGGTGCGGGTCCACACCAGTCAGGAGCCCACATGTCTGCCGAGTCCGCCGTTCAGAGCTTTCACATTCGCCGGGATGTGCTCTGGAAGGCTCCCTTGCTGCTCATCGGTGCGGTCGAGTCCAACAGCCGGGTGCAGGTGAGCGAGTCCATGCTCGACATTCAATTCGGCGCCTTCAGCACCACCATCCCCATCGCTGACATCGTCTCGGTGGAAGCGGTCTCGTGGCCGATCTACCGCGGCATCGGAATCCGACTGAGCCTGCAGCGCACACTGGGCCTCGTTGGGAGCACCGATGGCGTCGTGCAGCTCAAGCTGCGCAACACCGGGGTGTCTTTCCTCGGGATCAAGTGCAACACGGTCTCGGTCTCCCTGGATGCCCCAGACAGCTTCATCGCTGCGGTCCAAGCGGTCATGCCGACCTGAGGACTGCAGGGGGCAGCCTTGTTCCGGGACGCGACGGAGCAGTCGGGTCGAAGAATTGTGTCGTGCCCAACGGACGCATCACGGGCTCGATCCCAGGAATGTCGGACGGCGGTTTTCAGGGGGTTCGTCGTCGTGTGTCCAAGAAGCCTTCTCCACTCGGAGGCTTCATGCTCCGTCGGCGCCACATCGGACTGATCTTCATCATCGCCCTCTTGTCTTCAGCCTGCGGCGGCAAATCGTCGACCGAAGCGGACTCTGTCGAGTCCCCCGATGGTGGCGGGCCCGACAGCGGCGAGCCCGCGTCGGTGACCTACTACGCAGACGTGCAGCCTGTTCTCCAGCAGAACTGCGTGCGCTGCCATCAGCCGGGTGGGCTCGGTGCGGGGGACTTCACCGACCCGTCGGTGGTGAGCGCACTGGCGCCGGCCATTCTGGGTGCCATCGACTCCGGTCGGATGCCGCCGCCGGTCTCGGACCCGGACTGCCAGGACTACGTGGGTTCCGAGCACCTGCGTCTGCCTGCAGCTTCGCGAGACATCATTGCGGACTGGATCGACGAGGGGCAGGCACTTGGCGACCCGTCGGATGCGGCCCCGCCGGTTGTTGTGGAGACGGAGCTGTCGGATCCGGACCTCGTGCTCACCATGCCCGAGCCCTACGCACCCACCTTCGCGGACCCCGCCAACCCGGGCAATGAGTACCGCTGCTTTGCCTTGGATCCCGGTGCGGCATCCGGTCGCTCCATCACGGCCCTCGCCCCCATCGTGGATGCCGCCTCTCTGGTTCACCACATCGTGCTGTTTTCCGTGCCCACTGCCGAGCTCACGGCCGAAGAGCGCGATCCGCAGGGCTTTGACTGCATCGAGGCGATGGGCACCTTCGGACAAGACGGCGTGATCGCCGCCTGGGCGCCGGGCATGCTGCCGTTGCGCATTCCCGACGGCATGGGCCTGAAGATCGCCGCAGGCCGCAGCCTGGTGATGCAGGTGCATTACTTCGCCAATGGCATCGAGGGCGGCACGGTCTATGACCAGTCTTCCTACGCTTTCGAGCTGTCGGACGACGCATCCCCGGCCATCGTGACCACCGTCGGCAACACCTCCTTCGAGATCCCGGCGGGTGCGGCGGACCACACCGATGGTGGCACGGTTCCCAACCCGGACCAGGACCTGCGACTGGTCAGCATCTTTCCGCACATGCACGAGCTTGGCGTGACCTATGACATGCGCATTCGCCACTCAGATGGTTCCCAGACCTGCCTTGTGCAAGGAAGCTACGACTTCAACAACCAGCTGACCTACCAGTTCCCGTCGCCCATCTCCTTTGCACGCGGAGACGAGCTGTCGTTTTCGTGCACTTGGGACAACTCCGGGGGTGACACCCCGGTTCGCTACGGAGAACGAACCGATGAGGAGATGTGCTACTTCTTCGTGACGGTGGGTCGGTAGGGGCAGGGAGCCCGGCCGACCCCTCGCGTGCGCGCCTACACGGCGTCGAGCAGGCGCTGGATGTCGTCTTCCGTGGCGGCCTTGTCGACGAGGTAGCGGGCGGTCACCGCGCCCTGGCCGCTCACCTCCTCCAGGGCCTCGCCAGCGATCTCGCCACCCGCCCCCACGCCCAGGAAGCCCTTGAGCCGCGCGTTGGTCATGGCGGCATCGCCACCGAACTCCGCTTCGAGCTCGGCGGAAATGGGTGCCAGCCAGCTGGGCGTGGTGCCTGCCCCGCGGGCGGCGTTGATGGCGGTCGCGAGGTCTCTCCAGGCCACGAACTTGCCCGCATCGCCTTGGACCTTGATGCCGGTGCTCGCCGCCCGAGCGTAGTCATCGGGGGTGACCGCGAGCTCGCCAGACAGCTTCAGCTCGGAGTCGGTGGAGATGATGTTGGAGTTCTGCTCGTTGAGCTGGTCGACACCGAGAAGATCTGCCCAGCGGCCGATCTCTGCGGAGAAGCGGTCGGTGTCGAGGGTGACCGTCTGGGTCTCGGTGAAGGAGGGGCCGCCACCGGACTCGGCGAGCAGCTCGCTGAGTGGCTTGGCCGCTTCGGTTCCGGGAATGGCCTCACAGCCGTTTTTGTCGACGTCGTTGACCTGGCCGAACAAGCCATCTTTGGCTGCAAGAATGGACTCGTAGCGCATGGTGGTGGAGGAGGTCTCCGACTCGAGGGACTCTCCCTCGGTGGTGGCGTCTGCGTTCATGCCGCCTCCCCAGGTCAGCTCGACCGCGGTGGAGAAGACCTCGGCGAGACCCTGGGAGACCTGGGTGGCGTCGAAGAGGATCTCCAGCTTGCCGCCGACCTCTGCGCTCAGGTCTGCCATCGCTTCCAGAGCGGCCACTTCCCCGTCGCCCACCAGCATGGAGAGGCTGCCCGAGGTCTCGGCCAGAGCACGCAAGCTGGCCTCTTTGGTGAACATCGCCTGGCCATCCCCCATCAGCTTCAGCGTGTCCTGTGACAGGGCGGAGGCCTCGGCCAGGGCGGACGCGTCCATGGTCACGCCTGCCAGCTCGACCAGCGCTTTGGCGGGCCCGATGATGGGGCTCGGAAGCTCATCCATGGAGGCCACCTGCGCCTTGGCTTCCGCCTTGCCGCCTTGATTGTAGGTGACCTGCCACTCCGGTCGGTTGGCTTGCGCCAGCGGCTCGAAGACCTCGGGCATGGCGCACGTCAGGGCCCCGCGCGCATGTCCGATGACGGCGTCGACGACCGCGACGCCCATGACCTCGAGCAGGGCCGGTGCGGTCGGCTCCATGTTGAGCTCTCCGTCGGTCTGCAGCTTGACGAAGAGCTCTCCACCGGCGCCGGCCTCGACGCCGTTGCCAAAGGCGTCGACGACCTTCAGTCCCGCGCCCCCTCCGGACAACCCCACCTTGACGCTTGGATGGGTCTCCATGTGCAGCTGGTTGACGTCGGTGCGCATCAGCTGGGCCGATGTCGCGAGCTCGCCCCCTGCGAGGACATTGAGCCCCATCTCCCCGGTGATCTCCACCCCAGTGCCCACAGGCAGGATGGCGTCGAGCAGAAAGCCAACCAGCTCTCCATCCTCTTGAGCGGCCGCCAACAGGGCTTCGTCGGACACAGCCCGGAGCCACTCCAACACCGCTGAATTGTCGATGTAGTCGGCGGCCATCGACAGGGCTGTGGCGAGGGGCATCACGTCCAACAGCAGGCCCGCGAAGGGTCCCGCCAGGGAGTAGTCGTCGCTCCCGCCGCCCTCCAGGCCGGCCTGCTCGGTGGCGGCCTGGTTGCCGGAGGGCTGGACCTCTTCGGCGGCGGGGGCCTGTCCCTGAGAAGAGTGTTCGGTGGATGTGGTCTCGACCGATTTGTCGCTGCCCTGGTTCTGGCTTTGCTGTGTCTGCATTCCGACCTCCGCAGAGGCCTCTCAGCACGGCGCGTGCCGGCCAGAACACTGGCACTTGCATGCCACCGGCGAGTGTCGTTCGACGGCGAAGGCGTCGCCGGTTGCCCCCCCCTTTTTCATCCCGCCCACCTTGTTCTTTGGTTGGACGGATGGGGCATGCCGGATGTCAGTGCGGGAGCAGGGGACCGTCCGCGGGAGTGGTGGCCCAGTGCACCCCTGCGGACGGCAGCAGCGCCTCCGATGACAGCGACACTGTCCAGGGCCTGTCGCCGTCGGGGGCTGCCAGTGCCGAGACCTCGAGCACCACGGACTGCGGCTCCCCCGGCATCACCGGCGACAGCGCCAGGCGCTCTGTGGCACCCAGGTCATCGGTGACCACCACATCGACCGCGTGGTAGAAGGGCGCGTTGCCCAGGTTGTCGATTTCGAGGGTCAAGACCCCCTCTTCGAGCACCGCCCCGGCGAGGTGGTAGGCGTAGCCCATCGACCGGGCGGCCTCCTTGGCCCGCTCTTGTTCCGCGGCGTCGTAGGCACCCGAGAAGGCCTGGAAGTTCAGCAGAAAGGAGGCGTGGGTGGCGGCCACGCAGTCGTCGAACAGCTGTTGGAACTCGCCTTCTTCGTAGTCCTCATCGAAGACCAAGGTCTGCAGCTCCGGGCGCAGCTCGCCGCCGATCGGCGCCGCCATCCAGCGGCTCTCGGCGCCAGCGGCCTCGAGCTGAGGGACGAAGAACCAGGCCGTGTCGCCCACGGTGGAGTAGGCGAAGGAGTCGTCGTGAAAGCCCATGCGAAGGGAGGGGCTGTCGCCGGCGGGGATGCGCACCTGCAGCAGGGTGGTCTCGAAGGCCGCGTGGTAGCGGTGGAGGACCTCATTCTGGAAGGCCAGCTCCGGGAACCACTCGGTGTTGGGCCAGGTGTGCCACTCCCCCCAGAATCCCAGCAGGCCCAGCTGCACCACCCCCAGCCGGGGGTCGCCGTCGTACCGGGCGCCGAAGGCGTCGATGAAGGCCAGCATGGCCGCTTGCAGGTCGGGGTGGCTGTAGTCGGGGGAGAGCCCACCGCCGTGCTCGGTGTAGGCGCTCATCTCCACCGCACCCTCGAGGAAGGTGGGCAGCCCGGAGGGGTAGGTCGGGTAGTCGACGTAAGGACGCAGGACGACCTGGTTGCCGCGGGCTTCAGCGGCCACAAGGAGGGGCTCGAGTCCGGTGTCGAAGGTGAAGCTGTCCGGACCACTCATCAGGTCGGCGAGGGGCACCACCACGTACTCCATGCTCGTCGGCATGTCGGTGACCGGCGCTGACCACTGGTGGGAGGAGAAGAAGCCGGTGAGCGGGTTGCCGTCGGCGCGGGCCAGGTCTTCGGTGAAGGTCAGGGCGAAGGCAGGGTCGGTGTCGGTGTCGGCATCTGTGTCTGTGTCTGTGTCTGTGTCTGTGTCTGTGTCTGTGTCTGTGTCGGCATCTGTGTCGGCATCTGTGTCGGTGTCGGCTTCCTCCACCGGCGGGCCGTCCGCCACCTTGTCTGGCTGGGCACAGCCCGCGAGGCCCACCAAGCACGCCAGCATTCGCATCTCACCTCCGGGCGGGCTCCGAGCGTCATGCATCTGAGCTGCCATGCGCCCCAGTGTGGCCCGGGAGGTGGCGCCCCGGCAATGCGCCGCAGCGGCCGGCTGCAGGTCAGGGTGCACGGCCACATCGACGCGAAGATGGCCAGGATCACGCATGCTCCGACACACCTTCTACGCCCTCAGCCTGTCCGTGGTCGCCTGCGCTGCATGTCGCTCGAAGTCCGGCGGGGACACCGGCATGGGCGACGGAGGCGGCGCATCGGACGACCTCGCGGCGAGAGCGAGTGGGCACGCTCAGGTCAGGGCGTGGCCGCGCTGATGTTCTCCATCCACTCGATGCCGCTGCTCCAGCCGACGTTGAGCAGGTCATCGAGACCATCGCCGTTGATGTCGACTGCGATGGTGTCGTAGGAGAGTCCCGACAGGGTCAGCGGCAGGGTCTCCAGGCTGCCGTCGCTGGCCACCCGCAGGGCCTGTGTGCCCTCGGTCACGATGCTCATCCGTCCCGAGCCGTCGAAGTTGCCCGACGCCAGATTGCCACCAGAGCTCAGCAGCGAGGGGGAGCTGGCGGTGAGAGAAGCTGGACTGCCCGGTGTGAATTCCAGGACGACGCGGCGGTCGTGCAGCCAGAACTCGCTGGCCTCGAAGCCCGGACGCACCTCGGTGGCGACTTCGCTCATGTAGAAGTCGGTGGCGATGCGCTCGAGGCCCTGGCTTGGGGTCCAGCTCCAGGCCTCGGTGAAGCCAAAGGCCCAGTTGGAGCCCAGGACGAAGCCAAGCTCGCTGCCGTCGACCGCGGTGGTCCAGGCGGTGGGGTACACGCTCGCGTCGGTGACCTCGCCGAGGACGTCTTCCCCCGACAGCTCGCCGTCCCAGTACAGAGTCAGCCTCCCGCCCGCGTCGACCAGAACCTCGCCCACACCGTTTCCATCGATGTCCGCAAGCGCCAGCACCCCGCCCCAGCTCGAGTCGCTCTGGAGCAGAGTGGCGGTCCATCCGCCGCTGCCGTCGGACTCCAGCACACCGAAGGCCACGCCCCAGGTGCTGCTGCTGGTGTCGCGGAGCTGAACCCCGGCCAGCAGGCGGTCGCCGCCCGCGGTGGGCAGGGCGGACGCCTGGAAGAGGCTCCGGTCGCTCTCCGAGTCGAAGCCCAGGGCGGCCTCGCCCGATGTGCACAGGTCTTCCAGTGCGTCCGTGATGGCGGTGGTGTCTTCGGAGTTGAAGCCGCCGGTGCCGTCGTTGCGGAGCCACGAGATCTGGAGGTCACCCTCGGAGGACAGGATGTCGAGGTGGCCGTCTGCGTCGATGTCGCCGAAGAACACACGCTCTGAGCTGATGGTGGCGGTGCTCAGTGTGGCGGGGCTGTTGAAGACCAGCTCGGAGATCTCCTCTTCTTCGTCTTCGTCTTCGTCTTCGTCTTCGTCTTCGTCTTCGTCTTCGTCTTCGTCTTCGTCTTCGTCTTCGTCCTCGTCCTCGTCCTCGTCCTCGTCCTCGTCCTCTTCTTCGTCTTCGTCGCTGTCTTCATCGCTGTCTTCGTCGCTGTCTTCGTCGCTGTCCCCGTTGCTGTCATCGTCGAGGACATCATCGGTCTCGCCAGCCTCGGAGCTGTCGTCGTCTTTCGACACGCAGGCGGAGAAGAGCAGGGCAGTGGCAAGCAGGAGCGAGCTGGACGAAGAGCGAGTCATTGGACCTCCTTGGGGTGGCCCCAGTCAGTTTTCATGGAAACTTTGGTATGTCCAGCAGTCAGATAAATAGAGTTTTGTTTCGATATGCTGAACAATAACGTCGCTTCGCTGCACCGCTCAGCCCGCGCCAACCCCCACCCGCAGGACCACCTCGCGCACACGGGTCGGGCTCTTTGGCAGCACGACGGTGAGGGCGATGCCCCCGCGCCTGCGGTCGAGGCTGGCTTGCACCTGCGCATCGGCGATGCCGTACCGGAGCAGCACCTGTCGTGCCGCGGTCTTTGCCGTTCCCACGAGGGACGGTCGCATCAGCTCGCCCACCACCACCGACTCGACCGCATCCTGCAGGGCGTCGCTGAGTGTCTGGGGGGGTGGCTCTGGTGCCCGTGGATGAACCCGAACCTGTCCTCGTCCGGTTCCCGGAGCCATGCGCATGCGGCCAGAATTTCTGTCGTTGGGGGACAATGAAGCATCCGGGATGAGGAGGGCGACAGCGCCCTGTCGAGCGGCTACCTGGGAGCGCCGAAATGGAGAGAGCAGCTATGTCTTCAGGGTACACGGTATCTGTCACCGACCGCGTCATGATTGCCCACAGCTTCCGAGGTGAGGTCTTTGGCCCTGCGCAGAGGCTTCATGGGGCCACCTATGTGGTGGCGGCCACCTTCGGGCGCACCGCCCTCGACCCTGACGGTCTGGTGGTGGACATCGGGCTCGCCCACGAAGCCCTGGCGGCCGTGCTGGAGCCCCTCCGATACCAGAACCTTGATGAGCTCGAGTGCTTCGCGGGCGAGAACACCACCACCGAGTACCTGGCAGGCTGGCTGCACGGGCGGCTGGTCGAGGCGGTTCAGGCGGGCGAGCTCGGCCCTCACGCGGGTGGACTGGCCTTCATCGAGGTCAAGCTGCACGAGAGCGATGTCGCCTGGGCTGCCTACCGAGGGCCTGTCGCCGGGGCGTGAAGCAGGCACTCGCCAGACTTCGTGCGCTCGCGGGCAACACGCAGCTGAGGTGGCTGGCGTGGGGGCTCGCCTTGCACCTGCCCATCACGTGCGGCGACCACTGGGACTGGCCCGATGTGCTGTGCCTGTCGGGGGAGTGGTGTGTGGTGATCGCGCTTGGCGCCTGGGCGGGGCAGAGGCCCCGGGCCAGTGTGGCGGTTGGCTGCACGTGGACCCTGCTGTTTGTCCTGGAGAGCGTGCGCCTCGCGGGTCAGCTGCTCACCGGAGCCGACCCGCAGATCTATGACCTCGCCTTTCTGACGCGACACCTGTGGGTGTTGCTGCTCGACCTGTGGGGCCCGGCGCGCCTCGCGGCGGCTCTGGTGGGCCTGGTGCTGCTCATCGCCGGCCTGTGTGCCCTGGCCAGCTGGCGCCTGCGCGCGGTGCTGGTCCATGCGCGAAGCCTGCGGCTGTCGAGTGTGCTGGTGGTGGTCTGTCTGGCGCTCAGCCTGATGCCGGGCGAGCTGGGCGCCCGCTGGGTCACGCCCGCTCTGGTCGCCAATGCGGTGGACAGCTGGCGCACCTGGCGACTCACGCAGGCCTCGGTGGCGGTCGACCACTACGCCCCCTTGATGGCGATGGAGCCGCCCGCTGCCCGTCCCGACATCGGGCTCTATGTGGTGGAGAGCTACGGCCGTGTGCTCGACGATGAGCCTGTTCTGCGCGCCAGCTGGCATCCCTTGACCCAGGAGCTGGGGGCGGAGCTGGCGTCGGAGGGCTGGCATGTGGCCAGTGGCTGGGCCACGGCACCGGTCAGCGGGGGGCGCAGCTGGATCTCGGATGCCTCCGTGATGCTGGGGATCTCCATTCGACACCAGAGCTCGTGGGCCCACATCCAGCCCAAGGTCGATGCGCTCACCCACCTGCCGGGCTGGCTCAAGGAGCACGGCGGCTACCAGACGGTGGTGTGTCGACCAAAAGACCGCGCGCGCCTTGGCATCGAGCTTCGCAACGACTTCGACTGGCAGCACACCGTCTTCGCCGCCGACATCCCCTACGATGGGCCGGCGGTGGGCTGGGGTGAGATCCCCGACCAATTCAGCCTCGGACACCTGCACACCGCCGTGCTGCCCGAGCTCGAGGGGCCGCGCTTCCTGTTCTTCCACGGGGTGTCTGCCCACGCACCGTGGGACACGCCGCCGCCGCTGGTGGACCGCTGGCAGGACGTCGGTCCGGCGGTTCAGGCAGCGCTCGGGGAAGACGAGGAGCCGGAAGCCGACGAGCCGGAGAGTGCCAAGAGGGCCCTCAAGGTGCAGGCCCGCCGGTATGCCCCAAAGACGGGCAAGCGCTTCAAGCTGCCGGCGCGGCTGTTCCCCGAGAAGCGTCGCGCCTACATGAATGTGGTCGACTACAGCCTGCGGGCCACCCTGGGCGCCATGGCGCTGCTGCCCGACACGCCGCGGGGGCGCCTGGTCGTGATCTATGGCGACCACCAGCCACCCATCCTGCCCCCCACGGGTGCCTACGACGTGCCGGTGCATGTGCTCGCCACCGACCCGCGCTGGCTGGAGCCCTTCCGGGAGGCGGGCTTTGTGGATGGACTGGCGCCCGAGTCAGAGGCCGAAGCCATGCCGCTTCAGGCGCTCTTTCCGACGGTCGCCGCAGCGGTGATGGGCCGGGAGCTGCCGGAGGTGCCGCGCGGTGTGTCCCTCACGGACCTGCTCGAGCCGACACAGCCCTGACCGCCACAGCCCTGACCGCCACAGCCCTGGCTTCAGGGACAGGTCGGGTGCCAGGCGAGGTCGTCGATGTTGCCGGCGGCCAGGTTGCCGACGAAGGTGCTGGCCCCGGTGGACGGCTCGATGGTGTACAGCTTGGTTCCTGTGGCGGCGTACAACAGGCCCGAGCGCTGGTCGTATTCCAGGCCGACGCTGGCGAAGGGCACGCTGGTGGAGCGGATGTTGGTGGCCGCACCGGTGGCCAGGTCGACCTCGAAGATGCGGTCGCCCGTTCCATCGGCGCCGTACATGGTGCTCGTGGTGCAGTCCCAGGCGAGGCCGCTGTTGCCGATGTCGATGCCGAGGGGCCCGACAGCGGTGGCCGCACCTGTGGACAGGTCGAACTCCCACAGGGTGTCGTTGCTGCCGATGCCGAAGAGGCGTCCGCTGGGGCCGAAGCCGATGCCGCCGATTCCGGAGGTGCCGTGGGCGCCGATGTTGGTGAGGGTGCCGGTGCAGGCGTCGAAGATCTCGATGGAGGCGGGCGCGGTGTACGAGTGGATCACGGAGATACCGTTTTCACTCACGTCCATCGAGTTGATGCCCTTGGAGGTGCTCAGGCTCACCACGGAGGACAGGCCTGCGGTGGCGGGGTCGATGTCGTAGACCTTGCGGTCGCTGGTGTCGACGCTGAGCAGCGACCAGCCCGCCTTGCTGTCTTCGTCGATGTCACCGTCGCAGTCGGTGTCCTCGCCGTCGCACTGGTCCGTAGGCATGCCGGGGTGGACCCCAGGGTTGTCGTCGTCGCAGTCGCCGTCGGCATCGGCATAGCCGGAGGCGTCGGGACAGACGGTGGCCGGCTGGTCGGTGTCTCCCCAGCCGTCGCCGTCGGAATCCACATAGCGTTCGACCGTGACATATTCGTCGATGATGCCGTCGCAGTCATCGTCTTCGAGGTTGCACAGCTCGACTGCGCTGGGTGAGATCGCGGCGTTGGTGTCGTCGCAGTCGTCGGCCAGCTCGGAGGCGCCCTCCGGGAGGGTGCAGGCCCAGGTGGTGCGGGTGGGGTCGCCGTGACCGTCGCCGTCATCGTCGATGTAGAAGGCCAGCTGTACGTCTTCGTCGATCTCTCCATCGCAGTCGTCGTCGCGCTCGTTGCAGGTCTCCTCGGCACCGGGAAAGACCGTCGCATCGGCGTCATCGCAGTCTTCGGGGCGCTCGACGCCGTCGTTGTCGCCATCGAGGTCTTCGGGCCCAGAGCTGTCGACCGGCGGACTGGTGGTGGCGGTGTCTTGGGCGGTCTTGAGCTGGCCGCTGCTGCAGCCGACGAGGCAGAACAAGAGAGCGTAGGGGCGCATGGAGTCCTCGGCAGGGCTCCAGCTTACGCTGTGGGTGTGTCTCGGAGGGTCATGGACAGGTGGGATACCACGCCAGATCGTCGACATTGCCGGCGTCGAGGTGACCCACGAAGTCGCTGTGTCCCGTCACAGGGTCGATGGTGTACAGCCGGGTCTGGGTGGAGGCATAGAGCAAGCCGGTGTGTCGGTCATACTCCAGCCCCACGTTCTCGAAGGGCACGTCGACTGACTGCACCTCCATGGCCGCGCCGGTCTCCAGATCGATCTCGAAGATGGTGTCGTTGAGGGCATCTGCCCCGTACATGGTGCTGGTGGTGCAGTCCCAGGCCAGGCCGCTGTTGCCGATGTCGATGCCGAGCTCGCCGACCACCCGGGCGGTCCCCGTGGTGGGGTCCAGCTCGATGAGCTGGTCCTTGCTGCCGATTCCGAAGAGGCGGTCGTCGGGACCGAAGGCGATGCCACCGATGCCGTTGGAGCCGTGGGGTCCCAGGGGGATCATGGTGCCAGCACATGGATCGAGGATGGCGAGGCTGTCGTCTCCGTCGAAGTTGTGGGCGATGGCCAGTCCCTTCTCGCTGACATCCAGGGAGTTGATGCGGCCGTCGATGTCGAGGGTGCAGACCGGCTCGGTGGCCGCGCTGCCGGGGTCGATGGTGTAGACGGTGTCGTGCTTGGCGTCGATGGTCAGGAGCGACCAGCCTGGCTTGCTGTCTTCGTCGAATTCGCCGTCACAGTCGCTGTCTTCCCCATCACAGTCGTCGCTGTCAACGTCTGGATGGACCCATGCATTGAGGTCGTTGCAGTCGCCGGGCTGTGTGGCGAGGGCCGGGTCGTTGTGGCACCCGCGCACCGGTCGCTCGGCATCTCCCCAGCCGTCTCCGTCGGCGTCGACGTACATGTCGACCTGGACGCCCTCGTCGACCTCGCCATCGCCGTCATCGTCGATGCCGTTGCACAGCTCCACGGAGGGCAGGCGCGGACGGGGGAAGCCCGTGAGCTCGGTGGGACTGCCGGTGTCGTTGCTGTCGCTGTCGACGCCGACCTCAAGGGCCACGACGGGCAGTCCCGCGTCTGCCGTCAGATCTGCGGTGTCCATCGAGGGGTCGACGGTGGGCAGACCGCAAGCGGACAGACACAATGCGACAAGAACACGCTGATACACGACCTTCCCCTGGACTGAAACCTCCCACCAGTAGGAGGGGTCTGCCCAGCCATCGGACCCGTGCCGTGGTCCTTGCGCAGAGAATTCAGGCCAGCAGCATATTGTTGATGAAGGCCATCACCACGCCCATGATGCTCACACCCGCGATGATTCCCGAGCTGACGGGAACGATGGCGTCCTTGGCCAGCTGAGGCTTCTTCGCGGTGAGCACCCAGGCAATCACCGCGCCGATGAACATGGACAGGGGGTACTGGAAGGGCAGGATGAGGCCGAGGCCCAGGGCGGTGCCGCTGGGCAGGTACTTGCGCGCACCGTGAGCTGGGGGACGTCGTCGCCGCGGTAGACCTGGGCATACCAGGTGGCCTCGTCCATCTCGAGAACCTGTTCAGGACCGAGCTCGAGCGGGCGCGAGGCCTCGACCTCAGCAGGGGTAGACGGCGCGGGCTGGAACATCGCCATGGCAGGGTCCCTGGATGGAGTTGGGCTTCGGGTGTCTTCAGAGGCGGCAGACTACCGGAAGGCAGCCGACCATGACGAGCGACGGTCAGGACAACTGGGCCCAAAAAGTGTCATTGTGTCCGTATGGCGGTTGTTCTGGAAGAGCGAATATGGTCCATGGACAGTGGACGGGGTACGCTCCTCACCGCTGAGGAGTATTGCCCATGACCTCGTCCCCTTCGCTCTTCAAGCTGTCCATGCTGCTCTTGCTGCCGGCCTGTGAACCGGATGGCGGCAACAAGCTTGGCGGCGGTGGTTCGCGCACTGTCCCCACCTGTGATGAGGGGAGCGCCACCCTCGGCGTGGCGGGTGAGTTTGCGGTCGACTCCTTCGACTTTGACATGGCCTACGATCCGGCCACTTTGCTCATCTCGGGGCCGGTCTTCACCTTTGAGCTTCCCGCAGACATCAGCGGGGTGTCGGCCACGGTCGACCTGCCGGGAAAAGACGTCGGCTTCGCCTTCTGGGGCCTCGACGATGCGGTCTTCATCGACGCATCTCGGCAGGATGAGACCGAGGGAGCTTGGTGGTCGGCGCCCTACTGGCACTGGGGAGCGCTCGGCGGCACGGTGACGCTGCCCATCGACCCCAGCACCATGCCCGACGGAGGCGGCTGCTTGTTCGTGCAGCCCTCGGCACTGGCGATGAACCAGGACGGAAAGTCCGCCACCATGCACGTGGTCACCCAGCGCGGCGACGTGGGCACCGGAGTGATCGACGTCAACATCATCATTGTGGGGGGCGCCGCCCTGTACCAGGATGAGCTCGACGCCACGGTTGCCCGCATGGACCAGGTGTGGAGCGGCGGCGGTGGTCCCTCGGTGGGCAACGTCGAGATCTTTGAGGTCGGCGGCAGCTCCTACCTCTACTACGACGACTCCAACGAGCTGCGAGCCACCGAGCTGTCCGGTGGGAACCCCCAGGCGGTCAACCTGTTCATTGTGGATGACTACGCCGATGAGCCTGGAACTCTGGGGGAGGCCGGGGGCATTCCGGGCCCGCTTGGTCTCCAGGGAGTGGATGGCGCAGGCACGATCGTCGCCCTCGATGGTCACCGGATGCGCGACGGCTCCCTCGACGTCTCCACCATGGGCGAGACGATGGCCCATGAGATCGGCCATCAGGTGGGCTTGTTCCACACCACCGAGTCCGACGGCTCGCGCACCGAGCCCCTCGACGACACCGCAGCCTGTCCCGAGAGCGCCGACCGAGACGGCGACTGGTACTTCTCCGCCGAGGAGTGCGCCGACCACGACGGGCGCAACTTCATGTTCTGGATCACCGGCAACTTCACCCAAGACGAGGTCTCCCCGCAGCAGGCCGACGTCCTGTCGCGCAGTGTCGTCTCTCGCCGAGTCGCATCCCGCTGAGTCTCATCCCGCTGAGCTTTTGAGAAGCTGCTCGCTGATGTCGTTGAATCCAAGCTGCCCAGAGCCGTCACAGCGCCACCGGCACCCGCTCCAGGAGGCCCCATGCTCGTCGCCATGATCCTGTCCGCCGCCCTCGCGGCCGACACCACTGCCACCAAGATCGACGCCTTGCCGTCCAGGCCCGAGGCGCCGGCGAGCGCCGCGGTGGAGGCGGTGCCCGAGGCGCCGGCGTCGGTGGCCGGCATCCGGCCGCTGCTTGGGGCCCGTCACACCGACGACCTCCCCACGCAGGCGGCCCTCGACACCCACGGCGATGCCGCCGCGGCCCTTCGCTGGATCGCCAGTCACTCTCAGAGCCTTGTCGAAGCGGAGCGGGCAGCGGATCTGCTCGCCCTGTACCCCTCGGCCGACAACGCGCGCTTCTGTGGCGACTTGCTCTCCGCTTCTGACGTGCACGCCAAGATTCGCTCGGGTGGCGCCCGCTGTCTGCAGTCCCAACAGCTCGACGCCGCCGCCCAGCAGACCATCGTGAAGACCCTGTCCGATGCCGACCCGCGGGTGGGCATCGCGGCGGCCGACGTGGTCAAGGCGCGCCCGGAGCTCCTCCAGACGCTCGACCTGTCCACCCTTCCGCAGCCGATTCAGGCACGGCTCGGCGGGAAGTAGCCGAGCACCAGCCACACGCTTGCTGTCAGGCCATCATGGCCGACAGCGGGTCGTCATCGTCGCCCGGTAGAAGATCGTTGCGGGGGAACTCGTCTGGGTCGAGGTCTTCGGCGCTGAAGGCATCGATGGGCAGTGCCGAGTCCGTGTTGGCTCCGATGCTCTCGGGGAGGAAGGCGCGGGGGGGGCCCACCTGGATGGGATCGGGCACTGGGGTGGGGGTGGCGGACGGCTCGCCGGCTGGCTTGACGACCTGCACCGGGTCGAGCTCGGCGGTGACCTGCGACACGGCCACCCGGTTCCGACCGGCTTGCTTGGCCGCATACAAGGCGGCGTCGGCCCGCTCGAAGAGGTCGTGCGCGTTGGTGGCGCCCTCTGGGTAGTGACAGATCCCCACCGAGCAGGTCACCCGCAGCGAGCGGTTCTGCCAGACATGCTCGGCGTCCTCCATGGCTGCCCGGAAGGCTTCCAGCTGGGTGTGGGCCGTCTCCAGGTCGGTGTCCGACAGCAGCACACAGAACTCTTCGCCGCCGTAGCGGAAGGCGAGGTCCTGGCCGGTGGTGCGGCAGGACTCCTCGAGGATCCGGGCGGCACGCATCAGCACATAGTCGCCGGCCTTGTGGCCCCAGGTGTCGTTGAAGCGCTTGAAGAGGTCGATGTCGATGATGGCGAGGCACAGGCCCTTGGAGTCGCGGCCGGTCTGGGCCAGCTGCTTGTCGAGCTGCTCCTGGAAGTGTCGGTTGTTCTTGAGACCGGTGAGGCGGTCGGTGATGGAGGCGTCGTAGAGCCTCGCCTTGTGGAGGTTCTGGGCCGCCTGGTCGGCGAGGCCCTTGGCCAGCTGCTCGTCCTGCTCGGTGTAGCGCCCGACGGGATCTTCATTGCCGTCGGCATCGACCTTGTTGGTGAGGTTGATGACGCCGAGGAGTCGACCGCCGTAGATGAGCGGCACGGCCATGATGCAGTGCACGGGGTTGGTGCTGAACTGCTCGATCTTGGAGCGGTGGTTGAGTCGCAGTGGGAGACCGAGCTGGGCGGCTTGGCCGGCGACGCCCTCGCCAAGGGCGAGCGAGCGGGTGCGGATCCCGCCCTCGTTGATGCCGTCTCGCACCGCCTT
>PAQL01000032.1 GCA_002709295.1 Phycisphaerae bacterium | reverse complement strand
CTTCGCGTTGCTTCGAATTAAGCCACATGCTCCACCGCTTGTGTGAGCCCCCGTCAATTCCTTTGAGTTTTAGCCTTGCGACCGTACTCCCCAGGCGGCACACTAAACACTTTTGCTTCGGCCGGGAGGGCGTCAACCTCCCCGACCTAGTGTGCATCGTTTACGGCATGGACTACCGGGGTATCTAATCCCGTTCGCTACCCATGCTTTCGTACCTCAGCGTCAGGACGAGCCCAGCGGCCTGTCTTCACCTTTGGCGTTCCGATAGATATCTACGCATTTCACCGCTCCACCTATCGTTCCGACCGCCTCTACTCGCCTCAAGACTTGTGGTTCACCCTGCAATTCCCCGGTTGAGCCGAGGGATTTCACAAGATGCCTACAAGTCCGCCTACGTACGCTTTAAGCCCAGTGATTCCGATTAACGCTCGGGCCCTCTGTATTACCGCGGCTGCTGGCACAGAGTTAGCCGGCCCTTCCTTTGGGTCTGGTCATTTGTTTCCTGAACCCTGACAGTGGTTTACACCCCGAAGGGCTTCATCCCACACGCGGCATTGCCCCGTCACACTTTCGTGCATTGCGGAAGATTCGTTACTGCAGCCTCCCGTAGGAGTCCGGGCAGTGTCTCAGTCCCGATGCGGCGGGTCGTGCTCTCACACCCGCTACCCGTCTTCGGCTTGGTGAGCCGTTACCTCACCAACAACCTGATAGGGCATTCCCCGCTCCCAAGGCAGCAAGCCTTTGATGCCGAAGCACCACATCGAGTATTACCCCGAGTTTCCTCGGGCTATCCTCGACCTTGGGGTACGTAGGAATGTATTCCTCGCCCTTTCGCCGCTCTACTAGTCCCGAAGGACGTTCGCGCTCGACTTGCATGTTTTAGCCATGCCGCCAGCGTTCAATCTGAGCCAGGATCAAACTCTTCAATTGATGTATCGATGGCCGGTCCGAGGACCGGTCTTACATTCGAAGGTTTGGCCTGGTTGACCGCGTCGGAAAACGCGGCCGGTCATCACCGACTCACAGGTGGTTCCCCATCCGAGGATGAAGGACCGAGTCGATGCCGACAGGTGGCAAGCCTGCCGGAAAGTTCACGGACATCCATACCTGACCCGCAAGCGAGTCACGCACAGATCCCCTGTTAGGAAATGAACTGGTATCACGAAGGATGTCCGACGGACGGTCCGGCTGTGGTGGGCCGTCCGTTGTACCTGGTTGAACCAGGTTTGGGATACTTCCACCGACCCTGCGTGAACAGGAGCGGCTTCAGCGACATCCTCGCGGCGTGTCCGAATCGTTCACTTGTCAGAGAGAAGTCACGGCCGGTCGAGACCGGCCGCACTCGTCATTGCCTTTCGCAATGCCGAGACGAGGCATCCTACGGAAACCCCAGAGGCTGTCAACCCGACCAACCAGTGAATCCCGCCAACCCGGCGAGCTTTTTTGAAGCTCCCGGGTGACGGCACTCCGTCGGATCGGCCGATTCGAGCCCCTCTTCAGCAGCGTCCGAAAAAAAACGCCGCTGCAGAGCCGCATGGGGGCCTCGAACCCGGAAATCGGGCTCGGCCCTTTGAAACGTCGCCAGGAGGGTCCGGGTTCGTGGATTCCCCAAAAATCCCCATCCTCTCCCCAGGCTCACCGCCGCAGCAGCACCCCGGCATGAATCCGCTCCATCCCAAGCGACCGCAGGATCGCCGCGCACGCTGACAGCGTGGATCCCGTCGTGACCACATCGTCGATCAGGATGACCGGACGACGCCCGTCGATCCGTCTTCGGCCGGCGAGACGTCGTCCCGCCCGCCATCTCCAGGAGGTCGACAGGCACGCTTCGATGGCCCGCCTCGCATCACGGTCGGACACGACCTGAGGCGCGCGCCATCGACATGACAACCAGTCACGCACCACTCCATCGACTTCACGCGCGACGCTGCAGGCGATGATTCGTGCATGGTCGATGCCACGATGCAGTCGGCGCCAGCTCGGCATCGGTGTCGGCACGACCACAGGCCTTCGGTTCGTCCTCTCGAGCCAGGTCGCGTTCGCAAGCATCTCGATGCCCAGACGTCGACCGAGACGATCGAGAACCTCCGGCATCGCCGAATACTTCGCGGTCACGACCATCGCCGCCAACTCGCCTTCATACCGGCCGATCGAGGTGAGGGTCTCGATGTCGATCGGCCTGCAGGATGCTCCTCCGGGACCGCGGATCCTCGGACACCATCCGGAGGTGTCCGAGGACTCGAACGCCTCGGCCAGAGCCGCATCGACATCACGTCGGCTCGGCGCGGACATGCCCAGAAGCACGTCCATGACCTGGTGCACATGCACACCACATCCCCGGGTCAGGTCGATCGAACGCATCGAACATCATCTCCGGGCCCTCGCTCATCATGACGTTCGCCGAACCGGATCCTCGATCCCGGGAGGAAGTTCGGTAGGAATCACCTCGAAACCCGGTTCCGAACCGGACATCGCCTGAAACGCAGAACGGCCCGCTCGGGAAGCGGGCCGGTCTGCGTTCGAAGTCGAAATGAAGGTCGTCGAGGGTCGCCCCGTTCAGATCCCCGATGCCATCTTCCTGAGCACGGTGTGGAGGATGCCCCCGTTGCGGTAGTAATCGACCTCGACCGGGGTGTCGACCCGGGCGAGGGCGAAGAACGTCCGCTCGGTGCCGTCGGTCGCCCGGGCCGTGACCTCCACCTCCTGCCGGGGCTGCAGATCCTCCGGAACCTTGACGTCGAAGGTCTCCGTGCCGTCGAGACCGAGGGCGGCCGCATGCTCGCCGTCCCGGAACTGAAGCGGAAGCACGCCCATGAAGACGAGGTTCGAGCGGTGGATTCGCTCGAAACTGCTCGCGATCACCGTCTTGACCCCGAGCAGGTTGGTCCCCTTCGCCGCCCAGTCACGGCTGGAACCCATGCCGTAGTCGCTGCCGCCGAGCACCACCAGGGGCACGCCGGCCTCCCGGTAGTGCATCGCCGCGTCGTAGATGAACTTGACCTGACCATCGAGGAAGTCGGTGGTGTAGCCGCCCTCGGTGCCCGGCGCGAGCAGATTTCGGATGCGGATGTTCGCGAAGGTGCCGCGGGTCATCACCCGGTCGTTGCCTCGCCGGGATCCGAAGCTGTTGAACAGCGAGACCGGCACGCCGTGTTCGATCAGGTACTGACCCGCCGGAGAGTCGCTCTTGATGGCTCCCGCCGGCGAGATGTGATCGGTGGTCACCGAATCGCCGAGGAGGGCGAGACAGCGGGCTCCCTCGATCGGCCGGATGGGCTCGACCTCGAGGGACATGCCGCTGAAGAACGGAGGATCCTGCACGTAGGTCGAGGCGGCATCCCAGCTGTACATGTCGCCGGCCACCGAGTCGATCGCCTGCCACTCCTCGCTTCCCGCGAAGACGTCGGCATACTGGGAGATGAACTGATCGCGTCCAAGGGCCCGGGCCACGGTCTCCTCCACTTCGGAGGTCGAGGGCCAGATGTCTCGCAGGAACACCGACTCGCCGTCGGAGCCGACGCCGATCGGATCGACCGCGAAATCGACATCCACCGTGCCCGCGAGGGCGTAGGCGACGACGAGGGGCGGCGAGGCGAGGAAGTTCGCCTTGATGTCGCCGTGGATGCGACCTTCGAAGTTCCGATTCCCGCTCAGAACGCTGGTGACCACGAGATCGTTGCCTCGGATGGACTCCGAGATCACATCCGGAAGCGGTCCGGAGTTGCCGATGCAGGTCGTGCATCCGTAACCCACGAGGTAGAAGCCGCACGCCTCGAGATCGTCGAGCAGCTCCGCCCGTTCCAGATAGTCGGTCACCACCTTGGACCCCGGAGCGAGGGAGGTCTTGACCCAGGGCTGGCGCTGGAGCCCGCGGGCCCGGGCGTTTCGCGCCAGCAGTCCCGCTCCGACCATCACGCTCGGATTGCTGGTGTTGGTGCAGGAGGTGATGGCGGCGACGACCACGTCGCCGTCCCGCAGCTCGAAGAGATCACCATCGAGTTCGACCGCGGTCGCCGGTGGATCGCTGACCGCGACCGCCGCTCCAGCATCCTTCCCGGCCCCACCCTCGCCCGACCAGCGATCGACCCGGGAGATCCCGTCCGCCCCGCTGCGTCCGAAGGTGTCCTCGAGCGTTCGATGCCAGCTCGACTGCATGTCGGTCAGGGTGATCCGGTCCTGAGGACGCTTGGGACCGGCGAGCGCCGGTCGGATGTCCGACATGTCGAGCTCGAGGACGTCCGTGAAACGCGCCTCGACCTCGTCGTTGCGCCAGAACCCCTGAGCCCGGGCATAGGCCTCGACCGTGCCGATCAGTCCCTCGTCACGACCGGAGAGCTCCATGTAGTCGAGGGTCCGCTGATCGATCGGGAAGAAGCCGCAGGTGGCCCCGTATTCAGGGGCCATGTTGGCGATCGTCGCCCGGGTCGCCAGGGGCATGTCCTCGAGACCCGATCCGAAGAACTCGACGAACTTGCCGACCACTCCGTGGTTGCGGAGCACCTCGGTGATTCGGAGGACCAGATCGGTCGCCGTCGTTCCCTCGGGCAGGGAACCGACCAGTCGCATGCCCACGACCTCGGGGATCAGCATGTAGATCGGCTGGCCGAGCATGACGGCCTCCGCCTCGATGCCGCCCACGCCCCAGCCCAGCACCCCGAGACCGTTGATCATCGTGGTGTGACTGTCCGTCCCGACCAGCGAATCGGGGAAGAGCACGCCCTCGCGTTCCCAGACGACCTTCGCGAGGTATTCGAGATTCACCTGGTGCACGATGCCGGTCGCGGGCGGGACGACCCGGAAGTTGTCGAAGGCCTGCTGCCCCCACTTCAGGAACTCGTAACGTTCCTTGTTGCGCTCGAACTCCTTCTCCGCATTGAGGGTGAGTGCGATCCCGGAGTTGAACGCATCGACCTGGACCGAGTGATCGATCACCAGATCGCAGGGCACCAGCGGGTTGACCTTCTGAGGATCCCCGCCGAGATCCCGCATCGCATCCCGCATCGCCGCGAGATCCACCACGCAGGGGACGCCGGTGAAGTCCTGCAGGACCACTCGACCCGGCGTGAAGGCGATCTCGGTCTCCCCCACCTTCGTGGGTTCGTAAGTGGCGAGGGCTCGGACATGGTCCTCGGTGACCACCCGCCCGTCGCAGTTTCGAAGGCAGCTCTCGAGCAGGACCTTGATGGACATCGGGAGGGTCGCCACGTCACCCAGCTCCGACAGCGCGTCGAGGCGGTACCAGACACGCTCCCCCTCGGGAGTGTCCAGGGTGGCTCGGGCTCCGAATGGGTCATAAGCGGTCATCTGGGCTCCAGGTATCGGTCGGACGGCGGCAAGTTCATCATTGTACGTGGCCGACCACAGCCATCCCAAATACTCCCCGAAGAGGCCGGAATCCGGCCACGGATCAACGTGAGCGGAGCTGGATGTCGAGCCTGGGCCCGGAAACGATGGAATCCGGGGGAACGGACTGGACGAGGAAGACCCCGCCGTTGACCACGGATCCGCGGCCGACCACGGTGTCCCCTCCGAGGATGGTCGCCCCGGCGTAGACCGTGACCTCGTCCTCCAGGGTGGGATGACGTCGATATCCCCTTCGAATCTCCCCGTCCTCCTTCCGCTCGAATCGCTTCGCCCCGAGGGTCACACCCTGATAGAGGGTGCATCGCTCGCCGATCACCGTCGTCTCCCCCACCACGACCCCCGTGCCGTGATCGATGAAGCAGGACCCGCCGATGGTGGCTCCCGGGTGAAGATCGATCCCGGTGTGAGCGTGAGAGATCTCAGAGAGCATGCGCGGCAGCAACGGAACGCCGGCCGCATGGAGCTCGTGGGCGAATCGATGGACGACCAGCGCCCGGAGCCCCGGGTGACAGAGGATCGCCTCGTCGGGGTGGACCACCGCCGGATCACCGGCGAAGCCCGCCTCGGCATCGGACGCCAGCAGTCGTCGGATCCCGGGGACGGCATCCACCAGCCGCTCGATGGTCGCATCGGTGCGACGTCGAGCCTCCGACGGAGAGCAGCCGCCTCCATCGATCGCCTCGTAGGCGAAGGCGGTCACCAGCTGCGGGTGGAGACGCCCGGTGATGTCCTCGACCAGGGCGGCGATGAGGCGTCGAAGGCCGGCGGGGGAATCCGCGGCGTCGATCCTCGGACCGAAGAACCCCGGGAAGGCCAGCCAGAGGAAGCGGTCGACCAGGCTCGCGACCATCGATGCATCGGGGGTCGGGGTCGCGGAGGTCCGATGCGTGCGGGGATCGTCGATCACCGAACGCAGGATCGCATCGATGCGGGCGGACCGTGGATCTGAATCCCCACCGGCCATGGGGTCGAGTCTCGGATCTGAAGTGGACATGCTGGACATCCTACGAATGAACGACGGCTCCCATCGCTGGGAGCCGTCGGGTTCGGTATCGGATTCGGGAAGGGTCGGGGTCAGACCTCGCCGCGGCCGCCACGACCGCCCTGGCCGCCGCGACCACCTCGGCCGCCGCCTTCGCCACCACGACCTCCACGACCACCGGCTTCACCACCGCCACGGCCGCCTCGGCCGCCTCGGCCCTCCTCGCCGCCTCGGCCACCGCCGTTGCGGAAGGACTCGAACATCTGGCGACGCTCGTCCTCGTTGAGCTCGCCGTCGCCGTCGGTGTCGAACCGCCGGATCATCTCCTGGCGTCGCTCGTCGTTGTCGCCGCCACCCCAGCCGCCACGCTCACCGCCGCGACCGCGTCGCTCGGGCAGCGCTTCCTGCTGTTCGGGGGTCAGCATCGCCATGAGCTGCTCGACGTAACGCTCTTCGGACTCGCCACGCTCACGCATGCCGTCCCGGTAGCGATCGTCCTCGTCACCACCCCGACCGCCACGACCGCCACGGCCGCCACCCCAGGGCATGCCGCCGGAGAAGTCGCCGCTCATGATCGAGACCATGCGGGTGCCCTGCTCGATCTGCTCGTCCCCTTCGGACTTGCGAAGCTCGATCATCAGGGTGCGGTTGCGGTTGGCCATCTCGGCCAGGAAGGTCGCCTGCAGAGCCATCACGGCGCTGGCGGTGTCCTCGCCGAGATCGTCCATCTCGAGCGCCGCTTCGAAGGCGCGGTGGGCCCAGGTCGGTCGGTAGATCCGCTCGTAGGCCTCCTCGAGGATGGCCCCGTTGAGACGGGCCTTCTCCTCGGGATCGGCGATGGTCTCCACGAAGATCTCGCGATACCGGTCGTTGGTGTCGCGGACCGCCTCGCGGAAGCGGACCTGCTGCTTCAGAACCCGCTCGGCATCATCGACGTCGCCGTCGCGCATCGCCTTGAAGAGCTTCGGAGCACTCTGAAGCAGGTAGTCGTCGCGGGTGACGATCGCCTGGTGCAGGGCGAGCTCGTACTCGTCCAGCATCTCCGCGAGGGCGTCGAAGGTCGCGTCGCTCAGCTCGCTGTCGTCGATCATCAGGAAGAGGTTCACGTCCTCCCCGCTGAGGCGGCCGCGGGGAAGCGACTTCTCACGGGTGAGGAAACGATCGAACGCGGGCCAGAGGACCATCTGGTCGTCGTCGAGCTGGATCTCGACGTCCGCGACGAAGGTGTCGTGAAGCCGTGTCCGCTCGGCGACCCACTCCTCGAGGATGTCGAGCATCTCGGTCATGACGCCCCGGGCCTCGTCGAAGGCTCCGGTGTCCATCGCGTCCTGCATCATGTCCTGGGAGGTCTCCTGCATCCGCTCGCGGAAGTAGTCACGACGTTCCTCGCCGGTCAGCTCCTCGCCGTTGGCCTCCATCTCCTCCAGTTCGGCCCGGATGTCACGCATGCGTTCGCCCATGCGCTCCCGCATGTCGGCCATCGCACCGCCGCCCATGAAGGACTGCATCATCGATCGGCCGAGATCGGTCAGATCGCCCTGGACCATCTCGCTGCCGGTGCCGAAGCTGTCCTCGTAGTCGTCGAGGAGGGCTTCGACGATGGCCCGCTGGCCGTCGTCGAGGTTGAGCTGCTCGACGAAGAGCGGCATGTCCCGGCGGCTGAAATCGGGCTCGAGCAGCTCGCGGATCTCCCGCATGCCGCTCATGCCGCCACCCCATCCGCCACCTCGACCACCTCGACCCTGAGCCTCCGCGGTGTTGGAGAGCAGGTTGGAATCGGCGAGGGTGTCCACCACCACATCGCCTGCGAAGACTGCTGCAACGCCGGCGGCCATGGCGGCCAGCCGGAGGGACCGAAGGATACTCATCGCTCTAAGCCTCTTTGTTTGCGGGACTTGCATCGTCATGCAGCCCCTGACTCACGTGGTTCACCTGTGAAATCGGATCGAGGTCCGATGTGAAAGAACGTAACAACTCCCCGTGTGTTGCACCACTTCTTCCGGTCGGGGACGAAGAACCACCGAAGGAGAGGCGGTTCGGCTCGCGATCTTCAACCGGGAGCCGGGGGCCTGGCAGGGCGGAAAGAGCCGCTGATTCCCACGGAACGGCCCAGGGAGGCCTTCTTCGGGGCCCGGGACCCATGACGGTCCGGGCGATCCGATTCAGGACCAGGAGGTGTGGATTTCGGTCCGGAGACTCGCCCGGATTCAACCTCGAGCCCCCCGGGTCAGGCAAGGGCAGAGCACGAAGAGGACCAGCCGTTGGGGACTCGATCCGCGAGATCAATGATCCTCACCCGGTCATCCTTGGGCCGGTCCGGCCGGTCGTCATTCCGCTCCGCTCAGCAGGATGTGTGACACCGCCGGGATCGAGCACGACCTCGGATCGCGGAAGGCGAACGGCAGCCCACAATCATCAGGCACGCAGGCATCACTCCGGCGCGATGTTCGAGGCTGCATCCCACGTCATCGTGAGCATGTCCCGCCCCTCACGGGTGACGAAGGTTCCTCCGGGTTCCCACCCAAGTCTGCGGTAGAAGATCACCGTCGCCTCGTTTTCATGACGATCGGTCGTGAGATACGCGGCTTCGATCCCTCTTTCCCGCACGCCTCGACACCACGCCTCGAGCAGGGCCCGGCCGACACCCGTGCCTTGCATTTCAGGATCAACGGCGATGGATGAAAGCAGGGCCCCCCGACCGGATTTCACTTCGCCGCGGTACCTGATGGCACGCAGAATCCGCGGGATGGAGGCGGGAGTCCGAAGCATGAACAGGATCGACGCCATGGCCAGTGACATTCGTCGCCTGCGTACGAAGGTCTCGAAGAATTCGCCCGGCCTGCACGGCCCGACCGCGACCCCCACCACCTTGTCGTTCAGGCGAGCCTCGATCGCAACCACGTCCTCGGGACGTTCTGCAAACTCCCGATAGAGGATTCGCAGCACTCGAGGGCCGAGCCTTGCAAGGAAGAATCCCGGAAACGCGGCGAGATGGATCCCAACGGCCTGTTCCACGGAATCGGATCGAAATGGTCGGATCCGAAGCTCGCCCCGGGTCTTCTCGGATTTCATCGTGCGATTCCCTCGAGAATCTCCGCGTACTTCGGCAGGACCACTTCCGCCACGAGTTCACGCTTCACGAAGTCGCGACCCGAATCACCAAGGCGACGCCGGTCCTCTTCAGACTTCGCCAGTTCGACCACGGATCCTGCGAAGGCATCGGGGTCAGCCGGCGCGGCGAATCTGGCCGCCCCCGCCTCGGACAGCTCCTCGTGCAGAGGGGAACCTTCCGGACAGTCCGCCACCACGGGTATCCCCGCTCCCAGGTAACTGATCGACTTGCTGGGCAGCGAGTTTCTCGCCGAGGTCGGATCCATGGTGACGGCAGCGATGTCGGCAGCACCGAGAAGGCAGGAAAGCATGTCCGCAGGGACGAAGTCCCGGATGATCAGGTTGGAAGCGCCGCCCAACCGGACCTCCCGGTCGAAATCCCCTCTGAGCGGTCCTTCGCCCACGACGACCACTCGAATCTCTGGAGCTGAATCTCGAAGACGCCGAGCGACATCAATGAGCAATGATGCGTTGCTCGAGTAGCTCAGTGTTCCCGCATACAGGAGCAGGATGCCATCTGCAGGAAGATCCAGCTTCGCTCGACAGGCGGATTTTTCCATGGTCTCCGCAAGCACGCTCGGACGGCACCAGTTGCGTATGACGACCGATCGCCCGTCAGTCCTGCCTCCCTGCCTGGTGGTCACGTGCCTCGCGAACGCAGGGCATATGGAGATGATGCGGGCGCCGGTTCGATACCCGACTCGCTCGCACCAACGAAGCATCCGAACCAGAAGGCCCTCTCGAAGCAGTCCGAGGTCCACCAACGCATCCGGGTGGATGTCCTGCACGAGCCAGACCAGCGACGATCGACGGACTCGACAGGCCAGTCCCAGCAACGGACCGAGAAAGAGCGGCTGAAGAGGAGCGACAACCACCTCCGCTCGACGCCCGAACAGGACATCCCTCATCGCAGTGACGCTGAAGGAGAGCTGGGCGATCCCTCTGGACAGTGCGCCACGTCGGCAGGAGATCATGGTTCGCAACCGACGGACTGGGAGGCCGTCCTCCTCGGAGCGTCCGATTCGTCCACTCCAACCCTCGAAGACGATTCCACGGGGATGGCTGGGAAGCGACGTGACGATCTCCACGTCCCATCCACGGTCCTTCAGATGTGCAGCCAGTTCCTGCATCATCACCCCGAACGCCGCCTGTTCGGGTGGATACCAGAGCGTCACGATCTTCAAGCGACGCATGCCGAGCTCTCCTCTTCTCCGGCACCGCGAGCCGCTTCCTCGTCGTGCTCGGAGGAGGTCGGGTCGACATCGGACGATCCGACCAGTCCGTATAGAAACACCAGCGTCGCCATCGAGGTTCCCACGGAGCCGGTGAAGAGGCTCGCCACCGAGAACATGACGACGACCCCCAGCACCGCATCGCCGTTGCGCAGATCATCCCGGCCGGGTGAATGAATCTGTCGCACCACCCCCCGTGCAAGGGCGGCAAGGAGCGAAAGCACCATGCACAGACCGACGATTCCGTACTCCAGAAGCAACTCTAGCGGGATGCAATGCGGATGCCAACCACGACCGATTCCCGCAGCCTGGAACGACTCCGCGCCGCTCCCGAACATCAGGTTCCATTCCTTCGATCGGAAGTGATCCGTCGCAGCCGTCAGGATCGCGAGACGCGGTGCCTGGCTCAGGATGCGATCCGAATCCTGCTCGGGATCCTTGCTCTCCAACAGCGATGCATAACCCTCGTAGGTCAAGCTGGATCTCCGCTGAATCAGAGTGCCCTCGCCCGAAGCCATCGAAAAGCCGAGAACGGAAGGGACCCACAGTGCGGAAATGACCGTGAGAGATGCAAGACACCAGATTGCATTCGACACACCGACGTCCGATCCCGACGAACCGCCGCGCCTTCCACGCAGGCACTTCAGGACGGCCAGTGCCACGAATGCGAGGGTCGTGGAAATCAAGGCGGTTCGTGCACCAAGCTCCCCGATGAACATCGCCGCGAATCCTGCGGAGAGGACGAACAGGGCCATCAGCGAGCGCGAGGTCATCCGCGGCATGACGAAGAAGACCGCCAGCAATGAATACATCCCGCAGAAGAGGGCGACTGTCTGATACCAACGGACATCACTCGGCCAGAATCCGGGGAAGTACAGGATGAAGCCGGAGCCGGGATCGGTCAGCAATCCGGTTGTCGACATCGTGAACAGACCGATGGCGACGATGCTCCCCGACATCGCGAAAAGCACCCACGCGACGGCCCCCTTCGAAAACGACGACCCGATCCCGAGGACCGTCATGACCGGAAGCAGCACGATCAACGCAATCGGAGGCATCGGACCGAATGCGGGTGGCATGAGAAGTGCGTGGACACCGAAGTACAGGACCGATGCACCGAGGAGGAGACCCACCTTCGATCGATGCAGAAATCGCTGGAATCGACGGTCGAAGACGGTCATCACAATCGCCGCAGCCAGCAATGCACACCAGACGGCACGCTTGAGGATCCCGGAATGGTCGATGGAACTGAGAAGATTCGTGGGGACGTAGAGAAAGAACAGTGCAGCACACGTGGCGAGCGCGGCCCTCGAACGATCGAGGCCGCCCTCGGAGGATTTCCGACGCACCCATTGAAGAACGCCACTTTGTGACATGAATCCGGATCTCGGTTCCCGAAACGATTGAAGCCGCGGCAAGGGACGCTCCGGGCGAGCCTGTCATCGATGAGACTCGGTGGATGGCTGATGCTCGAACGGCCGCGGCGCTGAAGGCGACGGGACCAGTGTCCTCAAACTACTCGAAACGACCTCTAACGTCAGACCTTCGGAGTCCTGCAGGTCGTCGGGCCGGTGCCGCCGCGCGGTTCGTGATCGAACCTGCTCGGCATCGAGAAAGTCAGGCCGACCGACATCAACCAACCTCGAACGTTCAGTTGCGACCGGGCCCTTCGAAGACGAGAGGGCCCAGATCGGAGCGACCGAAATCGATGCCGAGCCCGGCCCCATGGGCCGTGACGAGACAGGGCATGCCGATCGAATCGTGGGGATCCCCGCACGGTGTCCTTCTCAAACGGCTCCAGCCTCCACGACCAAGCCCCCCGATGTGATCCACGCCATGGCCGGACCCCACGATCTGCAGCACGCGGAACCCGAGGACGGAGGCCAGTCTTCCGATGCCTTCCCAGGCCCGGGTCGGATCTCCGTCGGTCGAGGCGATCTCGTTGACACAGAGGATTCGCTCGTGCCGCACGTGCACCACGGCCAGAAAACCGGCACCGCAAATCGCCCTGTAGACACCCGATGGATGGTTCCCGTAGCGCCAGACGAGAACCTCCGGGCTTCGGTCGAGTCGAAGATCTCCCGCGGACGCATCCGAAGCGGAGAGACCTACGGACCACTTGGAGAGAAATCCCTGATCGTCCACAGGAACAACGGATGCATTCCGAAAACGGCCCGTCTCCAGCGGTGTGCCGACATGCCCCTTCGACCCGCGACTTCGTTCTCTCGCACGACGGGCCCGAAGCAGATCGATCACCGAACCAAATCCGCGGCGCATCAGATCGATCCACATCGGATCACGGTATTCGTATCCCATCGCCTTGCGGAGCCTGATCGCCGCGGCCGGCCCGGTGGTGCTGAAGAGCATCGCAAAGCGAGGTTCGTACGCCGCCAGGAATCGCCGCTCGAACCGGGGATAGAGAATCCGCGATCGATGATCCGGATGGACCATCGTGTTCTCCGTCTTCCCGACAAGACAGTCATTGCCATCGATCGTCGCACGAAACGGCATGACCCCATGGTGACCGATCAGCCTTGCCGAACCGTCGTCGAGGGTCTCCTCGATCAGCCACATCTCGCTTCGCCCGGCGGGATTGTCGACCCACTGCCATTTCCAATCCTCGACGGAACGCGATCTTCCCGTCACGGCATGATAGAGATCGTTGATCGCCGTTTCGTCCCCGGGCCGGTACTCGCGAGACTGGAACGCGATGGCGACTACGCCCCTGTCTTCTCGTTGAAGTAGTCCACGATCCCCTTGATCGTCGCAAGATGATCGATGTCCTCGTCGGGGACCTCGAAGTCGGCCTTCTCGGAGCAATCGAGGATGATCGTCATCATGTCGAGTGAATCGATTCCCGCCTCTCGAAGGTCGTCTCCGTCGGCGATCTCACCAACTTGAAAACCCGGTTTGGCGGCGATGATGATCTCCCTCACGGCATCACTGTCGAATCGAACGCTCATCAGAGTGGTCCCTTGCTACTGAGGCCTGGTCAGAACACCGACGCCGGAAGAGAGTCCGACGCCGAATCCGGCGATCAGGAGTCTACTGCCCGATTCATCAACAAGCTCGTGCTCGAGCAACAGCGGAATGCTCGAAGAGACGGTGTTGCCGGTCTCCCCGATTCGCACCGGCGTCCGCGCGAGATCTGCCCCGATCCGGTTCGCGAGTGTCTCGACGATGTATCTGCTGCCCTGGTGGAAGAGGAAGCGGTCCATGTCCGCGACCGCGAGTCCTGCTTCGCCCAGCGTCCGCTCGATCTGAGCAGGAACGTTGGACATGACGAAGTTGAAGACCTTTCGACCCTTCATGGACAGAACACCATCGTCGACCGCGATCGCGTCGGATTTGGTGCCATCCGTCATGAAGTCGGCGGTGGGCATCTCGAAGATCGGATCCGGCCCGATCAACGTGGCGGTCGCTGCATCACCGAAGAGCATCGCCGTGTCCCGATCCGTCGGGTCGACGACCTTCGAATACGGATCCGAAGTGACCAGGATCCCATGTCGCCTGTCCGACGGCCTGCCCTCGAGAAAGCGATTGACCACTTCGAGGCCATGCACGTATCCAGAACACCCGAGCGAGAGATCGAACGCCGCGACGTCCCTCCCCAGTCCGGTGGCCGCATGCAGAAGCGCCGCGGTGTGTGGCAGACCGTGGCCGACCGGATTCTGAGTCACCACGACCAGCATCCCGATCCGATCTTCGAGGCCGGGGTTCCGCTTCAGCAGGGCATCCACCGCTGGTACGGCAAGACTGCACGCGTCCTCCTCCTCCGCGGCGACCGGCAGATGATCCGTACCCAGCTTTTCGACCCGGAAATCCTCCGGCATGGAGAACGATTCCGCCATGGCCTCGACGTTGCGACGGCCGTCCGGCACGTGGGAGGCGATGTCGATGATTCCGATGCTCACCCGCGGGCTCCGAAGAAGACCATCGCCTCGGCACCGTCACACGTGACCTCGAATCGATTGAGTTTCTTCGCGATTCCGCCGGCGTGTCTGATTTCGAGATCGCCATCACGGGTGCGCGGTAGCGGCGAAGAACCGCCGATGGCATCGATTCTCGCGACCACCCACCGGCCGGACACCGGCTGAAACCTGTTGCTCCAGCTCTTGATGAGGGCGACGGCCTCTTCGATCGAATCGAATCCGGTCGGCACATCGAGTCGGCCACCGCCAGAGACCAGTTCGCCTCGGTTCGCGATCTCATCCTCCGCATAGGCTCTCACCGCAATACTCGCCTCACCCGCCGGCTGAAATCCCAGGCGGTGCTCTTCCCCACCCATGTCCACCATGACCTCAGCCACGACGTCTTCATGACCGGGAGCGAGCTCGACGACACGTGCGTCGCCCCGAAGAAGACGATGCATGGTGAGATTTATGATTCTCTCGGGAGGCTTGTCGAACAGCCGATCGCGAACGGCGGCGTACATGTCGGGACCGTGGATGTAATCGCGTCCACCCTTGAAGCCGAACTTGATGTCTCTTGAAAATTCCATGCCGGATCTCTCTCGACGAATCGATCGCCGTGAACCTCCCGTTTCGTGTCTGGGGCCGTCGAATGCCCTCACCGACCGATGCAACAGCCTCGAAGAATAGCGAAAGGCCCTGGATGGCGACCTTCTCGTCCCGGACCCCGACCGGCGATGGAAGCGCCTCTCGGTCCGGGGTCGCAAGCCTCCGGGATCGGAGCCGCGATACGATCCCGTCCCGGATCACGGCACAGCCGGAACCCACCTGGAACCTGATGCAGATGGCGGGCCCCACGCACAGAGACAATCGATTCCAAGTCACCGCGCCACGGACATGCCGGGCGGAGCTCCGTTGGATCGTCGACGTCGTGCTTGGACGATTCCTCGGGCTCGACTTCGATCTGGAGTGGACCGACGCTCCAACATTGACCATCTCCCGAAACGCGAGAAGCATCCAGACGCCCCTGACCTTCTTCGAACGGGCAGACGCCGCCTGGCTCGATCCCTCGACCCTTCCCATTCCGCCAAGGTCGAACTGGAGTCCCGCCTCGATCGGTCTTTCCGAGCGGCTCCTGGAGGCTGACACACCGGTGTTCTTCGGTGAACCGACGGCGGAACGCTTCGGGTCGGAGCGAATCCGATTCGACTTCGATCTCCTGGGAACGATCTTCTTCCTCCTCTCTCGGTACGAGGAAGGCGTCCTTCCCGATCGTGACGAGCACGACCGGTTCCCACCCACCGCATCGGTGCTGGGAGACGAGGATCTGCTCGTCCGCCCGATCGCGGACGAGTACGTCGAAGTCCTCTGGAACGCGATCCACGCACTCTGGCCGGACGTACCCGCTCCTCCGAGGTCCCGGCGGACCCGGTTGTCCTGCGATGTCGATCACCTGTACGACCCTGCCTGCATGTCGCTGAAGGGACTGGCAAGACGACTCGCCGGGCAGCTCATCGGCCGCTCGAACGACGGACGCATGTCCGCGACCGTGCTCGACCATCTGCGCGTCCGTCGACACGGATCATTCGCCAATCCGTACTGGACGGGGATCGAACGTCTGCTCGAAGAGGCGGGTTCACGTGGTCTTCGCGCCACGTTCCACTTCATCCCGAGGACGACGGATCCGATCCGGGACGGGGACAATCGACCGGAGGAGCCGGCCACGGGACGTCTCATCCGTCGGATCCACGAGGCAGGTCATGAAATCGGTGTCCACCCCGGGTACAACACCTTCCGTTTCCCGGAGGCCTACGCGGATTCGGTGACGCATTTTCGCGAGACCCTGGCGGATCTCGGAGTCGAGCAGGATGAACTGGGCAGCCGCCAGCACTACCTTCGATGGTCGAGCACGATCACGCCGTCACTCTGCGAGGCCTCGGGGGTCGATCACGACTCCACGCTCGGCTACGCCCAGAAAACCGGGTTCAGAGCAGGCACCGCCCGAGACTTCCCGATGTTCGATCTCGTGGGGCGACGGGGCCTGACCTGCATGCAGCGCCCGCTCGTTCTCATGGATCGCACTCTTCTGAGCGCGCAGTACGCGAAGAGCGATCGGATCCGAGACCTCGGCATCGCACGCGCCATGGCGAAGACGAGCCACCATTACGGCGGCAATTTCAATATCCTCTGGCACAACACGTCCTTCATCCCCCGACGCGGCGAAGATCTCTTCCGGGCAGGTCTTTGGAGAAATCCGGGTGATAGTGGATCATCGCGGGCATCCAGGAGCCCTTCCCTCGACCCGGTCGATTGATCATCAAGACAGTCGAGGTCGCGGACCCGAGCCATGGTGATCCCAACACGATTCTGGAAATCCGTCGCGGTGGTCTTGGTCGGGACCGGTTTCGCCCAGATCATTCTGGTAGCCGCGACCCCGGTTCTGTCCCGCCTGTTCGATGATGTACAGATCGGGATGCTGACTGCCTTCCTGGTCCTGCCCAATGCGCTGCTCCCCGCCATAGGCGGAAAGTTCGAGGTTGCGATGGTCCTTCCCCGGTCCGAGAGGACCGCGAGGATACTCATGGGTTTCGCGGTTCAGATCTGTCTGCTGATTTCCGTGCTGCTACTCATATGGACCTTGTCCCCCATCGATTCAGGCGGCCGGTTCGCCATTTACGAGCCTCTCTACCTGTTCCTCGCCGGCAATGTGCTGATCCTTCAATACGGCCTGAACAGGAGTGATCAGTTCGCCCGACTGGGACACATCAAGATCGTGATTGCCGCGGCGACGATCAGCATGATGCTGCTCGCCGGATGGCTGGGCGCGGGGACGGGAGGGCTGATAGCAGGAAGCCTCGTCGGCCAGATGGTCGGACTCGCAATGCTTCTGCGCTGGGGATTGCGACCCCGTGGGATCGTGCCCATCACCTTCCGCTCCGCCAGGGCGACCCTTCGCCGCTATCGCGAATTTCCGACCTTCAATGCGAGCAGCGGACTGGTCAGCGGTCTCACCCTGGCGCTTCCCGTGCTTGCCATCGAGCGCTGGTGCAGTGATGCCGAACTCGGCCAGTTCGGCATGATGGTTCGCGTGACCGCCGCTCCCGCGGCGCTGGCCATGGTCGCCATCGGCCAGGTGAATCTTCGAGTCGTATCCAGACTGTCGCAAGACGGAGGTTCGGCCTTGCGGCACGTGCTGCGGACGTCCGGCGTCCTCTGGCTGATCGCGATCCCCGGGGCAGTGGTGGCCGCGATCTGGGGCCCGGCGCTGTTCGCCTTCGTGCTCGGGGAGGACTGGCGTGAGGCCGGACGATTTGCAGCGATACTCGCACCTGCCATCGCCGCCCGCTTCGCCGTCGCGCCCTTGAGCACCACCCTGGGGGCCACTCGGCACAATCGCCTTGGAATGACCTGGCGACTGACTGCGTTTGTCGCCACTGCGACGGCCGTGCTGACCGTCGGGCCACAGGGAGACGTGGGCATGATCCTCTCCACGCTCGCGATCACCGAACTCGGGGTCTACCTCCTCCTGCTTGGATTCGTGCTCTACGCCGCAGCCCGTCCTGACTCTGGATCGAGCCGACACCGCCGGGTCGATGCCACGGCCTGATCCGGGGACCGGGACTGGTGCTCGTCCGACGGAGGAACTCGCGAACATGAGGGAGATCCGGCGTGAGACCTCGAACCCTTGTCTCGCCTGTCTGCCGGGGAGATTCGCGAAACGTCACCGAATCCGAACGAGGAGACCCCACGGCGGTCGCCCTCGTTTCGACATGAAGTCGGCATCCGGCAGGCCCGGGCCTCCCGACCACCGGCCCCATCGCGTCGGCCATCGACAGGGAACCGAGGAGTTCGCTTCCCCCCGGCCCGAAGGAACCCGATGGTTGGATTCAATCGAGATCAGAGGGAACCCGGGACCGTCGATTCGCGGTGGAATCCAGAATCGCCTGATAGAAGTTCGCGAGACGATCGATCTCGGACTCCCAGTTCAGCCGCTGCTCGAAGGCGCGACGGCCCGCCGCCGACAGAGCCTCGGCGCGTCGAGGGTCGTCGATCAGCCCGATGATCGCCCCCGCGAGCTCGTCGGGATCGCCGGGATCCACGAGCAGGCAGTCCCGGCCGTCCTGCACCAGCGATTCGATGAGTGGCAGACGACTCGCCACGGTCGGCAGGCCTGCCGCCATGTACTCGAACACCTTGGTCGGCAGGGCCAGTCGCTGCTTGCGATCGTCGAGATTGGAGGAAACACCGATGAACCACCGCGCCAGTCTTTCCGGCATCCGTTCGGCCGGGACGTTGGGCACGATCCGAACGGTCTCTTCGAGACCGAGGCGGGTCCGAGTCTCGAGAAAACGCGATCGAAAGGTGCTGCTCGCGAACCTGTCACCGACCTCGAATCGAAAATCGGGTCGCGAATCGGCGACGATTCTCGCCGCTTCCAGAAAGACGAGCGATCCGTTCGACTCGTAATGAGCGGCCGTCGTACCGATCACCTTCGGCCTTCGGTCATGCCTGAACGGGGTTGGACATGCGAACACCGAATTCGATGCGAAGTTCCTGACCATCTCCAACCGAGCCCCCGTCACCTCGAATCGTGGAAGCTGCGGTGGCACGACACACACGATCCCGTCGCACCTGGACGCCCAGCGACGTTCGATTCGATCGGCCACGACACTCAGCGGCGAACGCATGAAACGGGGAAGCCAGTCTCGTTCCTTCACCTCTTCGTGAAAGTTCTCGTGGACGTCGTATATGTAAGCGGATTCCGTCGGACGTCGAGAGGCGAGCGGAAGAAGGTCGGGATCATGAAAGTGGACGATGTCGGGGGGAGCATCCATGCCTGCGAGAATCCCACGGACCTCGCGCCTGACCGCGAAAAGACGGTTGCGTCCCCGTGGAAATCGCGTGAAAGGCCGCAGTCGCACCCCCTGGCGGACGTCGGAGGAGACCTTCCACGGACAGATCAGTTGAACATCCATTCCCGACGCCGCCGCCGAGACCGCCATTTTCCAGACCCGCACGTCCCAGTCGGGATGAACCGATGTTGCATACGCTATTCGCATCTGATTTCCATCACGCTCCATTCGGGCCTCATCGACAGTTATACTTCGTTGAAGGGAACCGAATCAGGAGCGTGCCGTCATGGCGAAGCGTTGCTTGGATATCCTCGTATCCGCCGCCGCGATCGCGATCCTGTCCCCCCTCATCCTTTGCATCGCCCTGAGCGTCGCCGTCACGAGCAACGGCGGGCCGCTGTTCCGCCAGATCCGAATGGGAATCCACGGCCGACGCTTCACGATTCTCAAGTTTCGCTCCATGACGGTGAGTCCGTCGACCCATTCCTCGAACTTCACCCCCGGACAGACGACCCGTGTCACCGGGATCGGTCGCATTCTTCGAAAGACCAAACTGGACGAACTGCCCCAGCTGTGGAACGTGCTGAGAGGCGACATGAGCCTGGTTGGGCCCCGCCCGGAGGTCCCGGAATGGACGGACGCACATCCCGAACGATGGAAGATCGTCCTGAGCGTCCGACCCGGAATCACGGATCCGGCCTCGATCGAGTTCCGCGACGAGGAGTCGATGCTCGCTTCTGCCGATGATCCCGAAGCCTGCTACCGGGACGTGATCCTGCCCCGAAAGCTCGATCTCTCGGAGGCGTATGTCCGCGAACGGTCATTTCTCGGCGATCTCGCGATCCTGGCCCGAACCCTCACCACGGTCCTCGGGGGAAGAGATGCTGGACCCGAAGGCGGCGTTCGGGGAGAATGCCGGGAATGAACGTCCCATTCTTCCGCATCGACGCCACCGGCAACGAGCTCGACTACGTCCGAGAGGTCCTCGAGAGCGGCTGGCTCACGAGCGGCGGCAAGGTCCAGGAATTCGAACGTCGATTCGCAGACGCCGTCGGTGCACCGCATGCGATCGCGGTGAACTCCTGCACCGCGGCGCTGCATCTCGGCTGCGAAGCGGCCGGCATCGGACCGGGCTCCGAGGTGATCGTTCCCAGTGTGACCTTCACCGCGACCGCCGAAATCGTCGAATACCTCGGGGGAAAGGTGCGACTCGTCGACGTCGACCCGGAGACCGCGATGCTCACGCCCGCGATCCTCGCCGACGCCCTGGATCGCTTTCCCTCCACCAGCGCCGTGCTTCCCGTCCATTTCGGCGGAAGGGCATGCCTCATGCGAACGACCGGGGGCGACGGCATTCTCGATCTGTGCGAGTCCCGTGGCGTCGCGGTGATCGAGGATGCCGCACACGCCTTCCCGGCGACCTATGACGAACAGCATGCCGTGGGCTCCCCGATCGGCTCGACGGCGTGTTGCTTCAGCTTCTACGCCAACAAGACCATGACCACCGGCGAGGGAGGCATGGTCACCACCGACGACGACGCGGCGGCCGAACGCATGCGTCGGATGCGCCTGCACGGGATCGACCGCAATGCATGGGACCGGCATCATCGAGTCGGTGCCGGGTGGGAATACGACGTGGTGGCCGCCGGATTCAAGTACAACCTGACCGATCTGGCCGCGGCGATCGGCCTCGCTCAACTCGAGCGGAACCACGAATTCCACGAGGCCAGAAAAGATCTCGTCTCGAGATATCGCGAAAGACTGTCAGGGTTGGAAGGCCTCCGACTCCCCCCCGCCCTTCCCCATCCGGATCGGGATGCGTGGCACCTTTTCGTCGTCCACACGGACTCCGAGACCGGAGTGGATCGAAACACCTTCATCGAGGGACTGGCCGAGCGCGGGATCGGCACCAGCGTGCATTATCGGCCTCTTCACCGCATGTCACACTGGATGCGAACGGCGATTCTCGATCCCCATGGCTACCCCGGTGCCGATGCCTGGTTCGAGGGGTGTGTCTCGCTGCCGCTGTTCCCGGCGATGACGAACGAGGAGTTCGACGCGGTCACCACCGCCATCACGGCGACGTTGTCCGAATGTCGCACATCCACCGTCTGAGCCCACCCTCATCGAGGACTCACGGCGAGACGGCTGTCTGCCTGAACCGATACAATTTTCGATTCCCTTCCGGACGGTTGAGGTCGAGGTCGACCCACCGTCCATCGGAGATTCGCCGTGATCGCAGGCAACCACAAGGTCATCATCGACCGCCCCGTTCGCATCGGGGTGGTCGGTTGCGGACGGATCTCGAGGAACCATTTCCGGGCGATCGCCGAGCTCTCCGAGGACCTTGAACTCGTTGGAGCCTGTGACTCCGAACCTTCTCGGCTGGACCAGGATTTCATCCCGAACGACACACCCCGATTCGGCCGGCTCGACGAGATGCTCGGATCGGCCCGTCCGGATCTCGTGGCCGTCTGCTCTCCGAGCGGAATCCACGCCCGGCAGACGATCGAGATCGCCCGATCCGACGCCCATGTCCTGACCGAGAAGCCGATGGCCACCCGGTGGCAGGACGGGCTTCGCATGGTGGATGCCTGTGACGAGGCCGGAGTTCGATTGTTCGTGGTGAAGCAGAACCGCTTCAATGCGACTCTTCAACTTCTCCGAAGAGCGATCGAGGAGCAGCGATTCGGTCGGATCCACATGGCCAACGTGAACGTGTTCTGGACCCGGCCCCAGGAGTACTACGACACCGACGCGTGGCGCGGCACCTGGGAACTCGACGGCGGCGCGTTCATGAATCAGGCAAGCCACTACATCGATCTTCTCGACTGGCTGATCGGCCCGATCGACCGGGTCCATGCGATGACCGCGACGCTTGCAAGGAACATCGAGGTCGAGGACACGGGCGTCATGAACGTCAGGTGGCGCAGCGGCGCTCTCGGATCTGTCGCGGTGACCATGCTGACCTACCCGAAGAACCTCGAGGGTTCCCTCACGATCCTGGGCGAGAAGGGGACGGTCCGTATCGGCGGCGTCGCGGTGAACGAGATCCAGACCTGGGAGTTCGAGGACGATCGCGACTATGACGCGGACGTCCGGAACGCCAACTACGAGACGACCTCCGTCTACGGCTACGGACACCCCCGCTACTACCGCAACGTCATCGAAGTCCTGCGCGGAAGGTCCGAGCCCGAGACCGACGGCCGGGAGGGCCTCAAGAGCCTCGAGATCCTCATCGCCGCGTATCTCTCTGCACGTGATGGCCAGGCGGTCAGCCTGCCCCTTGTCTATTGATCGAGTTCGAGGACGCCAGCATGAGCGGCTCCGAGCCAGAAGTCTTCATCCACGAATCCGCCATCATCGACGATGGTGCGACCATCGGATCCGGAACCAGGATCTGGCATTTCGTCCATGTCTGCGGCGGCGCGAGGATCGGCACGGGCTGTTCGCTGGGCCAGAACGTCTATGTCGGGAACCGGGTCTCGATCGGCAACAACGTGAAGATCCAGAACAACGTCTCGGTCTACGACAACGTGACCCTCGAGGACGATGTGTTCTGCGGCCCGAGCATGGTCTTCACCAACGTCTACAACCCGCGGTCCGCGGTCTCCCGCAAGGATGACTACCGGGACACGGTCGTCAGAAAGGGTGCGACCCTTGGCGCGAACTGCACCATCGTCTGCGGAGTGGAGATCGGTGAGCACGCCTTCATCGGGGCGGGCGCGACGGTGAATCGCTCCGTTCCTCCCCATGCCCTCATGGTCGGCGTGCCGGCCAGACAGATCGGGTGGATGAGCGAAGCGGGGGAACGCCTGGATCTTCCGGTCGAGGGCGATGGCCAGGCGGAATGCCCGGGGACCGGCCGCTCGTACCGTCTGGTCGCCGGGCGGATCTGCTGATTTTCCGATCGGATAGGATTTCGCGAAAGGTTTCGGATTCACACGGATCACTGCCAGATACCAGTCCACATGCCGTCAAGACGATTCAACTTCATCGCCATCACAGCAATAGATGCCGCGGTCTTCGCTGGAGCATTCTGGGTGGCGGTCATCGTGCGGTATGGAAGCTTCACCCCTCCGCCCGAGGCCCGATGGTGCCTGATCGCGGCTCCGATCGTCGGCGTCCTCTGCCTGCTTCCGCTTCGCTTCTACCGGGAAGTCATCCGGTACGTGGGGCCCACCGTCATTCAACGCGGGGTCGCCGGGGTCACGCTGACCACCCTGATCCTGCTTGCTCTCAGCTTCCTGCGGGGGGACGAATCCGCCGTCTCAAGGGTGACCTTCCTCCCCTTCTGGATGGCTTCGATCATCGGGACCGTGGGAGTCAGGCTCATAGGAAAGACGCTCATCCAGCGGCGAGGGATCTTCGAGACATCACAGCTTCCCAAGCGGCGGGTGTTGATATACGGAGCGGGTGAGGCCGGCGCCGGCCTCCTCTCGATGCTCGGGCAGGACGGTGCCGTCCGAGTCGAGTGCTTCATCGACGACGATCGACGGATGAGCAATCGTGACGTTCGCGGAGTCGCCGTTCATCCTCCGGACATGATCCCCGAACTCCTGCGGCGATACGAGATCAACACGATCATGCTGGCGCTGCCCTCGGCGAGCAAGGCGAGACGACGCGAGGTCATCGAGTCCCTCAGCCGCCACCAGATCCAGATCCTGACGGTTCCGGACATGGCGGAACTGGATTCCGGCGTCGCCAGCTTCTCCGACCTGAGACCGATCAACATCGAGGATCTGCTGGGGCGGGAATCCGTGGCGCCTGACGAATCCCTTCTCAGAGAGAAGATCCTGGGCAGGGTCGTGCTGGTGACCGGTGCAGGGGGATCGATCGGGAGCGAGCTCTGCCGACAGATCGTGGATCTCGCTCCAGCCCGCCTGATTCTAGTCGACAACAGCGAATACAACCTCTACCGCATCACCGCGGAACTCGAGAAGTGCCGGTCGAACGGGGTGGCGATCGTGCCGATCCTCGGCGACGTGCGAGACGCTCTCCAGATGCGACAGACGATGACGCGGCATGGAGTCGAGACCGTCTACCACGCCGCGGCGTACAAGCATGTGCCCATCGTCGAGTCCAATGCGGTCATCGGGGTCGCCAACAACGTCCTCGGCACCGCACGCACCGCCGAAGCCGCCGTTCATGCCGGGGTCAGGGACTTCGTCCTCATCTCGACGGACAAGGCGGTCCGGCCGACCAGCGTCATGGGGGCGAGCAAGAGGCTTGCCGAACTCGTCCTGCAGGCGATCCATGACCGGAATCAGGCCACCCGGTTCTGCATGGTTCGATTCGGAAACGTGCTCGGATCCTCGGGCTCGGCCGTGCCCATGTTCTCCGAACAGATCAAGGCAGGCGGCCCTGTCACGGTCACTCATCCCGAAGTCACTCGATTCTTCATGACCGTTCATGAGGCCGCCAACCTCGTGATTCAAGCATCCTCGCTGGCCGAAGGCGGCGACGTGTTCGTGCTCGACATGGGGGAGTCGGTCAGGATCATCGATCTTGCCGCACGCATGATCGAACTGTCAGGACGCTCCGTCAGGAGCAAGGCCAATCCGCAAGGCGACATCGAGATCAAGCTCACAGGACTCCGCCCCGGCGAGAAGCTGTATGAAGAGCTTCTGATCGACGGCGACCTGGAGGAGACCGAGCATCCGAAGATCCTCCGCTCCGCGGAGGTCTTCCTTCCGTGGAACGAATTGTCGATCGTACTTCAACGTCTCGAGGCAGCGGTCGATCGCCGGGACGAGGAGACCGTCCTGCAGACCCTCCAGGAAACCGTGACCGGATATCGAGGCCAGGTGACGGTGCTCGACCGCAAGCCGGCCTCCTCCTGAACGGGATCCAGATCCTCGAGGCCGGTACCCTCTTCCCCATGGCTATCTGGCGACAGTCGGGGACGGTCTGGATCGGCGCGATGGCCGCCGCCGGACTGGCTCTTGCCACTCAGATCGTGCTTGCACGGAATTTCGATTCCGGAACGTTCGGGGCCCTGTCCAACGGCTACTCGCTGTCCATCCTGATCGCGACCTTCGCCTTTCATGGCGTGAGCGAGGTCATGCTGCGCAGGACCGCTCCGGTCGGTGTCGCAGCCGGCATCCGGGCTGCCTGCCTCCTCCTCGTGGCAGGCCTGCTCACCGCGATCGCATGGACGATCCTGTCGGGCGAAGTCGACCGGGATCCCGCACTCCTCTGCTCGTTCATTCCGTTCGTGATCATCCAGGGCGGCATCACGGGCGGCATGCTGGCCTTTCAGATCGAACGAAGCAGCACCGGCATCGCCGCATGGCCGGGCGGATTCCAGGCTGTTCGTCTGGGCGTGGCCCTCGTCGTGTTGTCGCTGGGCGCTTCGGCGATCTGGATCCCCCTCGGCTGGTCCATCGCATTGATTCCCATGGCGTGGATCGGCCTCTCCCGACTTCAAGCGACCGGACGCTGGAAGAACGATGCGTCCAGCATGCCGGGGCTTCGACTCGTTCGACACTCCTTTCCCTTCTCGGCAACCAGACTCCTCGAATTCGCCGAGCTGCAGCTTCCGATCGTGCTGGCGATGCCGCTTCTCGGCGCATCGGACACCGGTCGATTGGCTGCATGTCTCGCGATCATCCAGGGACTTCTGCTTCTCCCGATCTCGGTCTTCCAGCGTCTCCTCAGGCCCCGTTTCCACGATTGGTCGGAGACGGATCCCGTCCGCCTTCGATCCTTCGGTCTGGGCGGGGCAGCGGTGATGTTGATCGCAGGCCTCCTGCTTGGACAGGCCCTGCGACCATTCTCCGCATCGCTGCTCTCGACGATCTTCGGCGAGGATTTCTCGACCTACGCCGGCTTTCTTGAACAAATGACGATGCTCGTCCCGATCTGGTTCGCATCGATCGCGGTCAATGCCACTCTAGTATCCACTCGCATGGCCGACCTTCGACTGGCATGCCAGTTCGTGGGAATCACCATTCTCGTCGTGATCACACTCCTGTCGGGAGATGATCGATCCTCCGCCACCGAGGGACTTCTCCGTGGCATGTTCGCCTCTCAGGTCTTCCTCCTGATCTCCGGAGTCGTTCTCCTTCTGAAGGCACGATCAACCTCCTCTCGAACGTGACCAGCCCTGATGGGCCCCGTACGGACCGAATCACATGTGTGGACTTGCAGGCCTTCTCGCCCCCGCCGATCGCATCGCCGACCCCGCGATGGCGATGGTCGTGATGAGCGAGGCGATCCGCCACCGGGGTCCAGACGGCGATGGATCCTCGTTCGATCCCCGGACCCGACTGGCCATGGTCCACCGTCGACTGGCGATCCAGGACCCGAGCGACGACGGGGCCCAGCCGATGGCCTCGGCCGACGGGCGTTTCGAGATCGTCTACAACGGCGAGATCTACGACTTTCCCGAGCGGCGGGCGGAACTCGAGGCGACCGGTCGACGCTTCCGCACCGGGACCGACACCGAGGTGCTGCTTGCGGGATTCGAGCACTGGGGGATCGAGGCCACTCTGGATCGGATCGATGGGATGTTCGCCTTCGCGGTCCACGACCGGGAACGCCGTGAACTGGTGCTGGCCCGCGACCGGGCGGGACAGAAGCCCCTGCTCTTCGCCGAGGTCTCGGGCGTGGTCGCCTTCGCCAGCGACCTGCGAGCCCTCGAACGTCTGCCCGAGCCCTTCGCCTCGCGGCTGGACGGGATCGACGAGACCTCGCTCGAGTGGTTTCTGCGACTCGGTGCGGTCCCCTGGCCGCGTTCCATCCGCCCCGGCGTGGAGCAGGTCCCCCCCGGGGGCCTGGTGCGCGTCGACACCGCCACCGCGAGCGTCCGCCGGGGTCGATGGTGGACGCCGCCGGTACCCGAACCCCTGCGGGACGCCGACAGTCTGGGCCGGCGCGAGTCGGGATCGACCATGGACGTCGTCCGGGAGAGCGTGCACCGACGGTGTCGCGCGGATCGCGAGGTCGGTGTCTTCCTCTCCGGCGGCCTCGACTCCCGACTCGTCGCGGCGCTGGCGACCGAGGTGCGACCGGGACTGCCCTGCTTCACCCTGCAGATGCCGGGGCCCTTCGACGAAACCCCGGACGCCCGCGACATCGCGGAGCGGATCGGCTGTCCGCATCACGTGATCAGCCCCACCCCGGAGCAGATTCTCGACACGGTGCTGGCCCTTCCCCGGATCGGTGATGAACCATTCGCCGATTCATCGCTGGTCGCGACGAACCTCCTCGCCCGAGCCGCCCGGGAGACGATCGTGGTGGCCCTCGGCGGTGATGGCGGGGACGAGCTGTTCGGGGGCTACCGACGACACGCCGCGATGCGGCGCCGTGGCGCGTGGAACTCCTTCGAGCGGGCCATGGCGGGGATGATCGAGCGACTCCCCGGCGCCCTCACCGGCCGGATTCCGGTCGGCCGGGGCTCCCTCGCCGAAGCGGCTCGACGTCGCCGGTCGATCGATCCCCGCGGAACCAGTCATGTAGCGCTTCGGGAGACCCAGGGGGATGCGGGCGCCTGCCTGGGACCCCGACCCGGAGATCCGGACGCCTTTCGACGGGCCCGGGCCCTCGAGAATCGCGCTGCCGGTGCGGCTCCGTGGGACGGTGTCGGGGACCTCATGACCGAGGTGCGAAGCCTGATGGCGGCCGACTTCCGCACCTACCTTCCCGATGATCCGCTGGTGAAGATCGATCGCGGCACCATGAACGTCGCCCTCGAACATCGAGCCCCCCTGCTCGGACGAGAGGTGATCCATCACGCCTGCAGCCTGCCGACCGAGACGCTGTTCGACGAGCGGGGCGGCCGGGCTCCGCTTCGCGGCGCGCTGAGAGAGCTCGGGCTGCCGGACACCGGTCGAAAACGCGGCTTCGCGGTTCCGATCTTCGAGTGGCTTCGCGGACCGCTTCGGGAACATGCGGCCTCGTTGCTGATCGAACCGTGCGAGGACCCGCTCTCCCCGAACGGGGTCCGGGATCTCTTCGAACAGGTCCAGGGTGGTCGCCGGGACCTGGCCACCGCCTGCTGGACCGTCTACTGCTGGCGTGCCTGGCTGCATGAACGGCGATCCACCCGATAGCATCACGACCATGGCTTCGTTCTCCGGCCCAGGATCCCTCGTCGAACTCGCCGCGAAGGACCGATTCGGTGATCGGATCCATCTCTGGCTGGCCTGCGGCACCCTGGCGACCCTCCCCCTGAACGGGCAGATCACCGGCGTCCTGATGATCGGCCTCGTGATCTGGGGTCTCGTTCGAACCGTCTGCTGGCGAAGCCATCTGCCCACCGGGCCGAGGGTGGTCATGATCCCGGCCCTGGTCTGGGTGGGATACCTGCTGCTCAGCCTGCTCTGGTCGCCCGACCTGCGAACCGGCTGGCATCAGGTCTGGGCCCAGACCTGGCTGGCGCTGCCTCCCCTGTTGTGGCCTCTGATGAACCGCTGGAGGCTGTTGCTGCTGAGCGTGCTCGTCGGGACTCTGGTGCAGAGCACCTTCCATGCGAGCGTCGTGATCCTCGACGGTTTTCGGGCGGATGGCTGGGGATTCGCGGGCTTCGACAGCCATCCTCGTCGCAACGCCGTCTGGTACGCAGCCGTCTCGGTGGGCCTGATCGCCGCGTATCTCGGCCGGATCGTCACGCGGCCGTGGTGGCTGCTCGGCCTCATCCCCACCCTCGCCGCCTGCCTGCTGAGTGAATCCCGGGGAGGCGTTCTGGCGATCCTCCTCGGCACGGGCATCGTGATCGTGCTGCTCGCGATCCGTCGAGCCCTGACCCGGCGCAGCGTCGTGATCATCTCCACGATCACACTGGTCGCGGGTGGCACCATCCTCGTTTCTCAGAACGAGACGATCCGCGAGGTGCGTCGCAGCATGAGCACCGCGATGGACGCCGTCACCGAAGGCAAGGTGGAGGACATCCGGATCGCCTGGTGGCGGTCATGCGTCCGACAATGGGAGACCAGACCGATCCTCGGCTTCGGCATCGGTGGCACGCAGGAGGCCCTCGCCGGTGATCTCCAGCTCCAGGACGAGACTCGGCAGAGCCCGCAGTTGAAGAAATTCGCGATCTTCAATCAGCCCCACTCGGTCTACTTCCAGACCCTGCTGGAGGGCGGGATCGTCGGGGTCATGCTGTTGGGCTGGTTGCTGGGGACCATCGGCCGCACTGCTTATCGGACTTCTTCGCGGCATCCGATCGGCACCCTCGCCATGGGAAGCCTTGCGGTCTGGATGGTCACCGCTCTCTTCGACCAGTGGCATGCCCAGGGCCAGGTCCTCGGCCTCCTCTGGTTCACCGCCACCCTCGCCGCCTTCGATCCCAACTGGCTCGACGCGGATTCCGAGACGAAATCGGCAGAAGCCGAATACTGAGTGCCATTCCAGGGCTTGTCGAAGAAGCCGAGGCCTCAGGGCCGATGTTTCCTCGAAGGACCAAGCCGACATGCAGGCCATTCAAGACATCCTGGTTCACGGTCATGACCACATCCGGACCTCCCTGGACCGGATGAATCGATCGGGCCGGACCGTCCTGCTGCTCGTCGACACCGAGGGCCGGCTGCTCCGCACCGTCACCGACGGTGATCTTCGGCGCCTGCTTCTGGCGGGTACCGGGCTCGACGAGATGCTCGAGGTCCTTCCTCCGCATCAGTCCTGGACCGTGACCGAGGACACGGATGCCGACCACGTCCTCGAACTGATGAACCGTCACCGGATCGACCAGGTCCCGGTGGTCGACGACGAGGGACGGCCGGTTCACGTCCACCTGCGACGGGAGATCGACCGTCCGATCCTGCTCTCCACCCCGCATCTCTCGGAACATGAACGGGACTTCGTCGAGCAGGCGTTCGCGACGAACTGGATCGCTCCTCTGGGACCGAACGTCGATGCCTTCGAGCGTGAACTCGCCGAGAAGGTCGGGGTCGGTCACGCCGCGGCCCTCTGCAGTGGAACCGCCGCGATCCATCTCGGCCTCAAGCTTCTCGACGTCTGCCCCGGCGACACGGTGTTCTGTTCGAGCCTCACCTTCGTGGCGACCGCGAATCCGATCCGCTACCTGGGAGCGGAGCCGGTGTTCATCGACTCCGAACCCGGCACCTGGAACATGTCGCCGGCGGCGCTCGAACGGGCTCTCTCCGCCGCGAACGCCCTCGGGAGACTGCCGAAGGCCGTGGTTCCAGTCGGTCTCTACGGCCAGAGTCCCGACATGGAGGCGATCGTCGACATCTGCGATCGATACGGGATTCCGATCCTCGAGGATGCCGCGGAAAGTCTCGGGGCGACCTGCGGACGACGAGCAGCAGGCACCTTCGGACGCCTCGGGGTCTACTCGTTCAACGGCAACAAGATCATCACGACCTCCGGTGGCGGCATGCTGGTCGGCGACGACCCCGACCTGATCGAGAAGGCCAGGTTCCTCGCGACCCAGGCTCGCGAACCGGCCCCCCACTACCAGCATGTGGAGACGGGCTTCAACTACCGGATGAGCAACATCCTCGCCGGAGTCGGTCGGGGCCAGCTGATGGTCCTCGACGACCGGGTCGCCCAGCGACGTGCGGTCTTCGATCGGTACGTGCTCGGACTCGGCCATCTCGAGGGCATCACCTGGATGCCGGAGGCACCCGGGCATCACGCCACCCGCTGGCTCACGACGGCGACCATCGATCCGGAACGGACCGGCATCACCGCCGGCGAGCTCGTCGAGCGACTCGCGGAATCACGGATCGAGGCCAGGCCGGTGTGGAAGCCCATGCACCGACAGCCTCTCTTCGAGGACTGCGAGTACTGGTCGCACGAACCGGATCGCTCCGTCGCCGACGAACTCTTCCAGGGCGGGATCTGCCTCCCGAGCGGATCGAACCTCGCTCCCGAGGCTCAACGGCGGGTCATCGATCGAATCGTCGATCTCGTCGAGGAAAGCAGCCCCCGATCCCGCCTGACGGTCCCCGAAAGCCGGGCGGGGTAGACCCGATCATCCAGGCCGGGGTGCACGGATCGGGCCTGAATCGCCGATGATTCAGGGTCGATGATGGTCGTCCTCGCGATCCTCCTGCTCCTGATTGCGGCCGTGGTCTTCACCCGGGCCCCGCTCGATGTCGCCATGGTCGGATGTCTGGTGCTCGCGGTCCTCGCCGGAGAGGTCGATCCGGGCCAGGCCTTCCTCGGCTTCGCCAACACCGCGGTCCTCATGATCGGAGCCCTGTTCGTGGTCGCCGCCGGTCTGCGGCAGACCGGAGCCATCGATCGGATCGCCCCCCTGTTCATCGGCCGGCCGAAATCCGAACGCGCGGTCATCGCCCGCCTCGGCCTGCCGGTCACCACCCTGTCGGGCTTCATGAACACCACGCCGCTGGTGGCGATGTTCCTTCCCGTGGCCCTCGATCTCGCCCGTCGCCTGAAGACCTCCCCGAGCCGCTTCCTTCTTCCCCTGAGCTTCGCCGGCATTCTCGGCGGCCAGCTCACCCTGGTCGGCACCGCCTCGAATCTCGTGGTCGACGGGCTCTACCAGGAACAGCTGGCGATCTGGTCGGAAGGCCGGATCGACGTCGACCCGGCGTGGAGGATCGAAGGCGCGACTCGATTCCTCGCGGTGGGTGTCTCCGGAGTCGTCGCGGCGGTCCTGGGCCTGGGCTTTCTGGTGTTGTTCGGACCGCTTCTCCTCCCCGATCGCGGGGCGGAATCGAGCCGTGAGGATCCCGAGCGGTACGAGGTGCGGTTCAAGGTGATGCCGGACGGTCCCCTCGTCAGACGCACCATCGAACAGGCCGGCCTGCGTCATCTCCCCGATCTGTTCCTCGCCGCCATCGAACGCGAGGGTCGACGACTCGGCGCGGTGGGTCCCGACGAACCGCTCGAGGCGTCGGACATCCTGTGCTTCGTGGGTTCCACCACCGGAGTGGGCGAGCTTCGCAGGATCGCAGGTCTCGAGGCGGAGGACGACCAGGCAAGGAAGGTCGAAGCCCCACCCGCCATCCGTACGATGGTCGAGGCGGTCATCGCACCGAATGCGAGCTTCGTCGGTAGGACCGTCAGGGAAAGTCAGTTCCGGACCATCTACAACGCCGCGATCCTCGCGGTGCATCGACGCGGGGAACGAGTCGAGGGTCGGATCGGAGACATCACGCTGGAGGCCGGTGACGTGCTGCTGCTCGAGACCCACCACGGGTTCCTGAGCTCACACGGCCGCGGCAACGCCTTCTATCTCGCCACCACGGTCGACAACGCCCGCTTCCCCCGTCACGAGAAGGCGCCTCTCGCGATCGCGATCCTGATCGGCATGATCGCCTGCCTCGCGACCGGCCTGCTCTCCCCGGTGGTCGCGACGTGGCTGGCCGCGCTCGCGATGGTGGGAACGAGATGCGTGAACGCGTCGATGGCGAGGAAGTCGATCGACTTCTCGGTGCTGATCACCATCGGAGCGGCCATCGGCCTCGGCACCGCGGTCTCCCAGAGCGGCCTCGGCGCCGCGATCGGCGACGGACTCGTCGAACTCGCAGCCCTCGTCGGCGGAGGCGATCGACTTCTTCTGGCCGCGATCGTGCTGTCGGGGGCGATCGTCGCCCAGGTCGCGACGAACTTCGGTGCCGCGGTGATCGTCTTTCCGATCGCGATCTCCACTGCGCTCTCGATCGGATCCAGTCCGCTGCCCTTCGTGCTTGGAGTGATGGCGGGAGCGGGAAGCAACTTCCTCACGCCGTTCGGCTACCAGACCAACCTGATGGTCTACGGCCCGGGCCGCTACCGCTTCCTCGACTTCCCCAGACTCGGGCTTCCGCTGCTGGCGATCGTGATCACCTGCGCCACGGTGATGATCCCGCTGGTCTTCCCGTTCCGCTGAACGGACTCAGCCCCCGGGAACGAGCCCGAGCTCACGAAGCCTGTCGATGACCCTGACGGCCGCCTCCTCCACCGAGGATTCGGAGGTGTCCACGACGAGCTCCGGATCCACCGGCTCCTCGTAGGGCTGGTCGATTCCGGTGAAGCCCTTGATCTCCCCCGCTCTCGCCCTTGCGTACAGACCCTTGGGATCCCGGGCCTCCGCCACCTCGAGGGGGACCCGGACGTAGGCCTCGAGGAACGGCATGGAGGCGGATTCGTGCATCCTGCGGACCTGATCCCGGTCCGCACGGAACGGACTGACGAAACTCGCGAGGACGATCACGCCTGCATCGACCAGGAGACGACAGACCTCCCCGGTTCGTCGGATGTTCTCGGTTCGATCCGCTTCGGAGAATCCGAGATCACCGTTGAGGCCGTGTCGCAGGTTGTCTCCGTCGAGGCGATAGACCAGCCGGCCCGCATCCGCGAGCCGCCGTTCGACCTCCACCGCCACGGTGCTCTTGCCACTCCCCGACAACCCCGTGAACCAGACCGTTCCGGCACGCTGACCGAGCCGGTCTTCACGATCCGAGCGGGACACCCCGCCGGCATGCCACACCACGTTCGAACTCATGGACTCTGAAGTGGGATTCTCGGACATTCTGATCCCTTTCGATTCATTGCCGGGGCCTATCCGGGACGATACCAGTCACCTGCCCTCTTCGACCTGCTAGCCTCACGAACATGTCCGCGATCAAGGACCAGCTCTCTCATCTTCAGGCACTCGAGGCCGAGTCGATCGACATCATCAGAGAGGTCGCCTCGAGTTTCCAGCGGCCGGTGATGATGTATTCGATCGGCAAGGACTCGAGCGTGATGCTGCATCTCGCCCGGAAGGCCTTCGCTCCCGGCAAGATTCCGTTTCCGCTCCTCCACATCGACACCACGTGGAAGTTCCGGGAGATGATCGCGTTCCGCGACCGGACCGCCGAGGAGCTCGGGCTCGACCTCGTGGTGCACAGCAACCAGGAGGGGATCGACCAGGGCATGAGCCCCTTCGTTCACGGAAGCCGCGTCTACACCGACGTGATGAAGACGCAGGCCCTCAAGCAGGCCCTGACCGCGGGTCGCTACGACTGCGCCATCGGAGGTGCCCGCCGGGACGAGGAGAAGAGCCGTTCCAAGGAGCGGGTCTTCAGCTTCCGGGATCGAAACCACCGCTGGGACCCGAAGAACCAGCGACCCGAACTCTGGAACCTGTGGAACACCAGGATCGGACCCGGCGAGAGCGTCCGGGCGTTCCCGATCTCCAACTGGACGGAACTCGACGTCTGGAGCTACATCCACCTCGAGAAGATCCCGGTGGTCCCGCTCTACCTCTCCGCACCTCGACCGGTCGTGGAGCGAGACGGCGTCCTGATCATGGTCGACGACGACCGGATACCGATGGAACCCGGCGAGCAGCCCGAGATGCGCAGCGTTCGCTTCCGCACCCTCGGCTGCTACCCGCTGACCGGAGCGGTCGAGAGCGAGGCCGCCACCCTCGCCGATGTGATCGCCGAGATGCTCATCGCACGGACCAGTGAACGCCAGGGTCGCGTGATCGACCACGACGGTGACGGGAGCATGGAGGACAAGAAGAAGGAGGGCTACTTCTGATGGACCCTCGCTTCGACGCCAGCACCGACACCATCGACGAGTACCTCGCGCGGCACGAGGGCAAGCAGCTTCTCCGGTTCCTCACCTGCGGAAGCGTGGACGACGGGAAGAGCACCCTCATCGGCCGACTTCTCCACGACACCAAGGGGATCTACGAGGACCAGCTCGCCGCCGTCGAGGGCGACAGCAGGAAGTACGGCACCCAGGGCGGACATGCCGACCTCGCACTGCTGGTGGACGGACTCCGGTCCGAACGCGAACAAGGCATCACGATCGACGTGGCCTACCGCTACTTCTCCACCGAGAAGCGGAAGTTCATCGTCGCCGACACCCCCGGTCACGAGCAGTACACCAGGAACATGGCCACCGGAGCCAGCACCTGCGATCTCGCGGTGCTTCTGGTCGATGCCCGTCACGGCGTGAGCGTCCAGACCCGACGACACTGCGTGATCACGTCGCTCCTCGGGATTCCCAAGATCATCGTGGCCATCAACAAGATGGACCTGGTGGACTGGAGTCGCGAGACCTACGAGTCCATCAAGGCGGACTTCGAGGCGTTCGCCTCGGATCTGCCCTCCCGGGAACAGCACTTCGTCCCCATGTCCGCGCTCGAGGGCGACCTCGTGGTGGAGTCCTCTCCCCGGGCTCCCTGGTACGAGGGGCCGAGCTTCCTCGAACTGATCGAGTCGATCGAGATCGGTGCCGCGGCCCAGGAGACCGCGTTCCGCATGCCGGTGAACCTCGTGATCCGACCCGATCTCGACTATCGCGGCTTCGGCGGACGCATCGAATCCGGAGTCGTCCGCCCCGGCGATCGTGTGAAGATCATGCCCGCGGGCACCGAATCGAAGGTCTCGAGGATCTCGACCTTCGACGGAGACCTCGACATCGCAGGCGCTCCACGAAGCGTCTCGATCGTGCTCGAGGACGAGATCGATGCGAGTCGGGGAGACGTGATCGTCTCCGCGGATCAGCCCTGCATCGTCTCCGACCGGATCACCGCCGATCTCGTGTGGATGCACGAGGACCGTCTGACCCCGGGCCGGGAGTTCATCCTCCGCCACGGCACCCGAGTGACCCCCTGCCGGGTGCGGCGGATCGTCGAACGACTCGATGTCGACACTCTCGAGCGATCTCCGGTGGACGGCCTGGAACTCAACGAGATCGGGCGGGTCGAGATCGAGACCGACTTCCCCCTCGCCTTCGATCCCTATGAGGAGATCCGCGGCACCGGAAGCCTGATCCTCGTCGATCGGATCGGCAACTGGACGATGGCCGCGGGCATGGTCAGAGGACGGACCGAGGACAACCGCTGGACGGCCACCCCGGTCTCCGGCGAGGACCGCGATGGTCAACCCGATCCGGTGTCTCCGGCGGAGCGAGAGTCCCGCTACGGCCAGCGACCCGCCACGGTCCTGCTCACCGGTCTCGCCGGAAGCGGAAAGACCAGCCTCGCCGCCCTGCTCGAACGGGCCTTGTTCGACCTTGGACGGGTGGCGATCCGGCTCGACGGCACCACCATGCGTCGAGGCCTCAATCGCGACCTCGGCTTCAGTGCCGAAGATCGATCCGAAAACCTCCGCCGATCGATGGAGACCGCCAAGCTCGTCAACGACGAGGGCCTGATCTGCATCGCGGCCTTCGTCGCTCCGGTCGCCTCCACCCGGCGGAAGGCCGCGGAACTCGTGGGCGAGGACCGCTTCCTCGAGGTGCACTGCGCAGCCCCGCTGGAACACTGCCGATCCAAGGACGCCACCGGTCTCTATGCGGAGGCGGCGACCAAGGGGCTCGAGAACATCCCGGGTGTGGATTTCGAGTACGAACCGCCGGACGCCCCCGACCTCCTGCTGCCGACCCACGAGCTGGAGCCCGAGGAGTCCGTCAACCGCATCCTGGACCTGCTTCGCACGCGGGGCATTCTTCGCTGATCAGGAGACCGGTCGAAGCGCGGATTTCGCGCCTCCCGGTGATGGAATCCGCCATCTCGACCGAGCGATACGATCAGGAACGGCCTTCGGCCGTATGATCCTTCACCCATGGCCAGCGTCTGCTTCTATTTCCAGGTCCACCAGCCGTTTCGTCTTCGTCGATATTCGGTGTTCGACAACGATCACTTCTATTTCGACAACGAAGCCAACCGTGAGATCATGCTCAAGGTCGCGGACAAGTGCTACCGGCCCGCGACCGCTCGAATCCTCGACCTCGTCAAGAGACACGAGGGACGCTTCCGCGTGAGCTATGCGATCTCGGGCGTCTGTCTCGAGCAGTTCGCCGCCTGGGCCCCCGATGTCCTGGACATGTTCAAGGAGCTCGCGGACACCGGCGCCTGCGAGTTCATCGGCGAGACCAGCCACCACTCACCCTGCTTCATCTTCAGCCGCGACGAATTCGACCGACAGGTCGATGCTCATCGAGCGATGGTGCGAGAGCTCTTCGGTCAGGAACCGACCGTGTTCCGGAACACGGAGCTGATGTACCACGACGATCTCGCCTTGCACATGTCCCGACGCGGTGACCACAAGGCGATCCTCTGTGAAGGCGTGGACCGGATCCTCCAGCACCGGAGTCCCAACTACGTCTACGCACCTCCGAAGTTCGAGGGCCAGCCCGAAGGACTCGACGAACGCCCGATCAGGCTGCTCCTCAAGAACTACAAGCTCAGCGACGACGTGGCCTTCCGGTTCGGAAATCGAGGCTGGGAGGAGTGGCCGCTGACCACCGAGAAGTTCGCTCGCTGGGTGAACGACATCAACGGCGACGGATACTGCTGCAACCTGTTCATGGACTACGAGACCCTCGGCGAGCACCAGTGGGCCGACACCGGGATCTTCGAGTTCCTCGATGCCCTCCCCGCGGCGATCTACGACACGAACCCCGGACACAACGACTTCCTCACCCCCTCGCAGGTCCTCGATTGCTACAAGCCGGTCGGAGAGTATGCAGCGCCGAACTGGACTTCATGGGCCGACACCGAACGAGACCTCTCCGCATGGCTCGGGAATCCCCTGCAGGACAACGCGGTCGAGGAGCTCTACGCCCTTCGTGAGGCGGTCTACTCACGACACGAGGCCGGTGACGAGTACGTGCTCGAGGACTGGCGCAAGCTGACCACCAGCGACCACCTCTACTACATGTGCACCAAGTACTGGGCGGACGGCGACGTACACAAGTACTTCAGCCCGTACGACAGCCCCTACGATGCGTACATCAACTTCATGAACGTCCTGGACAACATGAAGCAACGCGTCGATCACTGAGAAACGGGCTGTTCCTCGGGTTCGTCCTCGAACCTCAGAATCTGCCTGTCCCTCTGGATCTCGAACATCTCGGCGAGCTCCTTGGCCGCCTGAGACATCCTTCTGATCAGAGGGTCCTCGGATCGGAGGCCCGCCACGATGGCGTTTGCGGTCGGGGTTCCCGAGAAGCGGGCCAGGGCGAGGATCATGGATTCCCTGGTTCCGTCGGCAACCAGACGGTCGGCAAGGCGAATGGTGCCCGAAGAACCGGGAATCACGAGCGACAGCACCCAGGCCCGGGCGGTCGGCGGCAGCGCCAGACAGGCATCGACCGTCGCGAAGCGGAGGGCATCCTCGGTGAGCCTGGCCTCTCCACCCGGAGGTCCCACCACCAGCATGACCATCGCAGCGATGTCCTTGGCCTGAGAGACCGTTCTGGCCCCTTTCATCTCCTCGACGATCCCCGTCAGACGGTCCCCCTGCAGCGGATCGAGACCATCGAGCCTGAAGACCGGACTGATCCCCTCGCGACCGAACTGGCCCGCATCGATGTTCCCCGACCGTGCGACTGTGTAGTTCACCACCGCCCGAACCTTGAAGGATCCACCGTAGACCGATGCGAGGGCGAAGTCGCCGGCGAACGGCGTGCTCGTCAGATCGATGGAGATCTCCATCGATTCCTGAGGATCGAGGGCGAAGTTGCGATCAAGCGCGATGATCACCGGTCGTGACTGTCGATCGATCTCTGGCCTGGGGGGCTGCCCGACGATGTCGGCCACGTCGAGCACGCAGGCGAGGGTGGAGCTGATCGGGGCATCAGGACCGATGGCAAGCTTCAACGCCGACACGTTCGTGAGCTTGATCTGGAGTGGCACCGGTTCGAATGCCGTGGTGCGAAGCTCGGCCGGCTCGACGGTCAGGGAGAGGACCCCGTGACGGGGATCCCGGATCAGGCGACCCACGGCTTCGGGAAGAGTCGCCTTCAACATGTCGCTCATCAGGTCGCCCTGCTCGGTCCGTGGAACCCGGGCGTCGATCATCGACTCGAGACGACTCCGGCACCAGAGACCGATCAGGGTTCCGGGCCTGGCGTTGTAGACCTTCAGATACCCCCTGGCCGCTTCCTTTCGGGCACCCTCCGCCTCGTCGAGGAGGGCGAGACCGGCTTCCGCGTAGGGAGAGGTCTCCTGGGCCGGAGTCAGGAGGGCCCGAGCCTGCTCGAAATCCTCCTTCTCCATGGCCGCCCATCCACGGATGACCTTCTCCTGGGCCTCGTCGAGGGCACCACCCCGGATGGCTCCGTTGAGCAGGTCCTCGAGGGAGAGACGGGCCCGCTCGCCTTCATCGTCGTTCCCGCCTGAGGGAGGAGACCAGCCGAACCACGCCCGGGCCCACGCCTGATCGGCGAAGACTTCGGCCTGCCGATCCGCCAGCATCTCCAACCTTTTCGAGCGAAGCTCCTCGTCGATCTCTTCGTCGTTCTCGGCGAGCTCCGTCCTCCGCTCGATCTCATCCAGTTCGAACCGGTAGCTTTCGAAGAGTGTTTCGACCGCGGCATCCCGCCTGATCCGGTCGCCGTCCCTGGATTCGATCACGGCGAGGACGAGGGCCACCGAGGACGCAGGGGGCACCTCGAGCTCCATGAGGGTCACCGCATCGAGTCCCTCCATCCTCAGCTGCTGCTTCACGCGGAGGGTGCGGGCTCGAGTCGACCGCTCCGCGAGATCAAGCGCCTCCTGGTTCCTGCGATCCCCCCACATGGCCAGCATCCGGTCCGCGGTCAGGATGTCCTGGATCGGGGCGGCGGAGGGATACAGAAGACCCACCAGATCGTAGAGTTCATCCGCGCGTTCGTAGGCTCCCGCACCGAGAACGAGATCGGCCAGTGAACGAGCGATCATCGCATCGCCCGGACTCGCCGTCATGGCGATGGCCAGGAGCTCGGCCTCGTCGATCGGGGTCGGCGCCACGGCCCGAAACAGACCCGCCGCCATGTCGGCGGCCTGGGGAAACGACGGATCCAGCTGGACGGCCTGGGCGATCCGTTCCGCGGAGGCGGTCATGTCGCCGATCCGCTGCTGCAGGAGAGCAAGGTCGTAGGCGATCCTCGCTCCCGCCTCCCGACCGAGCCGATCGAGATTCTCCGGTTCCAGCAGGGTCTCGTAGGCGGCCACCCGTTCCTGGGCGGTCGGCCGGTTCCGGACCCGGTCCAGCAGAAGTCGCAACCGCATCACGCCATCGTCGGGATCGAGCTTCACGAGCTGCTCGATCGCCCGAAGACGGATTTCAGCGCCCCCCGGGACGTCTCCCTGCAGTGCGGTGGAGACCTGCAGAAGTCGTCGCCATGCGGTCACGGATTCCGGCTCGAGCTCGGTGGCCACCAGGGCGAGGCCGAAGGCGAGCTCCAGCTGCGGCACCAGAATCCCGGGCCTGGAGAGCAACTCCGCGGATATGGCATCGAATGACGTGGCCAGACGCTCTCGCGACCACTGATCGATGTCCCGATCGTCGACCTCGAGGCCCTGGGCGGAGACGGCCTTCAGCGGCGACATCCAGACCAGAACCAGCGAAAGGAGACCGAGTAGACGGATTGGGGAGGGCGTCATGTCGATCCCAGGTGCGACGCACCAGGGGCGGTCACCCTCATGGGGCCGTCCCTGAAGATGCCCCGGACCGCCACGCGGCCTCTCGAGGCAACGAAAGTCTACCTGAGGCACCCCTGTGGATCATTGACGATCTCGACCGAGCTGGAGTACCGTCCTGGATTCAGCATTCCTCAGGTGTCGGCTACGGAGGGAACGCCCTCCCGCCCCCGGCCGTATCCGCCCCTGATCGACCCCCCCGGTCGATCCATCAGCCGTCGATAAATCGGAAATCTCATGCGGTCCATGTCTCGATCCCTCCTGCTCGCCGGTCTCCTCGGCATCCTCTCTTCGGGAGCCCTCTGCCTGCCGGCATCCGGCCAGGCCCTCGACCGCGAGATCGTCACCACCACCCGACCACTGACCGCCGCTCAGGCCTCGATGGTCGCCGACTTCGCCAACGCCCAGCTCTCCCGGATCACCGAGGGTGATGCCGCGAATCTGATCGAGGCCCGGGACACCATCATCCAGGACGCCCGACGGCCCGGCGTGACCGGAGTGTTCCTTCGTGCCTACTCCACCGCCCTCGTTCCCGGCATCCGCACCCTGCTGGACAAGTCCGGGACCGACGACGAGCTCTTTCCGCTTCGAGCCGAGAACTCGCTCCGCATCCTCGCGTTCCTGCGCACTCCCGACTCGGTGGACCTCCTGGTGTCCGCCAGCAATCCCAGTCGGGTCTCCGACCGCGGCCAACGACTGGTGGCGGCCGGCCTGGTCCCCCTCGCCGTCGAGCCCGTCCCCCAGTCGGGGCTGAACTCCGGAGCGCTGACCGGGCTCGCCCGCGAGCTGTCGAACAACCTTCGAGACGAGAACGACTGGCTGGTGGTTCTGGAGGATCTCCGTGCGATGAACGCCATCGCCCTGAACCCCGGGATGACCAGGCAGAATCGGTCGGAAGTCCGTTCGATGCAGTTCGAGGCGTATGCCGATCTGGCCGATCGAGTCGAGAAGGCCGATCAGCCGAGCGAGCTGGTCTTCTCGATCCATCGTGCGATGCTGGGACTGCGTGACCGCCTTCTCGCCAATGCGACCGCCAGCGACGTCAGCAACAAGCAGATCGCCCAGACCCTCCGGAACATGCTGACCACGATCGGCAACGCCGCCGTCAAGCAGTGGGACGGCCTGCAGAAGAGCTCGAAGATGTATGCCGCCTACGAGGGCACCCTTCGGATCGGAGCCCAGCTCCTCTCCCTGCTGGACGGACGCCCCGACGATGCGGTCGACGCTCTGGCCACCCCGATGACCGAGGCGCTCAAGACCCGCCCCGACGGCCCCGCCCGGGACAAGGCCCTGGCGAACCTGAAGTCGGCCCTCAAGAAGCTCGACTGATCCTGATCGCCCATCCCGCCGCTCTCGGATTCCTTCGGAACCGGGCCACGCCGGCCCTCGTCGCGGGACGCACTGGCCCGGCGCGGCTACCGTGAGCAGTCGTCATGGCGAAGATCTGCATCCCACTCCTGCTGCTGGCCGCCCTCGTGGCCGTGGTCATCGGTTTCGAGGACCGTCGTCCGCGAGCAGACTTCGTCTATGTCCACATGTCCGATCTCTTCACGCTCGATCCGCAGAAGATGAGCTACCAGCACGATCTTCGGATGGCGAAGGCGATCTACGAACCCCTCGTCGCGATCGATCCCCGGGGCGGGGTCGTGCCCGCCGCGGCCGAAAGCTGGGAGGTCTCCGACGACGACCTCCGCTGGACCTTCCGCCTTCGCGACGACCTGCGGTTCACCAACGGCGATCCGGTCACCAGCGAGGACTTCAAGTACGCGTGGCGTCGTGGGCTCCTCCCCGACAGCGCCGGCCCGTACTCGAGCTTCTTCTGGGTGATCAAGGGGGCCGAACCCTTTGCGACGTGGCGAGAGGCCGCGCTCGCCCTGCACGCCGACCCCGACAGCCGGGACGAAATCGTGGCCGGGGGAAGGATCGATCCCGCCGAGGCCGATCGAATCCTCGCCGAGACCCCCGAAGAGACCCTCCAGCGCACCTGGCGTCGATTCGACGAGACGGTCGGAGTCGAGACTCCCGACGACCGGACGATCGTGATCGAACTCGAACGTCCGCTCGCCTACCTCCTGGACTACGTCGCCTTCATGACCTGGAGCCCGGTGCATCGCCCCACCCTCGAGGCCGCGACCACCGTCGATGCCGCGACCGGGCGACTCCGTGAGGATCCGGCATGGGCCAAGCCGGGCCGGCTCGTCGGCAACGGGCCCTACGAGCTGGTTCGCTGGCGATATCAGCGTGACTGTCGGATCGAACGCAGCAGGCACTACTGGAACCGCGATGCGGTTCCGCTTGACACGATCGAAGCGGTGGTGATCGAGGATCCCAACACCGCGATCATGGCGTTCCTCGCGGGCGAGGTCGACTGGATGCCTGATGTGACCGCGGAGCAGAAGTCGGACCTGCTCGCCCAGCGACAGGCCTACGACGAGCGTCACGCCGACACGATCGCGCAGGGCCTCGCCGCAGGCGAGTCGATCGACGACATCCTCGCCGCCCTGCCGACGCCCGAAGCCGGAGAGCGTCGCAACCTGCACGCCCTCGATGCCTTCGGCACCGACTACTTCCAGGTCTTCTGCGGTCCGGAACTCTTCGACGGACGACCCAACCCCATGTCCGATCCCCGGGTGCGTCGGGCGCTGGCCCTCGCCATCGACAAGCAGGCGATCAGCGAACGCGTGACCAAGGTGGGGGAGAATCCCGCTCCGACCCTCGTGCCGCCGGAGTCGGTTCCCGGCTACACCGGTCCCGAGGGGCTTCCCTTCGATCCCGAGCGGGCCCGGGCCGAACTCGACGCCGCAGGCTGGATCCGTGGTGACGACGGCGTGCGACGCAACGCCGAGGGGGATGCCTTCCCCACCATCGAGATCCTCTACTCGACCGGCAGTCCGCGATACCGAGGCAACTCGCTCGCGCTCCGCGACATGTGGCGACGAGAACTCTCGATCCCCACCGAGATCCGCGGTCGCCCGGGCAAGGACTACCGCGAGAAGGTCGAGAAGGGCGAGTACATGGTGTCCAGAGGCGGCTGGTTCGGGGACTACGGCGACCCCACCACCTTCCTTGACATGCACCGCACCGGCGACAGCAACAACCACCGCGATTATTCGAACCCCGCGTTCGACCGACTCCTCGAACAGGCCGCGGTCGAGAACGATCCCGCGAAGCGCTTCGAGATCCTCGCCGAGGCGGAACGCATCGTGGTCGAGGAGGATCTCCCCGTGATCCCGATCGTCACCTACAAGACGCTCTACATGTACGAACCGGGACGGGTCCGCGGCATCACCCACCATCCGCGGCTCGAGCAGCATCCGGCTCGCTGGCGGATCGAGGAGAACTGATCCTCACGTCGTTCGAACCGACCTTCATATCGCCCGCCTCCGGCTCCGCCGGGGCGGGCGGTTCGTTGGGTACCGTCCGGACATGGACGCGTCTTCCGAAGACCCCGTTCGCCGGTTCGCCTCGTGGCTCGTGCTCTCGCAGATCGCGATGGCCGCGAGCGCGGCGGCCCTGGTCCTTGCGTGCTCCGAGGTGCTCCAGCGGCCGATCTCGCCCTGGTGGTACGCCGCGGCCTTCTTCGGATCCTGGGCGGTCTACCTGCGGGACTCCGCGGCCTCCTGCGACGCCGAGGATGCCATCAGCCAGCCTCGACGAGCCGCGATCTTCAGGGGCAGTGGGTTCCGTTGCCTCGTGCTGCCGGGGATCAGCGGAGCCCTCGCGGTCGCCGTCGGCCTCCTCGCTCGCCCCAGCCTCGCCACCATCGTCCTCCTCGGGATCGTGGGCGGGCTGGGACTCCTCCATGCCCTGCCCTCCTCGAAGACCGATCGCTCGAAGGGACTCGCGACCAAGCGATTCGCGGCGGTGAAATCGGTCGTGGTCTCGGTCGCCTGGGCGGCGGCCGCGGTCGGACTGCCGGTCCTCGAGTCCGACCCCGACCCCGCACGTCCGGTCACCACCGCCGCGATCTGGCTGGTGATCCTGCTCGTGCCCCTGCTGCTCGCCGACTCCCTGCTGCTCGACCTGAGAGACCGGATCGCGGATCGGGACTTCGGACTTCGCACCATCGCGGTGCGGATCGGAGCCCGCGGCATTCACGCCCTGGTGGGCGTTCTGCTCGGCCTGACGGTGCTGGTGATCCTCCTCGGGGCCTCGGACGCGATCGACCCGACCGGGTGGCGACGCATCGGCCTCGCCGGCTGCCTCGGGCTCACCCTGACGTGGTTCGCCTGGCCGGTCCTCCGGCGGAACGAACCGGGACTGGCGATGGCGATGATGAGCTGGCGATTCCTCGCCGCCCTCGCGACCGCGACCTGAGCCCCGGATCGAGATCCACAGCGGGTAGCATCCGATCATGGCCGGACTGATCCTCCGCAGGCTTCTGCAGCTGCCGCTCATCATCCTCGTGGTCTACACCGCGACCTTCGCCCTGGTCTGGGTGATCCCCGGCGACCCGGTCGATGCTCCGGAAGGTCGCCGGCCGCCTCAGGCGGTCATCGACGCGATGCGGGCGCAATACGACCTCGACGATCCGGTGACCTTCTACTTCAGCTACCTGGGCAAGGCCACCGGCATCTCCTGGCTGCTGGGTGACGCTCCGGAACCCTTCGACCTGGGCCCGAGCCTGAAGAACCCGGGCTGGACGGTGAACGGCATCCTCGCCGCGGGCCTTCCGGTCTCGATCGCCCTCGGACTCGCCGCGATCATCATCGCACTGGTGCTCGGACTCTCCGCGGGCGTCCTGGGAGGACTGCGCCCCAACACATGGGTGGATGCCGGGACCCAGGCGCTCGCAGTCATCGGCATCTCGTTGCCGAGCTTCGTGATCGGCTCCCTCCTGCTCGCGATCTTCGCGGTCCGGCTCGGCTTGCTGCCGATCGGAGGCTGGGGGAACTTCTCGCACCTCGTGCTCCCCGCGGTCGCGCTGAGCCTTCCGTTCGCGGCCTACATCGCCCGACTGACGCGTTTCGGGATGATCGACGAGATGCGGAAGGACTACGTCCGGACCGCCAGGGCCAAGGGTCTCCCGGAGAGGCAGGTCGCCCTCGGTCACGCGCTGCGCAACGCGTTCCTTCCGGTGCTCAGCTACCTCGGACCGGCGACCGCGATCGCGATGACCGGATCCTTCGTGGTCGAGAAGGTCTTCGCTGTGCCCGGCATCGGACGGCACTTCGTCGACGCGGTGCTGGCCAAGGACATCACCCTGATCATGGGGGTGGTCCTGGTCTACTCGACGATGCTCGTCCTGTTCAATCTCGCGGTCGATGCGCTCTACAGCTGGATCGACCCGCGGATCAGGATCTGAATCAACCGCTCCGACCTGTCGCGGCATCCCCCACCGCGGCCTGAACCTCGGCGAGGAGTCGACGCTCCATCACGGTGTCCCGCTCGACCGGTGTCCAGCGGCCGCTGCTTCGGGTGGTGCCGTCGTCGGGCGTCACGGTCTCGAGGGGATTCGTGGTGTAGCTCTGATCGATCCTCGTCCATGAACTTCGACGAAGCTCGTCTCCCTGCTCCCGTTCTATCCAGACCCAGACCCTGATCTCGATCGGACCATCGAAGGTGTCCAGATCGACCGAACGAATGATCTCCTCCGAGGATCCGGGGAGCGGGGCGCCCACCAGCTCCTCCGTCCCGGTCGGATCGACCGGCGAGAAGTCGATCGGCAGGAATTCGAATCGAACCCGTCGCCGTTGCTTGTGCAGCGTGCTGGTCATCCACTGGGAGCCGGTGTTGTCGATTCGCCATGGCTCCATGACGCTGCCGGCCAGACGGGGCCGGCTCTCGATGATCCCGCCCGTGCGATCCGCCAGCAGGGCCGGCATGCCGGCCTCGCGGGTGGCCTCGCGGGCGGCATCGAATGCGACCTGGTAACGGTCGGCAGGAATCTCGAGGGCTCGGGGACCGGTCGACTGACAGGCTCCCAGACCACCCGTCACCAGGAGGAGCAGCCATGGAATCACGGATCGGGGGCTCGAGGTCATCTCGGGAGGGTACCGAAGCCGGGAACTCAGGGTCCCGGGAACCCGACATCGTTCGGTTCCCGGGTATCCGGACACGGGTATCGGACATGTCGATCGCAATGGCGCTCCGAAAATGATTATCGGAGACGACTAGTCGTGGACGCCTTGACCCTCGAGGATCGGATCATACCCTTCAGATGGATGAACTCCGTCTGGGGAGAACCGTCTCACTGCAAGGGACGACTCCCCGCCGACCCTGTTGATCAACCAGCATTCAGATCCGTCCCGCCAGAGCATTCGAGCATGTCGATGTTCCGAAGATCCGATGATCCCACCGACACCTCTCTCACCCGCACCCGGGTGATGATCGGCGTGGTCGCATTCGGCCTGGTCGCGCCGCTCGCCATCGCCGGTGGCGGCGGCGGAGACGGAGGCAAGGGTGGAGGCAAGGGTGGCGGCGCCGGTGGACCCGGCGGAGGTGGCGGATCCGACGGAGGCCCGCAGATCCAGCTGCCGACCTCGCTCGAGGACTTCCAGTCCCTGGGGACCCAGCCGAGCACCGATCCCTACGAGATCGCTCCCGTGGTCTCATCGATCAGCTGCAGTTTCTGCCATGGCGACTACGACCTTCAGGCCGCTCCCTACGACACGTGGGTGACCAGCCTGATGGCCCAGTCGGCTCGTGACCCGGTCTTCCATGCGACGTTCACCATCGCCAATCAGGATGCCGACAAGGCCGGAGCGTTCTGCATCAAGTGCCACATCCCCGCCAATCACTATCGGGGTGGCGGAGATCAGGCCGAGATCCCCTTCTTCAGCGAAGAGGACATGGACGGCATCAACTGCAACTTCTGCCACCGGGTGGTCGACCCGGCGGGCACGGCGGTCGGGTATCCCGGTGATCCGGTCGATCCCGACGGACCGATCCTCGCCGATCTCCTGGCCAGTGGACACATGCCCGTCTCGGTTGGAAACGCCCAGGTCGTGCTCGATCCCGCCGACAGTCGTCGTGGTCCCTACGACGATGTTCCGGCGAACTATCACGGGGTCGATCAGTTCGGGAACATGATCCCGATCATCACTTCCCCCTATCACCGGGACAGCGCCTTCTGCGGCACATGTCACGAGGTGAGCAATCCGGTGTTCGTGATGGACACCGCCGGCGAGACCGGCGAGATCACCCCCATGGGCCTCCCTCATCCGACGCAGGACATGGCCGACATGGTGCCGGAGCAGCGAACCTACTCGGAGTGGCTGAACAGCGATTTCGCGAGTGGTGGCGTGGTCTTTCCCGACGGCCGCTTCGGTGGTGCCCTGCCCGACGAACTCCCCGTGTCGAGCTGTCAGGACTGCCACATGCCCGACCAGGTCGGTGGGGCCTGCGGGTTCTACACCGGTCCCCCGTTCTTCGAACGCGACGATGTCGGTGCCCACTCCTTCGCGGGTGGCAACACCTGGGTCCTCAATGCCATCGTCGAGGATCTCGGAGACGACGCCAGCTTCTACGGACTGACCACCGATCGAGTGGATGCCGCGAACGCCCGCACCGAGCAGATGCTCCGCGATGCCAGCGACATGGAGCTCTCGATCGAGGGCGATGATCTGAAGGTTCGCGTGGTCAACCAGAGCGGTCACTCGCTGCCCACCGGTTATCCGGAGGGACGGCGGATGTGGATCAACGTGCAGTTTCTCGACGACTCGGGAGATCTGATCGCCGAGGACGGCGCCTACGACTTCGCCACTGCGACCCTCGAGGAGTCCAGCACGACCAAGATCTACGAGAAGCTGATGGGCATGAGTCAGGAGGTGGCCGACGCCACGAACCTCAAGGCCGGCAAGTCGCTGCACCTCGCCCTCAACAACATGGTGCTGTTCGACAACCGGATCCCGCCCCGCGGATTCAACAATGCCACCTTCGCAGCGTTCGGTGGAGCTCCCGTCGACTACTCCTACGCGGACGGACAGTACTGGGACGACACCCTGTACCAGATCCCCGCCGGAGCGAGCCAGGCCGTGGCCACGCTCTACTTCCAGACCAGCAGCCGCGAGTACATGGAGTTCCTCAGGGACACCAACGTCACCGACGACTTCGGCCAGAAGGCCTACGATCTCTGGGAATCCAACGGCAAGTCCGCTCCCGTCGCGATGGACACGATGTCGATCGATATCGAGACCACGATCCCCGGCGATCTGAACGGGGACGGCACGGTGGACGGTGCCGACTTCGGACTCCTGCTCGTCGCCTGGGGCCCCTGTGCGGGCTGCCCGGCGGATCTCAATGGAGACGGCGTGGTCGGCGGAGCGGACATCGGGCTGATGCTGGTCAACTGGGGATGATTCCGGAGAGTCCCCCCACCCCCCCGCTCACTTCGTGCCAGCGAGTCGACGGACGGTCATCATGAAGCTCTTCTTCATGCTGGCGTGCATGCCGTAGACGATGCAGCAGTAGATCACGGCCGCGATCACGCCACCGATCAGCAGTGCTCCGAACAGGCCGTCGGATCCGTTGGCGAGAGTCGATCCGACCAGGGCCTCCGGCATCAGCGTGGAGATCACGAGGTTGATCGGACTTGCGGCATTCACGACCGCCCCGACCATGGGGATCCCTCCTCCGGCCGCACCACACAAGCCGATCACCCCCCCGACCACCGAGAGCACCATCACCGCGGCGACGACCGAACCGATGGTCCCCTTGCTCCGGATCGACCACTGAAGCCCGACCATCACGGCGAAGGCCGTGAAGGCGGGCATGAGGAGGAGCATGGCCAGAACACCTCCGAGGGAGACGAGGGGAACCGAGGTCGCGGTGCCGCCCGCCACCATGGTGGTGTTCACGGTGGTGGTGGTGGAGGGATGACCCATCGCGTAGACGAAGATGATCGCGAGGGAGACCACCGGGACCAGAAGCATCGGCAGCAGGTACTGGACAAGCCCTCGCAGCTTGCCTGCGAGGTAGGGACCGGGCTGGATCGGCGTGGTCAGAATGATGTCCAGCGTGCCGTCCTCCCGTTCCCGACTGACCGCCGTGGCACTCATGTTCACCGCGGCAAGCACGACGATCGCGACCTCCGCGACCACGATCGCGAGCAGTGAGGCGCGCAGGTCGGGGAGTCCGAGGGTTCCGACATGAAAAAGCCAGAGCACCACCACGGTGGTGAGCGCCGCGATCACCACGAAACCCCAGCGTCCGAGCAGACCGACGGTGCTCAGGGTTCGGGAACTCGTCTCCCGCCAGGCTATCGGGTTGGTCCCGGGCGTCCGAGGGGTCCGAGCCTCCTCGCTCGCCGCGGCTTCGAGACGAAGGACCCGTCGGTACCAGGGAACCTGTCCCACCTTCGCTCCGATCACCCTCAGCCGGATCGTGGAGAACACCACGAGAACCAGGCTCGAGAGGGCGGACAGCCAGACGAACACCGAGATGGGACTCGTCAGCCACCAGCGGTGAAATGCCGAGACGTCGGGCCCCGGATCCAGCGGCACGTATCGATTCGATGCCAGCAGGCTCTCCAGAGCGAGAAACGGGTTCAGGGGAGTGATGATCGTGGTCGCATCCGCGAGGCTTCCCACCGCGATCGGAGTTCGCAGACGGTTGTCGATCAGCCAGGTGACCGCGAGATAGACGATCACCGAGACGTAGAACGCGAAGACCGCTCGACGACCCGCGGTCCTGGTGACACTCAGCGTGACGGCGATCGCCGCGACGATCAGGGCACTCCCACCGGCGACGAGGTAGCTCAGAAGAATCGACCGTCCCGGCACGCCCCCGAAGGCCTGGATGAACAGAAAGAGCGGAAGCGACGAGAGCAGCAGCGCCACGATGAAGAACAGCCGCCCGAACAGGTTCCCCAGGACGATCTGCAGTGAATTGAGCGGCGTGGTGAGCAGGATGTCCCAGGTCCGTGGATTGGCCTCCTGCGCGATCGCTCCCGCCATGAAGATCGGCGTCAGCAGACAGATCAGACCGACCTGCCCGAAGGCGACGATCACGAAGGCCTCCGAGCCGCTCTGGGCGAGCTGCCGCAGGCTGGGTTCCCCGCCCACGCTGCTGGTCACGAGGTTGAGCAGCAGCACCGCGATGAGAATCGCGAGATACCCGCTTCGAACCAGCAGATGGCGCCCCCGGGTCGAGCCGCCCTGGACCAATCGGACGATGATCGGATTCGTCGGAAGGAGATCCGACAACCATTGAAGGGGTGCTGGCATGAAATCTCTCGAATCGTCGCTATCGGCCCCGAAAAGGACCTGAACGGCCTCGAAAACCGTCTCTGTCCCCCCACATCTTGACACTCCAGTGGGTGTCGCCATACTAGCGTTTACACACCGGTACGGGTCGCGCGGCGGCCCGCCGGTTCATACGGCACTCCCGACCGTTCGGTCGGGCGACGACCGATCCTCGCAGGATCGATACCGACCAGACCCCGTCTCCGGGGGGTGGCTGGAAGGCCTCGAACCAGCGACAGTCCGACCAGCCTCCTCCACGACGAAGGATTGACGGCTGGAAACCCGGGCTGCATAGATTCCTCTTCGTTCTTCCCGTTTCCTTCACCCACTCCCGAGTCCCTCCCGAGTCCTCGATCCGACCAAGACTCGAACGATCCATCAAGATCCTCGCGATTTCGAATCGTGATCCACCTCCTGCTCGCCCGGAGATGGTGACCGGATTGATGCATCGACATCTGCGCCCATCCAGCGCACCGGACCGTCGTCGGACCCCCTACCCGGGGTCCGCTGGTGAATGAAACCAGATGATGAGGCCTCTCGTCGCCCTGCCGACCCCGGACTCGATCCGCGGGCCCGCGGTCTCACAGACAGGAAGGGCGTCATGTCGACCCCGACCACATTCCTCATTGCAGCCATCGAGCCGCTCGGCATCATCATCGGCGCGGGCATGGGCGTCGTCGTCGGCGGCATCGGCACCTGGCTCTTCATCGGAGCGACAACCGGCAAGTCGATCCGGACGGCTCGAGCCGAAGGTGAATCGATCGTCGAGAAGGCCCGCAGCGAGGCCCAGGCCGAGGCCCGGCGCATCGAATCGGAGACCGAGAAGAAGGTCGAGGATCGCCGCCAGGCGGTCGAGAAGGAGGCCACGACCATGCTGGCCGAGGCCAGGGACTCCCAGGCCCGTTCCGCCAAGCGGGAGGAGACGCTCGACCAGAAGCTGGACCAGCTCACTCGCCGGGAGGAGAAGCTCGAGAAGAAGGAGAACCGGATCGACGAGCTGGCCAGCCGACGCGAGGCCGCGCTCGAGGAGGTGACGACCAGCACGGAGGAGCTGCGAAACCGACTCTCACAGGTCGCCGCGATGAATCGCGAGGAGGCTCGGGACATCCTGCTTCGGGAGACCCGGCAGGAGATCGAGCACGAAGCCGCCAAGATCGAACAGGAGGTGGTGGAAGCCGCCGAGGAGAAGGCTCACGAACGAAGCCGTGAGATCACCCTGATGGCGATCCAGAGATACGCCTCCGAGAACGTGAGCGACTCGACGGTGCGAGCGGTCAAGATCCCCTCCGACGACATGAAGGGCCGGATCATCGGCCGTGAAGGTCGGAACATCCGTTCGATCGAGAAGGCGACCGGGGCCGACATCCTGGTCGACGACACCCCGGGCGTGATCAGCGTCAGCTGCTTCGACCGGGTCCGCCAGGCCATCGCGGCGGAGAGCCTTCAGAAGCTCGTGGCCGACGGTCGGGTCCACCCCTCGCGGGTCGAGGAAGTCGTCGCCCAGACGAAGCGCGACATCGAGGTGCGGATCAAGAAGTCCGGCCAGGACGCCATCGTGGAGGCGAATCTTCGCGGTGTGCATCCCAAGATCGCCGAGGCGATGGGCAAGCTCAGCTTCCGCACCAGCTACGGCCAGAACGTCCTTCGCCACTCGATCGAGGTGGCGTTCCTCTCCCAGATGATCGCCGACCAGATCGGTCTCGACGGGCAGGTGGCGCGGCGCTGCGGCTTCCTGCACGACATCGGCAAGGCGATGGATCACGAGATCGAGGGCGGCCACCCGGCGATCGGGATGGAGTTCGCCAGGAAGTTCGGCGAGAAGTCCGAGGCGGTGCTCAACGCCATCGGGGGTCACCACGGCGACATCCCCGCCACCACCCCGTACACCCCGATCGTCATGGCCGCGGATGCCATCAGCGGAGCCCGCCCCGGCGCCCGACGCGAGTCGATGGAGATGTACATCAAGCGACTCGAGCAGCTGGAAGGGATCGCCACCGAGCAGCCTTACGTCGACGAGGCGCACGCGATCCAGGCCGGTCGGGAGGTCCGCGTCATCCTGAACGCCAGCAAGGCCGACGACGCGACCGCCCACAAGATCGCCCGGGACATCGCCAAGCGGGTCGAGGAGGAGATGACCTTCCCCGGCGAGATCAAGGTCACGGTGCTTCGCGAGGTCCGGGCCGAGGCGGTCGCCCGCTGAGGCTGGTCAGGACCGCGACGCGATCCATTCCCGCCACCACTCGATGAAGGTCGGGACTCCGACCTCGACGGAGGTGGTGGGTTCCCATTCGAAGTCGCGGCGCATCGGACCGACGTCCGCGGCGCTCGCCTCCACATCACCGGGCTGCCTGGGAAGCAGGACCTTCTCGGCGGATCGGCCCATCGCCTCCTCGATCAGCTCGACGTACCGGAGGAGATCGACGTTGGTGTCGTTGCCGAGGTTGTAGATGCGGAACGGCGCATCGCTCCGGTCCGGGGTGGGATTCGCGGGATCGAACTCCGGATCGGGTTCCGCGGGGCGATCGAGGACCCGGAGCACGCCTTCGACCACGTCGTCGATCCATGTGAAGTCGCGACGATGCCGCCCTTCGTTGTAGAGCTCGATGGGTCGGCCATCCCGGATCGCGTCGGCGAATCGCCACAAGGCCATGTCCGGCCGCCCCCAGGTGCCGTAGACGCTGAAGAAGCGGAGACCGGTGCTGGGAATGCCGTAGAGACCGGCATACCCGTGAACCATCAGCTCGCCACCCCGTTTCGTGGCGGCGTACAGCGAGAGCGGGTGATCGACCGCATGCCCGGTCGCGAACGGCAGGACCTCGTTGCCTCCGTAGACCGAACTGCTGCTGGCGAAGACCAGGTGTCGAGGCTGGATCCGCCGGGCGAGTTCGAGCACGACCAGCTGGGCCGCGAGATTCGAATCGAGATAGTCGAACGGCTGCTCGATGGAATGTCGAACGCCGGCCTGAGCCGCGAGGTGGACGATTCGATCGATGCCACGATCCTTCAGATGATCGATCGCGCCGCGATCGGAGAGATCGAGACGCTCGAACGTGAAACCCGCCCGTCCCTCGAGCCGCTCGAGCCGGGCCTCCTTCAAGGCGGGGTCGTAATAGGCGTTCATCGAGTCGACGCCGAGCACCTCGTCGCCGCGGCGCAGCAGGCCTTCGGCGAGGTGGTATCCGATGAAGCCGGCACAACCGGTGACGAGCACTGGCACGAGCGATGATCCTGGCGGGCCTGGTTCGGAGCCTGACGAGACGCCCGTACCTGAGGAACCGTGGGTGAAGACTCCAAATGTAGCCGGATCGGGGGAAAGGGCGTGGACCGGACGGCCGGAACGGCCATGGAACGGGGTATTGTCCGCTCACGACCATCGAATCGACCATTCGGAGCCTGCCATGCCCATTCCCAGCGTTCTGATCGCCTCCGTCATCGCCGCAAGCACCGGAATCTCGGACCCCCCCGCCACCAGCCTGACCATCTACTCCTCCGCCGATCCGGCAGGATTCGACCCCACTCGATACGTGGCCCAGCAGCGGAACGGTTTCACCCCGAACGCCGCCTGGCAGGTCCCCGGCTTCGGTGTGGTCAAGCAGCTTCGGACCTTCGATCTGGAATCCGGCCGCAACACGGTCTCCTTCACCGATGTCGCCGCCTTTCTCGATCCCACCACCGTCGGCTTCAGCGATCTGACCGATCCCGGAACCAGCGTCCTCGAACAGTCCTTCCAGTTCGACCTGGTCAGCCCCAGCAAGCTGCTCGAGAAGTACCTCGACCGTCGGATCCGGGCCCAGGTGCCGATGGGCGACACCAGTCGGAGCGTCGAGGGGGTGCTGCTCTCCTCGACCCAGGGCCGGCTGGTCATCAAGACCGACAAGGGCATCGAGATCGTGGACGCCGAGGGGACCCAGATCGGTCTCACCGAACTCCCGGAAGGCTTCCTCACCCGCCCCACCCTGGTCTGGGACCTGCTCGCCGGACAGGATGGAGCCCACCGGATCCGCACCACCTACCAGACCGCGGGACTGACCTGGCGAGCCGATTACAACCTCGTCCTGAACGCCGAGGACACCAGTGCCGATCTGACCGCCTGGGTCACCCTGCTCAACCTCTCGGGCACCGCCTATCCCGACACCCAGCTCAAGCTCGTGGCCGGCGACGTCCAGCGGATCCAGCCGGATCGACCCCGCAACTTCGGGTCTCCCGTCGCCCGGGGCGGTGCCATGGAGATGGCGGCCGACGCCGGGTTCGAGGAGCAGTCGTTCTTCGAATACCACCTCTACACCCTGCCTCGCCGCACCGACGTGGCGAGCAACAGCACCCAGCAGATCACCCTGTTCCCCTCGGTCAGCGGGGCCGACATCACCAAGGAACTCGTCTACGAGCCGACCGCCCGGATGGGCTTCGGGAGGGAGCCCTACACCAATCAGGGATTCGTCCCCTCCGGACCGAACAAGATCGGGGTCTTCGTCGCCTTCCGGAACACCGAGGCCAACCGCCTCGGCATGCCGCTGCCCAAGGGACGCATCCGCGCCTACAAGCAGGATCCGAAGGATGGAACGCTCGAGTTCATCGGCGAGGATCTGATCGATCACACTCCCCGAAACGAGACCGTCCGGATCAAGCTTGGGAACTCCTTCGACGTGGTCGGGGAGCGAAAGATCGTCGACTTCAAGCTGGACAAGGCACGACGAACCATGTCCGAGACCGTGGAGATCGAGGTTCGAAACCAGAAGAAGGTCGTTCAGAACGTCGTGGTTCGAGAACACCTCTACCGGTGGAGGACATGGGAGATCGCCCAGCGGAACGAGGCGTTCGAGAAGCTGGACGCCAACACCGTGGAATGGCGGCTGAAGATCGCCCCGGAGGGCACCGGCAG
>PAQL01000031.1 GCA_002709295.1 Phycisphaerae bacterium | reverse complement strand
TGTACGCCATAACGAAAAATGCCCCGGATCTTTCGATACGGGGCATTTTCTTAAACCGCGCCGCAGATTGCTAGGTTTTCACACAGTCTGTTGGCGGGGCTTTTTTCGTTTCGTCAGTCGTCGGCGATCAGGTTGGAGCGATCATCGGTCGCGCCGGCGGCGATCAGGTGTTCGGCCTCGTCCTCGGGCACATGCACCCGATGCCCGTCCAAGTGCAGTTCGGACATCCGCGCCTGCGGATCGGTGGTGATGCGCGCATCCATGATCGCCCCGCGGTGCGGCTGGCCATCCACCGTGATGACGCAAGTGCCGCTCGTGGTATCGATTTCGATTGCCATGGCCATGCCTCCTCTGGGTTCTCGACGGTTCTGCAATTCAGACCTGCCGAGCGGGCAATGCGATCCATCCAGGGGAAAAAAGCCTTAAACGTTACGATATAACATGTTAGATTTCCGGCCCTCTTGCCGACCACCCACTTCGTTGCGCTGGTCGCCTCGCAGTTTTCGAAACGACAGGAGAGTCGCATGCATCCGAAAAAGAACCCGCTTGCACTGGCCCTCGGGCTGGTCGCATTTCCGTGCGCACAGGCTAGCGAGCCGGTCGAGCTGCCGCCGGTGGTCGTCAGCGCGAGCGCCTTGGGCAGTGCCCGCGAGGCAATGACCACCGCTGCTCAGGTGGTCGAGGGCGATGAACTGGTGCTGCGGCGCGAGGCGACATTGGGCGAGACGCTCGATCATCTGCCGGGCGTGCGCTCCAGCAGCTTCGGCGCCGGCGCGGCGCGACCAGTGATCCGCGGGCTGGATGGCGCACGGGTCAAGGTGCTGAGCGATGGCGTCGAGCTGCTCGACGCTTCCACCATCAGCCCCGACCACGCGGTGACCAGCGAGCCGCTACTGGCCGAGCGCATCGAGGTGCTCAAGGGCCCGGCGACGCTGCTCTACGGTGGCGGCGCCATCGGCGGGGTAGTCAACGTGATCGACAAGAAGATCCCCATCCACGTGCCGGAGAAGGGCTACGAAGGCGAGCTGGAACTGCGCACCAACAGCGTCGCCAACGAAGGTGCCGGGGTGTTCGGCATCACCGCCGGCAGCGGCCACTTCGCCGTCCGCGCCGAGGGCACCAAGCGCCAGGCCGACCCTTATGAAATCCCCGGTTCGCCAGACAAGCAGGAAGGCTCCTACAACGACACCGACAGCTTCAACCTGGGCGCCAGCTTCATCGGCGAGCGCGGCTACATCGGCGCTGCCTACGGTGAGCAGAACAACCGTTACGGGCTGCTGGCCCACGAGCACGCCGATTGCCACACCCACGGCAGCGACTGGCATTGCGGCGGTCACGATGACCACGACGATGATCACGAGCACGAACATGGCGGCGTGCCTTATGTCGACATGCGTCAGAAGCGCTGGGATCTGCGTGGCGAGCTGAGCGATCCGCTGCCGGGCTTCGAACTGGCGCGGCTGCGTGTCGGCCACAGCGACTATCAGCACAAGGAAATCGAAGGTGGTGAAGTGGGCACCCGCTTCAACAACGATGCCACCGACGCGCGCCTGGAACTGACCCATCAGCCGCTGTTCGGCTGGCGCGGTGTGCTCGGCGCGCAGACCCAGCGGCGCGACTTCGAAGCCCTCGGCGAAGAGGCCTACGTGCCGCAGACCCTGACCCGCAACCACGGCTTGTTCCTGCTCGAGGAATACACCGCCGGCGCCTGGCGCTACGAGCTCGGCCTGCGCCACGAATGGCAGGACATCGATGCCAATGGCCGCCCGGATACCGATCACAGCGGCACCTCGATGTCCGCCGGTGCGGTCTGGACCTTTGCTCCGCAGTATTCGCTGGGCTTTGCGCTGTCGCGCTCGCAACGCCTGCCGACGGCCGAAGAGCTATACGCCAACGGTCCTCACGCGGCGACCCGTACCGTCGAACTGGGCAACGTCGAGCTAAAGGAAGAAACCTCGCACAATGCCGAGCTCACCCTGCGCAAGTTCGCCGGCCGCACGACCTTCAGCCTGAGCCTGTTCCGCAACGAGGTGAACGACTTCATCTACGCCGCCGACACCGGCAACGATATCGGCGGCGGCTACCGCGAGATCGCGTATCGCCAGCAGGACGCCGTGCTCACCGGTGCGGAAGGGGAGGTGCGCTTCCAGGCCAGCGACGCCACTGCGTTCACCCTGTTCGGCGACCACGTGCGCGGCGAGTTGCGCAAAGGAGGAGATGATCTGCCGAGGATGCCAGCCGATCGACTCGGTATACGGCTCGACCAACGCCTCACGCCTGCGCTCGATGGCCTGCTCGAGCTCTACCGCGTTCAGCGTCAGGACCGCTTGGCCGATCATGAGACCGAAACCGGTGGCTATAACATGCTGGCGGCCGGCCTTGGCTACCACGGCTCGTTCAACGAGGCGGATTTTCTGCTGTATCTCAAAGGCAGCAACCTGCTCGACGAGAAGGCTCGCCAGCACACTTCCTTCATCAAGGATGAGGTGTTGCTACCCGGGCGCAACCTGACGGTCGGCGTACGGCTGAACTTCTGAGGCGATCGGGCCAGGCCAGGGTCGAATGCTGGCCTTGGCCTCCCGGCGCTCCAGCGGCGAACCCTTCAGTCGAGCACCTCCGACAGATCGATTCGCCGCCAGCAGGCTTCGGCGACGCTGTACAGCGCGAAGGCGAACAGCCCCGCTGCAATTGCCAACAGCAGACTTTCCCCGGCGGGCAACTGCTGTAGCGTTTCGAGGGCTTGCTTGACCCCGGGCGGATCGGTCGGGCTGTATCGGCTGCCGCCGGTCAGCAGCAACGCGGCAATGATCAGCAGCACGCAGCCGCGTGCCGCCAGGCCGATGCGCGATATTGGCCGCACCACGCGCATGGTTTGCTCGTCGCACTGAAAGTAACGCTCGAACTTCGCCCGCCAGGCCTTGACCAGATGAGCGATGCCGGCTCCGAGCGGTATCAGCGCTGCCAGGTACACCAGCCAGCGCGCATGCTGTAGGCCGAGAAAACGCTGCAGCGCGTCGGCCTCAGCGCTTCCCCCCGAACCGCTGCCGCCAGACAAGCTGTCCAGGCCGCTGATCAATCCCAGCGTGAACAGCGCCAGCAGCAGATTGACGACGGCACTGCCCAGCAATCCGCCACGAATCAACAGCCCCTTGGCATCGTCGCCATGTCGATCGGTATCGCCAAGACCTTGTGTCAGCCGCCAGGCGACATGCGCAAACAGACCGATAGCCACCAGCCAAAGCAGCACGGCACCGAACGGCTGCGTCAGCAGCTCCTCGATGGCGCCCTTGGTATCCACTGTGCGGGCCGCGCCAAGCGCCGCCAAAGCCGCGAAAAAAGCAACGATGCCATACACCAGCCCACGCGCCGCATAACCGCTACGCGCCAGCCAGACGACGCCTCTGGTTACCTGCATGCTCACCCTCCGGGTCTGCCAATAGGCTTTTCAGTGGGACGCGGTGAGGTACGGTTCGGTTCGATGGATTGGCACAACCGTCGACGCGCAAGCGCCGAAAAGGACGGAGGCCGCCAGGAGGGCTGGCAGCTCGCGAGTAGCCACGGCTGGGCCGAAAGTCGTTCGGGCCAAACGAAAAAGCCCTGTAAAAACAGGGCTTTAACGTGCGGTATCTGGAGCGGGCGAAGGGAACAGCACCCGGTCGCTAACTCGTTTATTACGAACGTTTTTTCCGATCCAAGCGTCACGGAATGGACTCGATTGTGGACTCAAGTCTTCGGCCTGGTCAACGCAGGCCGTTGCGGGTGATCCAAAGCGAGCCAAGCACATCCATCAACAGCCAGAGCATCGGATTTCATTCGGAAGTCTATCTGTCTACTGGCACATCACGCCACAGGCCGCTACGGACAGGTGAGCTGCGTCCTCAAAGGATTGACTCATCATCGACAGGCCCGGTCCCGCCCGCCTTTCGCCCGCTCGATGAACCGCTTCATGGGCTCCGAGGGTTCGCCCCGGCGGCGCAGCAGGTAGGTAGAGAGCACCGGTGGGCTGCCGGCCAAGGGACGAATGGAGATGTCCGGGCGCTGTAGCGTCTGCACCTGCGAGGCGATGGCGAAGCCGATGCCGTAGCCGGCACCGACCAGGGTCAGCATCACGCCCAGGCTGGTCACTTCATCGACCAGCTTGAGCGGCGTGCCTGCGTCCTGCAGCAGCGCTTGAATCTGATGGCGGCAGCCCGATCCCGATTCGGGATGGCACAGAACCAGCGGGAACTTCAGGGCTTCGGCCAGCGGCACCTGCACGTGTGCCAGCAAGGGGTGGCGTGCGAGCACGATCACCGACAGCGGATCGGTCCACACCGGCTCGGCGACGAGGCCATCATGTACCGCGTTTGACAACGCAAAGCCGATGTCCAGCAGATCGTCGTGCAGCGTCTTGAGCTGCTGCGCGAACGGCAGCTCGAAGACGCGAATCTCCATCTCGGGCTCCTCCTCGCGGCTGCGTGCCAGCAAGGTGGCGATGCGGGGCTGCGCCAGGCCGTCGCAGATCGCGATGCGCAGATGGCCCTGGTAGCCCTGTGCCGCCGCCTTGGCGCTCTTGACTGCCTGCTCCACGGTGGCCTGCACGCGCCGGCATTCGCCGAGGAACACCTGGCCGGCCCAGGTCAGCCGCGTCAGGCGTGTGCTGCGGTCGAACAACTGCACGCCAAGCTGGCTTTCCAGGTCGCGCATTGCTCGCGATACGGGAGATTGCTCGATCCCGAGACGCTCGGCCGCGCGGGCGAGATGCAGCTCTTCCGCGACTGCGATGAAGTAGCGCAGCAATCTGAAATCCAAGGCCACCTCCTGTTCGTCTTCTTCTGGTTCGGCCTCTCGGGCGCCAGCATCTCCATCCACATCCCGCCCACTTACGCCCCGCCAGGCTTGCGATGTGCCGGCGCCCTTCCGCCAATGAGGTGCGGAGGGCGACGTTTGCGCCCGCCAGAAATCGACCGTTGGCAGCCGTCTGAGATAGCAGTTCTGCTGTTCATCGAGACCTCTTTTTCGTGCTTCCCCTCTTGCGGTCTGGCTGCACAGTGGTAAGAAAGTAATAGATTACTCACTTTTTGGGATGCAAGCAATGAGCGGACACTCCAGGCATCTACCGGCTGATGAGAGGCGCGCGGCCACCGTCGAGGCAGTGGTCGACTTGGCTGCCGAACAGAACCCCAGCGACATCACGACCACGGCCATCGCGCAGCGCATGGGGTTGACCCAGGGAGCATTGTTCCGTCACTTCCCGACTAAGGACGCAATCCTGCAGGCGGTGATGTCCTGGGTTACGGAACGCCTGCTCGCTCGAGTAGACAAGGCCGCAGAAGGTGCTACGTCCCCCCCTCGCAGCTCTTGAAGCGATCTTCAAGACGCACATCGACTTCGTGGCCGAGCACCCGGGGGTGCCGAGGATGCTCTTCGGCGAATTACAGCGGCCGGGGGAGACCCTGCCCAAGCAAATGGTGCAGACCTTGACCCGTCAATATGGTGAGCGGTTGCGTCGACTGCTCGAAGCCGTTAAGGCGCGAAGCGAGCTGCATTCAGAACTGGATGTGGACGCGGCCGTCGTCTTGTTCATCGGCACAATTCAATGGCTGGTGATGCAGTCGTTGCTGGCGGGCGATGTAGCACGCATCCGCCGCGACGCGCCAGCCGTGTTTGCCATCTATCTCCGTGGCATCACGCACACCCGATGAAACGCCTTCCATCCTGCCGCCACGCAGTTCCTCGGTCAGCCGAGAGGCACACCACGGTCATGCGATCGCGTTGCGCCTCCAGCGCGAATCCGCGTCATTCAACACTCAGCCCGACCGCCCGGCGGAATGCACACGCACGCCGCGACGACGACGAAGGCCTGGGAGTTTCCCCGATCAAGTAAAGGCCATGAAGATGACCACTCATCCACAACGCAGCATCTGGCACTGGCTGATCTCCCTGCTTGCGATCGGCTTCGGTCTGCTCACTCTTCGGGAGGGCGGCGCCGTTCTGTTTGTCGACGGCGCGGCGCGCCAAGCCGCCGGCCACTATGTGCCCTTCGTGCTCTGGTTCAATTTTCTGGCCGGGTTCGCCTACATCGTCGCCGGCGTCGGCTTGTGGATGCGCCGGCGCTGGGCCGCGTGGTTAGCGATTGTCATCACGGTGGCGACCGCACTCGTGTTCCTCGCTTTCGGAGTGCATGTGGCTCTGGGTGGCGCCTGGGAGCGACGCACGGTGGTCGCCATGACGCTGCGCACGTTGGTGTGGGCTGGCATAGCGGCCATCGCCTGGCGCCGGTCAGCGGCGAATGCGCCGGTCGCACGCGAGCACTGAGCACCTTTATCCAGCGGAAACCCATCGATGAAAACTCCAAACCTCCTCTTCAAGAAAACCCGTTGGGTCGTGATCGCCGTCGTCGTGCTCGCTCTTGGCGGCGCACTGGCGTTCTGGTTGTCGCGCGACCATGGACAACAAGATGCATTGCGCCTCTACGGCAACGTCGACATCCGCGAGGTGCAACTGGCCTTCCGTCAGCCCGGGCGCGTGATGCAAATGGCTTTCGATGAGGGCGATGCCGTCAGCGCGGGCGCGCGCCTGGCGGCGCTTGACGCGCAACCCTATCGGGAAGCACTTGCGGCAGCACAGGCCCAGGTGCAGGTGGCGCAGGCGGAACTGGCCAAGCTGCGCCGCGGTCTGCGACCGCAGGAAATCACCCAGGCGCGCGAAGCCCTCAGGCAGGCCCAGGCGCTCGCCACCGAGACCGAGCGCAATTTCCAGCGCCAGAGTGGCCTGCTGGCATCGGGCGCCAGCAGCCAGCGCACGGTCGATGCAGCCCGCACGGCGCGCGACCAGGCAGCCGCTGGCGTCGAAGCGGCCAAGGCGGCCCTGTCGCAAGCATCCGAAGGTTTTCGCAAGGAAGACATCGCCGCGGCAGAAGCTCGCCTTGCGGCCGCACAGGCTGCCGCAGCGCAAGCCACGACAGCCTTGGCGGACACCGAGTTGATGGCGCCCAGTAGCGGCACCGTCATCGCACGAGTGCGGGAGCCCGGCAGCATGGTCGCAAGCCAGAGCGCGGTCTACAGCCTGAGCCTGGACAAGCCGGTTTACGTGCGCGCCTACGTGGGCGAGTCGGACTTGGGGCGCATCGCGCCCGGTACTGTGGTGCGCGTCAAAAGCGATTCATCAGAGAAGGTCTATCGCGGCCAGATCGGCTTCATCTCGCCGCGCGCCGAGTTCACCCCCAAGACGGTGGAGACGACGGATTTGCGCACGGATCTGGTCTACCGCCTGCGCATCGTCATCGACGAAGCCGACAGCGATAGTGCCTTGCGCCAGGGCATGCCGGTGACGATCGAGGTCGATGCGAAAGCCGGCACCCGTATCCCGGCGGGGGAGCGTTGAAATGCAGGCAAGCCCTGCTATCGCCGCCGTGCCTGCGGGTGCGGGCGAAGACGCTGCCATCGTCATCGAAGACGTGGACAAGCATTTCGGCGACGTAAAGGCGCTGCGGGGCTTGAGCGCGCGCATCCACTATGGACGGCTGACGGGTCTGGTCGGCCCCGACGGCGCCGGCAAGACGACGCTGATGCGGATTCTGACCGGCCTCCTGGTGCCGAACGCCGGCCACGTCACCTTGGCAGGCTATGACGTGGTCAAGGACAACGACGCCATTCATGTCGCCAGTGGCTACATGCCGCAACGCTTTGGCCTGTACGAAGACCTGTCGGTGATGGAGAACATGCGCCTGTATGCGCAGTTGCGCGGCATGGATGCGGACCGCAACGCCGATCTGTTTGCCGAGCTGCTGGACTTCACGCGGCTCGGACCCTTCACCAAACGCCTGGCCGGCAAGCTCTCCGGCGGCATGAAGCAGAAGCTGGGCCTTGCCTGTGCGCTCATGGCGCGGCCGAAGGTGCTGCTGCTGGACGAGCCGGGCGTGGGTGTCGACCCGGTCAGCCGCCAGGACTTGTGGCGCATGGTGCAGGCGCTGACCGATGAAGGCATGGCCGTGGTCTGGTCCACCGCCTATCTCGACGAAGCCGAGCGCTGCGAGAGCGTGCTGCTGCTGAACCAAGGGCAGCTCCTGTTCGATGGCCCGCCGCAGGAGCTGACCGCGCAGCTCGAAGGCCGCAGTTTCCGTCTGGAAGACGTCGGTGCCGAGCGCCGAGCGGTCCTGACCCAGGCACTCGACCTGCCCAGCGTGAGCGATGGCGTGATCCAGGGCGCCGGCGTGCGCGTGGTGTTGCGCGAGGGCGCTCAAGCGGAGCAGCTCCAGGCCCTGTCCGATCAGGCGCGAGTGGAGCTGGCGCAGGTGCCCGCGCGCTTCGAAGACGCCTTCATCGATCTGCTCGGTGGCGGCCCCGGCGGCACTTCGACGCTGGCCGAGCGTCTGCCGCCGGTTGAGCTGGGTTCCGACATTGCCGTGTCGTGCCGAAACCTCACCAAGCGCTTCGGCGAGTTCACCGCCACCGACAACGTCAGCTTCGAGGTGCAAAAGGGCGAAATCTTCGGCCTGCTCGGCCCTAACGGCGCCGGCAAGTCCACCACCTTCAAGATGTTGTGCGGCCTGTTGAAACCCACTGCTGGCGAAGCGCATGTGGTGGGCCATGATCTGCGCCGCGCCACCGGCGCAGCCAAGAGCCGGCTCGGCTACATGGCGCAGAAGTTTTCGCTCTACGGCCTGCTCTCGGTGCAGCAGAACCTGGAATTCTCGGCCGGCGTCTACGGACTGGAAGGCAACACCCGGCGCGAGCGCATTGCCGAGATGATCGAAACCTTCGATCTGGGCGACTGGCTGTCCGCCACGCCCGATTCCCTGCCGCTGGGCCACAAGCAGCGCCTGGCATTGGCTTGTTCGCTGATGCACCGGCCGCCCGTGCTGTTCCTAGATGAACCCACTTCGGGCGTGGACCCGATCACCCGGCGCGAATTCTGGACCCACATCAACGGACTGGCCCGCAAGGGCGTGACCATCATGGTCACCACCCACTTCATGGACGAGGCCGAATACTGCGACCGCGTGGCCATGCTCTCGCGTGCGCAACTGATTGCGCTGGATACGCCCGACGCGCTCAAACGTTCGGCGGTCAGCCCCGAACGACCCGACCCGACGATGGAGGACGCCTTCATTCACCTGGTGGAGTCGGCGGACCGCGAGCTGGAGGCCGCCACATGAACGGCACCACAAAGCACAAGGACGGGAATGGACCACAGCAGACCGACCTGCGCCATTTTGATCTGCGGCGCTTGATCGCCCTGGTCACCAAGGAAAGCTACCAGGCGCTGCGCGACCCCTCGACGCTGCTGGTCGCGTTCGTGCTGCCGGTGGTGTTGCTGCTGCTGTTCGCCTATGCGGTGTCGCTGGATGCGAAGGATGTCCGCGTCGGCGTGGTGCTGGAGTCGCCCGGCGCTGCAGCGCAGGAGCTTGCGGCGGCCTTTGCCGGCACAAAGTTCCTGGATGCCCACTTCGCCCATGACCGGCGCGAAGTGGCCGACCAGCTGGTCTCAGGCGACCTGCGCGGCTACGTGGTGATCCCGCAGGATTTCGAGCAGCGGCTGGCCCAGCGTGGCAGCGAGCCGCTGGTGCAGATCGTCACCGACGGCTCCTACCCCAATACCGCCAACTACGTCGAGAACTACGCCCGCGGCGTGGTCCAGTCCTGGCGTGCCGGACTGGACGTCGGAGCACCAGCGCAGGCCGTCATGCTGGAACCGCGCTACTGGTTCAACCCCGAGCTGGAAAGCCGCCGCGCACTGATTCCCGGTGCCATCGCCATCGTCATGATCATCATCGGCACCATGCTGACTGCACTGGTGGTGGCGCGTGAATGGGAGCGCGGCACCATGGAGGCGGTGCTGTCCACGCCGGCCTCGGTGGCCGAAATCCTGATCGGCAAGCTGCTGCCGTACTTCGTGCTCGGCATGCTGTCCACGCTGGGTGCGGCGGCGCTGGCGGTGTTCGTGTTCGGGGTCCCGATGCGGGGCTCGCTGGCGGCGCTGCTGCTGCTGTCGGCGGTGTTCATGGTGCCGGCGCTGGGTCAGGGTCTGCTGATTTCCTCCTTGGCACGCAACCAGTTCCTGGCAGCGCAGATCGCGCTGTTCACGGGTTTTCTGCCGGCCTTCATGTTGTCGGGCTTTCTGTACGAGATCGACGCCATGCCGGCACCGATCCGCGCCATCACCTTGGTGGTTCCGGCGCGCTACTTCGTCGATTCGCTGAAGACGGTGTTCCTGGCCGGCGACATCTGGGCCGTGTTCCTGCCCAACCTGGCGGCCATGGCGGCGATCGGGGGGCTGTTCTTCGTGATCGCCAAGCGCGCCACGCGCAAGAACCTGGAGTGACGCGATGTTGACTTCCGCATTCTCGTTCACCCGCCTGCGCGCCCAGTTCATCAAGGAAGTGCTCAGCGTCCTGCGCGACCCGCGCAGCCGCATGGTGGTGTTCGTGCCGCCGATCCTGCAGTTGCTGGTGTTCGCCTTTGCCGCGACGCTGGAAGTGCGCAACGTCGATATCGCCGTCTACGATCAGGATGCGGGGCGCTGGTCGCACGAGTTGGTACAGCGCCTGGACAGCGCCCGCTTCATCACCCACGTCCGGCATGTCGACAGCCAACAGCAGCTCCACGAGCTGATCGACCGTGGCGAGGTGATCGCCGCGCTCGCCATCCCGGTGGATTTCTCGCGCTCCATCGCCGCCGGCGAAAGTGGCCGCGCGCAGGTACTGGTCGATGGCCGGCGCAGCAACTCCGGGCAGATCACCGTGGCCTATCTGTCCACCATCGCCGCCGATGTCGGCGCCGAGGTCGTGCCCGACGCCCAGGCACCAACGCCCGTGGTCGTGCGCCACTGGTTCAACCCGAATCTGGTCTACCGCTGGTTCATCGTGCCCGGCCTGACGGGCATCCTGGCGCTGTTCAGCGCGCTGCTCATCACCTCGCTGTCGATCGCGCGCGAACGTGAACTCGGGACCTTCGACCAGTTGTTGGTGTCGCCCACCTCGACGCCCGAGATCATCATTTCCAAATCACTGCCGGCACTCGCAATTGGCACCGCGCTGGGCCTGTTCATGATCAGCGCGGGCGTCTTCCTGTTCGGCATCCCGTTTACGGGCTCGTTTGCACTCCTGCTTGCCAGCCTGGTGCTGTTCATCGCCTCGGTGGTCGGCATCGGTCTGATGATTTCCGCGGTCAGCATGACGCAGCAGCAGGCCATCCTGGGGGCGTTCGCCGTCGGCGTGCCGGCGGTGCTGATGTCAGGCTTTGCGACGCCTGTGGAAAACATGCCTGTCGTCCTGCAATGGCTGGCTCAGGCCATTCCGCTGACCCACTTCCTCATCATCGTCGAAGGCAGCTTTCTCAAGGCCATGCCGCCCGGTGACATTCTCGCCAGCCTGTGGCCGCTGGCGGTCATCGCCCTGGCCACGCTGACGATGGCCACCGTATTCGTCCGAGGACGCCTGCAATGAAATCCAAGCCCCGCACTCCCTTTCTTCGCGCAACCGTCACCGGCCTGACCCCTGGGCGCGCGCGTCCGCTCGCGCTGGCCCTGTCCTGCGTGCTGCTGACTGCCTGCGCAAGCGTGGGCCCCGACTACCGCGAGCCGCCGCCGGTCGACGTCGGCAGCGGCTGGAGCTTGCCGTTGGCAAGCGAATCCCAGTCCGCAGACTTGAGCCAATGGTGGTCTGCACTGGACGATCCCATCCTCGATCGCCTGATGGCCACGGCGCTGGCACAGAACCTGGATCTGCGCCAGGCTGCGGCACGCATCGATGAGGCACGCGCCCTGCGCGATCGTGTGGCCGGCGAGGCATTGCCCACCGCCGCCGCTGGCGCGAGCGTCAACCGGAGCCGTCAAAGCGAGAACGGACCCCTGCCCGTAGGTTCGATCCCCGGCCTTGACGCAACGCAGACCATCTACGACGCGGGCTTCGACGCGGCCTGGGAGGCCGACTTGTTCGGGGCCAAGCGGCGGGCGCTGGAAGGCGCCAGCGCCCGCCTGCAGGCGACCGAAGCCGAGGCGCAGGGCGTACGCATGCGCATCGTGGCCGAGGTCGCGCGCACCTGGTTCACCGCCGTCGGCGCCCGCTACCAGTTGCACGCACAACAGGCCACACTGGATACGCTGCAGCAGACCTTGGAATTGGTGCGCCTGCGGCATGCGCTGGGCGACGCGTCGGCCGCCGACGTGGAGGCGGCGTACGCCCAATGGACAGCAGTCAACGCGCTCATCCCGGATATCCAGGCGCGTCAGCGCGCCGCGATACTCAGCCTGGGCGTGCTGCTGGGCGCGCCGCCGGAGCGGGAGCTGGCACTGCTGGATGGCCCCTTGACGCCGAGCACGCTGCGGGCGCTGCCGGTGGGCGAGCGCGCAGAGATGCTGCGCCGGCGCCCGGACGTGCTGGCTGCGGAGCGTCACCTGGCAGCGAGTTCCGCCGACATCGGCGTGGCCACGGCCGAGTTGTTCCCCAAACTCTCCATCGGTGTCGGCGGCGGGTTCCAAGCGCTCAGTACGGGCGATTGGTTCGATGCATCCAGCTCGCGTTTTTCCATCCTGCCGCTGATTTCCTGGCGCCTGTTCGACGGTGGCCGTGTGCGAGCCGAAATTCGGGCACGCGAGGCGGCCGAGCGACAGGCCGCGCTGGCCTATGAGCAGGCCGTGCTGGCGGCGCTGGGCGATGCCGAGCGCGCGCTTGGCGACTACCACGGCGGGCTGGACACACTGGAGCGCCGCGGTATGGCACTGGATGCCGCGCGCACCAGCTACGGCCACGCCAAGGCGCGCTACGCGGCGGGCGACATTGCGCTGGTCGAACTGCTGGCTGCCCAGCGCAGTCTGCACGAGGCAGAAACCGCAGCCGCACGCGCGCATACCAACGCCGCCGTGCAACTGGTGGCGCTGTACAAGGCCCTTGGTGGTGGCTGGGACGTATCCACGACGGCATCGACCGCAACCCATCCGCTGCGGGGCGCTGCCGCCCCCGTCGCGTTTTCAAGCCGCTGATTCAACACAAGGAGACCGTCATGCAAATCAACGTTGGAAATCTCGACCGCATTGTGCGCATCGTCATCGGACTGATTATGCTCAGTCTCCCATTGTGGCTGGACTCATCCTGGCGTTGGCTGGGGCTCATTGGAATCATGCCACTCCTCACCGGCCTGGCAGGCCGCTGTCCTGGCTATCGCCTGCTCGGCCTCAGCACTTGCCCGATGCGAAAACCCGAGTGAACGCCCTATGAAACTCAGTTTTTTGGGCGCAGCCCGAGAAGTCACCGGATCGTGCTTTCTGGTCGAAGCGGCTAATGTCCGCTTCCTGGTCGATTGCGGCATGGTTCAAGGTGGGCGTATAGCAGCAGCACGCAACCACGAGCCGTTCGCGTTCGACCCGGCGTCCATTGACTTCGTCCTGCTAACCCACGCCCACATCGACCACAGCGGGCTATTGCCCAAACTCACGCGCGCCGGGTTCAAGGGGTCCATCTACGCCACGCCAGCGACGGTTGATCTGCTCGGGGTGATGCTGCCCGATAGCGCTCACATCCAGGAAATCGATGCCAAGCGGGTTGCCAAGCGGCTCAAAGAAAAGACCGTGCCGCCACCCCTGTATACCCTGCAGGATGCACACGAATGCCTGCAGCAAGTACGAGGTATCGAATACGACCGGGAGTTCGCACCCCGCGTCGGGGTGCGCGCCCGCTTTCGTGATGCCGGACACATCCTTGGTTCGGCCATCCTGGAAGTGTGGATTACCGAGTACGGTTACCCCACGAAGATCGTGTTCAGCGGCGATCTGGGTCAGCCGGGACGCCCCATCCTGCGCGACCCGACACCCATTGAGGAAGCCGACATCCTCGTCATCGAGTCCACCTACGGTGACCGCCGGCACAAGGATTTTTCGGCGACCGAAGCGGACATGATCGGCATCGTCGAGAAAACCCTGTTCGAGCGCGGCGGCAATGTCATCGTTCCGGCCTTTGCGGTCGGCCGAACCCAGGAGGTGCTCTACCACCTACATCGTCTCACCTGCGAAGGGCGTCTGCAGCGTCCAATGGTGTTTGTCGATTCGCCGATGGCCACCGAGGCCACACGCATCACGCGTGAACATCTCGAATTGTTCGACGAACAGGCGAAGCGGTTGGCCGGATGGCACGCGCGCGGCGAGAACCTCCCGTACCTGGATTTCACAGCGAGCGCTGAGGAGTCCATGGCGCTGAACCGGATTCGCTCCGGGGCCATCATTATTTCTGCCAGCGGCATGTGCGATGCGGGACGTATCCGGCACCACCTGCGCCACAACTTGCCACGCCGCGAATGCAGCATCTTGTTTCCCGGTTTCCAGGCGCAGGGGACGCTTGGCCGGCGCCTGATCGAGGGGGCCGAACGTGTACGCATCTTCGGCGAGGACATCCCGGTACGTGCGGCGATCCACAGCGTGGACGGCCTCTCGGCGCATGCCGACCAGAAGGCGCTGCTGGATTGGGCCCGTGCTTTCATTCAAGCACCGGCGCAAACCTTCGTGGTGCATGGGGAATCGTCGGCCGCGCAAACCTTCGCTGACCTCTTGCAGCAGCAACTCGGCTGGCAGGTCACGGTGCCCGAGTATGGCCATGCGCTGCGCTGGCCGGACTTTCTGGCGCACGAGTGATGAAGCCCGCAGAAGATCTCGATGAACGCCTGCGCGCCATCCGCGAGTCGCCAACGTACCGGCTTGCGTACGAAGACATCGAGCTGCTTGGCCAGGACGAACTGCGGCCGCTGCGACTACAGCTCGAACTGCTCAAGCCCGAGCGCATCCTGCACGAGCAAGGCATTCGCTCGACGGTAGTGGTCTTCGGCAGCGCACGCGTGAGCGATGCCGAGACGGCAGAAGCCCGTCTTGGCGTTCTGGAGCGTCAGGCGCTCGTCACTCCGGAGGATGTCGGGCTGCGGCAAGAGCTTGCGCGGGCCAATCGCCGGGTCGAACAGGCACGTCACTACGAGCAAGCGAGGCGTTTCTCGGGCCTTATTTCGGCGCGTTTCCAGCAGCAAAACCGCCGTGATTTCGTCGTCGTCACCGGGGGTGGGCCCGGCATCATGGAGGCCGCCAACCGCGGTGCTTTCGAGGTCGGCGCACGTTCGATTGGCCTCAACATCACGCTGCCCCACGAACAGGCACCCAACCCCTACATGTGCCCGGATTTGGCGTTCCGATTCCACTATTTCGCGCTGCGCAAGATGCACTTCTTGTTGCACGCCAAGGGCTTGGTGGCCTTCCCCGGTGGCTATGGAACGCTCGATGAGCTGTTCGAGGTGCTCACCTTGATCCAGACCAGAAAGATGCAGCGTGTTCCGGTGGTGCTGGTCGGCCGTGCATTCTGGCGTCGCGTAGTTGATTTCGATCTTCTGCTCGACGAAGGCTATGTCTCTTCATCCGATCTCGACTTGTTCACCTGCGTAGACGATGCGGAGGAAATCGTCAGTGCCCTCGAACGCTTTTACGTCAACAGGGCGGCAGGCGATGGGGCAACATGATTGGCATCGGCGGGTATCGCTGGAGCCTGCGCGGCACCAAGGTGCGGCAGCCGATGCAGTGCGTCATCTTGTTGATTGCGGGTGCATTGTTCAGCCCGATTTCTGCTTTTGGTTCCGAAGTCTCACTCTCTGCAAATCCTCCCTCCTGCTCGCCAGAGCAATCCCTGCGCTGGCGGGGCGGCACCCTGCGTCTGGAGAACGATTTGTTCACCGGCTCCGATCGCAACTACACCAACGGTGTCGCGCTAACAGCAGTCTCACGTGATCTGCAAGGCGGGCTCCGTCCGGAGTGCCTGCCTCAGCCGATTGGTTTGTACGCCCGCTTCATCGGCTGGGCTGATCCCGGGTTCTGGCGCGATTCCGGCGCCCAGACATCGTCGCAAAACCTCGTCGTGCGCTTTGGCCAGTCCATGTACACGCCCGAGAACAAGACGCGCACCGACGTGATTCCAGATGACCGACCGTACGCTGGTTTGCTCTACCTGGGTTTGGCGTGGAATCGCCGCATCCACCCACAAGCCGCCAGCTACGAAATGCTTGACGTGCGTGAGCTGACCCTGGGCGTGATCGGCCCCTGGTCGCTGGCCGAGCAATCTCAGGATCTGGTGCATCGGGCACGCGGCATTGAGCGATTTCGCGGCTGGGACAACCAGTTGCGCAACGAGCCGGCGTTTCAGATGGCCATGGACCGCAAGTTCAAGCCGTACATGGAGGGTGCGGTCCGCCCTGGATGGGGCAGCGACGTGATCGGCAGCTATGCCCTGCGGGTCGGAAACATCGAAACCGCCGCCAGTACCGGCGTGGAGTTTCGCGCGGGCTGGAATATACCGAACGACTTCGGCAGCTATCCGATCCGCCCTGGCGCAGAGAACCGCCCGCCCTCTGGTGTTGCCGATCTGCGCACGACAACGCCGCAGTCGGTCCTGGCGCCCAAACCTGGGGCACATGTCTTCCTGAATCTGGAGGGTAAAGCCGTCGCCTGGGACTTCTCACTCGACGGAAACATGTTCCGGCATAGCCATCACGTCAGCCGGCGGCCTTGGATCGCGCAAGCAGCTCTCGGCATCAGTAGCCAATGGATCGTTGCTGGACGTGGCGTACGGCTCGCCGTGATGCGCGTTTGGAGAACCCGCGAGTTCGACCAGCAGGCGGGCCATCACGCATTCGGATCGATCGCGCTGAGTCTGGAATTTTGAGGACACCTGCAACCAATCGTTAGACCCAAAGCATTCGTCACAACATCAATGGAGAAATTCGTGAACCAGCCCTTGAAACCCAGATCGTTTTTCACCGTCCCGCTGTCCGTGCTCTTGGCAACCTTCGCCACGGCACTCGGTGCGCAGTCCGTAGAGGCGGCAAAGCCAATGGCGCTTCGTACCATAATGGAAAGACTCGGTCGCGACATGCAAGCCGTCACGGGCGCGATCTCCAAAGAAGACTGGCCGCTGGTCGCCGAGCTAGCACCACGAATCGCCAAGCATGCCGAGCCGCCCATGTCGGAAAAGATGCGCATCCTTGCTTGGCTTGGGGCAGACGCTGGAAAGTTTCGGGGTCTTGATGGACAGGTCCATGACGCCGCGACCGCCATGGGCGAGGCTGCACAGCGGAATGACGGCCAAGCAGTCATCGCGGCTTTCTCCAAGACCCAGCAAAGCTGCCTAGCCTGCCACCAGAGTTACCGTCGCTCGTTCGTGGAAAAGTTCTATGGAAGCCGCTAGCAAGGGATGGCTACACCTGTTGACGGAAGACTAGCTTCTGTCCAATCAATATACCTCGACGCGTTTCAGGTTCCCAGGAAGCCACCCGTGCAGCGATCACGGGTTCCTGCTTCACCCGCGGCAGCACTCGTTGGATCTGACGTTCATGACTCCCGTATGCATGTGGGTCACCAGCACCAGCGGATAACGCAGCACCTCGTCCAGTGAGATACGTTTGTGCTTGAGCAGCGGATGCCATGCCGGCGCCGCGACCATGAGGGGGGGCGCTCCAAAGCGCCTTAGCCACGATGTCGTCACCCACTTCACCAGACTGGGCCCTAGGTCATACAGATCGCCATGCAGCCCCTTGATTTGCTGCGACAGTGACACCTCGAACAGGCGCAACTCGACGTCGGGCTCCTCCTGCCAGCTTAACGCCAGCAAGGTCGGCAAGCGCGACGGGGTGATGCCATCGGACAGCGTAATGCGTTGCTGACCGTGAAAGCCGTTGGCCGCTCCCCTCACGCTGTCGCGGGCTTGCTGCAAGGCAGTGAAGAGGCGCGGCACATGTTGCAGGAATTGCTTGTCCGCCCGCGTCAGCCGCTTGCTGCGACTGCTCCGGCCGCAGTGCTTCAGCAGCGCGGTTACAGGTGGCGATCTCGAATTCGCCGAACATGCCCATCGACAGTTCATCCGGCGCGATGCCCGCTGGCGCGAACTTCAGACGCTGCGCCGCCGCCCGTGTCGACAGACCAAATCGCTCGCCCTCGGGGAGTGACGTAAGACGCCGCGACTGTCTTCCTCGGGTCGCTGCGGCCACAGAAGATAGCCGAGGCGCGCTGGCGCGAGTGCTCTAGCTAGCCATCCGCCATGACCGCCGCCCGCGTTCAAGCAGCGTTGCAATAACTCCGGACACCATTGCCCGCGTGCTGTGAGCCGGCGACGGCAGCCGCTGCAAGACATGCCGGCCTCTTCTCCGCACGCATGCGGCTCCCTACGATCATAAGGACTGGTCACGTCACGAAGGACTGCGCATGAACTTACGTCATCTTCGCTGCTTCATTGCTGTAGCCGAGGAACTGCACTTCGGTCGAGCCGCTCGGCGGCTGCACATAGAACAATCTCCCCTATCACGCACGATCCGCAAGCTGGAGACAACTCTAGGCGTGACGTTGCTCAGTCGCACGCCGCGTGGCGCAACCCTGACCTGGGCAGGGCGAGTCTTCTTGGAGGACGCCCGCCGCGTCATGTTGAGCGTTGAGCAGGCAGTGGCCAGAGCGAAGGCTGCTGCCTCCGGTTTTCAGGGCACTTTGCGCATCGCGCTGTCGAGAGACATAGGGCGGGCGAGGCTATCAGCACTGCTTGCGCTGTGCCGCGAAGAGTCGCCGCAGGTAAACATCCGGCTCTCCGAAGTACCGCTGACCGAACTCGTGCAGGGGCTGAACGCGGATCTGTTCGACGCCGGCTTTGCAATGGTCGATGAAGTGGAGGCCGGGATCATTGCTCAGCCGTTGTGGGCCGACCCCTTGGTAGTGCTCCTGCCCGCACGGCACCCGCTTGTAGCCTTCAAGGAAGTGCCGTTGCAGGAAGTGGTGAGCTATCCGCTGGTACTTTGTGATCCACGGGCATGCCAAGGTTGCGGTCGGCAGAGCGAACGACTGTTCCGCTCTGTCGATGTCCAACCGATTGTGGCCGAGTACGCCGCTTCTCACGGGCTGATGCTGACGTTGGTGGCCGCAGGGTACGGGCTAGGTTTTTCCACTGCCGCGCACTTGGCAACTTGCCAGCCGGCGGATGTTGTTGTCCGCCCGTTGGCCGATCAGAGCGCATCGATAACCACCTATCTGTTACGAACCGAGGGTGGTATGACGGAGCCGTTGCAGCGGTTCATCGAACGCGCCGAACGTGTATGCCATCAGGACGCAAGCACATCACGCGCGATCTGACGCGGATCTATCGGAAGGTGCGCGGCTAGTTTTCTCGGATTGCGCGATTCATTTTTGGTCTTGCGGCTGACCCGATCTGCATGGCTCATGCGCTGTACTGATTCCAGTTTCGACGCAATTGCTGCGCCCTTCTGTACTCCAGCACCCGCCTGCGGGCTCGCCGCCGCGGTCATTTCACTGACGCGGAACGCATGAGCTTTTGCTGGTTGCAAACCGGCTCATCCGATTGACGCATTGGCACTTTACGCCGTTGGAATTCCTACGGAAAACTTTGACCAGGTTTCGGGTAAAGCGCGGCACCCATGCTTGATTCCAGGGGAGCGCGACCACCAAGCCGCGTGCCGGTCCAAAGGCAAAGCGCCCGCATTATGGTTGAGGAGTTTCAAGCGTAGCAAGATGTAGTTTGCCCTTGGCCGGCCGTCAGCGCCGATGCAACGCCTCCTTCCACGATGCCGGCCGGCCCTGCGCTTCATCCGGATTTCTGGGCAATCGCCTCGCCCACTTGGGCGGTGCGCGTCTGCCGGAGTTCGATCCGACGATGGGACGCACGCGACATGGAGAAATCGAGTTGCCTTGCCTTTGGCGCCAGGATCTACTACCGCCCGATCGAGGCGGCCATCCGTTGGGCGGGCCTGTTGCGCTTTGAGCCGCGGATTCTTGAAACGCTCGGGCCACGGGCCATGCCCGAGCCGAACGACTTTCCGCGCTGGCCCTTACTGCGCCTTTTTTCCGAGCGCATCTTCGACGCACTGGCACACGATGAACTTTCTTATGGCAAGGCAGGCATGGCGCAGGAATCTCAGCGCCCCGCACTCGACGATCCTGCGTTGATCGTGCGCCACGTCGACCTGAAGGCGTGGATGTCGCATTACTACCCCGGTGAGCGGCCTCCGTTCCTGTTCGACGGCATCGAGCGCGAACTGCACCCTGCGGTGAGCGTCGCCATGCTGAACGTGTTGCTGGCCGATCGCGAGGCCGCCAAGCTGCAGCTTGCCGAACTCGCACAACTGCATACGGCGCTGAAGGCGCAGCACGAAGCGTTGGCGAAGGAGCATGCCATTCGCATCCGAGAGGGCGATGCGCGTGAGCCGGGCCTGCGCAGCGAATCGACCTACCTGAACATCATCGGCGGCCTGCTGACATTGCTGTTGGGCAAGTCCCCCGCGGGCTCTGCCTACTCGTCCTTCCGCAACATGGATGCGGTGGTCAGTGCGCTACTGGCCCACCATGAAGGGCGGCCCGGCATCAGCGAGCGGACGCTGTGGAGCAAGCTGGCACAGGCGCGTCGCCACCTGGAGGCATCGCGCTGAGCCTGTAACAGCAGACTGCAATTGCAGTTGCGTGTTCTGCAGTTGCAGTGAATTCCGCAGCAGCAGCATGTGGAATGCGAGGCACTTTCTGAACAACGCCATCGAGCGTCAAGGAGTGCCTCTCATGTCTTCGCAGACCATCGCGCCGGCCTTGCCGCCCGAGCACCGCATCCTGCGCCGCGCCGAGGTCGAAGCCAAGACCGGCTTCAAGCGCGCGCACATCTACAGCCTGATGAAGGAAGGCAAGTTCCCCAAGGCGCTGCGCCTGGGCGTGCGCGCGGTGGGCTGGGACTCGGTGGAGATCGAACAGTGGATCGCTGATCGCCTCAAAGAACGCGCCTGACGCTTCTTCTCGGTTCATGCCATTCGACGAGGAGAAGCTCATGCAGGTGGTGTCCATCATTTCGACCAAGGGCGGCGTGGGCAAGACCACGACGGCGGCCAACCTGGGCGGCTTCATCGCCGATGCCGGGCTGCGCGTGCTGCTGCTGGATCTGGACGTGCAGCCCACGCTGTCGAGCTACTTCACGCTGGACGTGCGCGCGCCCGGCGGCATCTACGAGATGCTGGCCTTCAACGAACGGCGCATCGAGCAACTGGTGTCGCGCACCGCGATCGCGGGCCTGGACCTGGTGCTCTCCAACGACGACCGCGGCGAACTGAACACGCTGCTGCTGCACGCACCGGATGGGCGCCTGCGACTGCGCCATTTGCTTCCCGTCTTCCGCACGCACTATGACTTGCTGCTGGTCGACACCCAGGGCGCGCGCAGCGTGCTGCTGGAGATGGCGGTGCTGGCGTCCGACCTGGCGCTGTCGCCGGTGACGCCGGAGATCCTCGCGGCGCGCGAGCTGCGGCGCGGCACGCTGCAGCTGATCGAGGACATCGCGCCGTATCGGCACCTGGGCATCGAGCCGCCGCCGCTGCGTCTGCTCATCAACCGTGTGCATCCTGTGTCGTCGAATGCGCGGCTGGTCCAGCAGGCGCTGCGACAGGTGTTTCAGGAACAGGCCGGCGTGCAGGTGCTGGGCACCGACGTACCGGCCATCGAAGCCTATCCGCGCGCTGCGACACGAGGATTGCCGGTGCACCGGGTGGAGTACCGGCAGCCGGCTGGGCGCACGGCGCCCGCGGCGTTGGAGACCATGCGCACGCTGGCCGGCGAACTGTTCCCCGTGTGGCGGGAGCGCTTCGCGCTGGTCACCGGTCGGGCCGATGCGGGAGGGGCCGGCCATGGCGAGCGCGCATGAACTGGCGCGCGGCCGCGAACGGCTGCGCGCGCTGATCGAGTTCGCGCTGGGCGAAGGCTGGCGCGTGGTTCGCACGTCCGGCGGGCACCTGAAATTCACGAAGCAAGGCTGCGCGTCGATCTACACCAGCTCGACGGCGAGCGACAACCGTGCCGACCGCAATGCCCGCGCACAGCTTCGCCGCGCCGACCGGCAAGCGCAGGAGAATGGCCGTGGCTGAGCTGACGCCGCAGGACATGGCTGCCAAGCTGCTGGCCACCGGCTTCGAGCGCAGCGGCCCTTCGGCCGCGACCTTGAGCGACCCCATCGCCGACACGCCGATGGTGGTGACGCTGGACCAGTTGCGGCCCTACGACCACGACCCACGCGTGACGCGCAACCCGGCCTATGCGGAGATCAAGGCGTCCATCCGCGAACGTGGGCTGGACGCGCCCCCCGCGATCACGCGCAGGCCGGGCGAGGCGCACTACATCATTCGCAACGGCGGCAACACGCGGCTGGCGATCCTGCGCGAGTTGTGGAGCGAGACCAAGGAGGAGCGCTTTTTCCGCATTGCGTGCCTGTTCCGCCCGTGGCCGGCGCGCGGCGAAATCGTGGCGCTGACCGGGCATCTGGCCGAGAACGAGCTGCGCGGCGGGCTGACCTTCATCGAGCGGGCGTTGGGCATCGAGAAGGCGCGCGAGTTCTACGAGCAGGAAAGCGGCCAGGCGCTGTCGCAGAGCGAACTCGCGCGGCGACTGACTGCCGACGGCTATCCGGTGCCGCAGTCACACATCAGCCGCATGAACGATGCGGTGCGCTATCTACTGCCGGCGATCCCGACGCTGTTGTACGGCGGATTGGGCCGGCATCAGGTGGACCGGCTCGCGGTGCTGCGCAAGGCGTGCGAGCGCACCTGGGAGCGGCGTGCGCTGGGCCGCACCGTGACTGTGGACTTCGCCACCTTGTTTCAGGACGTGCTGACGCAGTTCGACACACAGCCGGACGACTTCTCGCCGCAGCGGGTGCAGGACGAGCTGGTCGGCCAGATGGCCGAGCTGCTGGAGGCGGACTACGACACGCTGGCGCTGGAGATCAACGACAGCGAAAGCCGCCAGCGTGCGCTGACCAGCGAACCGGCGGCACCGACGCCACCGGCAGCGCCTGTCGTGCCTGCTGGTCCTCCCCCGCCGGTCTCCGCGCCTCGGCAGCCACCCGCCTCGTCTGTGCCGCGCGACACCACGCCGGTCGCGCCTTCGGCGCCAGCAGCGACACCGCTTGCATCGCCCGAAGCGCCGGAGGACCAGCACGGGCAACGCGACGAGCGCCTGCAAGGGCACATCGTGACACCGGCACCGACCACCGAGCGCCTGCAGTCCATCCAGCGGATGGTCGCGGACCAGCTCGGCGACAAGCTGCCCGACTTCGAGGCCGATGCGCTGCGTGCGATCCCCGTGCAGGTCGGCGGGCTCTATCCCATCTCGGACGTCTGGTACGTCGAGCCGGGGCTGGACGTGCCGGATCGCCTGCGCGTGCACATCGCGCAGTTCGCGCGCGAGATCGGCGAGGAAGCGGCGGTCGCCGACCACATTGAGGCCAGCGTCGGCGGCATCGGCTTCGTCTGCGTGGCACCGGCCGTGGGCCAGGCGAAGGCGCTGCCGGCGTTCGCGCGGGCGGTGCTGACCCTGCTGCATGTGCTGAGTGCGGCTCCGCCCTCCGCGAATGGATTGGACCGCGCGCGGCTGGCCGACGAGCTGGCGGCGCTGCTGCATGGCCACGGCGGCTCGGCCACACGCCTGAGCGATGCTGCGCTGGTGAAGCTGTTCCGTTTGCTGCGCCTGGCGCGCCGGCTGCTGGATCTGGAAGCCGGCGTAGCGAGCCAGGATTCCTGAGCGCAGGAGGCTCCCGCATGTCGGCACCGCACCCACTCAACCAGGCCGTGATCGCCCAGGCCCTGCATGACCTGCGCAACGGGCAGTTGCGCCGCTGCAAGGCGATGGGCTTCGGCGAGGAGGAGCTGGATGCGCTGAAGCACCCCGAACTCGTGAGCATGCTGGTGAATGCCACGGTGTCGTGGTGCTCGGTGTCAGTGAACCGGGAAGTGTTGAAGCGGCTGCTGAGCCAGGTGCACGACGTGGAGCGGGAGATCGCCACGGTGGACCGCATGCTGCGCCTGGAGGCGAGCACGGAGATGGTCAGCAAGTTCTACGGCCTCACGCATCAAGAAGTGGCGCTGCGCCGCGACATCCTCGGACTGCCCAAGCGCAAGGGCCGGCATCCGGTGCTCGACGAGGCGCAGGACGTGGCCCTGTGGGAACGCTGGAAGGCCGGCATCACGGAGCGGCACATCGCACTGAACGACGACATGGCGATGCTGGCGCTGACCATGGACCTGGCCGAGGCCATGACCCTGCCCATGTCGGTGATCTGGTCGGCGATACGGAACTGGATCGACCAGGGGCTGGTGTAGCCATGACCACGGGCAGCGCATCACGGCGCGATGGCCCGGTTGCGCTGTCGGCGTTGTTCGACGAGGCGCTGCGGCACCTTGAGCCGAAGGAACCGGCGCAGGGCACGGCGCCGGCCGCCGACGGTTTCCTCTACAGCGGCAACCGCCATGAGAGCGTGCCGCGCAGGCTGTTCCTCGACCGGCGCCTGACGCCGCTGGAGCGCAACGCCTGGCAGGTGTTCCGCCTGCAGCTCAACGACGACGGCGTGACCGCCTTTCCCACCTACGACCAGCTCCGCCCCTATCTGGCGTCCATGCCCTGTGCGGCGCAAGCCTCGCACGAGACCGTGGCGCGCGCCTTGACGCTGCTGCGGCTGACGCGCTGGCTCAGCCTGGCGCGGCGGCGGCGCGACCCGAAGACCGGCCGCATCCAAGGCAACCTCTACGTGCTGCACGACGAACCGCTGTCGCCCTTCGAGGCGATGCAGCTCGATGCCGACTACCTCGGCCTGGTCAGCCAGGCGCTGACCCATGCCGCCAAGGCGGTACAGATCGTGGGCATGAACACGCTCAAGGAGATTGCCGAAGACCCGCTGCTCAGCGGCCGCACATTGCCGACCCGCTTGCAGGTGCTGGCGCAGCGCATGGCGCTGCATGGCTGGACGACGCCAGGTTATCCACAGGAGGGTGCGGACCACGAATCCGAAGAAGGCCAGGAAGCCCTTCTTCGGAATGCTGCGCGCCCGTCTTCGGAATCCGAAGCAGGACCGAAACCCGCGCCGGACGGCTCTCTTCGGATTCCGAAGGAGGACCGTACAGTACGTAATGATCGTATAAATGAAGTACGTACAGTACCGCGCGCGAGGGCCTTGCAGAACCTGCGGCTACCCGAGCGTTTCCTGCGCTTGAAGGACGAGCAGCAGGCCGGCGCGCTGGTGGCGCTGCAGCAGGTGGACGAGGCGCAGAGGCAGGCCGTTCTCGACGAGTGGGCGGCACGCTGCCACAACAGCGCGGTACGCAACCCGGCCGGCTACCTGTTTGGCATCATCCAGAAGGCGATCCGCGGGGAGTTCAAGGCCTGGGCCGGAGAAAGTGCATCGGCACCGCCAGCGCCCCCGTCACCTGCGCCCTCGTCACCGCCGGCATCCCGTGCGGCTGACCCCGAGGTCGCACGAGCCTACCTGGCTCAGCTCCGAGAAGCCTTGCGTGATCGCTGATGTTGACTATCCCCAGGGGATAGCTGGAACAGACATCTTTCCGCCGCGCTCGATTGTCGCCCGCCGAATGACAGGCGAAACTGTCGCCTGTGAATCAGACGAGGACAGCCACGCACGAGCCCGGCCGACGATGGACATGACGACTTCCCCCGCCACAAACGCACTGCAACCACTACAGCAAGACGTTCAGCGCTTGCTGGGCAGATGCCTGTTGCGCCTTCAACAATACGAGCGCCTCATGAAAGCCATCGTGGCCCACCACGAGATTTCAGGCCCGGCGCATTCGCTGGAGGCCATTCGCGCAGCGCGGATTGAAGATGCCGCGACCAAGACCCTGGGCACGTTGGTCGGACAACTGTTTGGTTCGTATGTCGTCACCGATGGAAATGGCGGCGAGGAACGCGACGACGATCTTCCCGGCGACGTGATTTCCTTTCGCACGCGCGTGCAACTGAGCCTGTCTGCGCAGGACTACGCCAACACCCAGGCCGACCTCAAAGACCTGGTATCGCTGCGCAACACTCTGGTGCACCACTTCATCGATCAGCACGATCTATGGACCGTGGACGGGTGCCGCGTTGCACAGGACGAACTCGGTTCCGCCTACACGCGCATCGATCAACACTTCGAGCAGCTGCGCGGCTGGGCCGAGCACATGGATCAGGCGCGGCGCCTGGCAGCGGAGTTCGTCCAGTCGGATGTGTTCCACGACCTGGTGGTCAATGGCATCGCGCCGGACGGCACGGTGGACTGGCCGGCCGCCGGCATCGTCCGCGCGCTGCGCGAGGCCGCCGCGCAGTTGGCCGTCGAGGGCTGGACACCCATCGCCGCCGCTGGCCGCTGGATCGCGGACCGGCATCCCGAGCAGCTTCCAGCCAAGTACGGCTGCAGCAGTTGGCGGCAGGTGGTGCATGAGTGCCGCCTGTTCGAGCTTCGCTACCGTGAGGTGGAGGGGCAACGGGCCGCCTGGTACAGACCTCGCGAAGCATAGCCCCGCAACGCGGTCTCCCCTCCGCGCGAGCCGCGAACACATCCGCCGAGCTATCCCCAGGGGATAGCCGGCACACACAGCCTTCCGCGCGGAACAAACCGGGCGCGCATGGGCTGCGGTTTGTTGACTGACAGCCTTCCGGCCGATGCCGATGCTGGCGACTCGCCAATTCACCGCGAGTCGCTCCCATGGCCAACGAACGCACAGAACCCCTGCAACTGAATCTCGGATCGCTGCGCAGCGCGATGTCGCTGACGCTGCACACGCACCACGCTTCGCGCATCTGGCACGGCCGCGCGCCGACCGAGGGGCGCCCAGGCATCATCGGTCTCAACGGCTTCATCGGCGCCATGAACAAGATGAAGCGCGGCGCCGAGCAGGACGACCCGTACTCGGACTGGTGGATGTTGCGGATCGAGGACAAGCTCGCCGACACCAAGACCCGTCTGCAGACCCTGCGCGACCAGGTGGATCAGGCCTTGGCCGACGTGCCATCGGCGCTGTCGCTGGGCGAGAACATGAACGTGCAGCCGGTGAAGCTGCCGCTGTTCGTGAACGCCCAGCTCGGCTTCATGGCGGTGTATCTGCTGGCCGACTACGACGACCTGGCACGCAAACTCATCCTGGCGCACCACACGGCGCTGATCGACCGCAGCACCTTGGAGCGCTGGCTCAATGATGGTGCGCACGCGCTGCGCAGCCTGTTCTCGCTGGCCCAGCAGTACCGCTACTCGGGCACGACGCGCGACGACTTCGCGGCGAAGAACGCGGCGGCGCGAGCGGCGCTGGAGAAGTTCGGCGAGTTGCCGCAGGACGTGCTGGAAGGCACGCGCCGCTCGCGCTTCGCGCCACCCATCGCGCGGCGGACGAACAAGCCCGGCACGCCGCCTGCTGCGCCTGCCATCGTGCCCGATGCGCAGGCTTCCACGGGTGGCGCAGCCGATGGTGCGGCGGGCGATGAGGGTGTTGGCGCATGACAGCATCGCCCCCTATCAGCCACTCCACGCGCTTCGTGGCGCTGGAACAGGCGGACTTCCAGCGGCTGGAACACGCAGGCTACCTAAAAGGCCTTTTACAGCCTTTTAAGGGTAAGGGGAGTCTGGAGACCTGGGCCAGCCAGTGCGCAGCGCTGCGCGACGACGTGATTGGCCTGGCGCAGCGGCGCGTGCTGCCCCAGGCGCGCGCCTATCCATTCAGTCTGCTCGACGTGCAACTGGCCCAGCAGGCCACTGGCGCAGGGACGACCTTCCTGCGCTGGCGCAACCTCGACCGTTCCTCCATGGGCGTGGCGTTGTGGGAGGCCCTGCTGGCCAACCCCGCGACGCCGGCCTCGCTGATCGACGAGCTGTACGCGATCGAACTGCAGCGCATCGTGCTGAACATGCAGATCAGTCTGACCCACAGCATCGCTCGCCAAGCCCTGGAATGCGCCAACAAGGCCGCGCAGGCCGAAGCGGCTTACCTGCGGCGCGTCCACGGGCATACCGCGTCCGTTCCACCCACCACCAAGGAGTCACCATGAGCACGCACTTCGTCGGCGAGGGCAACATCGGTTCTGCGCCGGACTACCGCGAATTTCCGAACGGCAACGACGAGCCGCGCCGGCTGCTTCGCCTGAACGTCTACTTCGACAACCCGATCCCGAAGAAGGACGGCGAGTACGAAGATCGCGGCGGCTTCTGGGCGCCCGTGGAGCTGTGGCACCGCGACGCCGAGCACTGGAAGACGCTGTACCAGAAAGGTATGCGGGTGCTGGTCGAGGGCCGCACCGTGCGCGACGAATGGGAGGACGCCGACGAGAACGAGCGCGTGACGTTCAAGGTCGAGGCGCGGCGCGTGGGCATCCTGCCGTACCGCATCGAGTCGGTGGCGCTCAGCGCCAAGCCGGCCGGCGGACAGTAATTCGCCCATCGCCGTTCCCCCGAGGGCGGCTGTAGCAACCGTCATACGCCCGCGATGCACCAGCGAGCCATCCCCGGGGGATAGCTCCAAGGTCGTCCACGGAGTTCCAGCCGTCCTCCCGAAACGACGCTCTTGCTGTGCCAGCTCCTGCTGCGGTGTACGCGCACCGCTGCAGCAACAGACCACCTGCCGATCACAAAGCGGTGTCTGCATCAATCGGCTTCCTTGCTGCCGGCATCTCCTGGCCCCGCCAAGCTGACGCCCATCCGATGAACCGCACATTTCCAAGGAGGCTTCATGCGCGTGTTTCTGTGCGAGAAGCCGTCCCAGGGCAAGGACATCGCCCGTGTGCTGGGCGCCGGCCAACGCGGCAACGGCTGCTACAGCGGCGCGGGTGTCGTCGTGACCTGGTGCATCGGTCATCTGGTGGAGGCGGTTCCGCCCGAAGGCTACGGCGAACAATACAAGCGCTGGGCCATCGAGCAACTGCCTATTCTTCCTGAGCGTTGGCGTGTCGAGCCCAAGGCGGCGACCGCGGCGCAATTCAAGGTCGTGCAGCAGCTCGTCGCCAAGGCGGGCGAGCTGGTGATAGCGACCGACGCCGACCGCGAGGGCGAGATGATCGCCCGCGAGATCATCGACCTATGCGGCTACCGCGGGCCGATTCAGCGCCTGTGGCTGTCGGCGCTCAACGATGCGTCGATCCGCAAAGCGCTGGGTGCGCTCAAGCCGTCCGCCGAGACGCTGCCGCTGTATTTCTCCGCACTCGCCCGATCGCGCGCCGACTGGCTGATCGGGATGAACCTGAGCCGCTTGTTCACACTGCTGGGGCGCCAGGCCGGCTATAGCGGCGTGCTGTCGGTGGGGCGCGTGCAGACGCCGACGCTGAAGTTGGTCGTGGACCGCGATCGCGAGATCGCGCGCTTCGTCTGCGTACCGTTCTGGGCCATCGAGGTTGCGCTATCGCATGCAGGCCAGCCCTTCGTCGCAAGCTGGACGCCGCCGCAAGGCAGCACCGACGATGCGGGCCGCTGCCTGCAACAGCCGGTGGCGCAGCAGGCCGCCGAGCGCCTGCGCACGGCCGGCTCCGCCCAGGTGCTGTCGGTAGAAACCGAGCGCGTTCGCGAAGGGCCGCCGCTGCCGTTCGACCTGGGCACGCTGCAGGAAGTGTGCTCCAAGCAGTTGGGCCTCGACGTGCAGGAGACGCTGGACATTGCCCAGGCGCTGTACGAGACGCACAAGGCGACAACGTATCCGCGCTCGGATTCGGGCTACCTGCCCGAGAGCATGCTGGCTGAGGTGCCGACCGTACTCGACAGCCTGGTCAAGACCGACCCCAGCCTGCGGCCGCTGATCGAGCGCCTGGATCGCCAACTGCGCTCGCGTGCATGGAACGACGGCAAGGTGTCGGCTCACCACGGCATCATCCCGACGCTGGAACCCGCCAACCTGTCGGCCATGAGCGAGAAGGAGCTGGCCGTCTACCGGCTGATCCGCGCCCATTACTTCGCGCAGTTCCTCCCACACCATGAGTTCGACCGCACGATGGCGCAGTTCTCGTGCGGCGGTCAGTCGCTGGCGGCCGTGGGCAAGCAGATCGCCGTCACCGGCTGGCGCGAGGTGCTGGCGACGCCGGGGCCGGACGATGCCGATGGCGAGGATGCGCAGCGCAGCCAGGTGCTGCCCGCCCTGCATGCGGGCCTGTCCTGCCCGGTCGGAAAGGTGGATCTCAAGGCGCTGAAGACGCTGCCGCCCAAACCCTACACGCAGGGCGAGCTGATCAAGGCCATGAAGACCGTCGCCAAGTTCGTGACCGACCCGCGGCTGAAACAGAAGCTGCGAGATACCACCGGCATCGGCACCGAGGCGACACGCGCCAACATCATCAACGGTCTGATCGGTCGCGGCTACCTGGTCAAGAAAGGCCGCGCCGTCCGCGCTTCCGACGCGGCATTCACGCTCATCGACGCGGTGCCCTCGGCCATCGCCGACCCCGGCACCACGGCGGTGTGGGAGCAGGCACTCGACATGATCGAGGCCGGCCAGATGGCGCTGGACACCTTCATCGAGAAGCAGTCCGTGTGGGTCGGCCAGCTCGTGCAGCAGTACCGCGGCGCAACGCTCTCGCTCAAGCTGCCGCCGGCGCCGGCCTGCCCGCAGTGCGGCACACCGATGCAGCAGCGCACGGGCAAGAGCGGCGCGTTCTGGTCCTGCTCGCGCTACCCGGACTGCAAGGGCACGCTGCCGATCGAGTCCCCGACGGGCCGGCGCAGCGCACCGCGCAAGCGGCGCGCTGCCTCCAAGGCGTCCTGATCCTCGCTTTTCCCCTGCCGCGCCGGCCACTTCACTGGCGGCGAGGCAAACGTCCCGCACCGCGCGGGACTCCAAAGCGCGCGTCTCCTTCTGCAACGGTGTGCTCGCCCCGTCTGCCCGGCATCGGGCGACGGGGCGAGAAGGTCATTGCTCCACGAATCGCGCCCGCCGCCATTCCCTTGATCGGTGTGCCTTGCCTCGGCCACGAGGGGCTTCCTGACGCCTTGCCGCCGCGCGAGCCGTGAGGAGGCCACTTGGGCCGAGGGTATTCCGTGCCGGTGCCCGCCGGCGGAACAACGGGCTCCCTTTGTGTGTGGATGCACGCCAGAGGTTTCCGGCCCCAGCCACGAAACGGGCCGGGTGCGATTGCTGACGCAGCGAACGGCTTTGACGACGGCCTGCGCTGACGCAGCCCACAGGTGGTTTTCCTTCCTCTCCAGCCGAAGGCCCGCGTGGCCTTCGGCGCCCTGGTCCTTGCCTTGTCCCGTGACGCGGGCCTGCCCTAAAGCGGGCCGTCCGCGATTCGGTTTTCCCTGCGACGGCAGCCATGCTTCGCGCCCATCCTCACCCATGCGTTGCTGACAGTCGTCAGCGGCATGCCCTGGCAGTCTCGGTCTTCAAGACTGCAACGCGGTTCGCCGCGTTGACCGATCCAGTCCGCTTCGCATCGCCCACCGCGGACGCTCGCCGGTCTGGCGACGATGCACTTTTCTCAACCACCCGAGGGGAACCCCATCCCCTGTGGGATGCGTGCTCCCCGACCCACCAAGGAGCACGGCATGTCTGAACCTTCCGCATCTTCCTCTGCAACCGCAGTGCGCAGTGGTGCGCTGGCGCTGGCCTGGACCGGCAAGCGTCTGCCGCTACAGGTGCTGCGCAGCGCGGCCGGCCAATACATCGGCACGCAAGACGACGAAGGCCCGGTATCGCGGGAGTCCGTCGAGTATTTCCCCACCCACCTCGCAGCACAGCGCGCCCTGGATACCCATGCCTGGACGCAGCGCGCTCAGCCCTGATTCCCCACCCTTCAAGGAGTCCTCTCATGAATCTGTCTTTGCCCGAAGACGTGCTCGATCAGATGGCGCTGGAACAGGCGCACTTCGACGCTGCACCGCAGGCCTTCTTCGAGGCCTGGAAGCGCGGCGCGCAGATCGCCGGCCACGAGTGGTTCGGCGACGGCACACGCGAAGGTCTGCAGCGTGCCACCACCAAGTGGGATCTGCGGCCCAACATGCTGATGCTCAACGACGCCCTGGGCGTGCTGAGCAGCGGTCAACGCATGTTCCTGTCCGCGATGGTGAGCTTCTACAACGCCCGCGAGGGTGGCGCGATGCTCAAGCGTTGCGGCTTCGAGGGGCTGTCCGACTTCGGCGGCCTCGATCTGGAACGGCGCCAGGTCATCGCCGACCTCACGCTGCACTACAACGGCTGGTGAGCCGCGCCTGGCAACCCACCGTTCTTTCATCCCACCCCACGAGGGACATGCGTCCCCGTTCGGGGCCATGTCCCTCCTTCCTTTCGCAGGAGCGGCCATGTCCCGAATCACCATCTTCCACTGACCTGCACCGCCCGGCGCCAGGGCGGCCCGACGCCGCGGCCGGCTGACCGGTTGCCACTTCATCCACTCGCTGGGGTTCAATCCCCGGCAGGGGATTGCCTCGGCCATCCTCTGCTGGAGGAATCCCATGTCTCATTCCAAAAACCCCTTCGTCCGCGGCTACGATGGCCTGTCCGTGCAGCGGCTGCTGGCGATTTCCTACGACGACGACTGCCCGCTGAGCTATCTGCCGCTGCACGTCTCGCAGTCGCATCTGCCGGACAACCAGGTCGAGCGCCATGCCTGCGTCTTCTGCGACGACTTCGCGCTGATCACCGAGGGCCAGAACGTGCCGCCCGAGCTGGACGCGCAGTGCCCCAGCCACGGTATCGCCCGAAACCTCGTCTACGCAGTCATGGCCGAAGAAGCCGGCCAGCCGCTGCACGTCGGCGATACCTACTCCGAGGAAGCCGCGCGCGAGGTGGTACGCCGCCTGCGCTTCGAGACCGGGTTCTACAGCCGTGCCTGGGAAATCAGTTCGGCGCACATCACCGAGGAGGCCGGTCGCTTCCTCGCCGAACTGGCGGACATCGCCACGCCGAGCGGTTTTCTGTTCGTGGCCTTCCGCATTCCCTACAGCCCGGCGGTCGGCGTGAAGCTGATCGCCACGCCCTGGACGGATGCGAACCTGCAGCATGTCGAGGGCATCACCGCCGAAGAGCTGCGGCAGGAGCATCGGGCCAAGGGCGTGCCGGAGTCCCTCGTGGAAGTGTTGCACCTGGCTGCGCTCGCCGACGTTCGCATGTTGGTGTTCGATGCCGACGCGCCAGTGCTGGACGGGCTGACGCTCTACGACGACGAGTAACCCGCAACCCATTCGAGCCCCCACGTCGGGGCTCTTCTTTTTCGCGGAACGCGGTGCCGGCGCATTGCCGATTCCCAACGGATGGTCGCCGCCATGTGCCGCACGCTGGCCGCATGTTCGCTGGCGTTGCCGGCAGCATGCCCAGGCAGTCGAGACCTTCAAGACTGCGGCGCGGTTCGCCGTGCTGGTTGCTTCGTTCTCCGGGCGCACCCGCGTCCATCCACCTCACCCTCAAGGGACAGACCTCCCTTGCGGGCGGGAGTCCCTTGGTTGCCACAAGGAGTCTCCCCATGGATACCCAAGCCATCCGCGCACAGATGCCGACGCTCGTTGTCGGTCATGTGCCTTCCAACGTCCGTTCGTTCAAATTCAACATCTTCGACGGCCAGCCCAAGGTTTCGACGCTGGGCTTTCACATCGACCCGAAGCCTTTCGAGGGCAAGGTCATCGCCACCACCGACGAGGCCATCGTCGTCAAGACGGGACGAGCCGAGTTCGCGGTGCTCGATCGCACGCTCGTGACCGAAGTGCCCGACGAGGGCGCCAAGGTGCAGGTCGAACCCTATGTCAGACGCCGCTTCGACGGTCAGCGGGCGGACACGCCCGAGGAGCAGACCGAGTTCACCGCCGACGGCCAGCCCTACACGGTGAAGCGGTTCGTGCTCGGGTCCGCACCGGCGAAGCTGCCGATCCCCGAGCCGCGCTGCCCCGAGCTGCAGGAACTGGTCGACCAACTGGAGCAGTTGCCCGCTCCCGACGGTTTCCGGCGCGTCACCCACATGCTGGTGGATGCCGGCGCGCGGGACATCACCTGGGTCGATCCGCTGCCCGCCGACATCATCCGCACGCCGCCGGCCATCGGCTTCACCGTCGCCACGACGAAGTTCCAGGGTCGCGTCACCGTGCTGTATGAGCGTGGCCTCGACCTCTACGCGGTGGAGCTGCACCGCGACGGCGAGCTGGTCGAACGGGTCGATGAGGTGTTCTTCGACACCCTCGGCGAGACGCTGGAACGGCTGATCGACGACGGGAGTTGGCGGCGCATCCGCGTGCAGTGCCTGTCGTGTCGTAAGGCTATCCGGCACTGATCTCACAGCAGCTTCCCGCCCTCGCGGCGGGAAGCCTCTTTTCCTGCCCCCTGGAGATCACACCCATGACTGTTCGATTCAAAGGCACGGAGCTGCGGCCCGTGCTCGCCGAAGCGGTGGCGAATCAATGCCGCGTCATCCTGGTCAAGGATCAGGGCGTGTACTTCCTGGCCGAGTGCGGCGAGCGCCGACCCGATGGTCGCCAGAAGACCATCGCCTATGCCGCTGGCTGCAACCCGGATGTCGATGCCTTCGATGACTGGTGGGAGCTGGCGCGCGCCGAGTTCGGTGGCGACGACTTCGGCGAGTTCTTCGATCCGCAGGAGGGCGTGTTTGCGCGCATCCTGCGCAGCGAGGACGACCTCGACGTGTCCGCCTCCGCGACACACCTATCGCTGCAGGCGGTTCCTCCCACGCCCAGCGGTAACTGACCGCCCATCCCTGGCCCCCGCTCCGGGGGCCTCTTTCTTCCCGGCAATGCGGACAGCCGCGAGTGCCGATTGCCGCTCGCCTGCGCGCCGTCCTGGCGCGACGCTTCCGGCCATGTTCCGCTGACGTCCGTCAGCGACATGCCCAGGCAGCCACGATCTTCAAGGCTGCGACGCGGTTCCGACCGCGTTGATCACTCCAGTTCGCACCGGCATCCATGCGCGAACGGCCATCGGTTCTCGATGGCGATGCCTCCAAGCTGTTCCATCAACCCACGCGGGGGTTCCACACCTTCCCCGCCTGGGTCGGGTGTGTCTCCGCCTCATTGTTCCCAGGAGATTCACCATGACCACTTCCACCGACAAGTCCTACTTCGATCTGCACATCACCGGCCTCGGGTATCTCAATCGCATCCGCGAAGTGAAGCCCAAGAAAGGCGATGCGTTCCTGGCCTGCGACATCGCGGCTCTGAACGGTCCCAGCGATGACGTCTCGTATGTGCGTTTCGACACGCGCGTATCGGGTTCGGAAGCGCAGCACCTGGTGCGCCGCTGCATTCAGGCGGTCGACGCCGAGAAGAAGGTGATGATCGGCTTCCGCATGGGCGACCTGTGGACCGACACCTTCACCTACTCCAAGGGCAAGCGTGCCGGCGAGCAGGGTGTGAGCCTCAAGGCCCGTCTGCTGTTCGTCAGTTGGATCAAGGTCGACGGCAAGCTCGTCTACAAGGCCGAACCCAAGCCGACCGAGACCGACGAGCGCGACCCGGAAGTCCCCGTGACGTCCGACGCGCCCGCCGCGCAGCAAGCCTCGGCACCGGAGCCTTCCAGGCCCGTCGCCGATGCTGCCGACGACGCTGCCGATGCCCCCGCATTGGCCGTTGCCGAGTCGTTCTGATCCGCAAGGCCCCATCCCCGGGGCCTTGTCTTCTCTTCGTCCGCAGGAGACCTTCATGATCACCATTCCCGGCCAACTGGCCATCAAGACCATCCACGGCAGGAACGGCGACTTCAACGTCGGCCGCCTGGCGACCTCGATCGGCGAGTTCGTCGTGAAGAACGCCGAACTCGATCAGTACCGCGAGGGCAAGTACGACGGTGATTTCGTCATCGTCGAGATTCGCCCCTCCACGTACAACGCCAACGGCCGCATGGTCATCGAGATCCGCGCCCATCTGGGCGGGATGACCCTGTCCAACATCGACGCCCTGAGCCGCGACGAAGCCCGCCGGCTGAGTCCGCAGGAAGTCGATCCAATCGACGAGGAAGCGCAGGCGCCCGCGCCGGCAACGCCCCCGGCCAAGCCGAAGGCGAAGCCGCGCAGTCCGCGCGATCCCCTGGTCGATACCACGCCGTTCGGCAGCGAACCGGCTCCCGTGTCCGCTGCGGCCTCGGCCGAGGCAGACGACGCGGCGCTGTTCGGTGCCTTGTGGCCCCTGGGCGAGACCGTAAAGCTCGATGCGACCGTGGATCGTCGTGTGCTGCGTCAGCAGCGCGACCGTCTCGACAAGCTGGGCTACGAGTTCGCTCCGCTGTCCCAGGACTGGCACCTCCAAGCTGCCTGATCCATCCGCCGCCTTGCGCGGCATTCCGCCACCCGCCGGGGTTCTCCCCCGACGGGGAGGGCTCCGGCCTTTTCTTCAAGGAGACCCTCATGGGCTGGACCTTCGTTCGTCAGACGCGCGATCAGTTGATCCGCGAGCTGCTCGCTCCGCAGGCGTCCGAACGCGCTTGCTGCGAAGTCATCGACCACACGCTGGACGGCGACGTTCTGTGGACCGTGGTTCGCGTCACCGCCAGGCAGGCGGGCGTCATGGGCCTCGCGGCCGGTGAGTCCGTCTGCTACATCGGCTGCCATCTGCTGGAAAGCTCGGGCGGCGATTGGGGCTACAAGTCCCTCGATGAGTCCGTGCATCCGTACTACTACTCGTGCCCGCTGCGCTATCTCGACATGGCGCCGGTGCAAAGCTCCGAGTGGCGCGAGCGGGTTCACCGCTTTCACGCGGGACGCGCTGTCTAGCGGCATGCATCTTCCTTCACCCAACCGGGGCGAGCATGGCCCCGCGGGCTGTGGTTGCTCCTTCATTTCCAAGAGGACATCACCATGCCTGCACCTTCTTCCGCGAAACCGCTGTACCGCATCGACGAATGCCCCGACCTCATGGCCGACGGTTGCGTCGGTGACGAGCAGGGCAATCTCGTCTTTCTCTCGATCTGGGCGCGCGACACCGCCGTTCAGGAGTTCCTCGCCCGCCTGACCCTCGGCCGGGATGAACAGGGACTGGATCAGTTCCACGTCATCACCGAGCAGGGCGCATCCATCCCGGTCTTCGTCGGCAACGTCGAGAACCTGGAAAAGCGCATCACCCGCGCCTATCGGCGAACGTTGTTCGGTTCGCTGACGAACGTGTGGCTGTTCGATCGTCGCTGCGTGAAGCCAGACAAGGCCAACGCCAGCGCGCTGGCGCTTCTGCCCAGGGATTCCGCTCACCGGCTCGACCGGCTGTGGACGCTGGTGCAGGACACCTGCCCGCTGCCACTGCTCGACCACTGGCGCGACACCGTGCTGGAGCTGTTGCAGACACGGCGGATGCTGACCGGTCTTCCCTTGGCCCTCGGGCCGCTGGAAGGCCATCGGCTGGCCCTCGATGTCCCGGCACTGACGAAGGCGCTGGGCGAGCTGATCCGCAACGGCACCCTCGGTGCCACGCAGTACGAACTGGCCGCGAACGCACCGCTTCGGCGTGTGGCGTGAGCCATCCCCACGGGCATGCGCGCCGCGCGTGCCCGCCTTCCCTCATCCATCATCAGGAGAAATCCATGGCACTCATGTTTCCGCGCCTGGCGCGCAATTTCATCCGTAACGGCTACTTCCCCACCGACGAGCCGACGCTGGAGCGGGCCTTGTCCGCATTGGCGCCGTCTCCCGGCTCCATGTCCATCCTCGATCCCTGCGCCGGCGAAGGCGTGGCGATTGCCGAAGCCGCCCACGCCCTCGGGCGCGAGCAGGTCCAGGCCTTCGTCGTCGAGTACGACGCCGAGCGTGCCCGCCACGCACGGCAACTGGTCGATCGCTGCATCCACGGTGACCTGATGGACACGCTGATCTCGCGCCAGTCATTCGGGCTGCTGTGGCTGAACCCGCCGTATGGCGACCTGAGCAAGGACGTGAACGGCAACATCGGCTATCAAGGCCAGGGCCGTGCGCGGCTGGAAAAGCTGTTCTATCAGCGCGCGCTGCCGCTGCTGCAGTACGGTGGCGTGCTGATCTTCATCGTGCCGCACTACGTGCTCGACGCCGAGCTGGTCGGATGGCTGACGCGCCACTTCGCCGACCTGCGCATCTACCGTGCGGTGGAAACGCAGTTCAAGCAGGTGGTGATTTTCGGTCGCAGGATTCGTCAACGCGACCAGGCGTCGGAGTCGGTCAAAGCCGTGCGCGGTCTGCTGCTGCAGATCGGACAGGGCGACGCCGAAGCCGAGGAGCTGCCGCTCGAATGGCCGTTCCTGCCGTACACCGTCCCTGCCAGCCCGGCCGAGCCGGAGCACTTCTATCGCGTGACGATGGAGCCCGAGCAGTTCGCCGATGAAGTCGGCCGGCTGCAAGGACTCTGGCCGGCGCTCGATACGCACCTGGGGGCCGCGCAGCAGTCGCTGCGTCCGCCCGCGCGGGCCTTGTCGCACTGGCATCTCGCCCTGGCCCTGGCCGCGGGCGCGATTTCCGGCGTNGTGANGTCCANGACCGGGCGCGTGCTGGTNGTCAAAGGTGANACCCACAAGGAGAAGANGCTCCAGACGGAATACACCGAACGCGACGACGGCTCCGTGGCCGAGACGCGCATCCTCACCGACAAGTTCGTGCCGGTCATTCGTGCATGGGACTTGACGCTGGGCTCGCCCACGTGGGGCGAAGTGCTGACCATCCGCTGATCGCTGTTCCCTGACGGTTCNCCGTCGCTTTCATCCACCCACCGGGGTCACGTTGCCCCGATGGGGTGCCGTGGCCCCNTCTTCCAGAAGGAGANACCACCATGGCACTCGCAGTCCTCAACCTCGCGTCNCAAGCACGCTTTTCGCCNGGGCAGGTGGTCATGACCNCCGGCGTCGACGNGCTGGTCCGACANGGCCGGCTCAACCCCNCGCCGTACCTGCGCCGCCATCTTCATGGCGANTGGGGCGACCTGNNCGACAGCGATCGNCGGCAGAACGACGCCGCGCTGAAGTCCGGNGAGGATCGTCTGTTCTCGTCCTACCAGGTCACGCGCGACCTGAAGCTCTGGATCATCACCGAATGGGATCGCAGCGTCACNACNCTGCTGNTGCCCAGCGAATACTGATCCGCATCCAGCGGNCTCGCGCCGCTTCNTTCTTCCCNCCCNGGGGCATGTCACCGCCCCGTGGGGGAGGTGCATGCCCCATTNCTTTGGAGCATCACCATGTCCNTCGNTCTCGAAACCNTTCCCGAAACCGCTGTGCAGGGCNACCTGCTCGAAGCGGCCGCTTCACCCCTCACGCTCAGNCTGCAGGACTTCGTNNCNGAGTTCGGCGACGAGNTGCTCGANTCGCTCAACCGNGCCAATCCNCCGGTCTACACCGGCCAGGTGCGGGNGCATCGGCAACTGATCCTCGCCNCGCTNAAGCGCAAGCTGTTCCCNGCGCAAGCCGATGTGGTCCATGCCGTCACCGAGCTNCTGGTNGACCGCGGCGAACGCGCCGCGATCGTCAANGGCGAGATGGGNTGCGGCAAGACGACNGTNGGNATNGCCACNGCCGCCGTGCTCAACGCCGANGGCTACCGCCGCACCCTGGTGCTCTCGCCACCCCACNTGGTCTACAAGTGGCGGCGCGANATCCAGGAGACGGTGGCCGGTGCCAAGGTCTGGGTGCTCAATGGCCCGGACACGCTGGTCAAGCTGCTGAAACTGCGCGAGCAGTTGGGCGTGCCGGCNCAGGGCCAGGAGTTCTTCGTCCTGGGCCGCGTGCGGATGCGGATGGGGTTCCACTGGAANCCNGTCTTCGTTCGGCGGCGCNCGCCTCACGGCGACGTGGGGGCCTGCCCGGATTGCGGGCATGTCATCACCGACCTCGACGGCGAGCCGATCAACCCGGTCGNNCTCGAAGCCGAGGAGTCCCGCCGCAANTGCAGCCACTGCCGTGCACCGCTGTGGTCGTTGATCCGTCCCAGAGGCCTGTCCGCCAGCGACCAGTCCTCGACCGTGCTCAAGGCACTGAAGCGNATTCCAACCATNGGNGAAGTCACCGCGCAGAAGCTGATGCANAAGTTCGGTGACGCCTTCCTCGCGTCGATGCTCGGGGACAACATCCACGAGTTCATCAACCTGATGGATGGCAACGGCGAGCTGGTCTTCTCGGACCGGCAAGCCCACCGGATGGAACGCGCGATGGCCAACATGGAGTTCGGCTTCGGCGAGGGCGGCTACCAGCCGTCCGAGTTCATNAAGAGGCAGCTTCCCCAAGGCACGTTCGACCTGCTCATCGCCGACGAGGCGCACGAGTACAAGAACGGCGGCTCCGCNCAGGGCCAGGCCATGGGGGTGTTGGCGGCCAAGGCGCGCAAGACGCTATTGCTCACCGGCACNCTGATGGGCGGCTACGGCGACGACCTGTTCCACCTGCTGTTCCGNGCCCTGCCGGGGCGGATGATCGAAGANGGCTACCGGCCGACGAAGAGCGGCAGCATGACNTCGGCCGCGATGGCGTTCATGCGCGATCACGGNGTNNTNAAGGACATCTANTCCGAGAGCACCGGCACGGCGCACAAGACNGCCAAGGGCACCAAGGTATCGGTGCGCACGGTCAAGGCGCCGGGTTTCGGTCCCAAGGGCGTNCTGCGTTGCGTCCTGCCGTTCACGGTCTTCCTCAAGTTGAAGGACATCGGNGGNAANGTGCTGCCGCCCTACGACGAGGAGTTCCGCGAAGTCGCGATGGACACGGCGCAAGCNGCGGCCTANCGCGATCTGGCGGGTCGCCTGACCCAGGAGCTGAAGCAGGCCCTGGCGAAGCGCGACACGACGCTGCTCGGTGTGGTCCTCAACGTGCTGCTGGCCTGGCCGGACTGCTGCTTCCGGTCGGANACNGTGGTGCATCCNCGCACNCGCNANACCNTGGCGTTCGTNCCGGCTCAGTTCAACGAGCTGGAGGTGATGCCCAAGGANCGCGAGCTGATCGAGATCTGCNNGCANGAGAAGGCNGAAGGTCGCAAGACCCTGGTNTATTCNGTCTANACCGGCACGCGCGANACCACGTCGCGTNTGAAGGTGCTGCTGGAGCAGGAAGGCTTCAAGGTTGCGGTACTGCGCGCGAGCGTGGATGCCTCCCGCCGCGAGGACTGGATCGCCGAGCAGTTGGACCGTGGCATCGACGTGCTCATCACCAATCCCGAGCTGGTGAAAACCGGCCTGGACCTGCTGGAGTTCCCGACCATCGTGTTCCTCCAGTCCGGCTACAACGTGTATTCGCTGCAGCAGGCCGCCCGGCGCTCATGGCGCATCGGCCAGAAGCAGCCGGTGCGCGTGATCTACCTGGGCTATGCCAACTCCTCGCAGATGACCTGCCTGGGGTTGATGGCCAGGAAGATCATGGTCTCGCAAAGCACGTCGGGAGACGTACCCGAGTCGGGCCTGGATGTTCTGAACCAGGATGGTGATTCCGTCGAGGTCGCACTGGCCCGGCAGCTTGTCACGGTCTGATCCATGTGCCCATGCCGGTGGCCCCTCGGGGTCGCCGGCTTCTTTCCACGGCCCTTCGGGGCCGTTTTTCTTGGGCGTATGACAGTCCATGGCGCTGCCCAGCCATGTATTCGGGCGGGCGTCAGTGCGTTTTGTTTGCTGCCCGCAGGCCAAGCGGCGGCGATGGTGAGCGCTCCGTGTTCCAGGGAAGCGCCCTCCATGCAACCATCCATCCGCGCTGTTCACCGCCTGGCCCTCGCCGCTGGCTTGCTGGCCGGCAGCCTGTTGGCCGCCGGCTGCGCCACGACCGCCGCGTCGTCTGCGCCAGCGGTGCCGGCCGCATCGCCAACCGCCGTCGCGCCGGAGCCGGGTTTCGTTCCGGTGGCCCGCTACGGCCGCTACACCCTGGTCGAGCTGGTGCCGGAACCTGCGCAGCGTGATCTCTTGCAGCAGGCGGTGGAGGTCTCGATTCCGCCCATGCTCGATGCCAGCGTGGGCGATGCCATGCGCCATGTGCTCCTGCGCTCGGGCTACCGGCTCTGCGATGCGGTCGAAGCCGCCACGCTCTACGCGCTGCCGCTGCCTGCCGCACACCTGCGCCTGGGCCCGCTGATGCTGCGCGATGCCTTGCTGACCCTTGCCGGCCCCGCCTGGGAGCTGTCGGTCGATGACTTGACCCGCCAGGTCTGCTTCAGCCGGCACGGTGCTCCCACCTTCCTTTCCGCCAACCCGCCCGGCACCGCCACGCCCGTGCCGGACGCCGACCGGCCCGAGGAGCTGCAGCCATGACCTTTCCCCAAGCGCCATCCGAGCGCAATTCCCGCACGCGCTGGCTCAAGGTCGCCGCGGCCTTCTGGCTGCTGCTCATCAGTGCCGTGGCACTCATCAACAGCGTCGGCCTGTCGCGGCTCACCGAACAGACCCAGAGCAGCGCACAGGATGCGCAGGTCAAGGCGCTGGGCCTGCGCGTGGCCGATCTCGAACGACAGGCCNATGCGGACAAGCGCCGGCCGGTGCCGATCAGCCAGGCCGAATTCGCCANCGCGCGGCAGGCGCTGGACGANCGGATGNCGCGCCTCGAAGAGGCCGANGAGNCGAGGGCCNTGGCCGTCGACCTGCAGACGCTGCNGGCGCGCGTGAACGNAATCGANACCCGCCTGGAGANNACCCGGCAGGTGGCATCCGCCGCTCGCCCGCNCNCTCCGGTTGCGACGAAGCCCAAGGTGCCGGAGCCGCCGTTCCGGGTGCTCGGCGTGGAGCTGCGNGGAGGCGAGCGCTTTCTGTCGATCACCTCNACCGCCGCGGCCTCGCTTGCGGGCGCCCGGCTGCTGCGCGAGGGCGATGCCGAGGGCGGCTGGCAACTGCAGTCCATCGAGGCGCAGGCGGGCGTGTTCCAGGTGAACGGCCAGACGCAGCGCGTNGCGGTGCCGTAGGAGGTGCCATGACCCCCACGCTCACTTCGTTCGCAGCCCCCCGAGGGGGCTTCAGCCTCCTTGAGGCGGCTCGNCGGAGGCTGACCATGAACCTGCGGCCGTTGCTCGCTGCCATCGTCCTGTTCGCCGCTTTCGGCGCATCCGCCCAGCCGGCCCCGGTGACGAACTCGCGCATGGTGCCCGCCCAGGTGCAGCCGGGCNCNGATGCCGCGCTCGACGAGAGGCNGGCGCGGGANTGGGGGCTTCAGCCCGAGGAGTGGGCGCGTTACCGGCANCTGATGCAGGGGCCGCTCGGGGTCTATTCGCCCCNGCTCGATCCGCTCACGGCGCTGGGNATCGAGGCCCGCAGCGAGGAGGAGCGCAGGCGCTACGCGGAGTTGCAGGTGCAGGCCGAGGCCCNGCGCGTCGGCAAGACGCTGGCCTACCAGCGNGCCTACGACGCGGCGTGGCAGCGCCTGTTTCCCGGCCAGCCGCGCGTGAGCCTGCCCGGCGCCAAGGCGCAGGGTGCCGGCAACACCGGCTCCGGGCGCCTGGCGGTCTTCGTCAAGGCCGACTGCGCACCGTGCGCGCAGCGCGTGCNGCAGTTGCAGGCGGCCGGCACGGCCTTCGATCTCTACATGGTCGGCAGCCGTCAGGACGACGCGCGCATCCGGCAGTGGGCCACCCAGGCGGGCATCGACCCGGCCAGGGTGCGCGCCCGCACCATCACGCTCAACCACGATGCNGGGCGCTGGCTGTCGCTCGGCCTGCCCGGCGAGCTGCCGGCCGTGGTGCGCGAGGTGAACGNCCAATGGCAGCGGCAATAGGNACTNCGGGCCGGGAGCGTCGGCCNTCCCGCGTCNCCATCCGCTGNNCCNGCGCCGTGCTGCTGCTCGCCACCGGCNNCNNGGCCTTNGCNNCNCNGGCGCGGGAAGTGCCGCCGCCGGCCTATCNACTGGCGGCGCATCGTGCAGACGTGCCGGCGGCGGTGCTGTACGCGGTGGCCTTGCAGGAGAGCGGCGCCATGCTGCGCGGGCGCCTGATCCCCTGGCCGTGGACGCTCAANGTCGCCGGCNCGCCNCAGCGCTANGCCACCCGCGCCGAGGCCTGCGCGGGGCTGCNCCGNGCGCTCGCCCNCACGCCGGCCAATCGCATCGANGCCGGCCTCGGCCANGTCAATCTCGGCTACCACACGCATCGCTACACGCAGCCCTGCGAGCTGCTGGACCCGTACCGCAACCTCGCCATCGCTNCGGAAATCCTGCGCGAACAGCACACGCCGGGCGAGGACTGGCTGCTTGCCATCGGCCGCTACCACCGGCCCGCCGGCGGGGCACCCGCNGCGCGCTACCGGCGCAGTGTGCANCGGCACCTGACCCGCGTGCTCGACCCCGNCGTTCCCGTTCCNACCCTCCAGGCCACCACGCCATGAACCACATCGTCCNCATCGCCGCCATCGGGCTGCTGTCCACGACCACCNTCTTCGCNCAGACCGCCTCCGCGCCNNTGATCGTCGTCGAAGACCGNGGCGGCGACTCCNCGCTGCCGTACTACCGGNCGCTGAATCCNCAGCCGGATCAGGCCNCACCGCCGGCCCCGATGCCNGNCCCTCGCGTGGGNAACGCNGCCGACGCCGAAGCCGCCATGCTGCCGGTGCGCTCGNCGCAACTGTCGCCGGGCGAGGTGCAGCGCCGCGTCATCCGGGCNCCGGGCCTGACGGCGCTGTTCCTGATCGGCGACGACGAGCGGTCGCGCGCCTGGCTGCGGCAGCGGCAGGCNGCGCTGCGNGAGCTGNNNGCCGTGGGCCTGGTGGTCAACGTGGAATCGNNGGCNGCNCTNNCNGNGCTGCGCNGNCTGGCNCCNGGCCTGACCCTCTCGCCGGCCTCCGGCGACGACCTGGCCCAGCGCCTGGGCCTGCGCCACTACCCGGTGCTCATCACGNCCACCGGNGTCGAGCAGTAGGTGCGCAAATGGCCCAACCGCATGCGGTCGAGGTGCTGCTGCGGCCAGCGGTGGAGCTTNANACCGTGGCGGTCTGCACNGGCGCCGCGATTCTGTGCCTGGTGGCACCGTGGTCGCTNGCGCTGAACCCGCTGCTCGGCCTGGGCTCGGCGCTGGCCTTCCTGACCTTCGGCGCGATTCGCCTGCGCGATGCCTGGGCGATCCTGCGCTATCGCCGCAACATCCGCCGCCTGTCGCGCTACGTAATGACCAGCCGCGACGTGCCGGTGAGTCAGCAACGGCTGTTCGTCGGCCGGGGCTTTCGCTGGGAGCAGCGGCACACGCACCGGCTGATGCAGACCTACCGGCCGGAGTTCCGCCGCTATGTCGAGCCGACGGCGATCTACCGGGCCGCCCGGCGGCTGGAGGAGCGGCTTGAGTTCGCGCCGTTTCCCGTCTCGACGCTGGCGCGCGCGCTGGCCTGGGACAGCCCGCTCAACCCGGCGCGGCCGCTGCCGCCGGTCGGCGGACTGCCGCGCCTGCATGGCATCGAGCCGCACGAGGCCGACGTCACCCTGCCGCTGGGCGAGCGCGTCGGCCACACCCTGGTGCTGGGCACCACGCGCGTGGGCAAGACGCGGCTGGCCGAGCTGTTCATCACCCAGGACATCCGCCGCAAGGTCCGCGGCGAGCACGAGCTGGTGATCGTCTTCGACCCCAAGGGCGATGCGGACCTGTTGAAGCGCATGTACGTCGAGGCCAAGCGCGCCGGGCGCGAAGGCGAGTTCTACGTGTTTCATCTGGGCTGGCCGGACATCTCGGCGCGCTACAACGCCGTCGGCCGGTTCGGGCGGATCTCCGAGGTAGCCACGCGCATCGCCGGACAGCTCTCGGGCGAAGGAAACAGCGCCGCCTTCCGCGAATTCGCCTGGCGCTTCGTCAACATCATCGCGCGCGCCCTGGTCGAGCTGGGGCAGCGGCCGGACTACCTGCTGATCCAGCGCCACGTCATCAACATCGACGCGCTGTTCATCGAGTACGCCCAGCACTACTTCGCCAAGAACGAGCCGAAGGCCTGGGAGGTCATCGTCCAGCTCGAAGCGAAGCTGAACGACAAGAACATCCCGCGCAACATGATCGGGCGCGAGAAGCGCGTGGTGGCCCTCGAACAGTACCTGTCCCAGGTGCGCATCTATGACCCGGTGCTCGACGGCCTGCGCAGCGCCGTGCGCTACGACCGGACGTACTTCGACAAGATCGTCGCTTCGCTGCTGCCGCTGCTGGAGAAGCTCACCACCGGCAAGATCGCGCAACTGCTCGCACCGAACTATTCGGACCTGTCCGACCCGCGGCCGATCTTCGACTGGATGCAGGTCATCCGCAAACGCGCGGTGGTCTACGTGGGGCTGGATGCGCTGTCCGACGCCGAAGTCGCGGCGGCGGTAGGCAACTCGATGTTCAGCGATCTGGTCTCGGTCGCCGGCCACATCTACAAGTTCGGCATCGACGATGGGCTGCCCGGCGCAGCGGTGGGTGCCAAGATTCCGATCAACGTCCACGCCGACGAATTCAATGAACTCATGGGCGACGAGTTCATTCCGATGGTCAACAAGGGCGGCGGTGCCGGCGTGCAGGTGACGGCCTACACGCAGACCTTGAGCGACATCGAGGCCCGCATCGGCAACCGTGCCAAGGCCGGCCAGGTGGTCGGCAACTTCAACAACCTGTTCATGCTGCGCGTGCGCGAGACCGCCACCGCCGAGCTGCTGACGCGACAACTGCCCAAGGTCGACGTGTACGCCACGGCACTGATGAGCGGCGCCACCGACAGCTCCGACCCGCACGGCACTACCGCATTCACGTCCAACACCCAGGACCGCATCAGCAGCAACAGCGTGCCGCTGATCGAGCCGGCGCATGTGGTGGCGCTGCCCAAGGGGCAATGCTTCGCCTTGACCGAGGGCGGCAACCTCTGGAAAGTCCGCATGCCGCTGCCGGCACCCGATCCCGACGAAGCCATGCCGAAGGATCTGCAGGAGCTGGCCGGCTACATGCGACAGCACTACGTCGAGGCAGGAGACTGGTGGGAGAGCCAAGGCATCCCTGGCTTGCAGGACAAGGCGCTGCCCGACGACCTGCTGGACGACTTCAAGCAGATGACCGCCGCTGAAGAGGCCGAAGCATGACCGATCCGGCCGTCGCGGCCCAGCGCCAGCAGCAACGACAGCAGGGGCTGATCGCCGGCCTGGTCACGCTGCCGTTCCGCTTCTTCGGCGTGCTGTGCGGCGCGCTGCTGCTGTGCATCCTGATCGAGTGCGTCGGCATGCACTTCTTCTGGCCCGATCAGGGCTGGCGCCACGCACAGGGCATGCTGCACTACGAGCTGGATCAGCTCTCCACGCATTTCACGCGCAGCGCGCTGGTGCAGGAGCCGGGGCGTACCGCGCACCGGCTGGTCGAGCAGGGCTACGACTGGCTGTTCGTGAAAAGCGGCCTGCTGGACTGGATACGCGACGCCTCGGCGCAGGCCAGCGCCGGCAGCCACCGCCCGACCAAGGATTTCCGCTACTACTTGGGTCTGGTCTACGTGCATCTGGAGAGCTACCTGATCGCGGCGGCCTACACGACACTGGTCTTCCTCGTGCGGCTGCTGGTGCTGTGCCTGACCTTGCCGCTGTTCCTGATGGCCGCCTTCGTCGGGCTGGTGGACGGCCTGGTGCGCCGGGACATCCGCCGCTTCGGCGCGGGACGCGAGTCGGGGTTCATCTATCACCGCGCCAGGGCCAGCCTGATCCCGCTGGCCGTGCTGCCGTGGGTGACTTACCTAGCGCTGCCGGTCAGCGTGAACCCGCTGCTGATCCTGCTGCCCAGCGCCGTGCTGCTTGGGGTGGCGGTATGCATTGCGGCGGCGACGTTCAAGAAGTATCTGTAGATCACTCCGGCTGCCAGGCGCAATCTGCCCAGTGCGTTTCGTAGCGTTTTACGAAGTCTTTCATCTCCCGGATGTTGACGGCAGGTTCGCGGAAGGCCCGGGCGCAGGTAGAAACGACATCCCGGTAGAACTCCGGAGCGACAGTCCTGATGCCGTCATAATTCATAAGCAAGTCCGGAAGACGCTCCGTGATATTTGCTCCGCGAGGTGCCATCACAATGCTCGGGGGCTCTCCATACGTATTGATCAACACGTATCGCCAGCTTGGGTCTGCGGCTCCCTGGCGAGGGACAATCTCACAGGGACGTGCGTCTCCGCCTTTGGACATGGCTTCGTAGACCTCCTTGATGGCCTGGGGTTTGTGGGCCACCAGCACATAAGGCCCGGCCCCTACATAACTACCCATGCGTTCGTCGTATTCGATGCCGAGCAAGTCTTCCAGGTCAAAGCGTGCATGTCGGCCCAGGGGAGCCTTTCCCGAGGTGAACCATTGAAGTTCCCGCAGGGTGATCCCTGCACACTTGGCAACGTCTGCAGGCGAATTGGGCCAGCACGCCACGAGGTTCTTGGCGATTTCGGCTGCGTTGTCATAGTCACTGTCGGCCCAGAAATCATCATCCTCAACGATGCCGTCCGGTGCCTTCTCACCTGTCACCAGCCAAGTCCTGCCATCGAACCCGTCGAGGTTGAAATAACGGGGCTGATCGGGCGGCAGAGAGGTCTCCCAGGACGACATCCATGGACCGGGTTCCCAGTCGAGCCCACCTGTCATTGTTGGCACCGGTACTTGCGCCGGTAAGGCCAGCCACTGCTGGATTCTGACCACGACCTCGCGGCTGTTCACGCCTCTGTGACCATCCCTGATACGAAAATCGTGGTCATTCTGAGCGTCCCGGCAAAGGGCCTGGATGGACCCGGTAAGAGATCGGTCTTTTCCGTCGTGCTTCCTCAGCAGACACCGGCTGGAGTCCTGGGCCGAGCGCAGAGACGCTGGAAGGGATTTCTCCTTGGCATCAGCGACCTCGACCTGGACTCCGATTCTTGCCATTTCCCCTACCAGTTCAGGGCTGGCCGTCGCGAGGTGGCGATTGATCCGCAGAATGTCCGGTCGGCCACGCAAGCCCTTGGCGTTACGCCACGCATCCAAAAGAACATCCCGGAAGGCCCTGGGCTGATCGGCTGGGGTAAAGGTCATCCACCGAATGGGCAACCCGGCAACGGTCAATCCATAGAGTATGAGGGGGCTGAGCCCCTACCGCTCTGCGTCCTTGACCTTGATCGGGTCCTGCACTGATACAACGCCGTGCTCCGGATGGTGAAAAAGGAACTTGGCAATCGCAACGTAGAAATGATGCTCTCTTGGTGCTGGCTGCGTCTGCTGATGCATGGACCCCCTCACTGGGTTCGAAAGAACCCGGCTGTTTAATCTGCTCGGCAGTAGTTTTTACTGTATGTACAATCTGTATGTACAATTTTGCTGATCCTTCAACTTCAACAGCTCATCGTCCAGTCCATAGCGAACCACGTCGATACGCTCGCTGCGTTGGGATACAAAGTCACCGGTCATCACGGGGAGCTGGAATGGGAAGAATGCCGGGTTGTTCAGGAGCAGACCCAATGCGCCCTTGGCCTCCGGTGTGGCCAGGAGTGCGGATTCAAACATCAGGATGGCCAGGTTTGGCTCGGCAATGCTCACCGGAGCGGCTTTCTCATAGCAGCCTTTGGTCTCGGAATCCTTCAGGGCTCCCCAGGCGACAAAGGAGCGGATGACGAACCGGGCATAGCGGCTGACGGTTTGCCGGTCGCCGTACTGTTCCTTCAGGCGGTTGATGATCTGGGTCTGGGTCACCTGATCCTGCAAGGCCAGCAAACGGCCGGTCTGGCGGGCCACATTGAACCAGAACGGATACACCGCCGAGATCATCCCCCAGTGGACCGCCAGAGCCATGGCCGGGTTTTCCCGCAGAAGCGCCAGCGAGGCATCCCGGAACGGGATCAACTCGGGGTCAGGAGAGACCCAGATCTTCATCAAGTTGTTGACCACGAAGGTCCGGGTCTGATCGCTTCGTTCGCGCTCTGAGCCGTTGCCTTTTCTGTCCACGAGGAACTCATGCAGCTCCTGGCGGATGGTTTTGGCGTCGAGGCCTGCCAGCAGCAGATTGGCTGCCTTCTGCATCCACTCGAAACGGATCGCCTGCTTGATGCCAATGGCTTCATGTCTTTTGCCCATCACCGTGTTCTCCTTTCAAACTTCACAAGGGGCACGATGACTTCTTCGATGGCTACACCGCCGTGACCTACGATGGCATCTCCCGGATTCACGAATGCGTCGCGGCCACCGGCTACCAGAGGGAAATAATCTGCGGGCAACCCGACCGGCTGCCACTCGTGGGCAAACGGGAAGGCCCCGGCCACCTGAGCGCGGAGTTCCGGCGTGGGATAGACACGAACCCGCTCGCCGCGAGTCTCGGCAATCACACCCTCAGATGGGCGGCCTTTGCCTTCGCATTGAATGTTGCCGTGATCGGCCGTCAGCCAGACCTCATAGCCGTAATCCAGCAGTTGGCCGACCATCGCGGAAAGAAACCCTGCATGGCACCACTGCTTGATCTGGTTGTGCATCCCGGCCGAGCCGAGTTGCATGCCGTGCATGATCTTGTCCACCTTGTCCACGACCAGCCCAACCACCTTGGTCTTTCCGGGATGGATTGCGGAGTCGAGGACGCCCGCAGCATCGCCGTCGCCAAGGCCGCGCTGGTAGGCGACATCCAGCCGAGACAGGCCATGGCCTTCCCAGAACTGCTTCCAGAGTTTCTCTTCGCTGTTGGTCGAGTTGATGGATGACGGGAAATAGAGCGGCGGCTTGCCCGAGAAGATCGATTGCCGCGATACCGAGGTCAGCGTCGGAATCCAGGCGAAGGTCGCGGATTCGCGCATGACCAGATTGGCATCCTGCTTTTGCAGTAGCTGGCGAATGGTCACCCACTGGTCCAGGGCCAGACCATCAACCACGATCAGCGCGGCCCGGCTGCTACCGGAGTCCTCGATGTCCCGAGCCAGGCGGCGCGGCACATGGTGGAGCATGGCCGGATTGGTCGGCGGTAAGTTGATCAGACTGGAGTAGTGGTCCGCCAGCCAACCGGCAAAGGTCGTGTTCAGTGCATCGCCGATTTCCTTGAGTCGGGTCTGATGCTCGGTGCTGTTGCCACAATGAACCAGCGAAGAGAGCTCGGCCCATTTCAGCGCGAAAGCGGTCCAATCAGAGTAACGCGCTTCCGCAGTGGGCAGCTCCTTCTCGACAAGGCCAAACAAGCGAGAGATCCGTAGATCGTCATCGTCCACGCCGGACGTGGCGATGCCGCTACGAACCCAGGACCCGGCATCCACTTCAATGCCTTTGGCCTCGACAGGGGTGAGTTTCCCCTCCAGGAACAGGTTGTCGATGTAGACCTTGATGTCCTGATGGTCGAACGGCAGGCGATCAGGGCCGGGATACTTGAGGCCGTATTCCGGCGAATCCTCCCGTACCTGATGAGCGCTGCCGAGCCTGGAAAGAAATAGCGGCCAGCGTTCCTGCAAAAAGGCGAAGAACGCCTCATCGTCCGGAACGATTTCAGAGAGCGGCCAAGCCTTGAATCCATCATGCCCTTTGAGAACCTGGATAAGCCGCTCAGCCAGCATCAGCGGGATCTGTAGCTTCCCATAGTGCAGGCGCAGCAATGCGCGAAGCAGCTCCACCTCGCCCCCAATTAGTTCCGCTGCAATGCCGAACACATGACGGAGAATGAAATCCTTGGTGGCGTTGTCGCCCATGCGATCCGGCGGCGACTTGCGCTGGGCCTCAAAAAGCGAATCCAGCAAGCTCCTGTCGAGCTTTTCAATGACCGGATAGCTCAGGTTGGGAAAGAGATCCCCCAAGTTGAATGAAAGCTTGCGGCCCGCCTGGAGTAGGTCGTAAGGCAAGGATTCCAGCTCCGCATCCTGCAAGCGGAGGACTACCACCAGATCGGTGTGCTCACCCCGGTCCCAGATCGAACGGTACTTTGACTCATAGGCGTATCTGAATTCGACCGGGTCACTGAACTCGATCAGGTCGAACCCGCGCCCGCGAAGCTCCAATGCCAGCTTCTCCTCGGTCAGCAGACAATCCGGGTCCGCGACCAGGGTCAGCTTGCTGACGTTGGGTACAAAATCGTTCAGGATGGCGTCTCTCCAACTACTCATTGAGCGCTTCCCTTGATGATCCGCAGCATCAGCAACGACCGGATTTCCGGTACGATCTGCCGCGCTGATTGCAATTCATGCCGCCACTCAGTTTCCTCGGCATCACAGCGAGCCAGACGGTACTGGCGCACTTCGGGCAGCCCCACCCGCTCGATGGCCTTCCGCCGTGAGGTAAAGGCGACCATGCCACGTTCCTCTTCCCGGTTCACCGAAGCGAGGTGCGCTTGCTGCAGGGCGTCGAACAGCTCCTGTCCGGCCTGTTCGGCAGCAATCTGCAAACGCTCATGCGCGGTGATGGATTCATCCTGCCCGAGGGTGGCTTGCACTTCGGCTTCCGCTGTCTGTAGCGCATCCCAGATATGCCGGGCCGTGGGCAGAAACAGTTTGCCTTCCTCGCTCAAGAACACGCTGACATAGCCCCGCCGCACCATGGGGATGCGCAGGAGTTGTGTCTTCTGGTGCATTCCGGCCTGAAGGCGGATCTCAAAGAGCCCCCAGAGTCCGGAGATGCTGGCTGGCAGTCCGCTCACAGTTGCGCAAGGCAATGGCTGACCTGCCGCGATTTGCGGAAGGTTCAAGGCCAGTCCACGGACACGGCTGTTTTCAAGATTGAGCAAGGTTGCATCGGCCAGGCGGTCCGCTTCCCGGGCGTTGAACACGGCCTTGCGATGTTCCTGGCCGTCCGGCCAATTCAGTTCCCACCAGGAGCGCTTGCGGCTGGCCGCGCCGCCGTGAGAATTGAGATAGCCCACCGTCATCCGCTCCACCCAATGGGGCAGCGGATGGGAACGCAGACGCTCAGCCGCCTGCACATCCGGTTCTTCTGAAATGCCATAGATGGCGGAGGCCTCGCGCACCTGCTGAATCTCATCACGAAGCCGGGCCACCGTGTGATCGACGGAGGTTTCGATGCCGTCAGGATTGAGAATGGCCGAGGCGAACACATCCTCGAACATCTCACCGGCCTGGGCGGAGTCAAGTACGTCGCCGGTCTTGTCGATGCCGAACTCGTCGAAGATCACCGAGAGCTTCTGCTCCAGCACTTCGCGGACCCGGAACTCGACCGAATCCTCGAACACGAAATTGATTGCCCGCACTTTCTTGGGCTGGCCGATACGGTCCACACGGCCGATTCGCTGTTCCAGCCGCATTGGGTTCCAGGGGATGTCGTAGTTGATGATGACATGGGCGAACTGCAGGTTCAGGCCCTCACCACCCGCATCGGTGGAAACCAGCACGCGGTGCGATTTGCGGAAGGCGTCCTGGGCCTGCTTGCGTTCCTCCATATCCATGGAGCCGTTCAGGGTGACGACCGATATGCCCCGAGCTTCCAGAAACTCCTTCAGCATCTGCTGGGTCGGCACGAACTCGGTGAAGATCAACACCTTCAGGTCCGGCTCGTTTTCCTCGGCCTGCAGTTCGTAGACCCACTCGATCAACGCCTCGGCCTTGGCGTCCGGTCCAGCCTGTTCGCAGCGAACCGCCGCATCCAGCAGGGTCTCCACATGGCTGCCTTCGCTCTGAAGAGCCGAGACATGGGATTTCAGCAGCTCATCGAGCAGCTCCTGGCCGTCCATGTCGTAGAGCTCGGCCATTTCATCGTCTGGGCTTTCCGATCCCTCCGTGCCGTTTTCCAGCTCCGCCAGGCGCAGGCTGGCTTGCTGTTCGCCTTCCTTGAGCGCCGCGAGTCGCCGTTCCAGCGTGGTGCGGATCGCCCGGGTGCTGGAGACCACCAGGCGCTGCATCAAAATCATCAGAAAGCCGATGTGGCGCTTCTTCTCGCGCAGAGCCTGGTTGTAGCCCTCGCGGACATAATCAGTCACCGCCTCATAGAGGAGCTGCTGCAAGTGGTGTCGGCTCTCCCAGGCCACCGGGGCCATCTGCGTGCGCCGGGGTTTGAAGAGCGGCTTGCCGTCGGCATCGATGGCCTTGCGCTTCTCGGTACGAATAACATACGGGGCCACCCGCTCGCGGGAGACGCTGTCCATGTCCGGAAAAGCGTCGTCATCCAGCAGGTTCATCAGGCGATGGAAGGCATCGGTCTTCCCCTGGTGGGGAGTCGCGGAAAGGAGCAGCACATAGGGCGCGGCCTCCGCCAACCCCTTGCCGAGCTTGTAGCGGGCGACCTGATCAGTGCTGCCGCCCAGACGGTGCGCTTCGTCCACCACCACCAGATCCCAACCGGCGGTAATCAAATCCTCGAACCGGCTGCGGTTGTATTCGGCAACGCGCTCAGCAGTCCAGCCGCGCCGCTTGTCCATGGGTTTGACCGAATCCAGGGAGACGATGACCTGATCAAACATCGACCAGGCTGAGCTCCGGTGATCCGCCCCTGGAGCCAGGCGTTGCAATGTGCCGATGTCGTCGCCCAGCACGAGCTGGAACTGCTCGTTGAAATGGGTCTGCATTTCCGCCACCCACTGGGTGGCGATACCTTTGGGAGAGACGACCAGGATTCGCCGAACCAGCCCGCGCAGTTTTAGCTCGCGCATGACCAGACCGGCCTCGATGGTCTTGCCGAGACCCACCTCATCGGCCAGCAGGTAGCGCACGCGGTCGCCGGAGATGGCCCGGGACAAGGCGTGGATCTGGTGCGGCAGCGGAATGACGTTGGACTCCATGGGAGCCAGCAGCACATGGCCCTCGGTGGCGCTGGTGGAGCCTTCGAGCACCTCGGCCACCTTGGCTGCGGCTGCCACATAGGCTATGCGCCCGGCTTCAATCTCCGGCTGCAGATCGGCACTCAGCGGCCGCAAGGCTGAGCGGGGCACGCGCACCACCGCGTCCTGGTTCGGCAACCAGACACGGCAAACCTTCTGCCCCCACAAGGTCTGTTCTTCGATGACCTTGCAGGCGCTGTTATGAACGGTGCTGTACTGCCAAATGCTCATAAAATCTGCAGCTCTCCCTTGGCACCGATATTAGCGAACTCGATTGTTCCATCTGTGCGCTGCCAGAACATCAACCGCAGCCCCACACCTTTCTTTGTGAGGTGCGTCCTGAACGCCAAAGCACCATCCTTCTTCCTGCTGCGTTGCTTTGCAGTTGCATCTGCACTCTCTCGAAACTCATTGATAGAATTTTTCGGGATGCCCAGAACAATGCGCGCACATGACTCAATGGTTACCATCGCGTAATCATGTCGAGAATCAGCGCCCCATGCATGTAGTGATTGGACAAACCCGCTGCCGACCTCGAACTCCACTGCGCCATCTCCCGAAACCCCGGATGAAATGAGATTCTTGATGCATACTTCGATGCTCAAACGAACTGTTTCTTCACTCGATGCCCCATCCCAGATTGACCAGAGATCCAGTGATTCGATCAACTGCTCATGACTAAAGGCAACCGGGATCCTTTGGAGAAGCGAGAAAGGGGGAGCATTTTTTAAGCTAAGGTCTGTTGACAGAAAACCAACGTCGTGAACATCTGCTTTGACAGCGATGTCTTCAGGGACAGGTTCTTCGCTCCAACTCCCGGAAGCCACCATTACGCTGGTTTCAGGCCCACCATAAACACCCTCATCGACTTTCAAACCAGCAATCATCAAATCATCCCTGAATGCTGTTCTGCACTTCGGCTTCAGTCGTTCCAGAATGAGTGCTGGTACAATTTCACACGAGCTCTCCTCAAAAAGAACTGCGTCTATCCCGAAATACTCTTCCAGTGCGGGCGTTCTCTCCAATATCGAATTGGCAACTTTTGAAATCGTGTTTGCATCAGCAACCGTGCATTCAAATTTATCGATAAGCTCTACCAATCTGTGCCGATGTGGGAATTCACCATCATCGTTCAATGCCACCCTTGCGGAATCTGACATTAAAACACATGTATCAGGCCGATCGAGAAAACCTCGCCACCCAACCAATGACGAAATGAAGTCTTCCAGTTGATCGAGAGAATCGCAGGGATTTGGCAGGCATAGCAAAAATGGGTCAATAACAATCTCTTGAACCAGCATAGATTCAATCCTTGTTTTTCTTTGCCCGTTTTTTGGCTAGCGCTGCCGTAAGAATCGCCTCGGCCTGCTGTTGAGACTGATCAAAGAACCCTTCCGGCCAGTCTGAGATGGCTCCATACTCGTTAATCACCACCTCTCGGAAAGATGAACTCTGCGATGGCTTTTCCACGAAGTAAATCTTGGCCTGGCTATTGAGCCCATTCTCGGGTGATGCCGCTGCAATTCGGAAACGGAGGCGATCGATAAAGTATTCGCTGTGGGTTTCAACAATGCACTGCTTGTTACATAGCGCCATCGAAAGAAAAAAGTCGGCGAGCAGGGTCTGAACCTTCGGATGAAGATGCAGCTCCGGCTGTTCAAAAACGAGGGTAGAGTCTGTGTCGGCGAGAAGGCACATGACAAGAATTGGCAGAACCTGGCTGACGCCTACGCCCACATGCGTGAGGTCATGCGTGCTATCCGAATTGGATAGCCCCACCTTCAGCTCGTGCCCCAATTTCCCCTGGTCTCGGCTTTTGACGTAGCTGGCGACTCCCAGATATTGGAGCCAATCGATAACCGCTGCTTCGAGAGTCCGAGTAACTGTTTTGCGGTCAATTACCGGGTCTTTGAAATTTGCCGAAGGGATGTAACGGATCTTCTTGTTTTTATGCAGTTCAAGTATGGAAGCAGTGTGTTCTCCACGTAAGCCTACGTCATGTGGGTCGGCTGCTGGCGCAAGCGGATACAGCGGTTTGGGGGCATCCCTCAACGGGCCGAGGTACTTCAAGGATGAGGTGAAGAAATTATCCAGATACCAAGTCGCCTCCGTTATTAAGCGAGGTGGCCTGGCTTGGACAATGGCATGGGTTTCTGGCTTCTCTGCCGTTGTTGCCTTCATGGCTGCGTGGATGCGGTTGAAAAGATCCTCGCGCTCACGCAGGACCTGCTGAACTTTCAGGCGCTCGTGGCGTGGGAGGCTGCGCAACCTTTCATGCCAAGACCTGAATGTAAGCGTCTCAGACTCGGAACCGAATAGTGACTCCTGACGATAGTTGTCCTTGAAAGTCTGGTCAAAATCGATTGTGCCTTCGAGGACTTCGCGCAACACTGCAATGATCTCTTCGGAAAGAAGAATTTCGCTTCCCATGGTACGCCGTACGCCAATGGCACGCCGTCCATCGTCCTGGAGGGCAATAGTGATGGCATTGGCGTCCTCTTCGATGGTATCGATGGCGTAAACAATTCTCTCGGGGAGGAAGTGTCGAAGCATGCAGCCGATTGGCTTGGCCGAGCGAAAGTCTTCCTTCACCTCAGCCATGGAGCCATCGTCCAGCTCAACAGCATAAGCCAAACTGGCGCGTAGCTGATCGTCGATTTCACTGGCGCTGTCAGCGCCTTCAATCTCGGAGATGGCCTTGGTGGAATGATGGATCGATATATCAGCTTTCTGATCCGCGTTGTCCTCGTCTCTGGATATGCAGGACAACTGGGTGGCAAAAAGTCGAGGTTGGATTTGGAACAAATCACGCTGAGAGCTAGAAGCATCAGCGTCAAACGAAATCTCACAAGCGATTTCCTGGAGCTGATTGGATCGCGGTCCATAGTAGATAGCACCACGAGGCGCGAACTGAGACCGCCTTCCTATTGCAGAGTCCTGATCCGGAAGCGGTCGACAGGTACATTTGATGGTGATCTGGTCTGACGCGCTATCATTGGATTTCAGGTCGTCAAACTGGCCTAAACTGGTGAGAGCACCATTCAATACGACAGATCGCGATCCGACTTTATGGGCTAATGTCTGCGCCACCAGAAGGACTGATTGGATGAATGTGCTCTTCCCGCTGCTGTTCGCACCAGCAAAGATCGTGAGCGGGCCGAGATCCAGCTCGGTTTCCTCACGAATCGATTTAAAGTTGAAGACTTTCCATTTGGTGATCATGGGTTATTCCGCTCCCATCCGAGTTACCGCCTGGTCGTACCACATGAGCAGCTTGGGGTCCTCTTCCAAGACGTTGTTGGGGATCTTGTCGGCCACGGCGACGATGACGGCGTAGTCGCGCTCCTGCCAGGCTTTCTTAAATCCGGCACGGACAGCCTCCAGGCGGAAGACCTTGAGTTTCTTTTTGACGTTCTTGTATTCCTCGAACTCCTTGAGCAGTGCCTTCTCGCGCAGTTTCTCCAGGTCGCCTGCCTTGTTGGGATCGGGCACGTACCAGCGGTCGCGGGCCTTGGCGACCAAGGTCGGGTCGTCCTTGGGCAGATTGCGCAGCTCTTTCCAGTTGGTGGAGAGGTAGGCGTGGATCTGCTCGGGCACCGGGCCTTTGCCGTCGTAGCGCAGAAAATTCTGTTCGAGTAATGTAGAAAGCTCTAATGAAACTTCGTTTTTGTTCCAGCCTGATAGTTCTCGAATAAAAGATGGATGAATCTCTTGGAAGGTCTGGGGCTTTGAATGAAGGTTTTGTCTCAGCCACTGAATTGCACTGGCTTCATCAGTTACAAACAAAGATCCTTGTACAACATCTGTATATTTGGCCCGCTTTTTATCATACTCATTTGCCTGGTGCGGCAAGAAAAACATTTGATCTCTTTCTGAATATCTTTGAGACAAGCCCACGTAAAAATCAGCGGATGAAATTGGCACAGCCGCTCCTCTCTGAACATGAAAAGCAACCATTCTATCGAAGAGCATATGGTTTTGACGCTCGACTATTGCTTCAACTTTTCCATCCTTAACGCTGAACACGGGAAGGTTCGATAAATGGTTTTGAACAAAATCCCAAACTGCCTGCTGTGATCCAGCTTGGCTCAAGAATCTTTCTTCAAGTCCTCCATTGGGCTTGTAAGCCGATATGACTAAATCTTGTTTTACCGCGTTGGCCATAGACAGTTGCTTAGTTGTACCCTTCTGCTTATCAAGCACGCGTACATCGCTGACTATGAATCCAGCCCTTAACAGTGCCTCTTGTATAGCGACCCAAACAGAGTTCTTGGAATTATGGAATTCCACAGTAATCCACCGACCTGGCTTGAGAACTCGGTAGTATTCAATAAAGCACTGTGTCATTTTTTCTTGGTAGAAACGAAGATCCATGCCTCGCGGGTCATTTACAACAGCCTCAACCTTATTATTTGTGATAAGGCCGAGCCATGCTTCATAAACCGAATTCAACTCAGAGTACTGAAGATTTGCGCCGAACGGAGGGTCAGTAAAGATATAATCTATTGAGCTATCCGGGATAAGGAGATTTCCCGTAGAACCACAAGAGATGCAAGCAGATGCCGAACTTGGGATATCCAGCCCTTTATGAGCCTTGAGCTTGTCATTTATAAAATAAAAAGGGGAGATCTCAACCCATAGGGGGCTAACGTATAACGTGCCCGACATTGGGCCTACATGCCGATTATGTTTTGGAATGTACCTATTCAGCTTATGGAGACGACTAATTGTCGAAGTGCACCATATTTTAAGAAAGTTTTTAAGCCTACCATTAGAGTTAGAGCAAAGCTGGTTGAGTCTGCTTAAAATCTTATAATTCCTAGAGGTAAAAAAATGATGCGTATGAGTTATACCCTTCAACGAAAGCCCATCACGTTTCCAGCGGTCACCATGCTCCAACTCTATAGTTGGTAATAGAGACTCGACAGTAAGCGCATCCATTTTTGCGGTCGTCTGAATATCTTTTTCATCCGGCGCTTTGTTATATCGAGTCTTACCAACCTTATAGTTAATCAATACTGGAACGCACTTCACACGCTCGATATTTTTTCGCAAAATTGGATCGAATATCGTTTCCATTGCACGAACTGGATTTCTTGACTCAAATAACGCACCACAGTGAGGACACATTTTATGTTCATCATAGTTACCCTCGCCATCTGTAATCAGATTCCAGTATGGAATTTGTTCTCCACAGCTTTCACAAATATGAAGCTCTGACCATATCGTGTATACAATTTCACCTGCTTTACCGTGATGATCTGTTTGATATGACCAAAAATATTCTTTTTTTAGGGTGGATAATGCTTGCTGTGCAGATCTATTGAACTCCTGTAGATCTACGGGCAAGTTATAGTTATAAGAGATGTAAGATGCGATTGGGCTCAAATCATTTAATATGGCCCGCCTGTCCCCCAGTGTAACGCCACCAAATGACTGAGCAATGCAAGTATTGCCACAATACTGCGCAGCAATTCCTGTCATCCCTGTACCAGAAAACCCATCAAGAACTATGTCACCAGGCTCCGTGTAATGAAACACGAATGGCATGATTGCTTTAGGAGGGACCTTGGTATGGTAGGAGTGCGCGTTGTAGATGGGATCGTTCTTGCCCTCGCTCACATCGGCAGCAAAAGGTTCCCGGTGGTAGTGAGAACCTTCGGGCTGTTCCGGCTTTTGCGCCTCCCACTCGGCGATGAAGTCGGCGATCCACGGATTCGGGCAGGCGGTGTAGTATGGCGGATCGCTCAGGTTCAGGATGTCCTCGTCGCTGCCGATAGGAAAGCCTTCGATCTTGCGGAACTCCAGGTCCTGTAGCTTCTTGCGCAGCTCCTCGGTGAAATGGGCGCGGCGGGCCTCGTCATTCTCGAAGGTCATGCCTAAGCAGGTCACGGGTCCCGAGTCGCGGGTCGCGGGTCGTTCTGTCTCGAACATCGTCTGTTGCTGTCCGTATTTGTCGCTCATGAATTGCTCCGATTCTTTGTATTGCTTTTGACTCGTGGCTCTTGACCCGCTGACTCGCGACTGAGATAGCGCATGAACCCACCAATGAGGTTCCCGGTTTCTGTGGCCGATTTGTAAAGCGAGTCAAAAGCAGTCTGGTCGATCAAGCCCGCATCAAGAGCCACATAGAGCTGTGCCTTGACCTCGCCTGCGGAGCCCTTTGCGATGGCAAGAAATCGTCGAAACTCAACATCGCCACCCCGTTCAAATCCTTCGGCAATGTTGGACATCACCGAAACGGCTGCTCTTTGAATCTGGTCACGCAGTCCGAAATCACGAGCGAACTTTCCTTCCGATGTGACGGCATACACGGCTTTGGCGAGCTGTCTTGCCCGCTGCCATGCCTCGATATCCTCGAACTTTTCAATCCTTGCCATCTTCAATCCTTCGACTCGTGACTCATAACTCGCGACCCGTGACTCATTTATTCCATGACGATCCGCACCTTGGCCGGGTCCTTGCCCTTGGTGAGCTGATCAATGTACTCCTCAAAGCGTTTCTTCATCTCCGCCGGGGTGGCCGGGCCGTCGGTGACCTGCAGGGCCTGTTGCAGCTCCTGCGCCTTGACGGTGACCTTGACCAGACCGGAGAGCACTTCCTTCAGGGCGTGAACAAAGTTGCCGTCCAGCGGCACCGGCAGTTCCTTCGTCTTGATGAAGGCTTCCAGGGGCTCGCGGTCGTCGATCTTCAGCAGATCCATGTTGGCCTGGGTGATCGGGTCCTCCAAGTTGCTGAGGATGGTAGAGGTCCAGGCAGCCACCATGGCGTCGAGCTGGGCGTCCATCTGGTCGATCATCTGCGAGCCTGCCGAAGCAAAGGTTTCCACCGAAGGCCGGAACCCGCAATGCGGGCAGATCGGCGAGGCGTCGAGGTTTTGCTCGGTCAGGGCGAAGCAGCTCTTCAGCCCGGCCAGGCGGTTCTGGTAATCGGTGAGCTGCTGCCGTGGCATCAGGTCGATACCCGCCAGTTTGAGCAGGGTTTGCAGGCGCTGGTCGTTGAGCAGGCCCGCCTTGCGCTTGTCGTCGTTCACGCCCAGCCGGGCCTTGGTATGCAGACCGATGTAGGCGACGGTGTAATCCTTCTTCAGCTTTTGCAGCTTGGCCCCGATGGACTGGGACTGGCTGGCCAGCTCGGTCAGGTCGGCCTGCTTAAGGGCATCCAGCACGTCCTGCCGGGTGGTCTTCATGCGATCCACCCAGTCATGCTCGGCGGGCAGCACCGCCTCGGCGGTGGAGAGCCAGGATGCCGTCGGGCTGTGGTCCATGATGAACTCGCGCAGGGCGTCCAGCTCGTCCAGGGCCTTCACGGCCTTTTCATGGGCCAGCACTTCGGGTGCGCTGTAGCGGAAATTCTTCAGCTTGCCCGGCGAGGAGTAGGCCTGGAGCGATTCAAAGAAGCCCTTGGCCTCGTCCAGCCCGCTGGCCTGGCTGGCCAGGTCGGTTCCCGCGAGCAGGTCCAGGCCCCAGAAGGAGAGCCCTTCGCGCAGGGTCTGCTGGGTCATGACGATGCGCTTGACGATCTTGCCCACCGCCTGCTGCAGGTTCTGCACCGGCTCGTCCTTGCCCTGGGTGACAAGCTGGGCCATGCCCGGCGTCATGCCGAGCAGTTCGAACAGCGCTTTGAGCGCGGGCAGGTTCCATTCCTTGGGTTGCTCCAGGTGCTTGAAGCGGACCAGCTCGTCCATGCCGGTCGCGGCAAGCTGCTGTAGTCCGGTGGCGTCAAACTTTTTGCCCGGAATGGCGAGCACGATGTCGCCGGAATAGACCAGCGAAGCCAGGATGACCGCCACCCATTCCGGCTCAAGCCGACCACCGCCGGGGTTCATGTATTCCAGCCCGTGGTCGTCCTGGATGATCTCGCTGCGGTTGACTACCTGGCCGTGCCCCTTGGCCTTGACGGTATCGAGAATGAACTTGGTGTACTTCGACTTGTAGGGGTCGATCTTCTCGCCGTCGAGCAGCTCCAGGGCGTCCAGCACGGCGGTGGCCTGCTTGGTGCGGTTCTGCCCGGCGATGGCTCGCAGGGCGTCTTGCGCTGCCTGGGCGCGGTTGTTGCCGGTGATCAGGACCGAGAAGAACGGGTAGTCCGGGGCCTGGTTCTCGAAGTTCGGTGCCAGGCAGACACCGGCGATGGTGTTCACCAAGTCGCGGAAGTTGATAGTCTCGTGAGGCGACAGGCCCGACAGGTCGCGGATGGATTTGCCCTTGGCCCATTCGGTCATGGACTTGGCACGGCCCTGATAGGTGACCTCGAAGGCATCGCTCATGTGCTTCTGCAGCCACTGGACCAGCTTCTTCAGGAAACCGTTGGCCTTCGATTCATAGGTGGCCTTGGCATGGCCCGATGAGGTGGCTGCAAGATCCAGTGCGGCCGCATAGCTCTTCAGCGCAGTCTGGAATTCCTCGTCGGTGCCTTTCAGGCGGAAGAAGACCTCGTCGTTGACCTTGTCATCCTTGAAGCGCGGCGGATCGTTGGGCTGGATGAAGTAGAGGTAAAAGTCCCGCTGCGGCACGGCGGTGGAACGCTCGTTCGGTGCCCCGAAAAAGAGGTAGCCGGAGCGGGCTGCCTTGTGCTCCTGCCAGACCAGTTCGTGCTGCCAGATTTTGTAGCCGGTCACATAGGTGGCGTCCTGGCATTCCATGACCCGCTTGAGCGCCTCGTAATAGAAGCGGTCGAGCTGAGCCTGGCCCAGGCTTTCGGCCCGCTTGTCGATCAGGGCGTCGAAGTCGTCGGTCTTCTTCAGGTCGAGATAGAACTGGCGGTTGTCGGCATTGAAGGAGATGAACTGGCCGCTGACCGTTTTGTGGATCTCGCGCAGGACCGTTTCCACATGGGTCTGCAGATCCTTGTCGGGCTCATCGCTGCCCAGCTCGGCGATCAGCGGATCGAACAGGCAGAGACGGTCGCGCAGTTCCTCGGCGGACGCGCCCATGGGGGCATAGATGTCGCCGGTGGTGAGGCGGTGGACGGACAGCGCATGGATCAGGCGCAGCGCCATCGGCTTGTATTGTTTGCGGGTGATGGCGTTCTCGATGCGGGATTCCAGAACCTGGCTGCAATCAATGACTGCCCGGATTTCGGGAATGGCGCGGAACGAAGCGTTCTGCTTGAGGGTACCCCAATAGCTGTCGAAGGCGATCAGGCCGGGTTCGTCCTGCGGCACGTCCTTGCCAAGAATGCCTTTCATGCCCATGGACAGGGTCTTGAGCACCTCGCGCTTTTCCACCACGGTGACCCGCTCGAAGGTGTCGATGTAATCGGGATGCACCGGGAAGAGCCGGACAAACTCGTCCATGCGCTCATTGAGCCCGCCGTAGTATTTGGCAAAAGGCATCAGGTAGTCGCGGATCTTGGCCTGTTGCTCGGTGGTCTTCTTGAGCAGACGCTCGGCCACGACGAATTTCACATCGCTGCGGGCAATGAGGATCTGCTCGAAGCGGTCCTTCACCCGGCGGATGCTGTCGGCGACAAAAGCGAAGCGCGGGCTGTCGAAAATGGCTTCCTGGACACCGGCCATGAAGCGGAAGCGCAGGTCCTTGCAGACCTCGCCGACCTCGCGGAGGAAGTTGAGGTCGAGGATCAGCTCCTGGTCCTTGCGTGTGCGCAGGTAGTCGAGCAGCTCGTCGACCACCAGCAGCAGGCCGTGTTCGGGGAAGACCTCGCCGAACTTGGCCATCATGTCTTCGAAGGCCCGCTTGTGGCTGGTAATGGTCCCGGCTTCGGGGAACACATACTCCACGCCGAGTTTTTCGAGATGCTCTTCCAGTTCGGCCACCAGGATGTCGCGCAGGGACATGGTGGTGGCTCCGATCTCGGTACGGATAACCTTGAAACGCCCGGCGATCTGAGAGGCTGCGTCGCGGACACCATCGTTCTTCAGCCCTTCCAGCAGGGAGGCATCTGCGGCAAGGCTGGAGACCACCGACATCAAGTGCGACTTACCGGTGCCGTAGTTACCGACGACCAGCAGGCCCTTGTTGTCGACCGGCTGGTCGAACTGCATCTGAGGAATGACAAGCTGGGTGAGCCGTTCGGCCATTTCCTCGGAAATGACATAGGTGTTCACGAGGGTGTGTGCGGCGCTCGATTTGTCCGCGTCACGCAACTGAACGACCGACTCAATCGGGTCGAATTGGATAAGGTCTCCGTATTTCATGCTTGTCCTGCCTCTCTATTATTTTTTGCCGAATCGACCGTGGCCGTGCCATCCATGCCCACAATCAGCGCATCGACCGAGTCATAGCTGCGGTACTCGGGATGGCCGGTTTCGGCGTACAAAAGCCTCCCGGAATTCATGATTCCGTTCCACGAAGCCACCACGGCCCGATTTCTCGAAATGGACTGCAGCAGGCGCAAGGGGTCCTGCTGGAGATCCTTGTCGAAGAGGATCTCGAGATTATCCAGCACCACCGGTGCTTGAGCCTGGTCCGCGATCTGATCGAGGATGCCCGGCAACCGAAGCGACCGCTGCTTTGCCGTCAGCTCAAGCAGTTCGCCTGAAAGCGCCAGATTGACGTTGACGACAGATGAGCCGAATTCCTCGGCAATATCCCGAAGAACGCCGGTCTTGCCGGAACCGGTCTCACCCACCAGCAACACCAGACGGTGATACAAGCCTTCGGCTGCCTGGAGGGATCGTTTTATCTTGTCGTGAATCGGCTCGGCCATGGTCGCTCCTTATTGCTCGGTGTCCGGCTTATCGGATTTGTCAGCCGCACCGCCGGAGCGGACCCATTCGTCCACTTCGTCTTGTTTGAACATCCAGCGACGGCCGACGCGATGACCGGGCATAGCCCGTTGTTCGATCCACTTGTAGACCGTCTCGTTGCTTACATTCAGGTATTTGCAAATGTCATCGACCGTCAGCCATCTCTCATCCATAGCCTTCGTCCTTCGTTCATCATGTTTTCGGTAAAAGCCCGAAGGTCTCCGGGAAACCCGAAATCCGGACACAGTGCCGCAAATTAACCTCCATAAACTACATTGATGGATTGCCAAAATCAAGCGTTTTGTGCCGATTAGTGCCGACTTTTCCGAAAAAGTGCCTGATTGTCGTTGGTGATCCGGTTGCCGTTCTGAGAAGGGGCCCGCTCGTATAAGGGGATCGCCCCTCCAGCAGGCACTGTGCGACCTAGCGCCAAGCAGCCACCGCGGTGACGACCTCGGCCAGCACCGCGAATGCATCGGCTTCGGTCGGAGAGAAGTAGGCACACCGCGCCAGCAGGGTTTCCACATCAGTGACCGGCCTGTCTTGTTCTAACAGCCAGGTCCTGGACTCCCGGCCTTGTCCGGAAACGGCGCTACGCCAACCATCGAGGCAAATCCGGTGCGCCGCCCGTTCCGATTCTTTGCGGCACACCCCGGCCTCACGCCGCAGCATCCCGCCATCCAGACGACTGCGGAACGGCGTGATGACACCCCTTGGCAACCTGACGACCGCCTGCCGCCGTGTGCCGGCCCTGGCCTTGGCGCTGACCATCGCGCTGGCCAGCGCATCGCCCGCATCGGCCGACGATGCCAGCGCTGAACACGAGCAACTGGCGGCCCTTGCCCGCCAACTCAACCTGATCGACCGCCTCGCCGAGCACGCCGCCAATTCCGCCCCGCAGGAACGCGCCCGCTATCACTTCGACTACGCCCGACTGCGCGCAGACCTGAAGCGCGTTCGCGCCGGCCTGCAGGACTACCTCGTGCCCCAGCGCGCCCAGCCGCGCGATCCCGTCCCGCTGGCCGGCGACTATGTCCGCCGCGACCGCGCCGACGACGAGGAGCCGTCGCCATGACGCCCTCTGCCGATCAGGTCGCCGCCTTCCAGGCCAACGGCGGCTTTGCGCCTTCGGCCGTCTCTGCCGTGGTGCTCGCTTTCGTGTTTGCCGTGTTGCTGCTGTGGGGCGTGTGGGCCATGCGCACCGCCTACGTCGGCTGGGCCGAGCACCGCATCACTGAACGTCAGTTCCTCGGCGTCATCGTGCGCTTCGTGGCGATGTACCTGATGCTGACCTTCTTTCTCCTCTCCTGACCGTCACGAAGGGCCATACGCCATGAACACGCCACCGACACCCCATCGCATTCCGTCCCGCATCGCCGCTCCGCTGCTGCCGCTGGCGCTCGCGGGCCTGCCGCTGTCGGCCTTCGCGCAGGGCCTGCCGACCATGGAAGACCCATCGCGCGGCCAGGGCAGCGGCATCCTGCAGACCTTGCAGAACTACGGCTACGACATCGTGCTGCTGATCGCGCTGCTCGTGGTCGCCTCGATGTTCGTCGGTGTCTGCTATCACGCCTACACACGCTATTCGGAGATCCACACCGGCCGCGCCACCTGGGGCCAGTTCGGCCTGACGGTCGCCGTGGGCGCGATCCTGCTGGTGGTCGGCATCTGGCTGCTCACCAAGGCCACCGGCGTGCTGTGAGGGCGGCAAGCGATGGCCGTCCCTTCGGAGACCCCGCGCGACACGCTGGTGACCTTCCTGCCTCACCGGCTGAACCGCCAGCCCGTGGTCGTGCGCGGGCTGACCGCCGACGAGTTGTGGATCTGCGCCGGCCTGTCGGCCGCAGCCGGGTTCGCGCTCGGCCTGCCGCTGGCCTGGCTCACGCACACCATCGCCATGGTGCCCACCCTGATCGTCGCCGGCATCGCGCTGGGCGTCTTCGTCGGCGGCGGCTTCCTGCGCGCGCAGAAGCGCGGCCGGCCCGACACCTGGCTGTACCGGCAGCTCCAGTGGCGGCTGGCATTGCGGCACCCGGCGCTGGCAGCGCTCCTGGGCGGCCAGCGCCTCATCACCCGCTCGGGCTATTGGACGACCCGGCGCAACGCCGATCGAGGTGCGCCATGAGCGCGCCCGCACGGCCGCCCGAAGGGCGCGCGAACCTCCCTCGGGGAGGATGTCGCGTCAGCGACAGGAGGGTAGTTCAGTGAGCCGTTTCAAGAACGAGGTTGCGCACCTGCAGGCGCACTTGAAGACGCTGCGCCTGGGGGCCGGCGCGTTGTTCGTGGTGGCGCTGCTGCTCGGCTTCGGCTGGTGGAGTGCGCCGAAGAGTCTGACCATCCATGTGCCGCCGGACCTGCGCTCGGGCAGCACGCGCAAGTGGTGGGACGTGCCGCCCGAGAGCGTGTATGCCTTCTCGTTCTACATCTGGCAGCAGATGCAGCGCTGGCCCACGAACGGCGAAGAGGACTATCCGCGCAACCTGCGTGCGCTGTCGGCCTACCTGACGCCGAGCTGCCGGGCCTTCCTGCAACAGGACTACGAGTACCGGCGCGCCAGTGGCGAGCTGCGTCAGCGCGTGCGCGGCATCTACGAGATTCCCGGCCGCGGCTATGGCGACGCTCCGGCCACGCGCGTCAAGGTGGTTTCCGACCGCGATTGGATCGTCACGCTCGACGTGAGCGCGGACGAATACTACGGCTCCGAGCAGGTCAAGCGCGCCCTGGTGCGCTACCCCATCAAGGTCGTCCGGCTGGACATCGACCCCGAGCGCAACCCCTTCGGCCTGGCGCTGGACTGCTACGCCAGCGCACCCCAGCGCATCGAACCGCCGCCGACGCCGACCCAGGCCGGCGCGCCCGCCAACGCCTCCGGCCACCTGCAGGGAGACTCCCCATGAAGTCCGTTAACTGGTCGGCCCTGGCCGGCATCCTGCTGATCCTCGGTGTCGTGCCGGCCAGCCAGGCCGTGGAAATCCTGCGCTGGGAGCGCCTGCCCCTGCCGGTGCCGCTGGTGGTCGGTCAGGAGCGCGTGGTCTTCATCGACCGCAATGTGCGCGTCGGCGTGCCGGCCAGCGTCGGCGACCACCTGCGCGTGCAGAGTGCCGGCGGCGCGATCTACCTGCGGGCGAGCGAGCCGATTCCGCCCACGCGGCTGCAACTGCAGGACGTGGAATCCGGCGCGCTGATCCTGCTCGACATCGCCGCCGAGCCGGCGAAGGACGGTCAGGCGCCGCTGGAGCCGGTGCGCATCGTGGAAGCGGAAGCCCCCGCGAAGCGCTACGGCGGCGGTGCGGCAAGCGGCGCGGACGAGCAGGCCGACGCGCCCGCAGACAAATCCGTTCCCCGGCGCGAGACGCCGGTACCGGTCGTGCTGACGCGCCATGCCGCACAGAACCTGTACGCGCCGCTGCGCACCGTCGAGCCGGTTGCCGGCATCGGGCGCGTGAACCTGCGCCGTGGCCTCGCGCTGGACACCTTGCTGCCGACGCTGCCGGTGCACGCGCGGGCATTGGCCGCGTGGCGCCTGGAAGACCAGTGGGTGACGGCCGTGCGCCTCACCAACACCTCGGCGCGTTGGCTCGACCTCGACCCGCGCGCCCTGCAGGGGAACTTCGTGGCGGCGACCTTCCAGCATCCGAACCTGGGGCCGGCCGGCACCCCGTCCGACACCACGGTGCTCTACCTGGTCACGCGCGGCCACGGCCTGGCCGAGTCGCTGCTGCCGGCGCTGAGCCCGATCGATGCCACCGCGAACCTGCCGCCGGCCGCCGCGGCCGGCTCGACCGGAGGAGCGCGCGATGAAAAGTAATCCGCTGCTCAAGTGGCTGCTGATCCCGATGGCGCTGCTGCTGGTGTTCGTCGGCGTCAAACTGTTCTCCGGCGCCCCCGGCGGCCAGCCCGCCCCCAAGGCCGCGGCCAGTACGCTCACGCCCGAGGAGATGAAAGCCCTGGGCATCGCTGGCGACACGCCGCGCGATACCGTCGCCACGCTGGTGGCCCAGGTGAAGCAGTTGCGCACCGAGCTGCAGAGCGCGCTCGGCGACAACAAGCAGCACAAGGCCGAGAACGAGCGCCTGCGTGCCCGGGAAAGCGCGATCGACCAGCGCATCCAGAGCGCGCTGGAAGGCGAGCGCAACCGCCTGGAGCAGGAGCGCACCCAGGTGGCCAGCGACAGGCAGCAGACCCAGGGGCTGCTGCAGGATCTGCAGCGGCAACTGGACGGCCTTTCCGGCAAGGGTGGCCCGTCCGACCTGCCCGTCGGACTGGGGCTCGAAGAGGGTGACGGCCAGCGCTTCAACCGCGGCGCCGGTGGCACGCAGTGGGTCGAGCCCGACGACGCCAAGGTCGACGCCAAGAGCGGCAGCAAGGCGCCGAGCTTTCCTCTGAGCTTCGGGCCGGCCCAGAAAAGCCTGTCGGCCGCAGTGGAATCCGTCGCCGACGTCGGCAGCCGCGCGGTGGGCGCATCCACGAAGGCGGTCTACACCGTGCCGTCGAACTCGACGCTCATGGGGTCGATTGCCATGACGGCGCTGATCGGGCGCGTGCCGATCGATGGAACCGTCAACGACCCGTACCCGTTCAAGGTGCTGATCGGCCCGGACAACCTCACGGCCAACGGCATCGACATCCCTGACGTGGCCGGTGCCGTGGTCAGCGGCACGGCCTCGGGCGACTGGACGCTCTCGTGCGTGCGCGGGCAAATCCGCTCGGTCACGTTCGTGTTCCAGGACGGCACCATCCGCACGGTGCCGGAGGACAGCAGCAAGGGCGGCAGCAGCGGCGGCAACGCGGGTCACAACGGCGCCAGCATCCAAGGCGGCCTGGGCTGGATCAGCGACCCCTACGGCATTCCCTGCGTCAGCGGCGAGCGGCGCAGCAACGCCCAGCAGTACCTGGGCAGCCAGGCGCTCATCACCGCGGCCGGCGCCGGCGCGGCCTCGCTCATCAAGTCCGACAACGGTAGCGTGGCCGTGGTCGCCAACAGCAACGGTTCGCTGGGCACCGTCGGCATCAGCGGCAACGAAGCGATGGGCCGCATCCTCGCGGGCGGCGTGCGCGACATGGCCGATTGGGTCAACAAGCTCTACGGCCAGGCCTTCGCGGCGGTCTACGTGCAGCCGGGCGCCAAAGTGGCCGTGCATCTGGAGCAGCCGCTCGACATCGACTACGACGCCAAGGGGCGTCGGGTCCACCACCGCACCGGAGAAGCCCATGCATCGGATCTGGATTGACGCGGCCGCCGTGCTGCTGGCGGCCACCCTGCTCGGCGGCTGCGCTACCAGCAAGGAGAAGCTGCTGCCGCACGGCGACAGCACCATGCTCGACATCTGGCATCAGGAGACCGGCGGAAGCGCGGGCGGCGGCCAGGCCGCCCGGCAACTGCTCGATGCGCGCCAGGGCCTGCGCCGGCCGCTGACCGAGGCCGATGTGCAGGCGGCGCCAGGCATGCAGGCGCGCTACACCCGTACCGCGCAGAACGAGATTCACCGCCAGTTCCACCGCCTGCCGAATCCCGACCTGGTGATGTACGTGTTCCCGCACCTGGCGGGCACCGACCCGGTGCCGGTGCCCGGCTACAGCACGGTGTTCCCGCTCTACCAGCGCGTGCAGTACGCGATGCCGGGCGAGCGCGTGGAGGACTATTGATGGCCTGGTCGCTGCCGTGGTCACGCAAGCCCGACGCATCGCCTGTTGACGCCGCGGATACGACCGATGATGCCTGGGCACGGCACGTAACGGCCTTGGCGGCACAGGGTGTCGCCGAGCCGGGCAGCGCGCTCGGCCGGGGCCGGCGCAGACCGGCCACCCAGGCCGACCACGATGCGCTCTATGGCGTCGCGCCGTCGTTCGCGGACTTGCTGCCCTGGGTCGAGTACCTGCCCGACACCAAGTGCATGTTGCTGGAAGACGGCCAGTCGGTGGCGGCCTTCTTCGAGCTGGCGCCGGTCGGCACCGAGGGCCGCGAGATGGCCTGGCTGTGGCAGGCGCGCGATGCGCTGGAGAACGCCCTGCAGGATTCCTTCGACGAGTTGGACGACAACCCCTGGGTGGTGCAGCTCTACGCCCAGGACGAGGCCGACTGGGACAACTATCGGCGCTCCCTGGCGAACTATCTGCAGCCGCGTGCACAGGGCAGCGCGTTCAGCGACTTCTACCTGCGCTTCTTCGCCCATCACCTGCGGGCCATCGCCAAGCCGGGTGGCCTGTTCGAGGACACCACGGTGACGCGCCTGCCGTGGCGCGGCCAAGTCCGGCGCGTGCGCATGGTGGTCTACCGCCGCACGTCCGCGGCCCAGACCTCGCGGCGCGGCCAGTCGCCCGAGCAGGCGCTGACCACGATCTGCGACCGCCTCGCCGGCGGGCTGGCCAATGCCGGCGTGAAAGCCCGGCGTCTCGGCGCGGCGGACATCCATGCCTGGCTCCTGCGTTGGTTCAACCCGAATCCGACCTTGCTCGGCGCCACTGCCGAAGATCGGGAACGCTTCTATGCGCTGAGCCGCTACCCGGAAGAGCGGGAGGAGGGCGAGATCGAACTCGCCAGCGGCACCGATTTCGCGCAGCGCCTGTTCTTCGGCCAGCCCCGCTCGGACGTGCCCAACGGCCTGTGGTTCTTCGACGGCATGCCGCATCGGGTGATCGTGATGGATCGCCTGCGCACGCCGCCCGTGACGGGCCATCTGACGGGCGAGACGCGCAAAGGCGGCGATGCCATGAACGCGCTGTTCGACCAGATGCCCGAGGACACGGTGATGTGCCTGACGCTGGTCGCCACACCCCAGGACGTGCTGGAGGCGCACCTCAACCACCTCGCCAGGAAGGCCGTCGGCGAGACCCTGGCCTCGGAGCAGACCCGGCAGGACGTGCAGCAGGCGCGCGGGCTGATCGGCAGCGCGCACAAGCTCTACCGTGGCGCGCTGGCGTTCTACCTGCGCGGCCGCGACCTGGCCCAGCTCGATGCGCGCGGCCTGCAGCTCGTCAACGTGATGCTCAACGCCGGCCTGCAACCGGTACGCGAAGAGGACGAGGTGGCGCCGCTGAACAGCTATCTACGCTGGCTGCCGTGCGTGTTCGATCCGGCGGCCGACAAGCGCCAGTGGTACACCCAGCTCATGTTCGCGCAACATGCGGCGAACCTGGCGCCGGTCTGGGGCCGCAGTCAGGGCACGGGGCATCCGGGCATCACGTTCTTCAACCGCGGCGGCGGCCCGATCACCTTCGATCCGTTGAACCGCCTCGACCGGCAGATGAACGCGCATCTATTCCTGTTCGGCCCCACGGGTTCGGGCAAGAGCGCGACGCTCAACAACATCCTGAACCAGGTGACGGCGATCTACCGGCCGCGCCTGTTCATCGTCGAGGCGGGCAACAGCTTCGGCCTGTTCGGCGACTTCGCGGCACGGCTGGGCCTCACCGTGCATCGGGTGAAGCTCGCGCCGGGCGCGGGCGTCAGTCTGGCTCCGTTCGCCGACGCCTGGCGCCTGGTCGATACGCCGAGCCAGGTACAGACGCTGGACGCCGATGCGCTCGACGAAGACCAGACCGATGCCGGCATGGCCGTGGAAGGCGACGAGCAGCGCGACGTGCTCGGCGAGCTGGAGATCACTGCACGGCTGATGATTACCGGCGGCGAGGACAAGGAAGAAGCGCGCATGACGCGCGCCGACCGCAGCCTGATCCGCCAGTGCATTCTCGATGCGGCCCAGCATTGCGTGGCGGACAGACGCACGGTGCTCACGCGCGATGTGCGCGACGCGCTGCGCGAGCGCGCCCGCGACGCCACGCTGCCGGAGATGCGGCGCGCACGGCTGCTGGAGATGGCCGACGCCATGGATATGTTCTGCCAGGACGTGGACGGCGAGATGTTCGACCGGTCCGGCACGCCGTGGCCCGAGGCGGACATCACCATCGTGGACCTGGCCACCTTCGCGCGCGAGGGCTACAACGCCCAACTCTCGATTGCCTACATCTCGCTCATCAACACCGTCAACAACATCGCCGAGCGCGACCAGTTCCTGGGCCGTCCGATCATCAACGTGACGGACGAAGGCCACATCATCACGAAGAACCCGCTGCTCGCGCCCTACGTGGTCAAGATCACCAAGATGTGGCGCAAGCTCGGCGCCTGGTTCTGGCTCGCCACGCAGAACCTCGACGACTTGCCGAAGGCGGCCGAGCCCATGCTCAACATGATCGAGTGGTGGATCTGCCTGTCGATGCCACCCGATGAAGTGGAGAAGATCGCGCGCTTCCGCGAACTCAACGCTTCGCAGAAGGCGCTGATGCTCTCGGCGCGCAAGGAGGCCGGCAAGTTCAGCGAGGGCGTCATCCTGTCCAAGTCGATGGAGGTGCTGTTCCGCGCCGTGCCGCCCAGCCTCTACCTGGCGATGGCGATGACCGAGCCCGAGGAGAAGGCCGAACGCTTCCAGTTGATGCAGCAGCACGGCATCAGCGAGCTGGATGCCGCCTTCCGCGTGGCCGAGAAGATCGACCGCGCGCGGGGCATCGAACCTCTGACGCTGGACACGCTGGCCTGACGGGAGCAACACGATGCGCATGCCTTCATTCGCCCGCCGTCATCCCTGGATCGGTCTGCTGATCGTGGCGACGACTGGGGTTGCCTCGTGGATGCTGCTGCGCGCGCCGCATCCGGCGACCGAGCCCATGTCCCTGGCCGCCGCCGGGTCCGAAGCGTCGAAACCGGCCGGCCCGCCCTGGCTGTATGGCCGTGCCGATGCGCGCTTCACGGTGGTCGGGTACGCCGACCTGGAGTGTCCGTACTGCCGGGCCTACTTCCCCGCGCTCAAGCGCTGGATCGACGCCCATCCCGAGGTGAACTGGCAGTGGCACCACCTGCCGCTGTCCATGCACGAGCCGGCCGCGACTGCCGGGGCACGCCTGGTCGAGTGCGCGGGCGAGACGGGCGGACATGCCACGTTCTGGCAGGCCGTGGCGTGGCTCTACTCGAACACCCGCGGCGACGGCCACGGCCTGCCGGAGGGCCTGCGCTATCCCGACCTCACGCCAGCCATGCAGGGTTGTCTCGACAGCGATCGCCCCGATGCCGTCATCCGCGCCCAGGCGGTGGAAGCAGCACAGCAGGGCATCGCGGCCACGCCGGCCCTGCAACTGCGCGACCGCGAGTCCGGCAAGACCCTCCTGCTGCACGGCCCCGTCGAAGGCGATGCCTTGCTGTCGGCCATCGACCTGCTCGCCGCCCGCAGCACGACCGCAGCCGAACCCGCCCATTCCCCAGACATGCCCGCCGGCGTTGCCGGTGACATGCCCAGGTAGCCATCGATCTTCAAGGCTGCGGCGCGGCTCGTCCGCGTTGATCGAAACCCGTTCGCATCGCATCCCTTGACGCGAACGGCCACCGCATCCGCGGTGGTGGATGCCCGCTCGTCACCTGTTCCATCCCCATCGTCCCCAGGAGGGTTTGCCCTCCAGGGGCAGGCGCCCTCCGATCTCATCCATTGGAGGTTCGCCATGTCTCTTGTCATCGCCGACTCCCGCCCGGAGTCGCTCACCCTAATCGCCGCCCAGCACGAAGACTGGATCATCCAGCAGGCCATTACCCTGCTGGAGAACCGCGTGTTCAAGGCCGGTCCAGCGCTGGGCAGTCCCGCCGCCGTGCGCGACTACCTGCGCCTGAAACTGGTCGCGGAGCCGAACGAAATCTTCGCCGTCGTGTTTCTCGACAGCCAGCACCAGGTGCTCGCCTTTGAGCCGCTGTTCAAGGGCACGGTCGACCAGACTTCGGTGTATCCGAGGGTGGTGGTCCAGCGTGCGCTGGCGCTCAACGCTTCGGCGCTGATCCTGGCGCATCAGCACCCCTCGGGGACCACCGAGCCATCGGCCGCTGATCGTGCGATCACCGAGCGGCTGAAGAGCGCCCTGGCCACCGTCGATGTCCGGGTGCTGGACCACTTCATCGTCGGCAAGGGCAGCCCGTACTCGTTCGCCGAAGCCGGCTTGTTGTAGCGCACTCGTTTCATCACCACGGGAGCCCTTGGCTCCCGTTTCTTTTCGCCGGTCCGCAGGAAATCGGGGCTGACCGGTTTCGGTTTCTTTGTCGTTCCCTGATCTGCATTGCGCTCGACTACGAGTCTGCATCGACTCCGCGGAGGCGCGACATGCCGGCTCATTCCTTCAACCTTCCTGCCGCCTCGCGGCGCCCCCTGGCCGCCCGGCTGGCCGCTGGACTGTGCGCCGCGCTGCTCGGTCCCATCGCGGCGGCCGCCGATGTGCTCGTCGTCACCGACAGCCGTCATCCGGTGCAGGCCCCGGCCGGCGTGCGGATCATCGAGCTGGACCAGGCCACGCGCATCGAGGTCGAACTCGCCGCGCACCTACCGGCCGACCCCCAACAGGCCGCGGCCCTGGTGCGGCAGCGGTTGCATGACGGCGGCGAGGCCCTGCAGCGCCGCATCGGCCATGCCTACCAAGGTGTCGCGGATGCCTGGGGGCTGGGCATCGCCAAGATTCCCGCCGTGGTGGTCGAGCGACGCTACGTGGTCTACGGCGAGCCCGACGTGCCCCGCGCCGTCGCGCGCATCAACGCCTACCGGAGCGCGCAGCCATGAGCCTCCTGCTGGCACGCCGGCGCCTGCGCGCCACCGCCGCCTCGCTGCTGCTGAGCGCGGCCACGTCGACGTTCGCCCTGGACACCGCCACCATCGTCTCGTCGGCGCTGTCCCCCGACTGCCTCGAATACCGCGTGGTCGGAATCTGCTACTGGCTGTACTGCACGCCCTTCGGCTGCTCGGTTCGCACTTCCGTCAAGGTGCGCCACTACGTCCCCGATGCGGTGGTGTCGAGCTACTCGAACACCGGAGAAAACCCGTGGCAGGAAGTCAGGGCGATGAGCATGCCCAACCCGACCGCCAAGGCGGGCGGTGACGGCACGACCAATCACGACAACGAGAACAACCTCGCCAAGTTCAAGAACGCCGATGTCATCGGCCATCCGGCCGGGATGGTGTTCAGCCAGTTCGCCAGCGCCTCCGGCTACACCTGCGAAGGCGCTGGCACGGCCTTCATGCCGTATCTGCTGAGCACGCTCGACACGATCGCCTGGCGCTACAACATCCCGGAAGCGTTCTACCCCGAAGCGCTCATCCCCGGCCGGCGCGAAATCGGTACGCGCACCGGCCTGAACCTCTGGGGCAACGTGTATCCCCGCGGTGGCTTCCTGCACCAGGCCGACGACCACAAGAGCGGCGCCGTGGTCGCGCAGCGCGCGGGCGACATAGTGACACGCCGCAACCAGATTCACGTGTACCAGCCCCTGCTGGCCAGCGCCCGCGACGGCTACTGGCCGGCCGGCGCGCTGATGGAGACCGACGCCTCGACGGGCAAGTGGCAGGAGCTGACGCCCACGCTCTCGAACAGTTGCGTGGTCTTCCCGCACAGCCGCACCCGCGTGCAGGCCCAGCAGGGCGACTACGCCTGGGCCTTGTGGCGGCCGTACTCCTGCTGCCGGCGCCGTGGCCAGGTCTTCCTCGGCAGCGTCGATTTCATGTGAGGAACCCACGATGAACGCATCCCTCCCTGACTTCCTGCGCCGCGCGAAATCGCCCCTGCGGGCCACGCTGCTCGTGGCGGCCATCACGCTGGTCGTCGGCGTCGCCTGGGCGCAGACGCGCATCGATCCCAATGGCGTGAACGTCAGCGGCAGCGTGATCGGCGACGACGTGCTCTACAGCATCGGCGGCGGCCGGGCCGTGTCGATGGGCGGTGCCGGCAACATGCAGAGCATCGGCGTGGGGATCGGCTGGAACAGCAACCTGATCTGCGGCGACATGAGCATCACCACGACCCTGCAGAACCAGCTCAACGGCATCACCAACGGCTTCCAGACGATCATGAGCAACGTGATCCAGAACGCCACTGCCGCGGTGGCGTCACTCCCGGCGCTCATCATCCAGCGCGCCGACCCGGGGCTCTACAACCTGCTGACCAACGGCATCCTCCAGGCGCGCCTGGATTTCGACCGCTCGAAAATGACCTGCCGGGCCATCGCCAATCGCATGGCGGACATGGCCGGCGGCCAGGCCGGCTGGGACCAGCTCGCCGAAGGGATGGCGCTGCGGGATGCGGTCAGCAGCACCGATGCCGTCTCCGCCATCGAGCAGGCCGAGTCCAACAAGGGGAACAACGGCGTGCCCTGGGTCGGCGGCGGCAACGCGGGCGGCTCCGGCCAGAGTTCGATCAAGGTGGTCGGCGATGTGACGCGCGCGGGCTACAACCTGCTCAACGGGCGCAGCGCCACCGATACCTCGTCGATCGCGCGCAGCGCCTGCGGCAACCGCCTGACCTGCCAGACCTGGTCGTCGCCTGGCGCGGCCGCGGCCTTTGCGAACCGCGTGCTGGGCGAACGCGAGCAACGCACCTGCGAAAACTGCACGAAGACCCAGACCACGCCTGGCGTCGGGCTCACGCCAGTGATCCAGGAAGAGTACGAGACCAAGCTGCAGGTGCTGCAGGAGCTGGTAACGGGCGCCCGGCCGACGACGCCGGCCAATCTCGACGCGGCCGGCAGCAGCTCGCTGCCGATCACCCGCGGCGTGATCGAGGCCCTGCGGGACGAACCCGACCAGGACGTGCTGGGCAAGCGCTTGGCGTCCGAGGCTGCGCTGTCCAGCGTGCTGGAGAAGGCCCTGCTGCTGCAACGCACGTTGCTGACCGGCAAGAAGGAGCCGAACGTCGCCGCCAACGAACTGGCCGTGCAGGCGGTCGACCAGGAGAACGGTGCGCTGGAGCAGGAGATCAACAACCTCAAGACCGAGCTGGAGCTGCGCCGCACGCTGGCCGGCAACTCGGCGATGGCGATCATCCAGCGCCACAGCACCCGCGCTGCCGGCTCGCGTGGCGTCTTCGAGGGCGACACCACGCGCGACCGTCTGCGGGAAGTCCAGAAGCCGCGGAGCGGTACGCCATGAGCCGGCTGACCTGGCTGCGGCTGCCATGGTTGTTCAACCGCCGCGTCGGCGTGGCGCTGCTGTGGACCTTGCTGGTGGTGGCCGCGGCGGTGGCGGTGAACATCGCCGGCATCCACGTGGTCGGCGGCGTCGAGGGCTGGCAGCACTGGCTGCAGGCGCACGCCGGCCACTTCTTCGCGTGGCGGCTGTGCCTCTACGGGGCGACGGCTTACGGCTGGTGGTGGATGCGCCGGCGCCTGTTGCGGCGGGAGCCGTCCCGCGAGACGCATCAGCGCCTGCTGCGCACGGAGATCGCGGCCGTGATCGCCGTGGTCGCGCTGGAAGCCAGCCAACTGTTGCGGCACGGCTGAGACCGGGAGGCAGGCATGACGCTCTACACCACGGACTACCTGGAGTATTACCTGACCCTGGTGGCTTGGGTGGTCAACAACGGCATCTGGAGCATCCTCGTGGCCAGCGGCGTGTTCGCGCTGCCGTTCGTGGCCATCGTGATTCAGGAATGGCTCAAGGCCCGCAGCGAAGGTGCGGACGAGGGCAACAAGGGCGTGCTGTCGTCGATGCGCATCGAGAACCGGGTGTGGGTGGCGATCGTGGTCATCATGTTCGCCGGCATCCCGTTTATCCCGGTGGATCTCGCCACGATCAGGTTCGACACCACGCGCTCCGCGCAATGCCAGGTCAGCGTCCCGCTACCCAACGACACGGGCTGGGCCAACGTCTACACGGCGCTCAACAACCAGAGCGCGCTGGTGCCGGTGTGGTGGTTCTTCATGCACGCGCTGTCGAAAGCCGTGACGGGCGCCGCGGTAGCGGCGATTCCCTGCGGCACCGACCTGCGTCAGATTCGCATGGATGTCGATGCCACGCGCATCGATGATCCGGTGCTGGCACAGGAGGTCGCCGACTTCACGCACGACTGCTACGGGCCGTCGCGCGCCAAGCTGTTCATGAACCGGCCGACGCTCTCCGACGAGCAGATGAACGACGTCACCTGGATCGGGTCGAGTTACTTCCTCGACACGCCCGGCTTCTATGACACCTATCGCGCCAAGACCCCACGCACGGCCTGGCCCTACGACGCGACCCGCGATGCGGGGCTGGCACAGGTGGACAGCGGCGGCGGCTATCCGTCCTGCCGGCAGTGGTGGGCCGATGGTGGCCAGGGGCTGCGCAGCCGGCTGCTGGCACAGGTCGACCCGGACCTGCTGACCCGCATCGGGCGCTGGGTGGGCTTCCTGTCGCAGAGCGAGGTCAATGACTCGGTGATCCGCGCCGTGGTCTCGCCGAGGCAGCAGAAGATGAACCAGGGCGCCGTCTACACCGACTACGGCGGCCAGATCGACAAGACGCTGCCGAACATCGTCACGCGCGGCGCGAGCGACCTGGGGCTGACCGTCGGCTCGCTGGGCTTCTTTCCGGCGATGGACGTGGTGCGCCAGGCGCTGCCGATGGTGCTGACCATGCTCAAGATGGCGCTCGTCATCTGCATCCCGCTGGTGCTGCTGATCGGCACCTACGACCTGAAGACGGTGGTGACGGTGAGCTGCGTCCAGTTCGCGCTGTTCTTCGTGGACTTCTGGTTCCAGCTCGCACGCTGGATCGACAGCACGATCCTGGACGCGCTCTACGGCTGGGGGTTTGGCGCGGACAGGCCGCACACGAACTTCGATCCGTTGATCGGTTTGAACAACGCCTTTGGCGACATGTTGCTGAACTTCGTCATGGCGATGATGTTCATCGTGCTACCGGGTTTCTGGGTAGCTGCGCTCGCGTGGGTTGGTGTCCGCGTAGGCAGCATTTCGCAGATGCTCTCAGCAGCCACCGATGGCGCCAAATCTGCGGGAGGCAAAGGCGCTGACCTTGCAATCAAAGCAGCGAAGGCGAAGTAGCGCTGAGAGTGGCGAGCTACTCGTCGTCCGCGCTGCCGCCGTCGATGCGTACCTCGCCCCGGTAGAGACCGTATCCGTCCAGGCCGTTTCGCCATTGAGGCTCGTCATCATCACTGCTTTCGTCGGCATCGACGTTGCGTACCATCCAGGCAGCGATCACTGCAAAGGCCAGCAGCAGCGCCAGCCAGAACGCGGAGTAGAGCAGCACACCAAGCACGGCCAGCTTGACGATCCAGAGCACCGCCGTCGCCGCGCCCGCGGGCACCCCGCGCGTCACCAGCCAGCCGGCGACACGCTGCTCGCGGCGCAGGTATCCACGCCAGGCACGGCCAGCCCCCCGGCCCAGCCGGTGGCTCCAGCGCCCGTTGTGCGTGTTGGTGGTCATGTTCATGTGCCTCGGCTTCAGTGGTGCCTCACCTCATGGAGCGGCCGGTTGGGGCTTGCCCTCCAGCATAGACCGCGACCAGGAGGGCGGGTTGCGGCTGGCAGAGCCGGGTCGGCCTGGGTCGCAGGTCGATTAGATTCTGCATGATAAATAAAACCTTATGCTACTTTCCCTGCGCGTTCCTGCGATAGCTCTAGGGGCTGATTGGATTCCGTGCTATTTTTATAGCATGGATGGAAATTCTAGGCACCAGGTAATCAAGCGGCTGCAGGCGGGACTCCCCCGCGGGGCGCCGTTCGACCTTGCCACCCTGAGCCAGTTCGGGGTGTCGCCCCAGCTCGCCGCCCACTATGCCGACGGCGGATGGCTCGTGCGCTTGGCCCATGGCGTCTATGCCTTCCCGAACGATGAATTCGGGGTCTACGGTGCGCTGAAGTTCCTGCAACAGCGCGTGCCCGGCCTGCACGTCGGCGGCAAGAGCGCCCTGGCCCTGCAGGGTGTGCGGCACAACCTGGGCAGCCGGGAGGCGCTGGTGCTGTGGGGCGACGGTCGCTTCGCGTTGCCGGCCTGGTTCACTTCGCGCTTTCCGGCCCGCTATGTCCACGCCCGCCTGTTCGACTGGCCGGACACGGCGCTGGCCGCCAAGACCCTGACCACGCCGCCGGGCCTGCCCGAGGATCTGCGGGTGGCAGCCCCCGAGCGTGCCGTGCTGGAGATGCTGTACGAAGCCGGCGTCAAGCAGAGCCTCGAAGAGGCCCGCAACCTCTTTGATGGACTGCGTTCCCCCCGCAAGGACTTGCTCGGGCAACTGCTGTCCTGCTGCGCCAGCGTGAAGGCCGTGCGCCTGTTCCTGACCTGGGCGCGCGAGACCAGCCTCGTGGATGTCGATGCCCTGCTGGAGCAGCACCCGGTTCGCACCGGCAGCAACACGCGCTGGATGAGCCGGCTCGATGACGGCACCTTGCTGAGCCTGAAACCTCATGGATAAGACCTACGCGGACACCGTTCGCCTGCTGCTGGCCGTCGCGCCCGACGTGTTCGCCAACGACATCTTCGCCATGAAGGGCGGCACGGCCATCAACCTCTTCGTGCGGGACATGCCGCGCCTGTCGGTGGACATCGACGTGGTGTACCTCCCATGGCAGACGCCGCGCGACGAAGCGCTGCAAGCCATCAACCAGGAGCTGGCCGCCATCGCCGCGCGCGTTGCACCACTGGGCGTGCAGACACGCCTGGTTCGCGCCAAGGACCTGGGCGACACCAAGCTGATCGTCGAGAACGACGCCAGCCAGGTGAAGATCGAGGTCAACGTCGTGTTCCGAGGCAGCGTGCTGCCCGTCGAGCGGCGGCCGCTGAGCGCCAGGACCAGCGATCTGTTCGGCGTCGAGTTCGAGCTGCCGGTTCTGGCACCGGACGAGCTGTACGCCAGCAAGCTGGTGGCCGCGCTGGATCGGCAGCACCCCCGCGACCTGTTCGACGTGTGGCAGCTCTTTGAGTCGGGCGACATCAGCGACGGCATGGTCGAGTGCTTCGTGATCTATCTGGCGGGCCACAACCGGCCCCCCCACGAAGTGCTGTTCGGCAACGACAAGGACATCGCCGGCGAGTACGAGCGGGCCTTTGTCGGCATGACCGAAGTGGGCTGCTCCCTGGAGACACTGCTCGACGCTCGCGCCAGGGTGCGGCGCGAGCTGCCACAGCGACTGAGCACCGCGCACAAGCAGTTTCTGAGCGGGCTGGCGCGCGCAGAACCGGACTGGTCGCTGGTGCAATGCCCACACGCCGCTCAACTGCCGGCACTGCGCTGGAAGCTCGCCAATCTCGAAACCTTCCGCAAGCGCCGTCCCGACGACTTCGCAGCGCAATCCGCCGCCCTCGACACCGGCTTGGGCCAGAGCTGACGAACGTCCCGCAGCGCCCCACTTGCCGGGATTGCCCCATGCCGCATTCATCGTGGCACCCGCGAAGCAGCGGCCCTATACCCAAAGGCTTCCGACAAAGGCCAAAGGGCTGGGAAGGGGCAAAGGAAGGGCGCCAAGGGGAAAGGCCCTATCCTGAAAAGGCCAAAAGGCGCCCCGAGCAGCCCGTCATCCGGGGTTCGCCATGCTCTCGCTGTTCCAGCGCAAAAGGGTCCCACCCACCGTCGGCACGCCGCCCACATCCGCCATCGAAACTCCGAAAGGGTTGATGCGGCCGGAGTCGGCCGCATCGCTGCTGGCCACGCCGCGCCGGCAGAAACTGCTGGAACACATCTGGCAGCGCACATCGCTCTCGCGCCGACAGTTCGCCACGCTCTACCTCGCCCCACTGGAGCGCTACGCCGAGTTGGTCCAGCAGTTCCCGGCCTCCGAGAACCACCACCACGCCTATCCGGGCGGCATGCTGGACCACGGCCTGGAGATCGTCGCCTATGCGCTGAAATTGCGGCAGTCATACCTGCTGCCTGCGGGCGTCACGCCGGAGGCACAGGCGGCCCAGGCCGAGGCCTGGACCGCAGGTACGGCCTACGCGGCCCTGCTGCACGACATCGGCAAGATCGCGGTCGATCTGCACGTCGAGCATGCCGACGGCAGCGTCTGGCATCCCTGGCACGGCCCGCTGCGAAAGCCCTACCGCTTCCGTTACCGAAAGGAGCGTGAGTACCGCCTGCACAGCGCCGCCACCGGGCTGCTCTACGCGCGCCTTCTCGACCGGGACATCTTCGACTGGCTCAGCGGCTATCCTGACCTCTGGGCCGCGCTGCTGTACGTGCTGGCCGGCCAGTACGAGCACGCCGGCACGCTCGGCGAGCTGGTCGTGCAGGCCGACCAGGCATCGGTCGCCCAGGAACTCGGCGGCGATCCCAGCAAGGCGCTGGCGGCGCCCAAGCATGCGCTGCAACGCAAATTGCTCGACGGCTTGCGCTACCTGCTCAAGGAAGAGTTCAAGTTGAACCAGGCCGGCCCGGCGGACGGTTGGCTGACCCAAGACGCCCTGTGGCTGGTGAGCAAGACCGTCTCCGACAAGCTGCGCGCACATCTGCTGTCGCAGGGCATCGACGGTATCCCGGCGAGCAATACGGCGGTGTTCAACGTGCTGCAGGATCACGGCATCGTGCAACCGACGCCGGATGGCAAGGCGATCTGGAAGGCTGCCGTCACCAGCGACGCCGGCTGGTCGCACGCCTTCACCTTCCTGAAGCTCTCGCCGGCGATGATCTGGGATGCCGCCGACCGGCCGGCGCCGTTCGCAGGCCGTGTGCAGGTCGAAGAGGAACAAGCGGAGCCGACGCCGCAGGCGCCGGCGGTGGCCGATGGGCCGCGCGTGGAAGGCACCGAAGCTGCACCCGCGAGCACGGCGCCGATCGCATCCGCAGGCACAGACACCGGCGTGGCCGCGCTACTCGACCTGCTGGGCGACACCGCTCCACCCACGGCACCGGAGATCCCGAGTTCCCCTGTTGCCGAGCCCGAGCCGGCCCCTTCGACCGTGCCCCCGCCGCAGATGGGCCTCGCGCCTTCCCAGGATCGCGCGGAGCCCTCCGGGGCGCACTTCATGGTCTGGCTGCGTCAGAGCATCCAGACGCGCAAGCTCATCATCAACGACGCCAAGGCCCTGGTGCATACCGTCGCCGGTACGACCTACCTCGTCAGCCCCGGCGTGTTCCAGCGCTACGCGCAGGAGTACCTTCAAGTCGCCGCGCTGGCCAAGCAGGAGAAGCTGGAGGGGTGGCAGTGGGTACAGAAGCGCTTCGAGAAGCTGGGACAGCACCGCAAGCAGCCCAGCGGGCTGAACATCTGGACCTGCGAAGTCACGGGGCCGCGCAAGTCGCGCCGGCTGCACGGCTACCTGCTCGCCAGCCCGGATGCGCTGTTCCAGGAGGCGCCGCCAGACAACCCATACCTGCGGCTCCTCAACGAGGCCGCAAAGCGCGAAGATCCAGCCCTTGGGGGCAAGGACGACGATCAGGCGTAGGCATGCGACCGCTGTGCGGGCCGGCTTCAATCTGCGGATGGGGCCGACTCCGCCAGCTTGGCTTCGGTCAGAGTCATCAAGTGGGCGGAACTGCATTTCAGCGCACGGGCAATCTTGAGGATGAGAGGGAGCGTGGGGACATGCTCGCCGCGCTCGATCTTGCCCATGTGCGACCGTTCGATGCCGGCCATGTGGGCCAGCGTTTCCTGAGCGATGCCCTGGTTGGTTCTTTCTTCCCGCACGGCAGCCCCAAACGCGATGGCTGGTTCCGCTTCGTAGGTAGTGGTGCCGGTGGGGCGGCCCCTTTGGATCGAACGCTTTGGCATTGCCAAGAGCGTCGAACACGGTCACGATTTAAACCACGTTAAACTTAACTCATCACGGCTTCGAGATCAGTTGCCACGAGTTCACCGCCTGGGGGAGCTGGACGTGGAATCGAGTGACATCACCGCCGAAATTCGCATGGCCGTCCTCGGCGAATGGGTGCCTCCCCAGCTCGCCGACGTGCTCGCCCTGCAGCGTGCCGAAGAGCCGGAGACTCATGCCGTCCTGGCCGGATGGACAGATCCCGGTCGAGGCGCGGAGCTGCCGGGCGACGGCTTCGACTTCGCCCTGTCTGCGGCTGCCTGGCAGTGGCCTGGCTGGATATGCGAGCCGCTGTGGCATGACACGCTGGCGGTCGCCGTGGCCAAGCGCTCCCACCTGCTGGCCTACCGTGAAGTGCCGTGCGAGGAAGTGCTCAAGCAGTCCTTGATCTGCGCGCAGTCCACGGCCGATGAACCATGGCGCATGACCGTGCAGCGCGTGTTCGAGAACGCGCTGCAAGAGCGAGAGCAAACGGTGGAGACATTCGATGTGGCGATGACGCTGGTTGCCGCCGGGTACGGGATCGCCATTGCACCTGCCGCGAGACTGGCGAGCTACTTACGCCGAGGCATCGCCGTGCGGCCGCTGGCCGGCGCACCAACGATCGTGATGGCTTACCTGCTCCGCCGCGACGCTTCCTTGTCGGACACCCAGGCCAGATTCGCCCGCCGCGCGCGCTTGGTGTCCTGACAGAGGCGCGGGGATCGGGGTTTCGCCACGATCCCGCATTCCTGCTGCTAGGCGACTCCGACTCGCAGCGGGGTCCATTCGCTTTCCTTCACGGCTGCGCTCACTGCCATGACGAGCTTGTCGAGATTGCTGGCCGTCACGCCCTCCAGTGCCGAATGCCCCCGCAGCATCGAGCGCGGTTGCAGCAGTGCATGGTAGATCTGCCAAGGGTCCGCACCCCTGGTCAGCTTGAGGACGGACTGGATCAGCTCGTGTTTGAGTGGGTCGAGATGCCAATCCGGCACGCGCTGGCCGCGGTTGCCCACGTTCAACGCCAGCAAGTTGCCCGCCTTGATCTCGTAGCTGATCCACCTGCGGGACTTGCCCGCCATCTTGGCAAACGCCGCGACGGGAAGGTTGTGCGGCGCTTCGAAGACATCGAACAGTTCCATCCTCTCGCGCTGAATGTCCGAAGGCACCAGCGGCGCGGCCGATCGAGGGGGCGGAACCGCCGGCAGCCGATGTGCGGCGGCAGAAACCAACGGCATGGCGTCACCCGGCTTCGTCACGAGCAGGATTGGCGAAGCGGCAACCGGCGTGGAGGGTGCGCTTGCGGTTTGCTCATTCGGGAACGCGGGCACGCCTTCCAGATGCACGGTGAGCGGCATGCTGGCCGCCTCGACCTGGTTCTGCTCGAAGAGGTCGAGCCGATCGGCCCAGTCCTGCATCATGCGGCGACGCTGCTCCACGTACTCGGCATGGTTGTAGGTCGCGCTGACCTTGTTGGGATCGACATGCGAGAGCTGTGCATCCCCCCAGACCTTCGGGTAGCCGATCTCGTTGAGCGCAGTGGACATCGTGCCGCGGATGCCGTGTCCGGTCAGGCGTTCCTGATAGCCCATGCGCTTGAGGGCACCATTGAGCGTGTTCTCGCTGATGCGCTTCTTCAAGTCGCTGTCGTGCCGGAACAGGTAGCGCTGGGCCGGCTTGAACTCATCAAGCAGGTGCCGGACGATCTCCATGGCCTGAATCGACAAAGGCACGATGTAGGGCGGGATGTCCTTCGGCTGCTGCCGCTTCTTGCGCATATCCAACTGGAGTTGCTTCACGACGTCGGGCGGGATGATCCACAACCCACGGTCCAGATCGAATTGATCCGGCATCGCCTGTCGCAGCTCGCCGGTTCGCACGCCGGTCAGCAGCAACAGCCGCAGCCCGAGCTGGGTCTGCCGCCTGCCGCGATAGCTGCGCAGCCGCTGCAACAGCTTCGGCAGCTCGGCCATGCGCAGGAACGGGTTGTGGTTGACGGGTGGCAGCGGCAGCGCCACCACATCGAGATCGGAGGCAGGGTTCTGCTCCAGGCCCGGCACGATCACCAGCGCGTAGCGGAACAGTTGGTTGAACCACGTCCTGACTTTCTCGGCGACGGAGAGCGCCCTGCGCTTCTCGATCTTGGCAATCACCTCCAAGAGGTCGGGACGCTTGATCTCATAGACCGACCGCTTGCCCAAGGCGGGCAGCACATCCTTGTCGAAGATGCGCGGAAGTATCGAAAGGGTCGTCTGCCGGCCTTCCTTGAGGCTGAGCCCGCGATGCTTGAGCCACTTGCGATACACCGCCTCGAAGGTGTTTTCGTCGGCGAGCCGGACAGCGGTGCGCTTCTGCTTGCGGTGAACGCGAGGATTGGTGCCTTTGGCCAGCAGGGCGCGCGCTTCGTCGCGCAGGCTGCGGGCCTCGCGAAGCGTCACCTCCGGGTAGGTGCCGAGCGACATCCGCTTCTGCTTGCCCGCCCAGTAGTAGCGGAAGTGCCAAGTCCTGCCCCCTGCAGCCGTGACGGCCAGGGAGAGGCCATCCAAGTCAGGGAGGGTGTATGCCTTGCCAGTTGCCTTGGCCTGCCGAACGGCCAGGTCTGAGAGTGCCATGCTCTTGCTCCTGAACATGAGTCAGGAACCAGATGCTGGTCACGTCGACCTCGCCCCTCCATCAACAATCCGGAATCAGCCGCGCCCGCAAAAATGGACTTGTTTGTGGACTTAAAAGTCCCGGCTGTAGGCGGATCGCAGTGGACCACGGCAGAACGTCAAAGAGAGGAAAAGTCCTTGTGTGGCAACGACTTGCAGACTCTCTTGGACTTCTGCGGAAGTCCGCAGAATGATGCGGTGGAGCGGGCGAAGGGAATCGAACCCTCGTCATGAGCTTGGGAATCTATAGCGGGCCAAATATCAGGGTATAACGCGAGGTATCGTAAAGGCGCTACAATCCCAGTCCTGTATGGGCTGGGGCTTCCGGCTCAGTCTCAATTTGTCCCGCTGAATTTCGTGTTAGTTCGGGACAACTGTCACCGGAAACTGTCACGCATGCTAACCGAAAAGCAGATCCGTTCGCTCAAGCCAGAAGACCGCGACTATGTGATGTCCGACGGGCGCGGTGCGCGCGGGGAAGGGGTGCTGCTGCTGAAGGTTCGCGCCAACGGCACGAAAGAGTTCTACTACCAGTGGTTCGTGGCCGGCAAGAAGAAGCAACGCAAGCTCGGCGTGTGGCCAACGATGTCGCTCACCGTTGCGCGCGACAAGTGCAAAGGGGCCTCGCCGCAGAGTGAAGCGGAGGGCACGCTGCAGAACCTGCTCGATTCGTATGTGGCCAAGTTGAAAGCCGAAGGCGCGGCCTCGGCCGGTAACGTGGAATGGTCGCTCAAGCACTATGTCTCTGAGCCGTTCCCGCACCTGGTGAAGAAGCTGGCCAGCGCCATCGAGCCCGGGGATATCCGCGACATAATCTCCGCGATGATCAAGGCGAAGGTGACCACCTACTGCAACCGGGTGCGGTCGCAGCTGCACGCGGCGTTCCAGCACGGGCTCAACCAGGAATACAACCCGCGGGACTACCTCAAGTCGAAAGTGCGCTTCGGGTTGACCTATAACCCGGTGGCGAGCATCCCCGTGCAGGGCGATTGGGAGCGCCCCGGCCAGCGCGTGCTGAGCAAGGAAGAGCTGGCGGCGCTGTGGAACCTGCTGCCCGAGGAACTGAGCCTGGTCACGGCGGAGCTGATCAAGTTCCTGATTGCCAGCGGTGGGCAGCGGCCGGAGCAGGTGGTGGCATCAGACCGCACGATGTACCGCGACGACTACTACATGATCCGCAGCAAGAAGGGCGTAGAAGGCGAGCGGGAGATTCATGTGGTGCCGTTCAACGACCTGAGCCGCGCCTGCCTGGAGCGGCTGAAACCGATCTCCGGCGAAGAGGCCTTTCCGTTCATGGGCCGGTATAAGAACAACTCAATCAACGTGCAGTCCGTGTCGAGGGCGGTGACGAAGCTTTGCGCGCGGCACCCGGACACGTTCAAGACGCCATTCACGCTGCGCGACCTGCGGCGCACCTGCAAGACGCTGATGGGTGTGGCGGGGATCAGCAAGGAACTGCGCGATCGCATCCAGGGGCATGCGTTCAGCGATGTGTCGTCGAAGCACTATGACCGCTACGACTACCTGAAAGAAAAAAGCCAGGGCCTCGAGGATTGGGCTACCTGGCTTGTAGATGTGGCTGGCGTGAAGCCGTAGCCGTCACGCCGCCTGATTGCTCCACGCTTCTGGGTCCTCCAGCCAGAGGCGCAGATCCGATGCCCGCCAACCGACGCGGCCCGGCGAAAGCCGGACCTGTTTCGGGAAGCGCCCGGCCTTGATCTCGCGCCAGAGCGTGGCGTGGGACAGCGTGGTGACCTCCAGCACCTGCTCCTCGCGCAGGTAACCCTCAAGCGCGACCACGGCGTTTCCCTCCCTTGCGATGCTTCTTGGTGCCGCCGTGGCAGGTCAGGCGGTAGCTGATGAAAGTTGCCAGTTCGCCGATCTCGGCTTTGATGTCGTCGATGATGGCGCCCATGATCGCGTTTACCTCCTCATAGGTGGCGCGCTGGATGGTGCGGGAGTTGTCGACGTGGGTCTTGCCGTCTGGCGTTTTGACCAGCCATTCCATCGTCCATCGCTGCGGCTTGCGTGGCAGGCGCCCGCTGACCTGGGCGGTATCGTTGGGCATTTCCGTGGTGAAGAAGATGGAGCAGGTCATGCTGCCTCATTCCTCTTCAGCCAGCAGAGTGAATGCTGCCGCTGCCACTCGTGGATCCTGTCCATTTCCAATGGCTCTAATTCGGTCCACTTGATGGGCCACGTCATCAACCACTCGCACCAATCCGGGTTTAGTCGGCCGTAGAATCCCCTTGAGGTCGGAGGCGTACTCAAAGCCACGATCACTGGAAGATCCGGCGATACGGTCAAGCGTCGCTTGAAGTACTCCAGGTTCGATGTCCGCTGTTCGCCATCTGAGGCCTTGAGCGTCGGCCATAATCCATACCCTTTCTCGGGTTTGGTGGCCGCCACAGTCGGCAGATCCCAGCACTCCCCATCGAGCATCAAACCCCATCGCGGCCAGGTCACCGAGGACGACGTCGATTCCTCGAACAAGGAGAGCTGCGACGTTCTCCACGAAGACGTAGCGCGGTCCAACTTCGCGAACGATGCGCGACATTTCTTTCCACAGTCCGCTGCGCGCGCCTTCGATGCCTTCTTTCTCGCCACTGTTGCTGATGTCCTGGCAGGGGAAGCCGCCCGAAACCAGGTCAATAAGGCCGCGCCACGGTCTTCCGTCAAAACTGCACACGTCAGACCAAATCGGGAAAGCTGGGAGGGCTCCATCGTTTTGTCGTTGCGCGAGAATCTGTGCAGCGTGGGCATTACGCTCAACGGCGCAGACGGTGCGCCATCCCAAGAGGTGGCCGCCGAGAATTCCTCCACCAGCACCCGCGAAAAGAGCCAGCTCATTCATGGCCCCTCACATGCACTGCGGCGAAGCGGTCGACGGCTTCGTCGTCCGAATGCTGAGGGGCGGTCTGCGCGATGGCTTCGCGCCACGCCTGTAGCGCCGCCTGACTATCGGGGTCATGCTCTGTTGCCAGCCACTGGCGCAGTTCTTCATAGAGTCGTTGGCCGGCGGTATGGATGTGCTGCTCGGTCTGTGCGGCGCGAAGCGCGGCGTTCTCTGCCTCCAGCTCTGCCGTGCGGCTGGCTTCTACAGCCAGCTGGGCGAAGCGTGGGTGCAGGTCAATACAGTCCGACTCAGGGTCGAGAATCTCGTTCTTCGGGTACATGATCACGTGGCACATGCCGCTGATAACGCGCCCGTAGAAGTTCGGTGTGCAGCGCAGCAGGCGTGCCAGGTTGTTGTAGAGGGTCTGCAGGTGGGTGATGTTCTCGCCGTCGAACTCTTTTTCACCGTCCTGCAGCAATTCGCTGATGCTGTCCCCTGCGTCCGGGTTGGCCCACGGGCCGCCGAAGCGGGCATCAATGAGCTGCAGAATCTGCATCAGCTCTTCGGCTGCCTGAATGTCATCGCCCGATGGTTTTGCCATCTTCATGCTCATGGTCCTCACCTCACGCGCTCATCGCAGCCGATTGGCTGCCCAACGTTGCGTCGACGCGCTCCCAGGTGGAGCGGGGCGCGGCGGTCCAATAGCGCTCGGCGAGGGTGCTCGCAGCGTGGGCGAGGCGGCGGGCGTGGGTGGCCTGGTTGGAGTGCATGGCCTGGTAGGTGGTGGCGGCCAGGTTGAGTTGGCCGGTGATTTCCGCCAGGGCGTGGGCGTCCGCGTCGGTGAGGGCCTGGCGTTCAAGCAGGGCGATCTGGCGGCGGGCTTCGTCCAGCTCGCTGGTGATGGCTTCGAGCGCCTGGGCGGCGTTGAGGCGGCTGAGGGTGTGCTCGTGCACCGCTCGGTCGCGCTGGTGGCGCAGGTTTTCGATCAGTTCCTCGTGGGCTTTGGAGGCCTGTGCCAGGTCGTTGCGCGCGGCGCGGCGGCCTTCGTGGTAGCCGATGCCGAACAGCAGCGCCAGCGAGGCGAGCGAGCCGAGCAGGGCGATGATCTGAATGGTGGTGAAGTTCATGTGCTGTGTCCCCTGTTGTGTCGAGCCCGCCGGGTGGTAAGGCCGGCGGGGTGTGGCGTGGTGGTTATTCGCCCAGGCGGAAGGTGCCGAGCGTGACGATGGCGCTACCGCCAACTTCCTGCTGGATCACGCGCTTGAAGTCCTGGGCGATTTCCTCGTGCTGGGCTTCTTCGCGCACCCAGCGCAGCTTGAGCTGCGGCTTCTCGCCGGTGATGACTGACAGGCGCAGGACGATGGTCTGCGGCAGCAGGCCGTCGTAGGGCTCGGTGACCACGACCAGCTCGGTGGGCAGGCGGTCCTGGCTCTTGGCCTCGATCTCGTCCATCGCCGAGCGAGCGGCGCCGAAGTTGTGCTCGGTGTGGGTGCGCTCGCTGCCGGCCTTGATGGTGATGTTGCGCACCGCGGCGCAGGCGGCGGCGACGGCCAACACCTCTTCGCCGGCGCGCACCTGCAGGCAGTGCGCCCAGTCCTCCATCCACTCGGCCAGTTCGCGCTGGCTGAGCGGCTTGCCGGCGATGGCCAGCACGGCGGAGTAGGCGGCGGTCGGTTTCAGCAGGAGCATGGCGGTGTCGTCGCCGTGGCCGGGCGCGGCCTGGGTGCCCAGGTTGAAGAAAGCGCGGCAGGCCATGCGTTCCTGATCGATGAAGGCAGCGGTGTTCGCCTCGCCGTGGTGGAGCACGTAGCTGGCGAAGTCCGCGATGCTGGCGGTGAGCATTTCGCCGCGGAAGCGGGCGCGCTGCTCGGCGAAGCGCTCGAGGTTGTGCACGGCCATGTCCTTGGGCAGGGCGATGGTCGGCACCTGCTGACGGGGCATCGTGCCCATTGCGGCGATGGCGTTGGCTTCGATGTGCTGAATGGCTTCTTTGCTCAATGGCATGGTGTTGCTTCCTTGTGTGGTAGGTGGGTTTTGCTGGGTCAAACTTCGCGGGCTTTTACTGGCGCGTCTTCGCGGGTGAACAGCTGCGCGGTCGGGTCGGTCTGGAACAGTTCGAGGCCGTTGGCGGTGACGTAAAGCGGCGTGTCGAGTGTGGTGTCCTCACGCTTTTTGCCGCGCTTGGTCGGTTGCACGTAATCGAGCGTATGGGTGACCGCGACCTGCTGGCTCTGGCCGATCTGCTTGAGCTTGAAGGTCAGCGTCACCTGGCCTTGCTTGCTGTACTCGACCACGCCGGCAGCGACGTCGGAGAGGGCGCGGCCGACCTGCTGGGCGAACACCCCGGCATTGAGGCTGTTGATGAACTCGCTGGTATCGGTTGCTTTCATGTGCTGTGTCCTTGCGTTGGTTACGCCACGCGGTGAGTGGCGGGTTGGGTGTTGCTCGGGTCGTGCGCGTCCAGCCAGGCGGCCAGGTCGCGCAGGTAAACCACGGGCGGCGCCTTGCGGGTGACGTCCGTGCGGGTGTAGCGCAGGCCGATGCGGCCCTGGTGGATCAGTTCGATCAGGTAGTCGACGCTGCCGATGTGGGGCAGGTACTCGGCGCGCACTTCGTCCAGCGGCAGGCAGGGCCGGTCGTAGCGGCGCAGCAGTTGCTGGTAGGTGCTGGTCACGCGGTGGCCCCTCCGTTCTCCCCGCGCCCCTCGGCGGTGCGTGCCGCGCTGGGCGCGCCGTGGCGCAGGCGGATGAGCTCGGTGATGCCTTCGATGGTCTTGCCCAGTTGGCGATCGACGAGGTTGCCCGTGGCGTCGGTGATGACGCAGGCGAACGGCGTGGCCGGCTCGCGGGTGAGCGTGACGTGGGGCAGGAAGCCGCGCGGCAGCACCGCGAACAGTGCGCACCAGAGCCGGCCGAGGTCGTCAGCGTGCGGCTCGTTGAGCTGCAGGCGGGCAATGGCCTCGGTGCAGGTGTCGCGCAGCACCCGGGCCGGGATCACGCTCGGGTGGTCCAGGTGCAGACGGGTGAGCTTGAGCGCGCCGATCGCGTGTTGGGTGGCAGAGGTGGTCATGCGGCGGCGTCCTTCTTGGTGACGGTGATGTCGAGCTGCTCCGCCAGCCAGGCGATGCCGGCCTCGGTGGCCATGACGACGCCATAGTGGGTGTAGCTGTTGATGGCCGGGTTCCAGCGGCTGCGGGTGTCGACGAACAGCCGGCCCCGGCCGCGCTCGCTGCTGATCAGCTCGCCGGCGTGGTTGAGCAGGCCCAGCTCACGCATGCGGGCGCGCAGCTTGCGCGGGCCGATGCCGAGCACGGCAGCGGCCTGGTCGAGGGTGCGGTTCATGGTGGCGGGCCTCAGGCGGTGGGGCTGGTGGCCGACAGGGCGCAGCGAGCTTCTGCAATTGCGAGGTCCATCCAGGCGTCTCTGCTCAGCTCAGGAAACAGGCGCTTTTGGCGGTCCCACTCTGCGCAAATCTTGCGTAGCGCCTCCACCAGCCCACTCTGCTCCGGCTGCGGGGCGGTCTGCGCGATGGGGGCTGCGTTCACCAGCTCGAACTCGTAGATATAATCGTCGCAGCTGCAGTCCACGACGTTCGTTTCGCCGACCGGCTGGCAGTCGCAGATCAAGTCGCCGAGCTTCTCGAAAATGGTGTCATCCATGCCATCCGCGACCTCGGAGCGAGTAAGCGTGACGGAACGCGTATCGCCAGTGTCCGGGTGCTTTAGCTGGAAGCGCATCACCTCGACCGGCTGATGCTCGGTCGGCGCGGGGCGGGTGCGTTGCCATTCCGCACCGGCAGCGAACGCTTCTGCTCCCTCGCTCCCTCTCGGATGATACGGGGCGTATCCGTTCTTGCCGCGATACCACTGGCAGAACCCGCTTAGCAGCTCATCCTGCGCCGGGGCTGGCTCTGCTGCCTCGGCCAGCTCTTCGCGCTGAATGGCGTTCCAGGCGTCGGCGGCTGCTGCCGCGGTGGCAGCCCCTTCCAGCGATTGGCAGTCCCGGTGGCGGCATTTCACCCCGTGGAGGCAATGCAGGGCCGGCGCCGGGGCCAGGTATCTATAAGCGATTGCCACGCCTTCGCACCGGCAGCAGGGCAGCAGCACGGGTTGGCGCTGGGGAATCGCCTGCGCAGTATCCAGCGTGCCGTTGGCGACGGCCTCGACCCAGTCAGCCAGGTGCTGGACGTTGGCGCCGTCGCCGCGCTGGAGGGTCATGCTGTGGCGCTGCTCGCGCATGAACAGCACGGCCAGCAGCTGGTCGCCACTGTCGCCGGTGAAGGGCTCGATGCTCAGCTCGGCGCGCAGCTCGCGGGCGGGCTGGGTGAGCAGCAGGGTTTCGCTGCCGGCCTGGATGGCGAGCATGCCGAGGGCGGCGGCGCTGCCTTTGGTGAGGGAGAAGGTGCTCATGCGCAGTCGCCTCCGAACGGGCCGAAGCTCTCGAAGGTGGGGCGGGTGTGGCGCTTGAGTTGTGCGGCGCGCAGGGTGACGTGAGCGGTCAGGCCGGTTTCACGCTCGATGCGGCGTACGGTGAAGGGGTTGGATGCCGCTGCCGGGGGCAGAAAGACCGGGCAGCGGGTGCTGCTGTGCTGTGCTGTGTCCATTGTCGCGATCCCGTGGTAAGTGGGTACGCGGCAATAATCCGTCAACGAATTTATCTAGTCAATACGTATAGGGATTAAAATGCTCATGCGGTTTTCCGGCGGTGCCGTCGACTATCAATGGCTGTCTCGAAACTCTTGGGCGAGGCGTGCAAGGTAGCGCATCAAATCTCTCTGGCGGGCTTGACCATGAGCATCTGGCCATAGAAACGCTAACAGCTGGTAGCTCTCTTCCTCGATCTCGCCCTGGACATACACCAGCGCGGCATCTTGCCCTGGTTTTCCAGGCTGGCAGACGCGGTAATACTGCGCACGGTCCTGTGGAAAGCGGCCGGGGGGAAGCTTTATGTGGATGTGCATCAACGAGGATCTAAGCGCTTCGGGAGGCTGCGTGTAGCAGACGTCACGCCCAAAATAATGCGGCGGGTTGGTACGGTCGGATTCTACGTACCGCTGAAAGTCAGCCCTTAATTTCTCGGCAAGGCCGGGATAGCTGGCTTCTATCGGAGCGAACAGTTCGGAATATGTGGAGCTATTGAAGGTAACGATTACCGCCATTCGCTAGGCAATCTTCGCCAGATGCCTAGTGGAATGGTCTGCAAGCGCTTTCAGCCCTTCCATGTCGATGTCGCTCTCGAAGTAGTCCGGCGTTTCATGAGCTTGGAGAAGAAGATTCTCAAGCTGGACCAGTCGGCCTCTGACCTTCGCCACTGAGCGGCGCAAGCCCATGTGCGCCTCCTCAATATCAGGCTGAACGATGGTCCCACGCAGGGCCGCCTCTAGCGCTCTCGTCATGCTGATGTGGTGTGGAAGACGCTCAAACAGCTCTGCGTCGAAGCACCCGCGCTTAAGAGTGGCCTGAATCGCTTGCGCGTAGAGGCCGTCCAGTTCATTGAACTGGTCCCGGATCTCTTCGATTATGCGGCGCTGGTCCTGTCGGTTGACTGGCTTACTCGGGCGTTCCGCATGCGACGATGAAGAACGCAGATGCGAAGCCTGTGCAGCAACCGAATAATCTCCAACCATTGCCAGCGTGGCCATGATCAGCGATGAGGCAGCGAGATTGAGAGCCATATCTGCGTCTCTTTTGGGTGCAAGCATGTTTCAAGTGGCCGGCGAGTATACGGATATAAAGACCGCGTTGCCACTCGCCAGTTCTGTATCTTTACACCTTTGGCTCGGATTCTGTCCAGTCTCTGCCCGCGGTCTACCGTCGTTTCCGCTTGATCCATGAACCAGTCACTACACCGCAGAAGCTCGTTTGTTCTGGCATATGCAGGATTCGATTCGGAAATTCCGGGTTCAATGCCAGAAGGTATGTGCCGTCCTCGGTTATCTGCAAGCGCTTGAACGTTACCTGGCCATCTGGAGTGCGTACGACAACGTCATCGTTGTGCATAGGGACCAGCTCGGGCTCTACGAGAAGAATCTCCCCGGTTCTGTACTCCGGGGACATGCTTAGCCCCCGAACTTCCAGGCAATAGGCAGAGGGGCTATGGGGGAAGGGGCAGTCGAGCCAATCATCGGCAAAGCCAGGTTCAAACAAGTCTATCGCCTCGCATAAATCTCCTGCGCGCACCCATGAAATTAGAGGTACGCGTTGATGCAAGGCGGGCCCAGGCCCCAAGGTCGAGTCTAGGGTTTGCGGATCGGGCTGGCGGAGGCCGAGTACTTCGGCCATGTCCAACCCAAGGGCGCGAGTGAGGCGCTCGATGTAATTGATCTGCGGGTTCTGGAACTCACCCTTAAGGATGCGGTGCACGGTGGATTGGTTAAGGCCGGCTCTCTTGGCCAGCTCTGTCTCGCTCCAGCCCAGCTTTTCGCGCCTTGCCGCCAGCGTGGCGGCGATGTGACCGATCGAAATAGCCATGCCGAGATTATTCCTTTGCGAATTATGCAAAGCGTATTGCGGCTGACAATTCCGATGCGTATTATCTTGCTCAATGCGTAGCCGGATACATTCCTTTGTCATGACTACTCCCTCGATCACTGAAATGCTGAAAGCGCTTATCGAAGCTGGGATGACCCAGCAAGGCATCGCTGATGCTATTGGCGTTACTCAGCCGACCGTTTTCCGGGCGCTGAATGGCGCTGAACTCCGTTACTGCATCGGTAAGGAGCTGGAAAAGCTCTATGCCGAGAAGAGCGGTGGCGCCGGCTTCGAAGCTGACCGCCGCCAGGCGGAGCGTAGGCGCGGAGAGCGGCGCCAAGGCGAACGCCGCGCCTAACCAGAATCACAGCCCGCCTTCAGGACACAGCACAGCAGCACACGTATCAGGCGGGAGCCGGCCCGAGAGTCTTACCAACGCCATCGGGCCGGCGCCGGGCAAGCAGCCCAGAAACACAAAAGCCTGTCGCTACGGCGGCAGGCTTGTATAGAGGTCGAGAACTGGGGACCCACTTACCACAGCAAGAACCCCAGCCTCGACGGTCCGGTAACCGGTTACCAGCCGGCTACCTCAACCCGCGACCCGTGGACACAGCAGTCATGAGGGGCGCGTGCTGTAGGTGAACTGTAGGGCAACGGCCCCGCGGTTGGCTACAGCGTTACAGGGGCATTAACGCTATGAGCCGTAAAGACCTTCTGCCGGGCGCCGGCCCGGTGTTGACCACTCGCCAGGCGCTGTACCGCGCCACGCGCGATGCGGTGGGTGGGCAGAACGCGGTGGCGCTGACCATCGGCATCGACCCCGACGAGCTGAGCAAGCGCGTCAACCCTACGGGCAACCGCCCGCTGCACCCTGAGTTCCTTGAAGAGATTGTAGCGACCACGCGCGATCCGCGCCTGCTGGCGGCTTTGGTGCGTCCGGCCGGTGCGGTGGCGTTCGTGCCGCAGCCGGTGCCGGCCACGCGCGATGCGCTGAAGGCGTTGGGTGCGCTGCTGCAGGCCGAAGGCGAGTTCGTGGGCAGCCTGCACGACGGCGCCAAGGACAATTGCTGGGAGCGGCACGAGGTGGAAGCGCTGCGCTACCACGCGAACAAGGTGATCGGCGAGATCCTGGGGATTGTGGCGGGCGCTGAGCAGGCGATGGAAGCGGAGGCGGCGTGCCATGGATGAGCATCTGATTGAACGCGCCCAGAGGGAGCAGGACGAGGAGCTACAGCGCCTTATCGCAAGTCGTGTGCAGTACCAGGGCGAGAGCCTGGCCGAGTGCGAGGAGTGCGGCGTGGAGATTCCGCTGGCCCGGCGCGAGGCGGTTAGGGGGTGCCGGCTGTGCACCGAGTGCCAGGCGTTCGAGGACAAGCGGAATGCGGGGGTGCGGCTTGGTTGAAGCCAGCTTGATTCCCGAGGTGTTCCGGCCTATGCTCTCGCCCGTCCCATATGGGATGGAGCGTAAGAACTCCTCAGCACAGCGGCATTCCGCACCCGACAGACATGCGGTTTTTTTGCGCCCGCGTCATGGCAAAGCTATGGCCGGGAGGGCGACGGATACAACACCCGAAAGGGAAAGAAGTCCGCTCGACTGTGCTCGAGTTCTTAACCTCCCGGCCACCATGCCGGCGCGCGTAAGAACGTTCCGGCAGGTGCTTAGCACTCGCACAGGAGCGTCCGGCATGACCACTTCCATCGATACCGTCGAATTTCTCGGCAAAGCACTCACCGTCATCACCACCGAAACCCAGCAGCTGGTCGCCATGCGGCCGATCTGCGAGGGCATAGGCCTGAACTGGAAATCGCAGCTCGACCGCATCAAGCGTGACGAGGTGCTTTCTCAAGGCGTGGTCATGATGGCCACACCTTCAGCGGGCGGCGAGCAAATGACCGCTTGCCTGCCGATTGAGCTGCTCAACGGCTGGCTGTTCGGCGTTGAAGTGAAGCGCTGCCGCCAAGCCATTCGCCCGGCGCTGATCCGCTACAAGCGCGAGTGCTATGCCGCGCTGGCTGCCTACTGGCAGAAGAACCCCGCCTCAAACGACCAGGCCGACGCGCTCGTCGAGCTGCGCCACCGCCGCATTCTGTTCACCCTCGATGGCTATGGCCGCCCGCAAGCGCAGGCGGTGCCGGATGACGCCGGGCTGATTCGCCCGGCCGACCTGCATCAGTGGATTGAAGACCCGACCATGCTCGAGCGTGCCGAGCTTGAGCGCGTGGCGCTGGCGGCGTTGCGGCGGCTGGAGACGGCGGGCGGGCAGCATGCGATTCGCAACCTGCTGGCGGCGCTGGACCCGAACTACCTGTTGGTGCTGGAAAGCGAGCTGATCCTGAGCCTGTACGGCTCGCCGGCGGTGTACGACAAACTGGCGCGTGGGGGCCGTGATGACTGACCATCAAATCACCCTGGCGGAGTTACCCGGCCTACTGCGCTTTATCCCGGCTGACAGCCGGGAGGTTTGGGTGCAGGTGGGTATGGGGGTGAAGGATTCATTCGGCCAGGATGGCTGGGACGCCTGGGACGACTGGAGCCAGTCGGGCGCCGGCTACAAGGCGGCCGATGCGAAGGCGGTGTGGCGCTCGTTCCGCAAGGGCGGCGTGGGCATCGCCTCGGTGGTGAAGCTGGCGAAGGAATACGGCTGGCAGCCGGAAAAACGCGAACTGACAGCCGAGGACAAGCGCCGTTTGAAGGCCGAGGCAGAAGCGCGCCGCGCCCTGCGCCAGGCCGAGATCGAGGCGGACGAGGCGCGGGCCTCGGTGATGCGCGAGGCGGTGGCCAGCGCGTGTGAGCTGATCTGGACGAAGCATTGCAAGCCGCAAGGCGTGAGCCCCTACCTGGAGCGCAAGCAGGTGGGGGCTTTTGGCGTTGGCTTCTTCCATTACACGGTTGTGCTGGCCATCGATGACGAGCGGCAGCGCTGCGATGTGTGGGTGGGCAGCGAGGTGCGCGAGTTCTTCGCCAACCTGCCGAAGCCCCGGCCGGATTCGATCAGCTTCCTGATGTTCAAGAAAGGCAGCATTGCCATTCCGCTGCGCGATGCGGCGGGCAAGCTGTGGAGCCTGCAGGCGATCAATGAGCAGGGCACGAAGCTGTTCCCGAAGTACGGGCGCAAGGCGGGTTGCCGGCATGTGCTGGGCGACCTGGCCGGCGCGACGGTGATCGGCGAGGCCGAAGGCTATGCGACGGCTGCCAGTGTGCATATGGCGAAGGGTTGGCCGGTGGCGATGGCGCTGGACTCCGGCAACATGCCGGCGGTTGCGCGTGACCTGGCGGCCCAATGCCCGGATGCGCTGCTGGTGGTCGCCGGCGACGATGACCCGACGAAGCCCGGCAACCCGGGGCGCAAGAAGGCGGAAGCGGCGGCGGGTGAGGTTGGCGGCATTGCGGCCTTCCCGACCCAGCCGGCCGAAGGCGAGGCGGGGCAGGACTGGAACGATGTGCATGTGGCGTGGGGGCTGGAGGTGGTCGCGCAGCAGCTGGATGCGGCACTGGCCGCGCCTCTTCCCCTTACCCCATCTGGCGACCCCGCCGCTGAGGCGGCACCTTCCCACGAGGGGGGCGGGGGGATGGCCTGGACGGCGGAGCGGGTCGCGCAGCGGTTTGCGCTGGTGGAGGGCAAGACGAACGTTTACGACCAGTTCACCAGGGCGGTGATGAAGAAGACAGCCTTCGAGGCGCTGGTGACGAAGCCGCTGGCGAAGGCGTGGATGGATTCGCCGACGAAGAAGGTGATCGGCGAGGCCCAGGCCGAGCGATTGGCCAGCCAGGCGAAGCTGGAGGGCAAGGCGAAGAAGGCGGCGGTGCCGGGCATGGCCCCGGCTGAGCGCTATGTGTATCTGGACGGCTCGCAGGACATTTGGGACCGGCAGCTGCGCCAGCGCCTGCCGGCGCGCGCGGTGCAGTTGGCGCTGGGTGATGCATTCACGCTCTGGCTGAACAGCCCGGAGCGGCAGGTGGTGCCGGCGGCGAATCTGGTATTCGACCCGCGCATGCGCAAGAGCCCGGAGACGCACATCAATACGTTCGAGGGGCTGCCGCTGGCGCCGCTCGAGGATATGGAGCGCTGCGCGGGCATCGTGCGGATGTTGAAGTTTCTGTGCAACGGCGATGAGGCGGCGGTGCACTGGCTCACGTGCTGGCTGGCTTATCCGCTGCAGAACGTGGGCGCGAAGATGGATACCGCGGTGCTGCTCCATTCGACGATGGAGGGCTCGGGCAAGTCGTTCCTGCTCTCGGACATCATGCGGGAGATTTACGGGGACTACGGCGCGACCGTTGGCCAGGGCCAGCTGGATTCGAGCTGGACGGCGTGGCAGTCGAACAAGCTCTACGGGGTTTTCGAGGAGGTGGTGAGCCGGGACCAGCGCTACAACCAGGTCGGCAAGATCAAGCACATGGTGACCGGTAAGACGGTGCGTATCGAGTCGAAATTCGTGAACGGTTGGGAGGAGGCGAACTATATGAACGCCGTGTTCCTCTCGAACGAGATCTTGCCGTGGCCGATCAGCGAGAACGACCGGCGGATGTTCGTGATGTGGCCGGAGCAGACGCTGGATGAGCGGCTGCAGAAGCGGGTTGCGTGGGAGATCGCCAATGATGGCATCCGGGCGTTCTACCACTACTTGCTGAGCTTCGACCTCGGTGCCTTCGACGAGCGCACCCGGCCGCCGAAAACGGCCGCAAGGCAGCGGCTGGTTGAGCTGTCCCGGTCAGGCTGGGAGACGTTTTTGGTGCACTGGCGTGCAGGCTACCTCGGCGTGCCGTTCGATGTGGCGCTGACTTCGGATATCCACGATCTGTTCTTGGAATGGTGCTCGGTGAACAAGGAGCACTCGCTGACGGCGACGAAGCTGTCGTGTTTCCTGGGGACGCAGGTGCCCAAGCCGGATCAGCAGATCCACTGGTATGACGATTTCGGCAAGCGGCGGTTCTCGATGTTCTTCCTGCCTTCCCCGCCCCCCAACTTGAGCGTCGGCGACGCCAGGGCCATGGGTGCGCTGGTGAAAGCGTTCCGCGACCGGGCGGCTGAGGCCGGCTGGAGCCCGACGAAGTGGGAAAAGTGCAAGGGCTGGGTCGAGCCGTTCAAGGGGGCTGGCAATGTGGCGGCCTGACGCCTGCCGGTGTTTAGGGTGGTTAGGGTTGGTTAGGGTTGCTTTTTGCAACCGTAAACAGCTGAGAGGCGCGGGCGGCGCGGGTTCTGGCGCGGTGTATAGGGTGGTTAGGGTTTGTCGCGCGCAGGCGCGTGCGTTGTGTGATTGCTGTTGGCGGGAGTGGCGAGCGATTTTTTTCTTTACGCGCGAACAACCCTAACCACTATAACCACCCTAACCAGAATGCTTGAAAGTGTTGAATTATAAGGGTGTTTGACTGGTTAGGGTTTGGTTAGGGTAGAGGCGAAACTGTATAGGGTTTATTTCAACCGGGTTTGGCACATAGGAGCGAGCAGAAATGGCGGTTTTCAAGGTTGAGCGTGGGGAGCTGGTTCGTGTTAGCGAGACGCTGGAGGCGATGCTCCGGCCGGATTGGGCGGACTGGGAGGAATATGACGACTTCATTAGGTTGATGGGGTTCATCCAGTACGACGAAGTGGATGGCGTCTATCGCTTGTATCGTCGTGAGGAGTTCGAGCGCCCCGAGGGCGAGCTGCCTGGCGTGCGCTATCTCTTCGATGTGGATATCGACGGGTCGAACATCGATTACATCCTGGTGGGTGATGACTTACCGGCCTATCTGCGGGTGCTTGAGCTGCTCGAGCCGCTTGTTCGGCGGCATGAGCGGTTGCAGGCTGACATCGCTGCGCGGCAGCGCTGACCTTGGAGGTGGGCCGTGATTGAGGCAGTGGAGGCGTTGCTGCAGTACTGGGGAGAGCGGTGCCGGGGCGGGCTGGGTTCGCCTGGTGCGTCGGGGGCGTCGCCGCTGGCGGCGGCGATGCAGTACGGCGGGATGATCCCCTCTTCTGGCCGCGGCTCGATCGGGCTGGCGGGCGCGGTCGATCAGGTTGCCGAGGAGGTGGATGCGGCCATCGGGACGATCAAGCAGGCAGGGCTGGTGCAGGACCGCCAGTTGGCGCGCGCCTGGCGGCAGGCCGGGCACACGAGCCGCCCGCCGTTCTGCCTGGAGACGCAGCTGGTGAAGTTGGCGATGGTGCGTTATCTGCCGGACCCGATCCCTACGGTGGCGCAGCAGATGCGGCGGGTGCGCATTCGCTCGGAGCGGACCTATCACGAGCGTGTGCAGCAGTTGCACGAGCGGGTTCGGGCGGAGCTGGAGCGCCGGGCGCAGCTGCAGCGGGTGCAGGGCGGGCGGCGCGTGGCGTAAAGCGCGCGCCGGCTTAATCCCCATTTCAGGGCGAGATTAACCGGAGATAGGGCCCACGTTGCCCGGTGGCGTTAAGTGACGGTTTACGCCGCCGCAGTCGGGGGGTACAAAGCGCATAACAGGTCAGAGCAGCGCCAAGGCAATGACCGAAACGAGCCTTTCTGCTGTGTCAGGCAACCCGACCGGAGCCCCTGCCGGTCACCTCGCAAAGCCCCGCCATCGTGCGGGGCTTTGTCTTTTCCGGCTGGAGCCCGCGCATGTCGACCGAGAACCAAGTGCAGAACACCCTGGCCGAGCTGCCGACCTGGCTGCTGATCGCCGTGGCGCTGGCCGGGTTGGTCGGGGAGATGCGGCAGGCGGATGTGCAGGGCGTGACGATGGGCGAGATTGCCCGCCGTGTGCTGCTGCGTTTTGGCAGCTCGGCGCTGTTCGGGATGGTCGCGCTTATGATGTCGCTGTGGGCCTGGGGCGATCCCTACCTCGCAGGCGCGTTCGGTATCGGTACTGGGCTGATCGGTGCGGATGTGGCCGGCGGCATCTACTCGCGCTGGCTGGCGAAGCGTGCGGGCGTCGAGAACACGGCGACGCTCGATAGTGATGGCTGAGGGCGGGTGATGCTCAAGATTGATGTCGATTCGACTGAGGCACACCGCTTCATGACTGACCTCGAGCGGCAGCACATGCCGTTCGCCCGGGTGCTGGCCGCGACGCGGATGGCGCAGCGGGTCAGAGGCGGGATGCTGAAGGTGATGCGCGCCCGCCTCGACAGGCCGACCAGCACGACGATGAACAGCCTGTTCATCCGCCCAGCGACGAAGGCGAAGCCGGAAGCGCGGGTGTGGTTCAAGGATCAATGGACGACGGGCATCCCCGCCGACCGCTATCTGCAGCAGGCAGTGCATGGCGGGTTGCGACGGCACAAGCGATTCGAGGAAGCATTGATCGCCGCCGGCATCATGCGTCGCGGGCAATACGCGGTCCCGGCGAGCGACATGCTGAACGCCTACGGCAACGCACCGCGCGGGCTGATCACCAAGGTGCTGTCGGGCCTCGGTGCTGCTGAGCAGCGCCGGGGCTACCAAGCGAACGCGACCAATAGCCGCCGCAGCCGCAGCAAGGGCAATGCCCAGCGCTACTTCGCGGCGGAGATCGACGGCACGCAGGGCATCTGGGAGCGCCGCAGTACTGCCTGGGGCGATGCAGTGAGACCTGTGTTCGTCTTCACCAGTGGCGCACCTGGCTACCGTGTAGAGTTCCCGTTCTTCAAGATCGCCGAGAACATGGTGAAGGCGCACTACGGCAACGAGCTGCGCGACGCCCTGGACCACGCGGTGCGGACCGCCCGGTGATGCACCAGCCCCGCGCACCCCGCAGGGGCCCCTGGAGCCTCCGCCGGACACGGGTAATTCGGGCCCCGCTTTCTCGCTAGCGACTGGTTTGCGAAGTTAGTGAAATTTCACCCCAAGGTAAAAAACAGCCCGTTTAGGTGAAATCGTGACCTCTCCCTTGTACCTGACGAAGAGCGCCTTCGCCGCGCACCGAGGCGTTTCGCCCGGCTACGTCACAAAGCTGAAGGAGCAGGGCCGGCTGGTGTTTGCTCCGGACGGCAAGAAGGTCGACGTCGCCGCCACCGAGGCGCTGCTCACCAAGACCGCCGACCCCAGCAAGGCCGGCGTGGCCGACCGCCACCAGCGCGAGCGCGCCGCGCGAGGCGTCGCGGCTCACATCGCCCCGACCGCACCTGACCTGGAGCCGCCGCCGCAAGAGGCCGGCCCCATCGATTTCCAGAAAGCCCGCGCCCGCCGCGAGCACTACCTGGCGAACCTCGCCGAAGACGAATATCGGAAGGCGCACGGCCTGCTGGCCGAGGTGCCGGCGATCGAAGCGGCCGCGTTCGCGACCGCCCGCATGCTGCGCGACCTCCTGCTCGGCCTGCCCAAGCAGATCGCCCCGGAGCTCGCCGCCATCAACGACCCCTGGGAGTTGGACCGCCGCCTCTCTGCCGCCATCCGGCGCGCGCTCGAGGACGCCGAGCGAGTCAGCTCCACCGAACTGGAGCAGGCGCTATGACCGCCTGACTGAACGCCATGCCCTACGCCGACGGTGCAGCCGCGTACCGTGCGGCCTACATGCGCGGCCTGCGCCCCGACCCTGACCTGTGGGTCGACGAATGGGCCGACCAGTACATGCGCATCCCACGCGACACCGGCGCCGCGGAGCCCGGCCCGTACCGCACCGACCGCACGCCCTACGCCCGCGAGCCGATGCGCTGCCTGTCGCCCGGTCACCCGGCGCGCCGCGTGGTGACCATGGTCGCCTCGCAGCTGATGAAAACGCAGATCGCCCTCAACTGGATCGGCGGCTGCATCCACATGGCGCCGGCCAACATCCTGATGCTGCTGCCCAGCCTGTCGCTGGCCAAGCGCGTCAGCGGCCGGGTCGGCAAGACCATCGAAGCCACGCCCGAACTGCGCAGCCGCGTCGCCTCGCCGCGCTCACGCGACTCGCGCAACACCATGGACACCAAGGAATTCGAAGGCGGCACGCTCTACGCCACCACCGCCGGCTCCGCGTCCAACCTGGCCGAACTGTCCGCGCGCTACGTCTACGGCGACGAGGTCGACCGCTGGGACGTCGACGTCGACAACGAAGGCGACCCCATCGAACTGGCCGAGACGCGCACCTCCACGTTCGGCCGTAACGCCAAGGTCTACTTCTCCAGCTCGCCCACCATCAAGGGCGCGTCGCGCATCGCCGACCTGTTCGCCGAGAGCGACCAGCGCCACTACTACGTGCCGTGCCCGCACTGCGCCGAGATGCAAGTGCTGGAGTGGGAAAACCTCAAGTACTCGGCCGACTACAGCCACGTTCAGTACCTGTGCTGCAACCCCGAATGCGGCTGCCTGATCGACGAACACCACAAGGGCGACATGCTCGCCCGCGGCGAATGGCGCGCCCATGCCGAAGGCGACGGCGAGACGGTCGGCTTCCACCTCAACGCGCTGTACGCCCCGCTCGGCTGGGTCAGCTGGCTCGGCCTCGCCAAGCAGTACGACAAGGCAAAGAAGGCGCAGGACAAGGGCGACCTCGAGCCCATGCAGGTGTTCTACAACACCCGCCTGGCGCGGCTGTGGGACTCGGCCCAGGAGATGACCAAGGCCAGTGAACTGCAGGCACGCGCCGAGAGCTACCCGCTCGGCAGCGTGCCCAGCGGCGCGCTGATCCTGACGGCTGCCGTCGACACCCAGCACAATCGCTTGGAGATGTTGGTGGTGGGCTGGGGCGAAGGGCTCGAACGCTGGATCGTCGACCACAAGGTCATCATGGGCGACCCCTCGGACGAGCGCACCTGGGCGCTGCTGGACGAACACCTGAAGACCCGTTATCGGCACACCTCCGGCGTCGAGCTGGCGATCTGCGCGGCGGCGGTCGACTCCGGCGGCCACCACACCGACGAGGTCTACCAGTTCACCCGCCTGCGCCGTTGGCGCAACGTGTTCGCGGTCAAGGGCTCCAGTCGGCCGAGCCGCCCGGTGATCGCCCAGCGCCCGTCGAAGGTCGATGTCACCTGGAAGGGCTCGACGCAGAAGGACGGTGCCGAACTCTGGATCATCGGCACCGACACCGCGAAGGACTGGATATACAACCGCTACGCCATGCACGACGGCCCCGGCGCGCTGCACTTCAGCCAGGACCTGCCCGAGGACTTCTACCAGCAGTGCGTCGCGGAACGGAAGATCGCCCGCTACATCAAGGGCCACAAGAAAACCGAGTGGGTCAAGGGCAAGGCCGAGCGCAACGAAGCGCTCGACCTGCTGGTGTACAACCTGGCCATGGCGCATTACCTCGGCCTGCACCGCTACCGCGAGCCGGAATGGTCGCGCCTGCGGCAGGCCGTCTCGCAGGGCTCGCTGTTCTCGGATGGCCCAGCCGCCAGCGACCAGCCCGCCCAGCCAGCGCCGTCGCCCACTCCCGCAAAACCACAACCCACACCGCCGCCAGCGCCGGTGCCGATGCCGGCACGCCGGAGCACGCGCAGCGGCTACCTATCGAGGCGTTGACATGGCTTTCACGAAGGACGACCTCGCCACGGTAGAGCGGGCCATCGCCAAGGGCGAGCGGCTGGTCCGCTACCAGGACCGCACCGTCGAGTACCGCGACGTGGACGATCTGCTGCGCGCCCGCGACGAGATATCCCGGCAACTGGCCACCGCAACCGTGACGCGCCCCCGCGTGACGCGCCTGTACAGCAAGGGCAAAGGTCTATGAGCAACCGCATCCGCCTGACCCCCAAGCGCATCCGCGCAAGCTACGAAGGCGCCGCAACAGGGCGCCGCGCAGCAGGCTGGGACGCACCCGACGGCGCCATCAACGCTATCGCGCTGCCGGCCCTGCCGGCCCTGCGCAAGCGCTCGCGCGCAGCGGTGCGCAACGACCCCTACGCCTACAGTGCCATCGACAAGCGCGTGTCCAGCATCATCGGCACCGGCATCACGCCCCGCGCAAGCATCGAAGACGCCGCCCTGCGCCGCGCCCTGCGCCTGCTCTGGGAAGACTGGGTAGACGAATCGGACGCCGACGGTCTCACCGACTTCTACGGCCAGCAGGCATTGATCGCCCGCATGGTCGAAGAGAGCGGCGAGTGCTTCGTGCGCCTGCGCTACCGCCGCGCCGAAGACGACCTGGCCGTGCCGCTGCAGCTGCAGTTGCTCGCGCCCGAGCACGTTCCCGTGGACAAGCACTTCAAGACCCGCAACGGCAACGAAGTGCGCGCCGGCATCGAGTTCAACGCCCTCGGCCAGCGCGTCGCGTACTGGATGTACGCCCGCCACCCGGGCGACCCGACCAACCCCGCCACCGGCTACAACACACTGAACCGCGTGCCAGCCGGCGACGTGCTGCACATCTTCGAGCCCACCGAGGCCGGCCAGCTGCGCGGCGTGCCCCGGCTCGCCCCGGTGCTGCTGCGCCTCAAGTCGCTGGACAACTACGACGACGCGGTGCTGTTCCGGCAAGAAGTGAGCAACCTGTTCGCCGGCTTCATCACGAAGCCTGCGCGCGAAGGCCAGCAGCCGCTGGACCCGATCACCGGCCAGCCGATCACCGCTGGCGCCGACGGCGTCCCGATGGTCGGCCTCGAGCCCGGCAGCATGCAGGAGCTCATGGAAGGCGAGGAGGTGGAGTTTTCCGACCCGCCTGACGCCGGCAACACCTATGTGGACTTCATGCGCCAACAGCTGCAGGCCACCGCCGCCGGTGTCGGCCTGCCGTATGAACTGCTGACGGGCGACATGGGCGACATCAGCGATCGCGTGCTGCGCGTGCTGCTGAACGATTTCCGTCGCCGCATCGAGCAACTGCAGTTCGGCGTTTACGTGCACCAGTTGTGCCGCCCGGTGCGCGCCGCCTGGCTCGACACCGCCGTGCTCACCGGTGCCATCCAGCTGGCGGACTACACCGCCCGCCGCCGCGACTACCTGCGCACCCGCTGGATTCCGCAGGGCTGGGCCTACATCCACCCGGTGCAGGACGTCGAAGGCAAGCTCAAGGAAATCGCCGGCGGCCTCAACAGCCGCAGCGAGCACGTGCTGCGCACGGGTTACGACGCCGAGCAGATCGACGAAGAGAACGCCCAGGACAACCGCCGCGCCGCCGAACTCGGCCTCACCTACACCGCCGCCAACGCAGCCCCGGCGACCCAGAAAGAGGAAGACCAATGACCCGCCACCTTTCCACCCTGGCAGCCGCCCTGGCTCAGCTGGGCATCTGCACGCTCGCCAGCCCGCGCATCATGAACAAGGCCGGCGCAGCGCCCCAGCTGCAGACCGAACACTGGTACAGCATCCGCGCCGTCGGCGAGGCTGAGCAGAAGATCATCGAGGTATACCTCTACGGCGAGATCGGCTATTGGGGCATGACCGCATCGGACTTCATCCGCGATCTCAAGGCGCAGGATGACGGCACCTCGCCGGTGCGCGTGATGATCGACAGCGTCGGCGGCGACCTCTTCGACGGCATCGCCATCCACAACATGCTGCAGGCTCTGGGTGAGCGCTGCACGGTGCACATCGTCGGCGCCTGTTTCAGCGCCGCCAGCGTCGCCGCCTGCGGGGCGCACCGGGTGGAAATGGCCGACAACGCCCTGTTCATGGTCCACAACCCCTGGACCGTTGCCGCCGGCGACAGCGACGAGCTGCGCAAGGTCGCGGAGATGATGGACAAGGCCTTCGAGTCCATCGTCGCCAGCTACAACCGCCGCGCGCTGACGGTCGATGACGCCGAACTGCGCCGCATGATCAACGCCGAAACCTGGCTGACGCCCCCTGAGGCACTGGCGATCGGCTTCGTCGATGCCGTCACGCCCGCCGACCAGGCGAAGGCCAGCAACTGCGCCCACGGCAAGATCCTCAACCGCTACCGCAACACGCCCCAGGCCGCGCACGACCTGCTGGCCAGCGCCGAGCCCGAGCCGGAAGACGATCCCGATTCCGACCAGCCAGACGCCGCCACGCTCGCCACCGAGCTGGCTGCCGCCTGCGCGGAGCAGGGCATCAGCAACCTGGTCGGCGCCCTGATCAAGGCCAGCGGGCTGAAAAGCCGCGAAGCCATCCAGGCGCAGGTTGCGCGAGCCAAGACCATCCGCGAGCTGTGCAACCTCGCCAAGCTGCCCGGCGAGGCCGAACAGCTGATCATCGACGGCGTCGAGCCCGAAGCCGCCAAGGCCAAGCTCTACGACAAGGTCGTGGCCACCAGCGGCCAGATCAAGATCACCAATCATCCGCCCGTGGATGACACGCCGCCCGCGGCGTCGAGCAAAGCAGCAGACCCTGGCGCCATCTACGCCAGCCGTAAATCCCGAGCCTCGAAAGGAGCGCATCAATGAGCAACAAGACCGAAGGCGTACACGCCGGTGAATTCCTCCTTTCGGAGGCCAACGGCACGCGCTCGCGCGAAGAAGTCACCCTGGCGGCTACCGCCTCCAACCTGCCCGCCGGCCAGCTGCTGGGCAAGGTCACCGCGTCCGGCGAGTACGCACCCTACAGCGCGGCCGCCACCGACGGCACCGAAGTGGCCGCAGCGATCCTCTTCGCCCCGGCCGGCATTTCGACCGAAGCGCAGCGCGCTGCCGTCGTCGCCCGCGACGCGGAAGTGGTGGGGCGCCTGCTCACCGGCGTCGACACCGCCGGCGAAGACGACCTGTTCGCCCTGGGCATCGTGATCCGCCCGTAACGCCACCCGGCATTCCCAAGCCCCGCATCTGCGGGGCTTCTCATTTCTAGGAGCCCACAATGGCCGACATCTCCATTTTCGAAGACGAAGCGTTTAGCGTTACGTCCCTGGTTGCCACCATCAACGAAGAGCACCCCGTCCCCGGCCAGCTCGCCGCGATGGGCCTCTTCAACGAAGAGGGCAGCATCACTACGGTCCAGCAGATCGAGAAGGACGGCGACGTGCTCGCGCTGGTCCCGTCCGCCTCCCGCGGCGCACCCGGCAGCGTGGTGATCGGCAGCAAGCGCACGCTGATCCCGTTCAACAACGTTCACCTGCCGCAGCAGTTCACCATCACCGCCGACGAGATCCAGGGCATCCGCGCCGCCGGCTCGCGCACCGAGCTGCAAGGCGTGCAGGACGTGGTCAACGCCCGCATCGAGAAGGCGCGCAAGCAGCTGGAACTCACCCACGAGTTCCAGCGCATCGGCGCAATCAAGGGCCTGATCGTCGACGCGGACGGCACCACGCCGCTGGCCGACCTGTTCCAGCGCTTCGGCATCACCCAGCAGACCCTGGCCATGGAGTTCGGCACCGCTGACGTCAGCGCCAAGGCCGGCATTGCGCTGGACATGCAGGACGACGCGCTCGGGACCGTAACTGGTACCGGCGCCATCGCCCTGTGCGGCTCGACCTTCTGGGCCAAGCTGATCGCCGACAAGTCGGTGAAAGACGTCTACCTGCAGTCCACCAAGGCCGACAGCCTGCTGGGCGACCGCCGCCAGGCGTTCACCTTCGGCGGGGTGCTGTGGGTGCGCTATCGCGGCAAGGTCGGCAGCACCGCGTTCGTCGGCGATGGTGAAGCCTACCTGGTGCCGGAAGGCGTCGAGGACCTGTTCAAGTCCATCTTCGCCCCGGCGAACTACATGGAAACGGTCAACACCCTCGGCGTACCACACTACGCCAAGCTCGACCGCCTGCCGTTCGACAAGGGCGTGATCGGCGAGGCGCAGTCCAACCCGCTGCACATCTGCACGCGCCCGCGCGCAGTCATCAAGCTGACCGTGTAACGCGCGATGGCCTTCCGCGACCTGGTCGCCGAAGCGGACGGGGCTGTATTCGCAGCCCTGTCCGACCCGGCCACGCTCGACGGCACGCCGGTGCGGGGCATGTTCGCCTCGCTCTGGCGCGAGCCTGCCATCGGCAAGCTCGGCACCGGCCTGGTGGAACCGCAGCTCACGCTGCGCAGCGCCGACGCCGCAACAGCCGCGCGTGGCTCCGTCGTCATCATCAACCTGCCGGCCCCCGATGGCGGCGAATATGAGGTGGTCAACATCGAGCCCGACGGAACAGGCCTCACGGCCCTGATCCTGCGGCCCCGGTGACGCCGCCCGGAGCTACCCATGACGGACGCCTCGGACCAAATCAGCCTCGAGCAACTGTGCGCGGCGATCACTGCCGGCATCAGCGCGGCCCTGCCCGAGGTCAAGTCCGCCGAATTCTGGCCGCAGGTCGGCCGCCGGCTCGACCTGCCCTGCGTGCTCGGCGAAGTCGCCGGGCTGCAACCCGGTACCGACCCCGGCACCGGTGAAACCGCCCTGGTCGCGCATATCCAGGCGCGTATCGTGGTGGACCCCAACGCCCTGCATGCGGACATGAAAGGGGCGCTGCTGGCCACGCGCCTTGTGCGCCTGCTGCAGAACCAGAACTGGGGCCTGCCGATCACCCTGGCCGACTTCAGCCGGGCGTCACCCGACTGGACGCACCCCGACCTGGACGGCTACCTGGTGTGGCTGGTCGAGTGGCGCCACGAATTCCACATCGGCGAAACCGAGTGGCCGTTCGAGGCGCCCACCGGCGCCGCCGACACTGCCCTGTATTTCGGCTACGACCCCGAAACCGGGCCGGGCAACGAACACCTTTACCAACTGGCGCAGTCACCTGACGGATTCGAGCTATGACCTACGCCACCGCCGAGCACGACCGCCGCCTCGCCACCCTGATCCAGGCCGGCACCATCGAAGCGGTGGACCTGCCGAACGCCCGCTGCCGCTTGCGGGTGGGCGAGTGGGTATCCGCCTGGATGCCCTGGCACACCCAAAGCGCCGGCGCCGTGCGGCACTGGCGCCCACCGACGGTGGGCGAACAGGCCCTGCTGTTCAGCCCCTCGGGCGAGGCCGCCAGCGGCTTCATCATCCCCGGGTTCTATTCGACTCAGGGCGAGCAGAACGACAACCGCGCCGAAATCACCGCGCAGGACTGGCCCGACGGCGCCCGGCAGGAATACGACCACGCCGCCAGCCACTACCTGCTCGATGTGCCTGCGGTCGGCAGCATCACGCTGCGCTGCGGCCCGTCGACCATCCGGCTCAGCGCCGACGGCATCGATATCAACGGCCCCATCGTCAACATCAACTGACAACGGAGTTAGCCATGCCTGCAGCCGCACGCCAGGGCGACAGCTGCACAGGACACGGCTGCTGGCCGCCCCGCGCCTGCACCGCCGGCAGCCCGGACGTAATGATCAACGGCAGCCCGGCCCACCGGCAGGGCGACGCCTGGGCAGCGCACACCTGCCCATCGATTCCGGAAACCCACGCCAGCACGCTCGCCGCCGGCAGCGCAACGGTCTTCGTCAACGGCCTGCCGCTGGGCCGCATCGGCGACCCGGTCGCCTGCGGCAGCAGCATCGCGCAGGGCTCGCCAAACGTATTCGCCGGGTAGGGCACTGACATGACAATCGGCATGAATCGCCACACCGGCCAGCGCATGACCGGCCTCGAACACCTCAAGCAAAGCATCGCGGACATCCTCAGCACCCCGCGCGGCTCGCGCCGGATGCGCCCCATGTACGGCTCCGACCTGCCGCGCATGGTCGACCTGCCCGTCACCCGCGGGTGGATCTCCGCCGTGCAGGCCGAAGTCGCCGCCGCCCTGGCCTCCCGCAAGGACGCCGCCGGCCGCGAGTACGGCGAGCCACGCATCCGCCTGCGCAGCGTGAAGGTGGTTTCCATCGAAAACGGCCGCATCAGCATGACGCTGGTCGGCGAATACCTCGGCAGCACCGTCAACCTGGACCTGACCCTATGATCGACCTGTCGCTGCTCCCGCCGCCGGACGTTGTCGAGAGCCTCGATTACGAGGTGATCTACCAGGATATCGCCGACCAGTTCGCCAGCCTCTACCCCGACTTCGGCGCACTGGTCGAGTCGGACCCGGCGATCAAGCTGCTGGAACTGGCTGCTTACCGCGAGGTACAGCTGCGCGCCCGCATCAACGACGCCGCCCGCGCCGTGATGCTGGCCTACGCCGCCGGGTCCGACTTGCAGCATCTCGCCGCACCATTCGGGGTCGAGCGCCTCATGATCTCCCCCGGAGATCCAGCGGCGAGCCCGCCCGTTCCGCCGACCTACGAATCGGATGCCAGCCTTCGACGCCGCGTCCAGCTCGCGCCGGAGAGCTACACCAGCTGCGGTACTTTCGAGGCGTACCGCTTCCACGCGTTGTCGGTCGCCGGCGTCGCCGATGCCGCCGTGCTGCGCCCCGACCCCGGCGTGGTTCGGGTCGTGCTGTTGGCGGCGGAAGGCGATGGCGCACCAAGCGCCGAGCTGCTGCAGATGGCTGAAGCGCATCTTTCGGCCCGCGACCGCCGCAGCGTGAACGATGCGGTTGAAGTCGTCGCCGCCACGGTTCGCCGTTTCGATATCCGCGCGACACTGACACTCTATCCCGGCCCCTCTGCTGGCCCGGTGCTCGAGGCGGCGCGGGCAGCCGCGCAGGCCTACGCGCAGAGCGTCCACCGTCTTGGCTATGACGCAACGCTGTCGGGCATCTATGCCGCCCTGCATCAGCCCGGCGTCATGCGCGTCGCGCTGCAGGCGCCGCTGGCCGATCTGATCTGCGATGACACCCAGGCACCGCTGCTCGGCGAACTAAGCCTCAGCGTGCAGGAGGGCGCCGATGTCTAGCCTGCTGCCAGCGAACAGCACTGAACTGGAACGCGCACTGGCCGAAGCCATGAGCCTGGCCAGCCTTGACCCCGAGGCTGCGCGAGCGCTCTGGAATCCGGCGACCTGCCCGGAGCCACACCTGCCCTGGCCCGCCTGGGCGCTGTCCGTTGATGTGTGGGACGACGCGTGGCCGACCGAACGCAAGCGCGCGACTGTTGCCGGCAGCATCGCCTGGCACCGCAAAAAGGGCACACCCTGGGCTGTCGAGCAAGCCCTCGCGGGCGCCGGCTACACCGATTCGACGCTCATCGAGCACCGCCAGCTGCATCAACAGTGGCTTGCCGCCGGCGGCGGCCTGCTCGACAACGACGGAGCACTCGACGGCGGCGGCGACCTTTCGGCGCCCGCCGGTGAATTTCGCTTCACCACCCGCAGCTGGGCCGAATACGCGGTACGCCTGAATGTGGGCGAGGTCAGCTGGAGCCGCGCCCGCCAGCGCGAGGCGGTTGCGATCTGCAACGCCTACGCGCCCGCGCGCAGCCAACTGATCGCCCTGATCATCGCCGCGCTGTTCGAGTTCGATTCACGCGTCACGCTGGCCGCAATGGATGTTCGCGCCCGCGTCCGCCTGGCCGACTGCCGTCGTTTCCAGGTCGCCGGCTTCGAGACGCTCGACGGCTGCGGGCCCATTGGCGGGCAGAACGCGCCGGACTCGCTCGACGGCCAAGGCGCGCTCGACGGCGCCGGAGACCTCTGCGGCTACCGCCCCGAGGGCGAACCGCTCGACGCCGGCCAGCTGGCGATCGCCGTTCGCGGCACCGTGCGCCCCGCGGAATTCGGCTTCGGCGGCGACATCGCCGAGCCACCCGAAAGCCTCGACGACGACCCGCATTTGGATGGCCGCTTCACCGTGGCCGGCGAAACGCTCGACGGCTACGGCTCGCTCGATGGCCGCGGCGCGCTCTGGTACCCGACGCTGCAAACCCCTGACGCCATGCTCGACGGCACCACAAACCTCGGGCAGCGCCAAGGGCCGGCACTTATCCACCACCGCGGCCTTGTCCGCATCCGCCGCGGATCGTCCGTGATACAGGAGTCCATCTAGTGACATCGATCGCAATCGCCGCCACCACCGCCTACCGCACCAAGGTCGCGCTACGCGCCGCCGAAGGCGGGCAGATGCCCCGCGCCGCCGAGCTCGGCTTCGGATCAGGCGACGCGCCCTACACGCTGAGCGACACCGCGCTTGCGGCCCAATGGCTGCGCGTGCCCACCGTCAACACCACGGCAGGCCCGGTGCTTACCGTGACCGGCGTGCTTTCAGGCACCCAGGCCGGCGCCAACACCCTGCGCGAGGTGGGCGTGTTCGATGAAGAGGGCACCCTCATGGGGCGCCGCGTATTGACCCCCAAAGAGCTCGAGCCTGAGACCCAGCTCGAATTCGAAATCATCTTCCAATACTGAGGTTCAACATGGCCAACATCACCGGCACCCCGACTTTCCAGGACCACGTCCGCCAGCTGGAGACCACCGATCCTCGTCACCCCGACACCTGGAACCCCAACTACAACGTCCTGATCAACAACGACGTCTGGCTGCGCGAGGCCGTCGAAAGCACCGGCCTGAGCATCACCGAGGTCGCTGAACGCGTGGGCTCCCTGGAAGAAACCAGCAACGTGTCCGTGCAACGCGCCGTCACGCTCGACTGGCTCTACCGCGACAACCGCATCGCCTTCGAGCTGTGGGCGCCGGGCTTCACCCTGATCGACGCCATCGACACCCCGATCCTGCAGGCCGTCAGCGGCGACGACTCGGTCGACGTGCAGAGCACCGCCCAGCTGCGCCCGGGCGAGTTCTACGTCCTGTCCGACGCCGAGGGCTCGCTGCTGATCCAGTGCGTGACCATCCTCAGCGAAAACCGCATCCGCGTGGCCAGCAACCTGACCCGCGGCTTCGCCGGCGGCGTGCTGACCCGCTGCTCGCTCGACCAGCAGGGCGCCGCCTACGCCGAGGGCGCGGTCGGCGACATCTGGCTGTCGCGCCCGGTCAACATCGGCGCCGACATCGAGGGCGGCGCGGTCATCATCCGCCGCAGCCTGAACAGCGGCGAGGCCCGCCTGTACTTCCGCGACCAGTACCACGCCGCGTGGACCGAGCGCGTCTGGTCGGTGCGCCGCCAGGGTGGCGACATCCCCGCCGGCTTCGCCGACTACGAGTACATCCTGCCGATGCGCGGCGACGGCTCCCTGCGCCTCGACATCGAGGGCGAGCCGATAGTCGTCCGTCACATCGTCGCGATCTCCGCGGCCACCGGCCTCGGCGGCTTCACCAACCCAGCAATGCGGCCAAGCGCCCCGGCGATAAGCTCTCCCGCGAACGGCGCCACCGGCATCTTCGAGCGCCCGACCCTGGCGATTGGCAGCTACGCCAGCCCGGGTGGCACCCCCCAGGCGGGACTGCAATTCCAGCTGTCGACCGGCGCGACCTTTACCACTATCACCCATGACTCCGGCGCGCTCCCTGCCGGCCTGTCGTACACGTTGCCCGCCGGCATTCTCAACACCGGCACGCAATACCACGTTCGCGGTCGCGTGCAGGACGCCTCCGGCCTCTGGTCTGACTGGTCCGCGGCAAGCAACTTCACCACTGCTGCGAGCTTCGCCTACGTCGCAGCACCGGCACTGGTCGCCCCGGCCAACAACGCAACCGACATCGGTGAAACCCCAACCCTGCAGACCGGCGCCTTCGCCGTTGTCGGCGCCACCGATACCCACGCCGCCACCCAGTGGCAAGTCCGCACCTCGACAGGGACGTGGGAAGCCCCATTGTGGGATTCAGGCGAAGACGTGACCAACAGGCTGTCCCGCACGCTGCCGGCCGGCGTGCTGCAGGCAGGCCAGAACGCCTACTACCTGCGCGCCCGGCACAAGGGCAGCAGCCGCGGTTGGTCCGAGTACTCGAGCGAGGTGAAGATCACCACCAAGCAGGCCTTCGCCAACGTCGCCGGCGTGGCGCTGATCACCACCGGCGGGAATGGCGGCACCTGGGCCTATGTGGATGCTGACGGCGCCACTGTCACGGCCCCAGGGACGTCTTACTTCAACGCCCACCCGGTGTTCGGCGGCATCCAGGACGTCACCATCGACGGCCAGGCGATGGTGCGCATCCCGAAGTTCTACATCCGCCGCGCCACCATCGCGGCTGGCGCGAACGCGGGTAAGGAAGCCTGGTGGGTGTCGGACCAGCCGGTCTCGGGCTACCGCCTGCACCCGGCGTTCCGCAACGCCGGCGCGGACTTGGATCAGATCTACATCGGCAAGTACCAGGCCAGCCTGCAGAGCAGCAAGCTCGCCTCGGTCGCCGGCGTGCTGCCGGCCGTCAGCCGCTCGCTGACGCAGTTCATCGCCGATGCAAACGCCCGCAACGTCAGCGGCGTGACCGGCTTCATGCTCTGGAGCGCCTTCCACTGGTCGGCCATCCAGTGGCTGTACCTGGTCGAAAACGCAACCATGGACAGCCAGACCAAGACCGGGCAAGGGCGCGTCAACGCATCCGCCGCCGCCAACGTCGACGCAACGGATGTGGCGCAGGCGAGCTACCGGGGCATCGTCGGGCTGTGGGGCAACGTGTACCAGTGGATGGACGGGCTCAAGACGGTCAACGGCGCGGTCAACCTGTGGGACCAGAACGGCAACAAGAGCTGGGTCAGCACCAAGGCACGCGCAGCTGCAACGGGGCCGATCTACCCGACCACCTTCATGGACGGCCAGGGCGCCGGCTGGGATCTGGAGGATGTGTTCCTCGGCGACACCGGCCCGACCAGCAACAGCAATGCCACCGCGCCGGACCTGCAGTACATGTCGACGTCGGGCGAGTACTTCCCGGTCGCGGGCGGCGGTTGGAGCAACGCCGCGGATGCGGGGCTGTGGTGTGTCAACGTCGGCAGCTCGGCGTCGAACACGTACAGCAACCTCGGTGCCCGCCTGGCGAAGGTGTGATGTGTCTGGCCTCTTGAGTCATGAGAAGGCGGGCGAGAGCCCGCCGACAGGGCCGGCGCATCACTACGCGCAGCTGCTCGCTCGGCTCGAGGATCTGGAGGGGTACAGCCATGCGGCACTCCTGCAGTACCCCAAGCTCGAGCGACACCTGCTGTGCGCGGAGATCCGCCAGTCGCTGAACAAGATCCAGCGCCTGACCATCACTGCCTGGAAGCGATACCACAAGCAGAGCACCCTCAAGGATCTCGACGTCGAGATCGAGGTGCTCCGCGGCTGGATTCGCAAGAGCCTGCGCCTGCAATACATCAACGCCCACCGCTACCAGGTCTGGTCCGAACATGTCGGCCAGATCGGACGGATGGTGGGCGGCTGGCTGAAGGCGGCGCAGAAATGAGCAACAAGGGCAGACGCTCAATAGTGCGAGTACTTCCCGATCGCGGGCGGCAATTGGAACAACGCCGCGAATGCGGGGCTGTGGTATGTCAACGTCAACAACTCGACGTCGAACACGAACAGCAACATCGGTGCCCGCCTGGCGAACGAATGACACGGCCAGAAGCTGGCAGCCCACGGGCTGCCTTCCAGCGCCTTTCCTTCGGGGCGTCTGTCCTGGCGCTTTGCGCCGAAGATCAACTGCCGGTGGCGGCAAGTAGCGCCACGAGGGCCGAACGTGGCCACCGGCCTCAACAAGGAGGGAGCGTGCCGATCACGCATGCACACCTGTACGACCAGATCGCGGACTTCGACAACCTGATGGCGGCCTACCTGGCCGCTCGCCGGGGCAAGCGGTATCGCCGCGAGGTGGCGCTGTTCTCGATCAACCTTGAGGAAAACCTGCTCAACATCCACAACCATCTGGTGTGGGGCAGCTGGCGGCCGGGCAGGGCGCGCGAGTTCCGTGTGCACGAGCCCAAACTGCGCGACATCCAGGCGCCGCCGTTTGCCGATCGCATCGTGCACCACGCCCTGGTGCGGGTGGTGGAGCCGCTGTTCGAGCGCCGCTTCATCCATCACAGCTACGCCTGCCGCGCCGGCAAGGGCTCGCAGCGCGCCTGCCGCGCCGTGCAGCAGATGATTCGGGCCGCCCAGCGCGAGAGCACCAAGCCGTACCTCATCAAGGCCGACATCAAGAGCTACTTCGCCAGCATCGACCACGACGTGCTGTTCGCCGCCATCCGCCGGGTGATCAGCTGCCCGCGCACCCTGGCGCTGTGGCGCGCCATCGCCCGCGGCTACGGCCACGACGACGGCCTGGGCCTGCCCGTCGGCGCCCTGACCAGCCAGCTATCGGCGAACGTGCTGCTCGACCAGTTGGACCACCACATGATCGACCACTGCGGCGTGGGCCGCTACGTGCGCTACATGGATGACACCGTGATCGTCCTGCCGACCAAGCAGGCCGCCCACGCCACGCTCGTCGCCCTGGAGGACGAAGTCACGCGCCTAGGCCTTCGGCTCAACCCCAAGACCTGCATCCTGCCGGCGCCCTGTGGCGTGGACTTCTGCGGCTACCGCACCTGGGCCACCCACCGGTTACCGCGCAAACGCAACATCAAGCGCGCCCGCAAACTGCTCGCCCGCACCCGCGCGCTGTACGGCGCAGGCGTGCTCGACGCCGACCGCGCTCGCGCCCGCCTGATGAGCTACCTGGCCTACGCCAAGCACTGCAATGCCCACAACACCACCGCTGCAATCCTGAACGAATTCGCCCTGACCCGGAGCTGAGTCATGAACCCGACAATCGAAAACCACACCCTCACCATCGGCGACCACAGCGAGCCACTGCCGCACCTGCCGCAGGCCGCCCGTGTCCACGTCTGGCAGGTGCCGACCGACTACCGCGCGGCCGGCTACTTCGTCAGCGTGCAGCAGCACGGCCAGCCGCAGGAGCTGCCCGCCTGCGATGCCGCTGCAGCCGAATTGCTTGCCACGCTGGACCTGCCCGCCAGCGAAGCGGCGCAGCTCGACGCCGCCCGCGCCGAACGCGCAGCAGCGGCCCGCATCGATGCAGACCAGCTGCTGGCCACGCTGTCTGTCAGCTACCCGGAACGCGAGGTGAGCTCGTGGCCGCAGCAGGTCAAGGACGCCGAAGCCATCCAGGCCGACGAGACCGCCACCACGCCACTGCTTGACGCCCTGGCGTCTGCACGCGGCATCGACCGCGTCGACCTCGCCGCGCGAGTGCTCACCAAAGCCGACGCCTACGCCCAGGCCAGCGGCGCCATCATCGGCGCGCGCCAGCGCATCGAAGACCTGCTCGAGGCTGCGCAGGACGCCGACGCCGTCGGCGCGATCCCGGCGCTGCGCGAGCTGCTCGCAGGGGCGCCGGCGTGAAACAGCTGCTGATCGCCATCGACCAAGTAGCCAACACCGTCGTCTGGATCAAGGGCGACGGCTTCGGCTACGCCGACGAAACCCTGAGCGCCCGCGCCTGGCGCCTGCGCGCCCAGTCCAACGCCTGGCGCCGCATCGACCGGCTGTTTTTCTGGGACCGCGACCACTGCCGCACGTCATACGAGGCCGAGCGGCAGCGCCGGCACCTGCCGGCCGAGTACCGCGTCGGCTGAGCGTAACGATTCGCCCCAAACACCCGCCCCGGCGGGTTTTTTATTGCCCGTCATAAAGGAGGCCACATGGCCCAGACATCGTTTTTCCATGGCGTCACCGTCACGCTGGTCGACACCGGCCCGCGCCCGATCGCCATCCCGACCAGCTCCATCATCGGTCTTGTGGGTCTGTTCACGGCCGGCGCTGGCCTGCGCAGCGCGAACGACCCGGTGCTGCTGACCAGCTACCGCGAAGCGGTTGCCGCGTTCGGCGCCGATGCGCCCATCACCCAGGCGGCCCGGGCGATCTACGAGCAGTCCAGCGCGGTGATCGTGGCGGTGGGCATCGAGGCCGGCATCGATGACGCCGCGACCACCAGCGCCATCATCGGCGGCATCGACGAAACCGGTGCCCGCACCGGCCTGCAGGCCCTGCTGGACGGCAAGTCGCGCTACAACGCGCAGCCCCGCCTGCTGATCGCCCCAGGCCACTCCAGCACTCAGGCGGTCGCGACTGCAATGGACGGCATCGCCGCCAAGCTCAAGGCCATCGCCATCGTCGACGGCCCCAACACGGACGACGAAGCGGCCATCGCCTATGCCGGCAATTTCGGCAGCAAGCGCATCTACATGGTCGACCCGGGCGTCAAGTTCTGGGACACCACTGCCAACGGCGAGGCGCATGCCCCGGCGTCCGCGTATGTCGCCGGCCTGTTCGCGCAGACCGACGCACGCTACGGTTTCTGGGCGAGCCCGTCGAACAAGGAAATCACCGGCATCGTCGGCACTGCCCGCCCGATCGAGTTCCTCGATGGCGACGACACCTGCCGCGCCAACCTGCTCAACGCCGCGAACATCGCGACGGTGATCCGCGACGGCGGCTTCCGCCTGTGGGGCAACCGCACGCTGAGCGCGGACCCGAAGTGGGCATTCGTCACCCGCGTGCGCACCGTGGATATCGTGATGGACGCGATCCTCTACGGCCACAAGTGGGCTGTCGACCGCTCCATCACAAAGACCTACGTGAAGGACGTGACCGAGGGCCTCAACGCCTTCATGCGCGACCTGAAGAACCAGGGCGCGCTGATCAACTTCGAGGTCTACCCGGACACCGAGCTGAACACCGCAAGCCAACTGGAGCAGGGCCGCGTGTACTGGAACATCCGCTTCACCGACGTGCCGCCGGCCGAGAACCCGCAGTTCCGCGTCGAGGTTACCAACCAGTGGATCACTGAAGTGCTCGACACCAACAGCTAAGGAGCTGACCCCGCGATGATTCCTCAAGTACTTACCAACATGAACCTGTTCGTCGACGGTCGCAGCTTTTCCGGGCGCGTCACCGAACTTGTACTGCCAAAGCTGCGCCGCAAGACCGAAGAGCACCGCGCTGGCGGCATGGACGGCCCGGTGAAGATGGGCATGGGCATGGAAATGCTCGACGGCTCCTTCAAGGTCACCGGCGTTGACCGCGAGCTGCTCGGCATGTTCGGCCTGGCGGACGACACCTCGTTCAACGGCACGTTCCGCGGCGCCTACAAAGACCAGAAGGGCAACATCACCCCGGCGGTCGCCACCCTGCGCGGCATGCTCGAAGAGCTGGACATGGGCAGCTGGGTGGCGGGCGAGAAGGGCGAGTCGACGTTCACCCTGGCGCCCAGCTACTACAAGCTCGAGGTAGACGGCCAGGTCGTCTACGAAATGGACCCGCTCAACTGCGTGCGGATCATCAACGGCAACGACGAAGCGGCAGCCGAGCGCGCCGCCATCGGCCTCTGACCCACTCCGGGCCTGCAGCGCAGGCCCATCTCTTCGAGGATTGACGCATGACCGATACCAACAAGCCGCTGCCCGAGTGGCTCACCCTCGGCGCCGACGCCGCCATCGTCCAGCTGTCCAAGCCGGTCGAACTCAACGGCGTGCGCGTCGACCGTATCACCCTGCGCAGCCCGACCATCGGCGACATGCGCGCCGCCAACAAGCTCAACAAGGACGACGACGAAGCGAAGGAGATCCAGCTGTTCGCCACCCTCGCCGAGTGCGGCGTGGCCGATATCGAGCGGCTCACGCTGCGCGATTACGGCCGGCTCCAGGAGGGCTATTTTCGCCTTGTGTCCGATAACGTCGACGCCTGATTCGCTGCGCCATATCGCTCGACGCCTGGCGGCCGAGCTGCATTTCCAGCCGTCGGAGATCGACCGGCTGACCCTGTGCGACGCCGCCTGGTGGCTGGGCGGCTGACGCAATCGCACTCCTGCGGAGAGTACCCATGAGCAAAGGCATAGCGCTCGGCGTCGTCATTGGCGGCTCCGTCGCCTCCTCGTTCGGCCGCGCGATTGGCGAGACCACGCGCGGCATGGATGGCCTGCGCGCACGCGCAGAAAAGACCCGCGGCCTGCATCGGCTGGTGGGCGAGACAATCGAGCTGCGCCGCGAAATGGTCCGCACGGTGCAGCAGGGCGGCAGCGGCCTCAAGCGCCTCGAGGATCTGCACGCCCGCAACGTCGCCCGGCTGAAGGAGCACGGCGTATCGGTCGGTCGGCTGGAAAAGGAGTACACCCGACTCGCACGCGCCGCGCGCAGCGCCGAGATGATGGAGGCCGGCCGCGCGCAGCTCGGCGAAGGCCTGGCGCAGGGCCGACAGGCGATGCAGATCGGCGGCGCCGTGGCCGCGACCGCTGCCGCGCCAACCATGGTCGCTGCCAACTACCAGGCCATCATCCGCGACATCGCCATCAAGGGCGGCATCGCCCGCACGGGTGAGGAAACCGCCCTGGCCGAATCCATCCGCCGCGACGCCTCGGCGAACGGCATGGATCGCAACGAACTGGCAGAGGCCGTCAACCAGCTGGTGGCCGGCGGCATGGAAATCAAGGACGCCGCCGGCTTCGCCAGCCTGATCGCCAAGTTCGCGGTCGGCCAGAACGCCGGCGCCAGTGACGTCTCGGCGATGGTGCTCGCGCTCAAGCAGGCCGGCGTCACCGATGCCAAGGGCATGGAAAAGGCGCTCGGCAATATCGCCGTGGCCGGCGACCTGGGCAGCTTCGAAGCCAAGGACATGGCGCGCCACTTCGCCACCCTGATGCCGCAGATGACCGGCTTCGGCATCAGCGGCGAGGCCGCGACCGTTGGCCTCGCCAACATGCTGCAAACGCAGATGAAAGCCGCCGGCAGCGCCGACGAAGCGGCGAACAACCTGCGCAACCTGTTCAGCAAGATCACTGCACAGGACACCCGCAAGCGTTTCGAGGACCAGGGCATCGACTACGACGGCTCGATGCAGGCCGCCATCGCCAAGGGCTACGACCCGGTCTCGGCGTTCATCGGCCTGATCGAACAATCGATGCAGCGCACCGACCCGGAGAAAGCCAAGCAGCTCGCGAAGATCCAGGAGCAGATCGCCGCCACCGAAGACCCTGCCGCCCGGCAGAAGATGCTGGACGGCTACCTGTCCATGGCCGGCCTGACCGAGTTCATCGGTGACCAGCAGGCCAAGCAAGCCGCGCTCGCCGCGATCCAGAACAAGAAGCTCACCCAGGAAAACCTCAAGGCCATCAAGAGCGCCGACGGTCAGGCCAAGCTGGAGAAGGATCTTAACGACCGCCGCGACGCATCGCAGAACAAGTGGAAGGAAGCCGGCGACCAGTTCGGCAACCTAATGCTGAAAATCGGCGACGCCATCCGCCCGATCACGGACTTCACCGCAGACGGTATCAGCGCCGTTGCGGCGGGAATGGCCAGCCTGACCGAAAAGTACCCAATGGTGGCCAGCGGCTCGCTGGTGGCTGCAGCGGGAGTGGCCTCGCTAGTCGGGGCCATCGGCACCCTCAAGATGGCTGGCGGCGCGCTGAAGATGGGCCGCGCCCTACTCGGGGGCGGCTCAGGCGGCGGCAGCGGCACCGGATCTGCCGTCAGCAACGTGGTCGGCAAGGTATTTGGCGGCAAGGCCGGTGCGGCAGCGGGCGCACTGCTGGGCGGCGAAGATGCACAGCGCGTGGTCGTGACCAACTGGCCAAGCGGCGGCGTGCTGGACTCGATCAGCGGCAAGACCAAGGCCGGCAAGGCCGGTGGCGGAATGCTCGGCAAAGCCTTGAGCTTTCTCGGCAAAAGTGGCGGCAAGCTCGGCGGCGGGCTGGCCGTGCTTGGTGCCGTTGCTGGGGTATACAACACGGCTACCACTGCCACAACGCGCGACGAAAAAGCCGAAGGCTACGGTGGCGCCGCGGGCACGCTCGCCGGCGGCCTGGCCGGCGCCAAGGCAGGCGCGATGATGGGCGCCCTGGCCGGGCCCCTCGGCGCTGCAGCCGGCGGGCTGATCGGCGCCGCGATTGGCTCGTTCGGCGGCGACAAACTGGGCGGCTGGCTCGGCAAGAAAGCGTTCGGCGCCGATGAGCCGCCCGCCCCGAAAGCCGCTGAAGCTGCAGCCGTTACAGCGCAGGCTGCAACACCCGCCGCGCCCCCGCCACCAGCGAATCTCAGCTTTGCCCCGCAGATCAGCCTGACGGTGCAGGGCGACGTCAAAGACCCGCGCACTGTCGCCAATGAGCTGATGCCGCACCTCAAGCAGATGTTCGACTCGTTCAGCGCGCAGCAGCAGCGTGCCCAGCTGTTCGATGTCGCGCATGTGTAACCGCTGCCAAACTAAGGAAGCGTCATGGAACTAATCAGCAACCTGTCGCACGCCGCCTCGCTTGCCGCCGCTGGCGGTGAGCGGATGCGCGCTACCGTGACCGCCGCACAATCTGGAAAGGCCGCCGCTGCCGATCTTTTTGCCTCGGCCACGCGCCTCGATCTGGTCGGGTCGACCGATGCGATGCGGAGCGCCATCGGCGCGGCCAAAGGGGTAGACCTGAGTTTTCTGCCAGGCGAGCAGGCAAGCAAGATAACTCGTGGCCTGCGGGCGCTATCAACCGCCGAAGCGTCGATCTCGCAAGGCATGGCCGCCGCGAATGCTGCGGGCGAAGCTGGCGCCGCCATCGCCACCAAGCTCGCACCGGTTTTTTCCGACTTCAGCGGCACGCTCACTACGTTAAAGCAGCAGACAATGGCGCTCCCGGGCGCAGCGATGGATGCGCTGCGCAACAATTTCGCAACGGTGATGGATGGCCTAACCGGCAAGCCAACGGCGGTGCCGATAGTCAACAGCCTGGCTTCGCCGATGCTGCCCATCGCGCCCGCCGCATCCTCATCCCGCTCGCACCTGCTCGTGCTGACCGCCGAATCGACCGGCGAGAAGTTCTTCTTCGGACTTAGCACGGCCGCGTACGACTCGCTGCGTCGCACCACCAGCTTCAACGTGGCCGCGCAGGAACGCCTGCAACGGCAGGAAGCCCTGCAGGCGGTGAACAAGGGCGGCGAGACGATCAGCGTCAGCGGTGCCATCTACACCAAGACCGACGCCGGCGCTCGCCAGCTCGACACCCTGCGCCGTATCGGCGCCCAGCAATCACCGCTGCAGCTGACCACCGGCTACGGCGATGCCCTGGGCCGCTGGTACCTGGTGCAGATCGAAGAGGAACAGGGCTCCATCACCGCCGACGGCGCCCCGCTCAAGCAGCAATTCACACTGGAGTTCAAGCGCTATGGCGACGATTACGCGAACCGCTGACGGCGACGTGCTCGACACCCTCTGCCACCGCCACTACGGCCACCTCACCGGCACCGTGGAAGCGGTGCTGGCGGCCAACCCGGGCCTGTCCTCGGTGCCGCAGCCGTACAGCGCCGGCCAGCTGATCCTGCTGCCGGATCTGCCAGCGCAGAAGTCCGAGACCGTGCGGTTGTGGTCGTAGCGGCAGCCAGGGCCTAGTTCAGCATCAGCGCAATACCAGCGCCCAGCACCTGGGAAGCCAGCGCGCGCAGGCCCTCCCGCCCTTCAGCCGCAGCTGCATCGCGCAGGCGTTCGCCGAACGACCCGCCCAGGCTATCGGGTATGGCCTTCAACAGCTCAAGCCCCTTGGCTGTCAGCACCACGCCCGCAAAGCCCTGCAACAGCTCGGGATCACGTTCTTGGAAGTGCAAGTAGCCCGCTGTTGCCAGCCAGCAAATGGTGGCGTCGCAGAACTCGGCTTCCTCGGTCGCCACTGGCATCCCAAGGAAGTCATCCATGCGCGAAGCTTCGCTCACAAAGAGGTCGGGGCATAGCGCAACAGGTACGGGGAAGGCCGCGTAAAGCGCAGCCAGCACCCGCCCCGTCAGCTCATCAAACCGCTCGATATTGGATGCCGACATGATCACTCCAGAACAATGCAAGCAAAGGGAAGAAGAGCAGGCGCACAAAGACATCGTGCGCAAGGGCATCGAGATGCAGATGCGTGGGGGTATCGACAGGCCCCGCGCCAAGCTTTACTGGCAGACTCATCTGCCCAATTTGCCCGCCGAGATCGTCGCGGAGGTGCTGGCCTACCACCTGCCAACCACCCAGGAAATCGAGCATGCCCTTATGAAAGATTTGCTGATCAGCAAGCGCTGAACTGCTGCCCGCCCCCCAAATCGGGGGACCGGGAATCGCAGCGTTACTCGTCGCGCGGCTCCCGACTGGCAGCGCGCCTGGCCTCCCATTCGTCCTGCTCCATGCCCAGCGGCCGGGACGTCTTGCGGATGGGCTTCTTGGTAGTGGGGGAGGGCTTGTCGCCGCGCTTCTCGTAGCTTTTGACCTCCAGCAGCGTTTCGCGGATGGGTGCGAGCTTTTCATCAAGCAACCGGTCGAGCATCGAATAGGCGGTGCCGAAGGTCTGCTCACCCCTGGCCGTCATGAGGTTGTTGTCGGCCAGCACCGACTCCAGCATCTCGCCCACATCGGCGTAGGTGCCCGTCTGCATTTCAGCCATGAGCTCATCAAGATCAATGGTCGCCTGCAGGCGTTGGATAATTTCAGCGTGTAAAGACCGCCCACCCGCCTTAGCGCTGTTTTCAAGAAGCTGCCGCGTTTCTTTGGGCATGCGTAGCGGGTAGGCGGTTTGCTGCTTCTTCTCGTTCATTCGAGCTCAGGGATTAACGGTTCTACGAGTTGCAGTATGCGCAATGACTCAGTTTGCCATCAAAGAATCTATTTGACATCTATCATGCATGTGACATCTAATAGATTCACTTTCAGGAGGTGGCCTATGGAATCGAAAAGAAGAACTCCTTACCCGCTGCGACTAGCCAATGACATTCGTGAGCGCGCAGAAAACGAGGCGCGGAATAGCCGCCGCAGCCTAAACGCAGAATTGGGTTTGCTGATCGAGGAGGGATTCAAATGGCGGGAAATGCAAGGCAAGCAGGCAGTAGCCTGAAAGAAAGAAGCCCCGGCGGACAGGCCAGGGCTTCAGGTGACATCAAACTAACTAGGAATAACGTCATGGTCGATACTACCACAACCCAACACACCGGCAACACAACCCCTACATGGGACACGCCAGCCCAACACATCAATGCTGCGGTGGAGCTGATAGACGGCCGACCTATGACCACCAGCCTTGCTGTGGCGGAGCGCTTCGGAAAGCGTCATGACGATGTGCTGAGGCGCATTCGGAGCCTGGATTGTTCGCCGGAGTTTCGCCTCCGCAATTTTGCGGAAGCATCTCAATCAATCGAGCAGCCCAATGGCGGCGTAGCCAAGTATCCCGTGGTTCGCATGACCCGCGACGGCTTCACCTTCCTTTGCATGGGCTTTACTGGCAAAGAGGCGGCCAAGTTCAAAGAGGCGTATATCGATGCCTTCAACCAGCTAGAGGCGGCGCAGGTGGAAAGCGCCGCGCCCCGCATCGCCACCCTGCCGGCAGAGGATTGGGACCAGGTAGCCTTCGAAGGCAAGCGCATCCGGGTGGTGATGCGTGACGGCCAGCCCTGGTTCGCCGCCGCCAATGTGGCTGTCGCGCTGGGCCTGCGCTCCTCGGACCGCATCACCCGCGCCGCCTCGCGTACCGAGGTGTGCACCACCAAGCGCGGGCGCCAGTCGCTGAACTTCCTTTCGCCCTCCGCGGCCTTTCGCGCAAGCGACTACGCCGAGCACGAGCGCGGCGCCCGCTGGCGTAGCTGGCTCGCCCGCACGCTTGGCGAGCTGCAGGGCAAACAGCCTGCACCGCCCATCCCGCAGGGCAGCGGCGACCCCGCCGAGCTGCTGCGCGGCATGATCGGCAACAACCGGTTCCTCTGCCACCTGGACGAGCGGGGCCGCATCACGCTGCGCGAGATACCGCAGTGTGCGGTGCTGGCCAACGTCGAGCACCTCGCCGACTGGATCGCGGACCCATCCGGCCCGCCTCAGCGGCTGCTGCCCGGCATTCTGGCCGCCGTGGCGCAGCGCATGCAGCAAGCCGCGTAACATCCTGCTGAAGCTAATGCTCAATTTTGAGCAATAGCCCCGACGCCCCTCGGCAACCACTGAACCCAGCCCGGCGCTGGGTTCTTTTGTTCCTGAACAAATTTCGCAACTGACCGTGCAGGCCAAGCATGCAAGCCGACTTCGAACTGATCGCCAACAAAGAGAACATCACCGAGCTGCTGCGCGACCGCCTGCTCGAGCTGCGCATCACCGACAAGGCGGGGCTCGACTCGGATGAGCTGGAGATTCGCCTCGATGACCGGGACGGCCGCGTCGAGTTTCCGCCCAAGGGCGCGGTCCTTCGCGTTGCTCTGGGCTGGCGAGGGCAGGCGCTCGCGCCGATGGGCAGCTTCACCGTGGATGAAATCGAACTGTCCGGCCCGCCGTCCACGATCACCATTCGCGCCAAGCCGAGCGACATGCGCCAGGACGCGCGCAGCACCCGCAGCGTCGCGTATGAATCGACGACGGTCGCGGCCATTGTCGCCACGGTCGCCGCGCGCAACGGGTGGGAGCCTGCCTGCAGCGTCGAGGCCGAGGTTCCGCGCGCTGACCAGCAGGGCGAATCCGATCTGCACTTCATTACCCGCCTGGCCCGCCAGCACGGCGCGACCGCGACGGTGAAGGAGGGCAAGCTGATCGTCCTGCCGCGTGACTCCGGCAAGTCGGCCACAGGCAAGGCAGTGCCGGCCGTGACGCTGACCCCGCAGGATCTCGCCAGCTACCAGCTGACATTCCCCGATCGCGCCGCGTTCGCGAAAGTGAAGGCGCGCGCGCACGACCCGAAAACCGGCAAGCAGGTGGTGGTGGAACTGCCCAACCCGGACGGCACAGCCGCCCAGGCCGGCGGCGAGCACGTTGACCGGCACGTCTACCCGACACCGGACGCCGCCAAGGCAGCTGCCAAATCTCGCCTGGATGGACTCAACCGCGCGACCGCCTCCGGCAACCTGTCGTCGATAGGGCGCGCCGACATCGGCGCCGAAAGCACGGTGCGGCTGGCTGGCTTCAAGGCCGGCGCCGACGGCGACTACCTAGTGGAGTCTGTGACCCGCACCTATGCCGGACAGAGCTGGGTGGACAGCTACTCGATTTCAGCCGGCAACCAGGGCAAGGCCAAGGTCGGCCGCACCAAGAAAGCCGACGCACCGCTGGCGGTGGTGAGCTTGCCGGATGCGGGCGGATAAGCGCCCGAAGGACGCGCGCAGCCGAAAAAGGAAAGCGAACCTTGTTTGGTTTCCGCTGATCTGACACGCCCGCCACGCGCGGGCTTCTTTTGCCTGGAGTTTCCCATGCGACCCCTGACCGAGCAGCAGCTGCTGCAGATCCTCCCCAACGCCCGCCCTGTCGCGGGCGTTTTTGTACCTGCACTCAACCGAGCCATGGCGCGCTACCGCATTGATAGCCCTGTGCGGCGAGCGGCGTTCATTGCCCAGGTCGGCCACGAGTCTGGCCATCTCCGCCACCTGATCGAGAACCTCAACTATTCCGCAGCAGGTCTGGCAGCTACCTGGCCGCGGCGCTTTCGCGCGGCCGACGGGCAGCCCAACGCGCTGGCGCACCTCCTGGCGCGGCGGCCCGAGCCCATCGCCAACCACGTCTACGCCGATCGGCTGGGCAATGGCCCGGCCGCCAGCGGCGACGGCTGGCGCTACCGCGGGCGCGGGCTGATCCAGCTCACCGGGCGCGACAACTATCGCATCTGCAGCGAGGCCATCGGCCAGAACCTCGAGGACTACCCCGACCTGCTCGAACAGCCCGAATGGGCAGCACTGTCCGCCGCTTGGTTCTGGAGCAGCAACGGCCTCAACGAACTGGCGGATGCCGGCGAGTTCGAGCGGATCACCCGCCGCATCAACGGCGGCACCCATGGCCAGGCGCAGCGCCTGGCGCTGTGGCAGGCGGGGCAGGAGGTGTTGGCATGATCGGCACGCTATTTGAGCGCAGCACCGTTTACGGGCTGCTGGCGGTGCTCTGCTTTGCCGCGGGCTGGAAGGTCAATGGCTGGCGGCTGGGAGCAGGCATCGCGCAGGACCAGACCCAAGCGGTGCAGGTGGTGCGCGTTGTAGAGCGCAAACAACAGGCGGTAGCCGATACAGAAGGACAGAAAGGCCATGACGAACTGGAAGACCTGCGGCGTGCTGCCGCTGATGCTGGGGCTGTTGCTGCTGGGTTGCGCCGGCAAGCCGGGCGGCTTGCCACTCAGCTCGCTACCTGCAATGCCGGAACTGCCGGCGAGCGCCAGGCAAGGGCAAACGCCGCCGCAGTGTTCGCCGACGTGCTTGGAGAAATGGAGGCGGCAGGCCGAGCAATGGCAGGCCAGGCTGACAGATCCCGGTCAGCAGGGCTTACCTGTGAGCGGGTCTACGACGGAGTGAGGGCTGCGGCCAGGCGCTAGGGCGGCCTCTCGTTTTGCCATTTTGGGGATGATTACGGCCGGCGGTGGTGACAGTTTCAGCGGCCCCGACAATCGATAACTGTCGCCATTACTGTCACCAAATAAAAAGGGGCCTCACTAGAGGCCCCGTAGAATCTGGAGCGGGCGAAGGGAATCGAACCCTCGTCATGAGCTTGGGAAGCTCAGGTAATGCCATTATACGACGCCCGCGACGGGTGCCTTTTTACCAGAAGGCGTGGGGGAAATGAAGGGCGATGATGATTTTTCCGGTAACTGGTGTCGCCCTTAGATCTGCGCAACCTCTTGCTCAGTCAGCGGGCGATGGCTGCCGGCGGGGAGCGCCGGGTCGAGCTGCAGTGGGCCCATGCTCTCGCGGTGCAGCGTGGTCACGCGATTGTTGAAATGGCCGAACATACGTTTGACCTGATGGTAGCGCCCTTCGTGCAGGGTCAGTCGGGCCTGACGCGGGCCGAGCAGCGTGAGTTGAGCGGGCAGAGTCGTGAGGTTCTCGAAGCGGAAGTAGAGGCCTTTGGCAAAGGCCAGGATGCACTCTGGCAAAATCTCGTCCTCGGTTTCGACCAGGTAGACCTTGCCTTGCCGGCTGCTCGGTTGGGTCAGGCGCCGCGACCAGTGACCGTCGTTGGTGAGCAGCATCAGCCCCGTTGTGTTGAAGTCCAGGCGCCCGGCGATGTGCAGGTCGTGCTTCTCCGGTTCGTCGATAAGATCCAGCACGGTCCTGTGGGTTGTGTCGTGCGTCGCGCTAACGCACCCGGCCGGCTTGTGCAGCATCAAATAGCGAGCGGCTTTCCCAGGCTGCAGCAGTTCGCCATCGAGTTCGATGCGGTCGAAGATCCGTATTTCTCGATCCGTCTCCAGTGCGACATTGCCATTCACCCGCGCCCGCCCTTCGGCCAGCAGGCGGCGGACGTCTTGGCGGCTGAGTTGTGCGCGGCTGGCGAGGTAGCGGTCGAGTCGCATCAGGCGTCGCTGCGGGGCTCGCTGCGGGCGCAGCGGGGGCAGAGACAGGCCCGGTTTCTGAGCGCGTCGGGGAGGCGGTCGAGGGTGCTGGCTGGAATGGTCAGGGACACGCACCAGCAAGGCTGTTCCGCGCCGGGTTCGCATTCGGCGCACTGGTTGGGCTGGCCGCACAGCGGGCAGCGTGAAGGATCGATAGGTTCGCGCATGGTTTTCCCATGGGGCGTCAGGCCTGCGAGCCGGCTTTGTGACCGGCTCGCAGGGCCAGGTTACATGACGCGCTGGCCAGGTTTGGCGCCGGCGTCCGGGCTAAGCAGGTAGATCTCGCTGCCGCCCGGGCCTGCGGCCAGCACCATGCCTTCGGACAGGCCGAACTTCATCTTGCGCGGTGCCAGGTTGGCGACATAAAGCGTCAGTCGGCCTTCCAGCTTGCTCGGTTCCGGATAGGCACTCTTGATGCCCGAGAACACGTTGCGCTTGGCGTCGCCGATGTCCAGGGTCAGGCGCAGCAGCTTGTCGGCTCCCTCGACGAACTCGGCCTTCTCGATCAGGGCTATGCGCAGATCCACCGCAGCGAAGGCGTCGAAGTTGATTTCCGGCGCCAGCGGCTCCTTGATCAGCTCGCCGTTACCTTGGGCAACTGCTTCGGTGGCCTGGGCGGCGAGGTCTTCTTTGGAGGCTTCGATCATGGCGTCTATCTTAGCGGGCTCGATGCGAGTCATCAGTGGGGTAAAGGCGTTGAGCGAGTGGTTGGCCAGAGGCGCTGCGTGGTCCGACCAGCTGAGCGGCTCGACGTTGAGGAATCGCTCGGCGGCAGCGGCCAGATTGGGCAGCACTGGCTTGAGGAATATGACCAGTTGGCGGAACAGGTTGATACCCAGGGCGCAGATCTCCTGCACCTCTGCCTGCTTGCCCTCGACCTTGTTCAAGGCCCAGGGCGCCTTGTCGGCGATCCAGGCGTTGGCGCGGTCGGCCAGATGCATGATCTCGCGCATGGCGCGTGCGAAGTCGCGTGCCTCATAGGCATCTGCGATGCCGGGTGCGGCGGTCTGGAAGGCTGCCCATAGTTCCGGCTCGGGGTTGGCGTCGACCATCACGCCGCCGTTGCCCTTGTGGATGAACCCGGCGCAGCGGCTGGCGATGTTGACCACCTTTCCGACCAGGTCGGAATTGACCTTCTGCACGAAATCCTCGAGGTTCAGGTCGAGGTCGTCGACGCCACGGCCGAGCTTGGACGCATAGTAGTAGCGCAGATACTCAGGGTTCAGGTGTTCGAGATAGGTGCGCGCCTTGATGAAGGTGCCGCGCGACTTGGACATCTTCTGCCCGTTCACCGTCAGGTAACCATGCACGTTCACCGCGGTCGGCTTGCGGAAGCCCGCGCCGTCCAGCATGGCCGGCCAGAACAGGGTGTGGAAGTTGATAATGTCCTTGCCGATGAAGTGGTACAGCTCGGCACTTGAGTCCTTGCTCCAGAAAGCCTCGAAGGACAGTTCGGGGCGGCGTTTGCAGAGATTCTGGAAGCTCGCCATGTAACCGATCGGTGCGTCGAGCCAGACGTAGAAATACTTGCCCGGCTCGCCGGGGATCTCGAAACCGAAATAGGGTGCGTCGCGGGAAATGTCCCACTCCTGCAGCCCGCTATCGAGCCATTCGGCGATCTTGTTGGCGACCGAGTCCTGCAGCGCGCCGCCGCGAGTCCATTCCTTGAGCATCGTTTCGAAGTCGGGCAGCTTGAAGAAGAAATGCTTGGAGTCCTTGAGCACAGGCGTAGCGCCGGAAATTGCCGAGCGCGGATCTTTCAGTTCGGTCGGCTCGTAGGTCGCACCGCACTTCTCGCAGTTGTCGCCGTACTGATCTTCGGCGCCGCACTTCGGGCACGTGCCTTTGATGAAGCGGTCGGCGAGGAACATGCCTTTCTCGGGGTCGAAATACTGGGTCACCGAGCGCGTCGCTATGTGCCCCGCATCGTGCAGGCGCGTGTAGATCAGCTCGGCGAGCTCACGGTTCTCATCCGAATGCGTCGAATAGAAGTTGTCGAAGTCGACCAGAAAGTCGGCGAAATCGGCACTGTGCTCGGCTTGCACGTTGGCGATCAGCTGCTCCGGCGTGATGCCTTCCTTTTCGGCGCGCAGCATGATCGCCGAGCCGTGCGCGTCATCGGCGCAGACGTACACACATTGGTTGCCGCGCAGCTTCTGGAAGCGCACCCACATGTCGGTCTGAATGTACTCGAGCATGTGGCCGAGGTGGATCGAGCCGTTGGCGTAGGGCAGGGCGCTGGTGACGAGGATCTTGCGGGCTTCGGACATGGGCTTCTGCAGTCGCAATTGCTGGGAGAAAGCTCGGCACTATAAAGCTGCAGCCGGTTTTTTTCATCCGCACGCCTTGCCGTGCCGATAGTCCAACCACCAGCATTGCGCGCCGGTGGGCCGATTTCGGTCCAGGGAGTAACATGCCTGTCTGTTTTGCTCGGTCTTTCTTGGAGTACCCATGCCTGTCACCCGCGAAGCTGTGGAATCCGTATTGCGTCAGTACACCGACCCCCATCTGAATCAGGATCCGGTGAGCGCCGGCTGCGTGCGCTCCATCGAGATCCAGGGCGATCGCGTCAGCGTCCAGCTCGAGCTGGGCTATGCCGCCGGCCTGTTCCGCAGTGGCTGGGCACAGATGCTGGCCATGGCGGTCGAGGGTCTTGACGAGGTGGCGCGTGCCGACGTGCAGGTCGATTGCGTGGTAAAGCCGCACAAGGCCCTGGATCAGGTGCCGGCACTGGCGAGCGTGAAGAACATCATCGCGGTAGCGTCGGGCAAGGGCGGCGTGGGCAAGTCCACCACGGCGGCCAACCTGGCGCTGGCGCTCGCGCGTGAAGGCGCGCGGGTTGGGGTGCTGGACGCCGATATCTATGGGCCTAGCGTGGGCATCATGTTCGGGATTGCCGAGGGCACTCGTCCACAGGTGCGCGACGAGAAGTTCTTCGTGCCGCTCGAGGCCCACGGCGTGCAGCTGATGTCGATGGCGTTTCTCTCCGACGACCGTACCCCGGTGGTCTGGCGCGGACCAATGGTATCCGGTGCGCTGTTGCAACTGATCACCCAGACCGCGTGGCGCGATCTGGACTACCTGGTCATCGACATGCCCCCGGGCACCGGCGACATTCAGCTGACGCTGGCGCAAAAGGTGCCGGTTACCGGCGCTGTCATCGTGACCACACCGCAGGATCTGGCATTGCTCGATGCGAAGAAAGGTGTGGAAATGTTCCGCAAGGTGAACATCCCGGTACTTGGTGTGGTGGAGAACATGGCCATCCACATCTGTTCCAACTGCGGACACGCCGAACATCTGTTCGGTGAGGGGGGCGGCGAGAAGCTGGCGGCGCAGTACAACGTCGATCTGCTGGCCTCGCTGCCACTCTCGATGGCGATCCGCAGTCAGGCGGACGCCGGGCGCCCGACGGTGATCGCCGATCCGGAAAGCCAGATCGCCATGATCTATCAGGAGGTCGCTCGTACGGTTGGCGCGCGTATCAGCCAGAGCGGTCAGATCATTGCGCAGTCGATGCCCAACATCACGGTGTCGGACGACTGACTGGCGGTGCCGCCGTGGTAAGCACGGCGGCCCATGCTGCATGGCGGCAGAAACGAAAAAGCCCCGCATGACAGACTGTGTGAAAACCTAGCAATCTGCGGCGCGGTTTAAGAAAATGCCCCGTATCGAAAGATCCGGGGCATTTTTCGTTATGGCGTACATCCAAGGA